>NZ_JADNQN010000002.1:0-841599 GCF_047608695.1 Amycolatopsis sp. cmx-11-32 | reverse complement strand
TCTGGTTCTTCGCGAGGATCCCGCCGACGATCGCGACCGCCCCGATCACCAGCGCGGTGATCCGCGCGACGCGGACTTCGCTGTCGGCGTCGGTCTTGCCCCGCTTGATCACGTTGGCGTAGACGTCGTGCGCGAACGACGCCGACGCCGTGATCGTCAGGCCCGCCACCACCGCGAGGATCGTCGCGAACGCCACCGCGGCGATGAACCCGAGCAGCACCGGGCCGCCCAGTTCGAGCGCCAGCAGCGGCGCCGCGGAGTTGGTCGTCCCCGGTGCCTTCGCGATCACGTCCGGGCCGACGAGCGCGCCCGCGCCGTAGCCGAGCACCAGCGTGAACAGGTAGAAGATGCCGATCAGTGCGATCGCCCAGACCACCGAACGGCGCGCGTCCTTCGCGGTCGGCACGGTGTAGAAGCGCATCAGCACGTGCGGCAGGCCCGCGGTACCGAGCACCAGCGCGATGCCCAGCGACAGGAAGTCCAGTTTGGTCGTGCCCGTCTTCCCGTACTGCTTACCCGGGCCGAGCAAAGCTTCCCCGGTCTGTCCGCCCTTGTCGACGGCGGCTTGGAACAGGTTGGAGAGGTTGAAGCCGTATTTCCCGAGCACCCACAACGTCATCGCGAACGTGCCCGCGATCAGCAGGACGGCCTTGATGATCTGGACCCAGGTGGTGCCCTTCATCCCGCCGATCAGCACGTACAGGATCATGATCACGCCGACGACGGCGATCACCAGGTCCTGGCCGAGGTTCCCCTCGATGCCGAGCAGCAGGTTCACCAGGCCGCCCGCGCCCGCCATCTGCGCCAGCAGGTAGAAGAACGAGACGGCGAGGGTGGAGATCGCGGCCGCCGCGCGGACCGGGCGTTGCTTCATCCGGAACGCGAGGACGTCGCCCATGGTGAACTTGCCGGTGTTGCGAAGGAGTTCCGCGACCAGCAGCAACGCCACCAGCCACGCGACGAGGAAGCCGATGGAGTAGAGGAAACCGTCGTAGCCGTTGATCGCGATGGCGCCGGCGATACCCAGGAACGACGCCGCGGAAAGGTAATCGCCCGAGATCGCGATCCCGTTCTGCGGGCCGGTGAACGCGCGGCCCGCGGCGTAGTAGTCGGAAGCGGTCTTCGTATTCCGGCTGGCCCGGAGAACGATCACGAGGGTGATCGCGACGAACACCGCGAAAATGGTGATGTTGAGCGCCGGATTGCTGCCTTGGACGCCCGCGGCCAGTGTGCTCACCGTTCGGTCCCTTCGACCCCGTGCCGGATCTTGTCGGCGAGCGGATCGAGTTTCCGGTTCGCGTACCGGACATAAAGGCCGGTGATCACGAAGGTCGACACGAACTGCAGCAGGCCGAAGACGAGGCCGACGGTGATGTTGCCGAAGAGCTTGGTGCCCATGAACGCGGTCGCGTAGTCGGCGAGGAGTACGTAGAGCAGATACCAGAGCAGGAACAGCACGGAGACCGGGAAGACGAACACCCGGAGCCGTCGTCGCAGCTCGGTGAATTCCGGGCTCGCCTGCACCTTTTCCCAGTCGGATTCCGGATCCGGGCCGAGGTCTTGCTCGGTGCCACTCACGTCGGACCTCCCACCTGCCGCGAACACTCGTGACGCCTGGCCGATTTCGTCGTCACGGGAGATCATGCCCCTTATGGGGCGCGAGAGGGGCAATCCATTTGAGTGAACGAGACGACTCTGCGTAGACCGTTGCGACACGACCGGGTGAACTACTTCCGGTGACGACCCTTTCCGGTGGTCCGCGTCTTCTCCTCGGCCTGCCCGAACCGGGCGACCGCGCGATCGCGCATGAACCCGAGCGGGTCGGGCGCGTGCAGCCGCAGCATCACGCCGTGGACGTCGTCCGGTCGCCCGTACCCGGTCGCGCGGCTCACCACGTAGGTGGTCAGGAACGCCGCCGGCACGGTGATCAGCGCGGGCTGGTTCGAGAACCACGGCGCCCAGCCGCCGGTGTACTTGCTGACGATGTTGACCACCAGCGCGGTCAGCACCAGTCCGCCGCCGACGAGCATCCCGGCCAGCGCGCCTGGCCAGCTGAGCTTCCGCCACCAGACCCCGAGCAGCAGCAGCGGACTGAACGTGGACGCGGCCAGCGCGAACGACATCCCGACCGAAAGCGAGAGGTCCTCCGACGGCAGCAGGACCGCCAGCGCGAACGGGATCAGCGCCACGATCGCCGTCGCCACCCGGAAATCGCGGACACGGCCGGGCAGCACGTCGGTGGACACCACCCCGGCGACACTCACCAGCAGTCCCGACGAACTGGAGAGGAACGCGGCGAACGCGCCCGCCGCGGTCACCGCGCCCAGGATCTGCCCCCAGAGTCCGGGGAGGACCGCGGACGGCAGCAGCAGGACGGCCGCGTCGGTCTTCCCGGTCACCAGCAGTTCCGGGACGTACATCCGCGAAAGCGCGCCCAGCAGTGTCGGGAACAGGTAGAACAGCCCGAGCAGCAGCAGGACGTGCACCGTCGTGCGGCGCGCGGCCTTGCCGTCGGGGTTGGTGTAGAAACGGACCAGGACGTGCGGCAGGCCCATGGTCCCGAGGAACGTCGCGAGGATCAGCGAATAGACCTGCAGCAGATCGGTGAGACTGCCCGAGCCCGGCCGCAGCCAGTCGCCGTTGGACGCGGGCGCGTCACTGACCACCGGGACCGGGGTGCCCGCGGTGAACTTCAGCGTCGTGCCCTTGGTGACCTTGTGCCCGGCTTCCGGCGTCCACACCGCGAAACCGTTGGCCCGCGCGCCTTCTATCTGGCCGTACGCCTCGAGCACGGTGACCGAGGTGACCTTCAGTGTGACGTCGGTCTGGACGGAGATCGTGGTGTTCTCGGTGAACATCGGCGGCGCAGGCTGCCCCAGCGGACGCGCGCCGCCCGGCCCGCCGGAGCCGACGAACACGATGCACAGGATGAACGTCGGCACCGCGATGGCGAACAGCTTGAGCCAGTACTGGAAGGCCTGGACGACGGTGATGGCACGCATCCCGCCCGCGATCACGTTGAAGCCGACCACGAAGGTCACCAGGATCGCGCCCGCCCAGGCTGGCACGGGCAGGATGGTCGCCAGCGTCAGGCCGGCGCCCTGCAGCTGCGGGGCCATGTAGAGGATCCCGATGAACACCACGAACGCCGTCGAAACCCGGCGCAGCATGGTCGAGCCCAGCCGCATCTCGACGAAGTCCGGCAGCGTGTACGCGCCGGACCGCCGCAGCGGCGCGGCGACGAACAGCATCAGCGCGAGATATCCGGCGGTGAAGCCGATCGGGAACCACAGCGCGTCGGCGCCGTCCTTGAGCACGATGCCCGCGATGCCCATGAACGACGCGGCGGACAGGTACTCACCGGAGATCGCGGCGGCGTTGCGCCGGGAGCGCACGGTACGGCGGGCGACGAGGAAGTCGTGCGTGCTGACGGCCGACCTCGAGGAACGATGCCCCAGGTAGAAGGTCAGAACCGCGACCAGCACGATGCCGGCGATGGCCCACGGATTCAGCTGCACAGTGGTATCTAATCGCGCGCTGACGAAAACGCGCCGCCAGGGCACCACTGAGTGAACACGTCACCTCGATGTGCGACCGCGTTTCCGGGGCCTTCGGCCACAAGAGGGCGCGTGATCATGCTCCTCCTCTCCGTGCCGCTCCGCGATCAGTTCTCGATCATGTCGACGAAGTCGCGTTCATGGCGTTCGGCGAGCCGGTTGTACCAGAGCCCGATGACGAACAGGAACGGAAACGGTGCCACGCCGAGGATCAACCAGGGCAACGGGATGCCGACGACGACCACTCGTCCGAACGACGGGATCAGGTAGAACAGCACCGGTAGTGAACACAGCGTGCCCATCACCAGCAGCGCCAGCAGGGAGGCCGTCCGCAGCTGGATCTTCACCAGATCCCGGACGAGGAGCTTTCCCCAGCTGGTCTGCTCTTCGAGTTCGACCCTGGCCCGCAGGGTGCTCGTGGCCTGCCGCGGATCGGCGAGGATCACCCGCTGCCGCTTGGGTTTCGCGTGGTGCTCGGGCTTCGCCTGCTCGTGTTTCGGGCCGGACGGCGCACCCGGCACGGGCTCGACGACGGCGCCTTCGGGCTGCGGCGGCTTCTTGTGCCTGCCCTTGCCCAGCGTCGGGTCCGGTTCGCGGACGCCGTTGACGCGGCGGTAGTAGTCGTCGGTCATGATCCGACGCTACGTCGACCGGTTGGTGCCGACCAGCCTGTCCTTGAGCGCGCGGGTGTGACGGCGGCTCACCGGCAGCACCTTCTCCTCGTTGCCGATGACGACCTGGTAGCCACCCTGGCCCATCCGCAACTCGGTGACCAACGGCAGCGAGACCAGGAACGACCGGTGGATCCGGACGAAACCCGCCTTCTCCCAGCGCTCCTCGAGTTGTGCGAGCGGGATGCGGACCAGGTGGCTGCCGTCGGTGGTGAACAACCGGGCGTAGTCACCCTGCGCCTCGACCCACCGGACCGAAGAGCGCGGGATCAGCTTCGTGGTGCCCGCGAGCTCGACGGGGATGACCTCGTCGTCGTTCTGGACGAGCCCCGTGCCCTCGGGGCCGCCCCGCTGCGGCGCGGCGTTCGCGGCGAGTTTGTCGATCACGCGGACGATCGCGCGGTCGAGCCTGTCCTGCTGGTACGGCTTGAGCACGTAATCGAGCGCGCCGAGGTCGAAGGCGTTGACCGCCTCTTCGGCGTGCCCGGTCACGAACACCAGCGCCGGTGACGGGCGCAGCGCGGCGAACACGCGGGACATCTCCATCCCGGACAGTCCGGGCATGTCGATGTCGGCGAACACCGCGTCCACGATCGGGAGGCCGCGCGCCTTGCGGTCGCCGAGCCTCGGGTCGTCGGTGGACAGCAGGCGCAGCGCCTCCGAAGCGTCGATCGCCGGGAAGACCAGGGCGACGTGCGGGCTGTTCCGGAGACAGTGAACTAGTTCGTCTAGCCCTTTGGGCTCATCGTCCACCGCAAGGACAATGAGCTTCCGGGTGTCATCGTGAGCACTCACAGTGAGTCGCATAATGCCCATTGCCGGGTTCCCTGTCCAGCCCGCCTCACGAAAGTCGAACGAAAAGGACGGCACCGCCCACCCCCGCGCCCGGGGTGGCCGGTGCCGTCATCTTTTCCGGTGACACGAACCGCCTAGCCGTGCCACATCTCTTCCTTCACGGGGTGAAGGTGAACCAGTTGACGCTCACGAAATCGGCGGGCTGGCCGCTCGCGAAGGTCAAGTAGACGTCGTGCTTCCCGGTGATCCCGCTGATGTTCGCCGGAACGGTCCGCCAGTTCTGCCAGCCGCCGGTGTCACCGACGGCGAAGCTGCCGACGGGCGCGTTCGACCGGCTGTCGAGCCGGACCTCCACGAGGCCGCTCACGCCACCCGCCGCGCCGGACGCCACCCGCGCCTGGAACTGCCTGCCGGTCCGCGTCCCGAAGTCGACGTTCGGATAGCGGGCCCAGTCGCCGTTGCCTGCCGGGCCGATGTTCTGGCCGCCGCCGGAGTCGGACGTGGCCTGCTTGGCGATCCCGGTGGCCTGGCTGTAGGACTCCGCCTGGATCGTGCTGTAGGCGCTGCCGCCGCCGGGAGAACTCGTAGTCGTGGTGGGTGTGGTGGGTGTCGTGCCGCCGCCGCGGGTCAGGACGGTGACGTAGTCGACGAGCATCGGATGCCCCGGCACGATCCCGGGTCCCGGCGTCGTGGTGCCGGAGTTGTTGTTCGGGAACGCGCCACCGATCGCGACGTTCAGCAACACGAAGTAGCCCGCGTGGTTCGTCATGTTCGCCCAGGTGGTGGCGTCCACCTGGTTCTGATCGACCGAATGGAACTGCTGACCGTCCACGAACCAGCGGAACACGTTGGGGACGGCGCTCGTGTCCCATTCGAAGGTGTAGGTGTGGAACGCGCTCTGGCAGCTCGCGCCGGGGCAGGTCCGGCTGCCGACGAGGCCGGTGGTCTCGTCGCACGGGCCGCCGGGGTTGACGCCGCAGTGCAGCACACCCCAGACCGAGTCGATCCCGTTGACGTTCTCCATGATGTCGAACTCGCCGACGGCGGGCCAGTTCCAGTAGTTGCCGCGATACGGCGAGCCGAGCGCCCAGAAGGCTGGCCAGTAACCGAGGGCCGCGGCACCGGTGACGTTCGGCATCTGGATGCGGCCTTCGATGCGGAGCGCGCCACCCGACGGCGGTTTGAAGTTCGTGCGCTGCGTTTCGATCCGCCCCGAGGTCCAGTTGCCCGCGCCGTCACGCAGCGGCGTGATCCGAAGGTTCCCGGAACCGTCCTGAGCGAGGTTGGCGGGATTCGCGGTGTAGTTCTGGATCTCACCGGTGCCCCAGTTGCCGGGACCGCCGGGATAGGCGTGACCGGTGTCGATGATCCAGTTCGCGCTCGACGGGAGCGAACCCGCGGCGCCGGTGAAGTCGTCGGTGAACACGGTGGTCCAGCCGGACGGCGGGGGCGGGACGGCGGCGGCAGCGGGGATCGTGAGGGGAACCGCGATCAGCGCCGCGCCGGCCGCCGCGCCGAGCGCGATCTTCCAGCGGCTCCGGTGGCTCGGACGGCTCGCTTGGGGAGAAGTAACGGACATCGGACCTCCTCGTCAACACTGTCGAGGGTTTGTTGCCGTTCACAACAAAGCGGTATGTCCGATATGACACCTGGTCTGAACCACTTACGCCTACCACCGTCCGGGTGAATCTGCCCCCAGCCCCGACGCGATGAACGGGACTTTCCTCGCAACTTTTGCGAGGAAAGTCCCGTTCATTACCCTGGTCAGAGGCCGAAGCGGCTCCACGCGGCCTTGTGCTGCACGGCGTCCAGCAGCGCGCTCGCCGCGGCGGGAGCGCCGATGCCGAGCCGCGCCAGCAGGGCCTTCTTCGGTTCGGCGATCGAGATCTCGGCGTCCGGGTACCGCTCGCTGATCACCTGACGGAGGCTGCCGACGCCGTCGATGAGACCGAGTTCGACCGCGCGGGCGCCCAGCCAGACATCCCCGTTGAACAGGTCGTCCGAGCCGGAAAGGCGGTCTCCCCGGCGTTCGGTGACCCAGTCGACGAACAGTTCGTGGAGCTGGCCGTGCATCTTCTTCAGCCACTCGACGTCTTCCGGCTTCTCCGGGCTGAACGGGTCGAGGCGGGACTTGTTCGTCCCCGCGGTGTGCAGCCGCCGCTCGATGCCGAACCGCTCCAGCAGGCCGGTGAACCCGAACCCACCGCTGATCACGCCGATGGAACCGACCATCGACGTCCGGTGCGCGTAGATCTCGTCGGCCGCGCAGGCCAGCCAGTAGCCACCGGACGCGGCGACGTCCTCGGCGAAGGCCAGGACGGGCACGTTCTTCTCGTCGGCGAGCTGGCGGATCCGCTCCGCGACCAGGCCCGACTGCGTCGGCGCCCCACCCGGCGAGTTGATCTGCAACGCGACGGCCTTCAGCCGGTCGTGCGCGAACGCGCGGGTCAGCGCCGATTCGACGGCGGCGAGGTTGATCGATCCCCTCGCCAGTGGCGACGGGGTCGGCGTGATGACCCCGTGCAGCTTCACCACGGCGACGACGTCCTTGCGCTCACCCCGGTCGCCGATCATCGGGAGACGGGAGGTCAACTTGTCCGCAACGCTCATACCGCCAGGTTACCGACGTTCAGGACGGCAGCACGCCGCTGCGCGAACCGGCCACCCCGCTGGCCTCGTGCGGGCCACCCTGCGGGGGGACGGCGGTGCTGTCGACGGAGAAGTCCGGCAGGTTCGGCCGCACACCGGGCATGAACTTCGGCACCCGCAGGGTCACCTTCATGCCGGCACCGGGCGCGGTTTCGACCATGAGCGCGTAGTCGCGGCCGAACACCTGCTGCATCCGCTGGTTGATGTTGCCGAGGCCGACGTGCGCGCCGGTGCGGTGCTGGCTGCGGAGGTCCGCGAGCTTGGCAGGCTCCATGCCGATGCCGTCGTCCTCGACGCTGATCAGCGCCTCGGCGCCGTAGTCCTCGGCGATCACCGTGACGCAGCCGCCGGAAGGCTTCGACGCGAGGCCGTGTTTGACGGCGTTCTCCACCAGCGGCTGGATGATCAGGAACGGCACGACCACCGAAAGCACCTCGGGCGCGATCTTCATCCGCACTTCTAGCCGCCCGCCGAAACGGGCGTTCTCGATGGTCAGGTACCGGTCGATGTTCCGCAGTTCCTCGGCGAGCGAGGTGAACATGCCCGACGTCCGGAACGAGTAGCGCGTGAAGTCGGCGAAGTCCTGAAGCAGTTCTCGCGCCTCTTCCGGGTCTGTCCGGATCAGCGACGAGATGGTGTTGAGCGCGTTGTAGACGAAGTGGGGCGAGATCTGCGCGCGCAGCGCCTTGATCTCCGCCTGCTGGAGCTGGTTCTTCGATTCGTCGAGGCGTGCCAGCTCGAACTGGGTGCAGACGAACTGCGCGACCGCGTCGGCCATCTGCACCAGCCGCCCGCGCGTGCGCCCGACGACCAGCAGCGCCGCCTCGGTCTCGCCCTCGACGATCAGCGGCACGATCACGGCGGTCCGCATCCGGCAGGTGCCGCGGTGGTTGCACGGCATCTTGTCGTGCGCGACGACCTCGCGGCGGTGTTTGCGGATCGCGTTGCCGATGGCGTCGACGAGATCGACGTAGTGGTCGTTGGCCTCGCCGTCCCAGGACAGCAGCGTGCCTTCGCTGTCGGTGATGCCGACGGCGACGCAGTCGAGCATCTCCAGCAGCTGGCTGGTGATCTTGTCGGCGACCTGTTCGTCGAGCCCCTCGCGGAGGTCCGGCGTCGCCTTGGACATCCGGTGGACGGCCTGCAGCACCGCGTTCTCCACGATGCTCGCGGGACGCCGCAGCTTGATCAGCAGGACGATCACGAGGATCGCGAGGAGCAGCGCGACACCCCAAGGGATGATCTGCGCGATCTCGAGCCCGGACACGGCGTCCATGCTCTGCGCTCGACCAACCGGGTGCAAGGCCTGCTTCCCACTTTCCGTTGAGTTGTGACAACTGAGGGTGGGACCGACCCTACCCAAAGCCGGGGTGCTCTCCCCGGGGTCACTCCCCGTGGCGTCGGGAAGACTGTCCGCAGGCAATCGTTTCCGGGGGAGGAACACAAGGCGCGGAACGGGGAAACTCGCCGCGGTCGGGGAACCTGGTCGCGGAAGGGGGATTCCCGGGAGCGGTCGTCCAGGTCCGGAGCGGTGAGGCGTGCTGGCGCTGAACGGGTACGACCTGGCGAAGGACGTGGCGCACGAGGCTCCGCTGCCGAGCAGTCCGCTCCCCGCGGGTCGCCGCCGCCCGCTGCTGACCGCGTTTAGTCCTCTAGTTGCGGTAGTTGCGCGTGCAAGTACCGCAACTAGAGGACTAAACGCGGAGGTGGTGGGTCACTTCAGCAGCCGCGACATCCGCCGGTCCGCCAGTGGTTTGCCGCCGGTCTGGCAGGTGGGGCAGTACTGGAACGACTTGTCCGCGAACGAGATTTCGCGGATCGTGTCGCCGCAGACCGGACACGGCAGCCCGGTCCGCGCGTGCACCCGCAGCCCGGACCGCTTCTCCCCCTTGAGCCTGGCCGCGGACTGTCCGACCGACCGCGTCACGGCACTGGTCAGCACTTCACGGATGGCCTCCGAGAGCCCGTCGAGCGCTCCTTCGGACAGTTTTCCGGTTGTGGCGTAAGGAGAAAGCTTCGCCATGTGCATGATTTCGTCGGAGTAGGCGTTGCCGATCCCGGCGACCAGCGACTGATCGGTCAGCGCCGTCTTCAACCGCTCGGTGCGCCCGGTGAACAGCTTCTCGAGTCCCGCCCGGTCCAGCGACAGCGCGTCCGGCCCGAGCCGCGCGATGCTGGCGACCTCCTTCTCGGGATCGCGCACGATCCAGACCGCCAGTCCCTTCTTCGTGCCGGCCTCGGTGAGGTCGAAGCCCGGCCCGGCGGCCTCGTCGAGGTGGACGCGCAACGAGATCGGCCCCTTGCCGGGTTTGAGCGGCGTCGGCGACAACGCGTCGGACCAGCGCAGCCAGCCCGCCCTCGCCAGGTGGACGACCAGATGGAGATCCCCGGCGACGAGGTCGAGATGCTTGCCGAAGCGGCCGGCCCCGGTGACCTCGCGGCCGTGCAGCTCGGTCCACGGCGGTGTCGCCGTCTTCAGGACGCTGAGGGACGACACGTCGACGCGGAAGACCGTCTTGCCCACCGCGTGTTCACGCAGATGGTGAGCGAGCGCTTCGACCTCGGGTAACTCGGGCATGGCCCCAGTCTCGCGCGTTCAGGCCGCCGCGACTACTCCACCGGGTGCAACGGGCCGTCGAAATCCGGCAGCGAGTGCTTCTGGATGGTCTTGGTGATCTTCGAGACCTCGCCGCGCACGGTGAACATGCCGCGGATGGTGCCCACCCAGCGCTCGGACGGCCGGTCGCCCGCCAGATCGCCCTCGGTCTCGGCGACCACGGTCCACGGACGGCGCAGGATCCACCGCAGCGGGAAGAACAACGCGACCAGCAAGAGCGCCAACGGAACCCAGGACGGGATCATCACGTCCGCGGGGGTCCACAGGATGAGCACGATCGCGAGCAATGCCGTCACCACGATCATCGCGATACCCGGGCCGTAGCTGCCTGCCACATCGTGCTCGAAGTCGTCCGCTGTCGCGGGAGCACGCCATTCCATCTGGGCTCGGACCACCCAGTCACGGCCGTCCTCGCCGTGCACCAGCCGGTTCATTCAGTCGCCTCCCGCGCGGCCGCTCGCTCGTCGTGAGCGAGCTCCACCGTACCGTGACCACGGCGAAATTCGCGAGAGTTCGAAGGCGATCTGCCCCTCTCGCGCGTTACGGGCACGTCGGGTGGTCGACGCGTGGTTCCGGATAGTGGGAAGTGGGCTTCACCGGGCTCTGCTCGTCCTCCGACGGCTCGTCGGAAGGCGTCTCGGTCGTCCCCTCAGGGTTGCCGATCACCGGCGAAGTGGCCCCTTCCCGGCCAGTGGTCGACTCCGGCGCGTTGTTCGGCTCCGTGGACTCCCGCGGGGTGGTCGTCGTCGGACTCAGCGACCCCCCGGACGGCGGGAGGTCGTCCCGCTTCGTGGTGGTCTGGTTCGAGCCGGTTTCCGGGACCTCGTTACGCGGCGAGGTCTCCTCCTGTGACGGAACCAGGCCTGGCTGAGGCTGCGGCTGCGGTCGCGGCTGCTGAATGTCGTCGCCGCCGAATTCCTTCCTCGACTTGCCCGCACCGGGCAGGCTCGGCAGGTCGGCGACGCCGAGTTCCGCCGCCGGGCCCCGCCCGGTCTCGATGGACTGGGGCCCCTTGCCGTGCAGCTGGTCCTCGGCGATCCGCTGCGGCGGAATCTCCACCGGCCTGCCCTGGCCCGGCGGGGCGACCTGCGCCGGCAGCAGCGTCAGCTCCGGCAGCCCGCCACCGGGCAACCCGATGGTGTGCGTGACGTCGGTGCCGAACACGGCCGGACCCGCGACGAGCCCGGCCGCGCCCGCGGCGGCCGTCGAGGCCACCGCCAGACCGACCTTGACCTTCGACCCGAGCAGGATTCCCTTGACCGACGCGGCCACCCCGGACAATGCCCCGGACGACCCGCTCGCGTAGATCCCGGCCGCCCCCGGCACCAGCAGGGCCACCACACCGGCGTGCGCCCGCAGCGAAGAACAGACGTCACGCAGCTCGTCATGCGTGGCACGGCAGGACTGGCACCCGATCAGATGAGCCTTGATCCGGCGAGCCTCGGCACCGGTGACACTGCCCGCGGTGAACCCGCCGAGCTTCTCCACCACCGCCCGGCACGAATCCGGCCCGCGGTTCACCGACAGATGCGCCTGCAGATACGCCGCCCGCAGCCCCTGCCGCGCCCGGCGCGCCAACGCCGCCGTCGCGTTCGCGCTCAGCCCGAAATGCGGCGCGACCATCGAGGGCTGCTCACCCTCGACCTCCGTCTGCCACAACACCGAACGCCAGCGCTCCGGCAAACTCGTGAAAGCGGTCGTGATCAGCGAATGCTCGGCCGTACGGGCATGCGTGTCCGTCCCCGCCCCGGCCCGGAAAGTCAGCTCGTCGTCGCTCACCGGCACGTCACGACGCGCGCCGTGCCACTCCCACGAGACCCGGCGAGCCACCGTCAGCAGATACGCCCGGACATAGTCCCGCGGCCCCGCGCCCCGGCGCAGCGCCTGAAGCACCCGGAAGAAGGTTTCGGCCGTGATGTCCTCCGCCTCCGAACGATCGGAGGCCAGACTGCGCGCCAGTCGCCGCACCGCGGCGGCGTGAAGCTCGAAAAGCTCCCCGAAAGCGGCGTCCTCCCCTTGGCGGAGCCGCTGGAGCAATGCCTGCTCGTCGGATTCCGAGACCGCCTGAAGCGGCACTGTGCCCTGCTCGGTCATCCGGCCAGGCACCTCCTCCCCGAAGGACTCACCATTCGGTCGAATGGGGACACCATACGGAGGTATGCAGCCGTCGTCACCCCTTGTACGCCAGGCGTGACACCGAAGCACGTGTCGGGGTGGGTAAAAACGGCTACAGACGGTCCGTGTATGGTTGTTCCACTGCTTCAAACGAGTGCTGAAGCAGCGCAAGACATGCGGATGTAGCGCAGCTGGTAGCGCATCACCTTGCCAAGGTGAGGGTCGCGGGTTCGAATCCCGTCATCCGCTCGCATGCGGGCGCAGTGTGTCCAGAAAAAGCCTGGACCCAGGCCTGCTCGCCATAATTCCCGGAGGGGGCCGAGCCCCCCGGACCCCCACGTCGCTTGTCTCTCACCTTTTCGGGGTGGGTACGGAGCACGTGGTCTTCTTCGTTTTCCCCCTATGTTCTTCGTGGCTCTTTTGGTTACTAAGTGCTACAGGTTCGGTGAGCGGGGTCACACGACCGTAGTAATTCGGATTCGTGCATATGTCGGCCCGCTGGCCGCGGTCGTCACCTGGGCATTCGGTAGCTTGTGGGCCGGATCTTCGAGCCTGGGGGAACAAGCATGAGCGAGAGCACGTCGGGTGGCGACACCGCCACCCTCGAGCCCGCCTCGCGACGTCCGCGAACCACCGGGACCAGGCTGTCCCGGCTGCCCGGCCTCGGCACCGTGTCGCTGTGGGCCCTCCTTGTCACCCCCATCGTGCTCGCGCTCGCCGAAGCCCTGAGGTCACCGAGGCTCAACTACTGGGACTTCTGGCACGCCCTCAGCCTCACCACCGACGCGAACGGCTCGCTCGACCCGTCGACCTTCGGGAGGCTGTACAACGAGCACCCGATCATCACCGTCGCGATGACCTTTTGGGTCGACGCGAAGCTCTTCGCCGGCGCCAACTGGACCCTCGGTGTCGCCACGGTGCTGCTGGCTCTGGTCACCTACGCCGCCCTGTGGAGCATGCTCCCCGAGAAGCTCACCGGCCTCCCCCGTCTCGCCGTCCTGGCCGCGCTTTCCCTGCTGGTCTTCTCCTCGGCCGGGATGGACTACTTCGGCGCGGGCTGGATGGGGATCCAGTGGTTCGTCGGCATCGCACCCGCCGTCGTGGCCATCGCGTTCGCCCACCGCGGCCGCACCGTGCCCGCCATGCTCCTGGCGCTCATCGCCTGCCTCGGCCACGGCTCCGCCTTCCCGGTCTGGATCGCGCTCGGCCTGATCGCGTGGCTCCGGCGGGACCGGCCGTGGCGGGTCCTGCTTCCCTTGGTGCTCGGCCTCGGTGTCCTGCTCTTGTGGCGGCTGGCCACCAGGGTCGAGGTAGGCGCGCCCCCCGCCATCCTGGGTGTGGACACCTACTTCGGTTCGATCGTGACCGTCCTCGGCCGCACCTGGGCGGCATCGGCGGCCGACACCGCCATGGTCACCGGCGTCGCCATGCTCGTGGCCATCGGACTCACCGTCGTGGACGCGGTCAAGCGACGGGGCACGGCGTCGACCCCGCAGGCGGGCAACAGCTCCGGCTGGGTCGGCTTGGGCGTCCACATGGCACTGGCCGCCGTGCTGATCGGGCTCGGCCGAGGGCGGTTCAGCAACGTCGAAGGCCTCTCCGCCCGCTACTCGATCATCGGCCTGCTCGCCGTCGGCGCGCTCCTTGTCCTCCTGGCGATGCGAGCACAAGGACGCGTCCAGCGCTACCTCGTGCCCATCGCACTCGTCGTCGGGCTCAGCACGTACGCCGTCGGGTCGACGAGCGCCCACATCGTCCGGAAGGGTTACCCCGGCCAGCCCGTCCTCGCGGTCGCCATGCAGACCGGCGCCACCGCGGTCGTCAAGAAGATGAACGGCTACCCGGAGAACCTCGACAAGTACCGGCGACTCGGTATCTACCCCTTCACGTCCGACTTCACGCTCGGCTGTGGCGAGGGCGGACCGGAACTCGGCTCCCGGATCGACGTGGCCTCGGTCCCGGTGATCACCGCGGCGATACCGAAGGGTGGCGATCGGACGGCCGGATTCATCGAGAGCCCCGCTGTCACCGGCGACACCACCCTCACCGGCTGGTCCTTCGTCGGCGGCGAACAGGCCGACTGTGTGGTGGTCACCGATGGCTCCGGCACGGTCGCCGGAGGCGGCGCGGTCGGCTTGCCACGCCGCGACGTCTCGACGGAGTTCGGCCCCATCACCGGCCGCGCCGGCTGGGAGGCCGTGGCACGACCGGGACTCGAGGACGGTCTCGTGTTCGTGAGCCGCGAGGGCGAGCTCTACCGGCTGGGGGCGCAGACCGACGGCAAGCCCTGAGATTCCGCCCGCTCAGGGCGCGGGCACCTTGAAGGGGTCGTGCTCGGACAGGAGCTTGTCGACCCGTGCCTGGTCGACTCTGCTGACGACGGCGTTCTCGTCCTGCCGGTCACGGACGCATTTGGCGAGGGTGAACGCCGACGTCGTCAGGAACAGCATGCCGAGAGGCCCGCGATGACGGCGACCAGGGCCAGGCCGAAGGAAAGGGCCGCCTGGACAAAGAACGCGACGGTGGTCGGAGGCGCCGAGGAGTGGGGTTTTTCGTCATACAAACCAAGGTCCACCGACGGCCGCCCGATGTCTTGAGTACGGCTACTCAAGAAGGTGTCGCGATCAGATCTCGTAGCCGTCCATCACGGTCGGCGCGACCGGGGAGAGGTGGTCGTCGCCGCGTTCGGCGACCAGGCCACGCGCCATCCGGTACACCTGGAACTCGTTGTCGTGCGCGGGATCCTGGTCGTCCCAGACGTGCAGGAGACCGTACGAACCCGGCGCGAGGTCGCCGACGCGGGTGAACAGGTCCACCAGCTCGGTCCCGATCACCGTGCCGTGCTTGTCCATACCGCCCAGATGCAGCACCGGCACCCCGGCGGCCCAGCGCAGGTCCACCAGATCACCGTCGGCGAAATCGCGGACGGCGCGGTGCACCCGTTCGACGATGCGCTCGAGCAGCGCCGCGTCATCGTCGCCGGAAGGGCTCGCTTGGATGGTCACCCACCCGTGGTATTCGAACACCCGCCTGAGTTTAGGCAGGTCCGGCCGCCATCACCGCCGGCGCCCCATCGCGCCGCAGCACGTTCTTGAAAACTCGCTCGCCGTGCCGCTCGAAGGCGGGCGCCAGTTTCTCGCCGTAGACGCACAAGGTTCGCTCCCACGGGTGCCCGAGTGTGCCGAAGCGGAAGTCGTTCGCCAGGAACAGGTGGTAGTCCGTACGCGGGAACACCGGAACCGGCCACGGGTCGAGCGCGGCGTGACGATGCGGGTAGAAGCGATACGACTGATGCTGCCAGTGCAACACCCATACCCACTCGTCCTCGGCGACGCAGTCCTTCAACGCCGACAACGCGACACGGGCGACGTCGTTCTGCTCGACGGCGTACGGGCCGAGCCGGAATTCGGCCGAAGACCGGTCGAGTCCACCGGGCGCGAGGTCCCACGCGACGGACGGCGCGGGTTCACGGAAGCCCGGCCAAGCGTGCGAATAGGTACTCGGCCAGAACGCGAGCTTGTCGTAGACCCAGTACCACGCGGGCTCATCCGCGACCCTGGAGACGGCTTCCCATGCGTTGTTCACGAGCGACCCTCGGTGGTTCGGCCGATTAAGACTGGGAAAGCTTCGTGTTCGGGGCCCAAGTTGTCCAGCTTGTAGGCATACTCCGTGAAACTGTCACCTGATCAGGTGTCTTGTGCCGCCGCCGGAACCGTGAGAATGACGGTGCGTGAACGGCGAGCCCGCCGGACGCGGGCTCGCCGTCGTTCGATCATGCGGCCGCCTCCCAAAGGCTCATGAAGGCCGACGCCTCACTCCGCACCCACGGCCGCACCCTGTCGCGATCGCGCGGTGACAACGCGAACTCCTTCGAACGCCGGACATCGATCACCAGCGGACGCCCGCCGGGACGCAGCTCGTCCATGGTCTGCTCCAGTAGCCACAGCACCATCTGCGCCGCGTCGCGGCTCAACGGTTCCTCCTTGAAGTAGAGCCAGGTCGCGTAGACCGGGCCGTCGGCCTTGCGCAGGCCGAGGTGCGGGTTGATGCCCACTTCGAGCGCGCCGAGCCGCCAGCGCGACCGGCCGACCTCGGCCAGCCGCAGGTCGCGCCGCCCCAAATAGCGCAGCCAGCCGTCGGCGATCTCGGTGTAATGCGGCCGCGTGCGCTCATCCGCGTTCTCGATGAGGGCACGCATCGCTTCGCGATCCCGCCCGGAGATCCGCCCGGCCCGGATCGCGTTCGCGGCGCGGAGGTAGAAGTTGAACCCGCCCCGGGCCGGGTCCTCGTACTGACGGCGCCACCGCCGGACGAACGAGGAACGTGCGGGACCCGAACTCGTGCTGTACCCCACGAACGTGGGCAGGGTGATGTAGGCCATCCGTGTCTGCCTTTCGCCGCTGTTCCTGCTGTACAACGTCGATTTTAGAACACATGTACGACAAAAACCGGCGCCTTACGGGTGACTCCGGCGAGGAGGCCAAGGACCTTCGAGCAACTCCGCCGCTTCCTCGAGGATCGGCACCTCGCAGACGTCACGCGGGGTGAGATCGGTGGGGATCCAGTTGTCGAGCATCGCCGACCAGCGCGCGATCCCGCGCAGCGACGCCGGCGACCCGAGCAGCTCGCCGACCTCGCTGACCAGCGCGCCACCGGCCGCGGGTGACAAGTCGCCCTCGACCATGGCGGTGAGCCAGCCGCGGATCAGCAGCCAGCGCGCGGCCGTCGGGTCGGTGGGCAGTTCGAGACCGAGTTCGCCGACGACCTGGCCGAGCGCGTTGTCGACGGCGTCTTCGCCGGAGGACTCGAGCCCGGCGAGCAAGGCGAGAGAGGGCACGTCGAGCCCGGCGACGATCGCGTCCAGACCGGCCTCGACCAGGTGGGACGTGCGGACGTCGCGTCCGGCGAGCCTGCCGATGGCCAGCTCGCGCAGCGCGCTGCGACACGCGTCGATTTCCGTCACCCGGCACTTCCCACGTCCGCCACCGTACCGCCGGGAGGGGTGGGTCGCCCGTGCACGCGTTCACCTGGTCGTGAAGGCCTCTTTGCCTGCCTTTCAGGGCCCAGGATCTCGGCAAAGTCGCGGAGCTGCCGCTCTGCGTCGCTGGTGGTAGTCCGGACTTGACATCGCTCGTGCCGGGGTTCATCCCTTCACCGTCAGCCTCACACAACGACGAATAACGCCTGACCCGCAAGACCTCGACTTTGCCGGGACCTTCCGGTCCACGATGTCGCGTCCGGGCGGTGCTGGACCTAGGCACGGACGGACGTAAGAATGGGAAAAGACCAACATCAACCACCCGTCCGGGTCATGCAACACTGACGGCCCACACCCGGCGGCAGGGGGCTATATGAGCTGGCAGGACGAGCTTCGACAGCTGGATGTCGAGCTGGCCTCGGGCCGCATCGGGCACACCGAACACCGCAAGAGGCGCGACGAACTCCTCGCGGAGGCGTCCGGTGGGACAATGCCGTCGCCGGTCGCCTCACCGTTGCGTCATCAGTCCGGACCGTGGCACAGCACCAACCCCGCCGCACGGCCGATCGAACTGCCGACGGCCACGGTCCCGGCGCCCCTGCCGCGGCAGACGCCCCCGCCGGAGCGGAAGACCGAGCCGATCGCCACCGAGCCGCCCCCGTACCGGTCACGCGACGAGAAGCGGGACAGGCAGTCCATCCCCCACATCGCGGACCACAAGACCACGGCGCCTTCGCCCGCCGACATCAATCCGACGGTCTATCTGCGCGCGGAGCCGCCAACGCAGGTCCAGCGCAAGCGGGCCACCGCGGAGCCGAACCGGCCGCTCCCGCCGCTGACGCCCGAGCCCCGCCCTCAGCACAGCGCTCCCGCCGAGGATTACACGGTCGCCGGCAAGGAGAAGCCGGTGTGGCTTTTCCTCGGCGCCGGTGTGCTCGTCGTGCTGGTACTGATCATCGGCGGGACCCTGTGGCTCGGTTCGTCGTCTTCGAACGTCGCCGGCACGCCGCCCGAGACGGCCCAGCCGCCGGGTGGGCTCTCCGGGCTCGTGCCGAGCGAACGGCCGGACAGCACGCGGACACCGGTGGAAGACCGGCTTCCCGCGTTGCCGGGGACGCCGTCGAAGGAGAACTCCACGATGTCGGTCGCCAAGGGTGCCGAGCTGAAGCTCTACTCCCAGGCCGCGGCCGACTTCATGCTGGCCAAAGGGGTCACCTCGGTCACCTACAAGGGCTCGTCCGACGGTGTGAAGGGCTATCTCGTCCTGGTGATCCCGACGAACGACGCGAAGGACGCGGACGCGGTCGTCAAGTACTTCCGGCAGAACTCGATCAACGCCGGAATGCGCGAACAACGCGTCGGTGACCGGCTCGCGCTCGTCGGCGCCAACAAGAACGGCCAGCTCAGCGGGTTCGGGTACGCGTCCGGCACGATGGCCGTGACGGCTTGGGTGTCCCAGCCGCTCGGTGGCGATTCGAAGGCACTCGACGACCGTCTGGAGAAGACGGCCGCCGCGCTGGGCGACGTCCTCCCGGCGGGCTGAGCTGCCCGGATCGCCGGCAGATCACGATTCGACCCGCGAGAGCGCCCCGGCGCCGGGCAGTGCAGAATGTGCGACGTCACCGCAGTGGTGGTATCGCGACGACCGGGCCTTTTCCGCGAGCCCGGCCATCAACGAAAAGGGGGCTGGTGGTGTCCTGGCAGGAAGAGCTGCGGAATCTGGACGAGGAGCTCGCATCCGGCCGCCTCTCGGCGGACGACTACCGGATCCGCCGCGACCAGGTGCTGTCTTCAGCGGTCGCCTACGGTGACGCTCCGCAGCAGCAGGTCCAGCAGCCCGGCCAGCAGCCACCGCCCGCAGGCCAGCAGCCGCCGCCCGCCACGCAGCACGGTCAGCCCCCGCAGCAGCCCGGCCAGGCCTCGGCCGATTCGACGCAGATCATCGCTCCGGTGAACCCGCCGCAGGGCGGCGACGGCGCCGAGCGCACGCAGGTCGTCCCGTCCTGGCAACAGCAGCAGGCCCAGCAGCCGACCACCGACCCGAACCGCACGCAGGTGGTCCCTCCCACGACCTCGGCGCCCGGTGGTTTCCCCCAGCAGGGCCAGCCGTCCCCCGCCGTCGGCTTCCCTCAGCAGGGTCAGCAGTCGCCGGCAGGTGGTTTCCCCCAGCAGCACGGCTATCAGCACCAGCAGCCCCAGCAAGGCTGGAACGCGCCCGAAGCGGACCCCGCACCGCCCTGGGGCGGCTCGGACTTCCCGCCGATCTCCCCGGTCGGCAGCACGGAATGGGTCAAGCAGGGCCCCGAACTCTTCGACGACAAGCCTCGCGGCAAGGGCAAGAAGGTCGCCATCATCGCGATCGTCGCCGTGCTCGTGCTCGCCGGTCTCGGCGTCGGTGGCTACTTCGCGTTCTTCTCCGGCGGCGGCGATCCGCAGGCGGATGACCCGGCCACTCCGCCACAGAGCCAGTCACAGGCGCCGCCGTCCTCCACGAAACAGCTCACCCCGCAGGAGAAGCTGCTGGAGAGGATCCCTGAGCAGTCGGGTACCGCGGACCCCAAGAGCGGTGTGCTCAAACTCGCCGAGGCCGCTTCGATCACCGGGATGGAACAAGGCGAGATCGACCTCGTCACGGCCGAAGGGGTCAAGGAGGTCATCTACCGGGGCTCGGAGAAGCAGCCGGACGAGGCCGGACCGCAGAAGGCCAAGATCTCGATCACGATCATCCCGCTGAGCAACCCGGGCAGCGCGCAGGACCTGGTGAGCAAGCTTCGGCAGTACCAGAACAGCCACGGGTTCGTGCACATCACCGACACGGTGCTGCCCGGCATCCCGACCAAGGTGAACTTCCACAAGAAGGTCGAGGGCGACAGCGGCGACTACCGCGGCACCTGGGTCTCCGGCAACAACATCATCCGGGTGGACATCCTGCAGAACCCGCTCGGCGGCGGACCCGGCGAGGCCGCCCTGAGCGGCACTTACCAGCGTGCGGTGAAGCAAGGCCTGCTGGAAAACTTCCCCGCCACGAACTGAGTGGGGCAGATGGGGGTCGACCGGCTGCTCTCGACGGTCCTTTCGCTCGCCGAGGACCTGGATTCCCTCAGCGACGAACTGCACTTCGCCTGCCGGGATCTCGCCGACCGCGCGCCGCTCGACCACGGTGCGGCGAACGTGCTCCGGGCGCTCACCCTGCCCTGCGACGCCCGGGTGCTCGAGATCGGCGCCGGCTATGGGGCGCTCACGAGGTATTTGGGCGAGCAGGCCGAGGTCGTGCACGCGATCGAGCCGGACGAAGGCCGCGCGGAAGCGGTCCGGGCGCGGACCGGTGAACTGCGCACCGTCGAGGTGTCCACCGACGATCCGCGGAAGTTGCCGAGCGGTACCGAGTACGACTTGGTGGTCGTCGCCCAGCCGTACGCGACCAGAACCCTTCTGGAGTCCGTGCGGCGGCGGCTGTCGCCCCACGGCGCCGTGGTGGTGAC
This sequence comes from Amycolatopsis sp. cmx-11-32, assembly GCF_047608695.1. Lineage (NCBI taxonomy): Bacteria > Bacillati > Actinomycetota > Actinomycetes > Pseudonocardiales > Pseudonocardiaceae > Amycolatopsis > Amycolatopsis sp. cmx-11-32. Next base: position 820,735 of record NZ_JADNQN010000002.1, on the reverse strand, counting down.
GACCCGCTCCCGAGCGGTCGTGAACACGCTCGCGGACGCCGGGCTGGACGTCACCCGGGAACTCCTCTGCTCGCCTGGACACGAGATCGCCCGCTCGGTGCGGTCGGCGAGGCTCGACGCCGAAGCGCCACGGCTGGCCGCGGCGATCGCGGACGGTCCCGGCCAGGGTCTGCTGCTCCTCGCCGGTCCTGGTGCGGGCGCACTGTGGCCGTCCGACCGGCTCGCGACCTACTTCAACACCACCGAACGCGCCGCGTTCGCCTGCACGCGGGCCGACATCGTCCGGACGTCGGGCGGGGCCGAGGTGCGGCGGGTGCCGCTGCGTCCTTCGACGGCCGTCGCCGGGATTTCCGTCGGCCCGTGGACGGATCCGGTGTACGACGCCTCCACGATCCTCGAGGTCCTGCTGGCCGCACCGGAACGGGCGGGCGACCTGCTGCCCGCCTGGCGCGACTTGCTGCGCGCCGAGGCGGCGCGGGGGGTGCGGGCGCTGTGGGACCTCGTGCCGCACAACGTCGTCGTCGACGGCGAGACCCTGCACCCGATCGACCTCGAATGGCGGCACACCGGCGCGGGTGTCGCCGAGGTGACCGAACGCGGAGTACTGGTGCTGGCCGACAAACTCGCCTCGGCGGACTGGCGGGGAGCGGCGGACGGCGGGACCACGCGGGAACTGGCCGGCTGGCTCGGCGTGCTCGCCGGTCTCGATCCCTCCTTTGTGGACAGTGCGGTCGAGCGCGAGATCGACTTCGCGACGATCGGTTCGTGCGGTGCCGTGCACGGCACCGCCGAGATCCGCGCGGCGATTTCGGACATCTGGCACGCGCGACTGGAGCGAACGGTCCATTCCGCCGAAGACCGGCCAGACGCGGAAGCCGCCGAGTACGGTCGCCTCAGCGACGAGAACAAGGAAGCGAAGCCATGACGAGCCTCTACACCGCCGGTATCGTGACCCCGGGCCGGCCGGTCGGGCATCGGTACGAGCTCCGCGGCTGGACCACCGGCGTCGGCAGCGCCGACGAGATGTCCGTGAGCGTCGCCGGGGTGCCCACGACCGTGGTTCCGGAGGACTGCCCGGACGCGCCCGCCGGCGCGTTCGGCTGGAGAGCGGTGCCGCACGGGTGGCTTCCCGCCGGGCGGCGGGAAGCGGTCGTCTACGGCCCCGGCCAGCGCGTCCTGTCCACGGCCAGCGTCCACATCGGAACGCTGCCCGGTGAGGAACCGTTGTGGATCGGGGAGATCACCACCCCCAGGGCGGGTCAGGTCACCGATGCCCACGTCGCGTACGTCTCCGGCTGGGCACTCCTGCAGGGGCAGGCGCCGAGCTTGATCGAGGTGCAGGTCGAAGGCGGCGGCACCGTGCGTGCCCGCACCCGTCTCCCCCGCGAGGACGTGCACGCGGCACTGCCCGGTTTCGCCGACGCCGGGGTGAGCGGGTTCGAGGCGTGGGTCCCGGTCGACCTGCCCGAGGGCACCGAGCGGACGCTCTCCCTCCGGATCCGGTTCCGCACCGAAGGGGTCGGCGAACACGTCTCTCCCCGGCACACCTTCACTCTGCGGCACGCGGAGGCGGATCCCGACGAAGCCGTGCTCGCCGAGGAGCTGGCCACGGAAACCGCTCGAGTGCTGGCCAGGACCACGGTGCCGGCGGATCCGCGCCACGCACTGGTGTTCACGCACAGTCTCGCCGTCGGCGGCGGACAGCTGTGGCTGCAGGAACTGCTCGGCAGGCTCGTCCGAGACCATGGCTGGCGGGCCGACGTGGTGACCGCGGTGGACGGCCCGCTGCGCGCGGAGTGCCGCGAACTCGGTGTCCCGGTCCACGTCACGACGCACTACCGCACGTCGTCGGTCCCCGAGTACGAAGGTCACGTCGCCGAACTGGCCCGTTTCGCCAAGTTGTCCGGTGCGGGCGTGGCGCTGGTCAACACCCTCGGTGGTTTCGCCGCCGCGGACGCGGCCAACCGCGCCGGGCTCCCGACCGCGTGGGTGATCCACGAGAGTTTCTCCTTGCCCACCTTCGCCTTTCACAACTGGGGCCCGGACAAACCGCCACCCGCGGTCTGGCGACGCTGGGAGTCCACTCTCGCCGAGACCGACAAGCTGCTGTTCGTGGCCGACTCGACGCGGGAGATGTTCCTTCCCTACAGCAAGCCGGAACGGTGCCGGACGGTCCGCTACGGAACCCCGATGTGGACGCTTGGCGGAAGGACTCCGGCCGAGACCCGGCGCAAGGCACGCTCCGACCTCGGCTACTCGCCGGACGACGTGGTGCTGGTGAACGTCGGGATCACGGAGCCACGCAAGGGCCAGGCACCACTGCTGTCGGCGATGCGGCGGATCCGCCGCGTCCACCCCGAGGTGAAGCTCAGCGTCATCGGCCTGCACCCGACCCCGTACGGGCTGGCCATGGAGCGGACGGTCGAGCGGGCCGGGCTCGGGAGGGCCGTCGAGCTGGTGCCGATCCAGCCGGACCCGATGCGCTGGCTCCACGCGGCCGACCTCTTCGTCAACAACTCGGACGTCGAATCACTGCCACGGTCGATCCTCGAAGCCGTCAGCTGCGGAGTCCCGGTCGCGGCGACCGATGTGTTCGGCGCGCGGGAGATGCTCGTCGACGGGGAATCCGGCTGGTTGTTCGAAACCAACGATGTCGACGCCTTGACGGCGACGTTGCTTCGGGCGCTGGAAACACCTCCGGCTCGACGACGAGAAATGGCCGAAGCCGCGTACGAGAAACTCCTGCCGTGGCTCGATCCGGCAGGCTACGCACGGGAATACTCCGAAATCCTGACCGATCTCGCCCACAGCGGGCGCAACAGTGCGGGGGGCGACCGTGCCTGACGAAGAATCCGAGTTCACCGGCCTGCCCGGCCGCGTACAGGCCGAACTGACCCGCTTGCGGGCCGAACGGCAGATGTTCACCGCCGAACAGGACAGATTGAAAGCGAAGCTGACCGGTACGGAGCAGGAACTGCGCGAAGCGACCGCCGACGCCGCGGCGGTCACTTCGCTGCGCGCGGAGCTCGCCGAGTCGGAAGGGCAAGCGGCCGCGCTACGGGAAGAGCTCGACATCGCGAACGCGAGGACGACGGCGTTGGCGGGCGATGTGCTCTTCGCCCGGCATCAGCGTGACTCGATGCGCGCGGAACTCCTGGCGGCTCGCGAAGAACGCGACAGACTACGGCTCGCCTTGCTCGACGCCGAACTCGTGCTGTCCGCGGGGGTCGTCGAGGCGGACATCCTGCCCGGTGGCGAACCGTCCGCGGACCGGCAGCGCATGCTGACCGCGGAACGGGTGGCCGCCGAGATGGCGGGTGAACTCGACGCGACGCGCCGGACCGTCAGCTGGCGGGTCACCGCGCCGCTGCGGCTGGTGCGCAGGAGGATGAACCGGCCGTGACCGACCTCTGTTTCGTCTCCGCCGAGGGCGGCTCGTCCTTCATGGAGGAGCTGCTCGAAGTGGTCGCCGACGCGGTACGTTCGGCGGGTGGGCAGGCTCGGACGGCCGTCGGCAAGTACCCGGAGGCCGGCCCGGACACCGTCTACGTCGTCGTCCCGCACGAGTACTTCGTCATCTCCCCGGACGCCGACTTCCCCACCGCCGAACAGTGCCACCGGACCATCGGGTTCTGTGTGGAACATCCCGGCACCTCGACGTTCGAACGCACCGTCTCGCTCGTCCGCGCGCTGGGCGCCGCGGTCGACATCCACGCCGACGCCACCGCCGAACTGCGACGGCGCGGGGTGCGGGTCGAGCACTTCCAACTCGGCTACACCCCGCTGTGGGATCTGTGGGGCGGCGACCTCGACAGCCCTCGCGACCTCGACGTGACGTACCTTGGCACGGCCGAACGCCGCCGGTCGGCACTGCTCGGCTCGTACGCGCGTGACCTCGCCGGGCTGCGGACGCGGCTGCTGACCCCACCGCACGAACCGATGACCACCGCTCGCGTCGATTTCCTGCCCGGCAAGGCGAAGTTCGAGCACCTCGCCCGGTCCCGGTTCCTGCTGAACCTGCATCGGGAGCGGAAGCAGACCCTGGAATGGGTCCGCACCCTCGAAGCGATGACCAACGGCTGTGTGGTGATCAGCGAGACTTCGGCCGACATCGAGCCGCTGGTCCCCGGCGAACACCTGGTGATCGCGCGGGCGGAGTCACTGGGCACCGTCGCGGCGGCGCTGGCCGCGGAACCCGGACGCGAACGCCGTCTCCGAGCGGCGGCGTATGACTTCGTGCGTTCACTAGACATGGGGCCATCGGCCCGGATGCTGATCGAAGTGGCTTCATCGCTCGTCCGCGGCGCCACCGCGGCGCCGCAGACGGACGTCGCCTCGGCACGGCGGCTCGCGTCGACCCTGCGCAGCCCGGCGAACGCACTCGCGATCGACACCTCGTCATTCGACGTGCGCTTCGCCGGGGATCGTTCGGTGCGGGGCACCGCCTCCCCTGAAGGCCTGGTGGCTTCGGCGCGGCTCAGGCGTCAGGTCGAGGGGGCGCGGCGGGTCGCTTCGCGGCGCTGGGAGCCCGCGACGGCCTCCTTGGCGGGCTCCGCCGATGTCGACGTGCTGATCGTGCGCCGGACCGGCGAAGCCGACCCGGACGAGCTGGCGAACGACCTGCTCAACGGTGGCGTGGCGCCGCGGAAGGTACTCGTCGGCGAGGACGGCGTGCACCCGTGGCCGCGCCCGCGCCCGTACGACGTCCTGCTGCACGGCACCCCGCTCGGCCGCGGGCTCACCCGGAACTCGCTGCTGGAACGTTCGACGGCGTCGTGGCTGCTGGTGCTCGACGGCGGGATGCGCGCTTCGGAGTTCCTGCTGGAACGGCTGCTCGCCGCCTCGGAAGGTGCCGACGTCGTGCACTGCCCGGTCGCGGATCCGGTGGACGGCCTGGTCGGCGCGCTGCCGCCGGAGGAGCGGCGCCTGCGGACGCTGCCGTACCTCGGCAGCGGGTATCTGGTGCGGCGGTCGCTGATCGACGAGTTCGGCGGGTGGAACTCCGAGGTCCTGTTCGAGGGTTTGGAAGACCACCTGTTCTGGCGGCGGGTGGCCGCCGCGTCGCGGCCGACGGCGCTGGTGCAGCAGGTGCTGCTGCGGCGGCTGCGGCCGGATCCGGACTCGCGGCCGATGGACGTCGACCCGCATCGGGTGTGGGCGGCGGTGGACAGCGCTCTGTAGCTCCTCCAGGGCGCGATCTTCGTCCGTTCGAGTGAGTTTAGGCCGTGTCGGTGAACGTCCTCCCCCGGTGACGCGCCTTATGAGCAGAGCATCGGAGCGTTCGATGCTGGACGAGGAGGAGCCGCATGGCCTGGGAAATCGCCCTGGTCGCCGCGCTGGCCGTCGTATTCGTCATACGGCTCGCGCTTCAGCTGAAGCGCGGCTGACCGCTTTCGGACCGTTAGCCCGCTCCCGCGGCGCACGAGTGGGATGAACGGGGCTTCAATCTCGGATTTCGCGAGGAAAGCCCCGTTCATCCCACGGCCGCCCGCCGTCCCAGCCGCAGTTGTGGAATCTGCCGCGCATGGGCCCCGCCGGCCGGGCGATTCACCGGGAAAAGCGGTGGACCGTCTTCCCGTAGTTGTTTCTTGACGTGAATCGTCTTGTACCCCGTCGTCAGATAGCCCTCGTTCTTGAGTTTCACCATCTCAGAGTGCACCGAAGCGGGGGACGCCCCGATCGCGGACGCGATATCCGCGTGGTTCAACCCCACGTCGATGACGACGTGGTCTTCTGCGGGGATTCCGTAGACCACCTGCAGGCGAGCCAGGAACGCCGTCAGCCTGCTCCGGACCTTGGCCGGCGCGAAGCCCAGCGCGACGTCACGGCGCCGTGCCCGGAAGGCCAGGACCTCGGCGGCCGCGCCCATCGCCTGCTTGTTGTCGTGAAGAAAGCCGCGAAAGGTCTTCTGCGGGACTTCGAGCACGCGGGCCGGCTTCGTGGCGACGTAGGCGAGGTGGCTCGAACGGCCGACAAGGCAGTCCTCGATGCCGAGAAGGTCACCGGTGCCGAGCAGGTCGACGATCATCGGCGAAGTGTCGCCCTGTGCCGTACGCAGCACTTTCACGAAGCCCGACTGCACGACGAGCACCGGTGGGGCCGGATCCGCCTGATTCGCCAGGTTCGTGCCCGCCGCGTGGTCGACGTATCTGCCGAGGTCGATCAGCCGACGCCGCTGCCGGTCGGTGATCGTCTCCAGGAAGGACCGGCTCATCAGCCCACCACCGCCGCGAACGCGTAGAGGATGGCCGGAAGACCCGCCACCAAGGCCGTCACCGCGCCGATGACCCTGGCGGGCTGGGCGACTTTCCCGGCGAGCAGGAGCCGGGTCAGGATCGCGGCGAAAACGATGTAGGCGAGAACGACGACGCCCGCGGTGATCACCAGCAGGGGATCAGAAGTATTCGACGCCAATAGTGACTCCCAGTGAGAAGAAAGCGTTCTTGAAGCTTTTTCAAGTTCTTGCCCGGCCGGGTGAGAATCACGTCCAGTAGGTGACGCAATCGCACGGCCACACCTTCGAAGACTAGTGCTCAGCGGCATTGCGAGAAAGCAACGCGCTACCCGCGGCACCCTTACAGGGAGCCCCCATTCGTCCATTTCGCAACGGAAAGTGACAGTCGTTTCGGGTATGACCGACGAGGAAAATCACGGACCGTACACGAGAAAGCCGTCAGTTTTCGCGGATCACGGCCGAAAACAGTGGGAAATCAGGGTTAGCAGTACGGACATATCATTGAGACTTGTCCACCGGGAATAATCGGCGGCGTTGCCGAGTCCGAGGTTTCCCCAGGTCGACGCGAGGATGAATCGGAGACCTTGATGCACGTGCAGATGCACGACCTCGCGAGGCTCACCGACCCCAGGAGGCGATCGGCGGTCATTTAACGGAGGGTCAACGATCCGTCGTCTTCGATCACGCCCAGTGATCCGAAAGGAACTTCGGCAATCTCAGCTTTTTGGGGGAATCCCACCCTGGCCGGATAACGCGCGGCGAGGAGCTGCGATCAGGCGCGACGGGGGCTGACCAGGCCGGACTCGTAGGCCAGCACCACCAGCTGCGCCCGGTCACGCGCCCCGATCTTGGTCATGATGCGGCTGACGTGCGTGCGCGCGGTGGCCGTCGAGATCACCAGATGCGCGGCGATCTCGTCGTTCGACATACCGCCCGCGACCAGGCCGAGGACCTCACGTTCGCGGTCGGTGATCTCGCGGACGGCGCTCACGTCGATGCGGCGGTTCTCCGGCCGGTCGACGAACTCCGCGATCAGCCGCCGGGTCACGGTCGGCGCCAGCAACGCCTCGCCCGCGGCGACCACCTTCAGCGCCCGCAGCAGTTCCACCGGGTCGGTGTCCTTCAGCAGGAACCCGCTCGCGCCGGCGCGCAACGCCTCGTAGACGTACTCGTCGACGTCGAAAGTGGTCAGGACCAGAACCTTCACTCCGGCCAGCTCGGGGTTCGCGGTGATCCTGCGGGTCGCTTCGAGCCCGTCGACGCCGGGCATCCGGACGTCCATCACCACGATGTCCGGCTGGTGCTCGACGGCGGCCGCGACGGCCTGTTCACCGTCACCCGCCTCGGCAAGGACCTCGAAGCCGTCTTCGGTCTCCAGCAACAACCGGAAACCGGCGCGCACCAGCGCCTGGTCGTCGGCGAGGACCACCCGGATCGTCATCGTTCCCCCTCGATCGGTAAAACCACGCGAACCTGGAACCCGCCATCCACCACGGTCGTCGTGAGCGCGCCACCCAGCGCCGCCGCCCGTTCGGACATCCCGCGCAGGCCGTTCCCGGGCGCGGGTTCGACGGCGCCACGGCCATCGTCGCGGACGAGCAGCGTCAGCGCACCGGTTTTCCGCTCGAATCCGATATCGACGCCGCGCGCCTGGTTCGCGTGGCGGACCACGTTCGTCAGCGATTCCTGCAGGATCCGGTACGCGGCACCGTCGACGGGGGCGGGCAGCTCACCCGGTTCGCCGTCGACGCGGACCTCCAGCCCGGCGGCCCGCGCGTGCTCGAACAGCTCGCCGGCCTGGGCCAGGCTCGGCGCGGGCGCCTTGTCCTCGCCGGAACGCAGCACGGCCAGCGTCGCACGAAGGTCCTTCAGCGCCGAAGCGCTCGCCTCCTTGATGTTCAGCAACGCTTCTTTCGCCTGCTCGGGACGCCGGTCCGCGACGTGCGCGGCGACCCCGGCCTGGACGTTGATCATCGCGAGGCTGTGCGCGACGACGTCGTGCACCTCGCGGGCGATGGTGAGCCGCTCCTGCTCGGCCATCCGGTGCCGGTGCTCGTCGGCCTGCTCGCGCCGGGCCCGCGCCGCGGCCAGCCCGTTGCGCACCGCCGTCCCGATCCCGACGACCGCGATCACCCACACGACACCCAGCCCGGCCCGCGCGTCGAAGGAATCGAATCCGTGCCGGACGAACAACGCGACGCCGGCGGCCACGAGCAGCGATCCGCCGGTGATCCCGGCGACGAGCGGCCCGCGGACCTTGGTGAGCACGAACAACGCGATCGTCGGCAGCACGATCGCCGGACCGCCGGGGTTGCCGGAGGCGTAGTAGCCCAGTGTCAGCGCCGAGGTGAGCAGGAAGATCGGCATCGGGAACCGGTGGACGAGCAGCAACGGCAGCGCGATCGCGACCAGCCAGAGGGCGCCGAACGTGGTCAGCGCCTGCGCGCCCGGTTGCCAGCGGGCGGCACTGCTCGTGGCGCCGAGGACGAACCCCAGCGGCAGCACCACGCGCAGCACACGGCCCACCCAGTGACTCCACGGATACCGTTCTTTCAGCAGCACAGGACGAAAACTACCTGGGGTCGAGGCGTACCGCGTCCGTTGAAAAGCGGCTTCTCGGCTACGCCGCGTGCGGTAGCCGGCGCAGGACCGACGTCATCATCAGCACCCCACCGATCACCTGCACCGCCAGCACGAGCACCCGCCCCAGCCCGGGCGAACCCATGCCGAACGCGCTGAACAGGCCCCAGGCCCCCGAGCCCGCCATCACCCCGGCGCCGGTCCACACCAGCACCAGCCGCGGCCAGAACCGTCCACGCGACACCGAAGCCAAGGCCACCGTGGCGAACACACTGAGCAAAGCGACCACGACGTCCTGGCCGCGAGCCGACAAGCCGCCGGAGCCGAACGCCCAGCTCCCGTGGCCGATCGCGGAAACGAGCGCGGCGGCGATGCCGAGTCCGCCCGCCACACCGATCGTGCCCGGCCGCACGGTGCCGGTGACGACGAACCACCAGCGATCGCGGGCGTAGAGCACGAACGCGGTCAGCAGCAGGATGCCTTGCCAAGCGAAACCGCCGTAGACGACGGCCCAGACCCAGTTCTCCAGTGGCATCTCGGCCAGTTGCGCGTGCGCCAGCTCGGTGACGATCACCGGGAGGTTCAGCACGATCGGCGCGAGCAGGCCGGTGCCGATCCAGATCGGGAACAGCACGAGCGGCGCGGGGATCCGGCGGCCCCAGGAGTAGGTGAACGCCAGCGCGAGCACCACCGCGACGACGTCCATCCCGCCGGTGAGCAGGTTCGCGAAGAGCATCAGCTCGGAGTCCACAAAGGACGGATCGCGGAGGCCGAGGCCGCCTCCCGTGACCCAGGACGCCTTGAGCGTCAGATACGGAAGCGTGCCCAGGATCGCGGCGTAGCAGATGATCAGGCGGGCACTGGAGATCTTGGGGGCGGCGACTGCTGCGGTCATGTCCTCAGCGTCGGCTTTCACGCCGCGGAAAGAATCCCCCGCGAGCCTGGTTCGCCTCCCTCCTCAGAAGGAGCTGGGCAGTTTCGCCGCGGTTTCCTCGTCCGCCGGGGTGCGCGTCGCCGGCGAAATCTCCGAACGCCGTCCGAAGTACAGGTAGGAGAACTCGAACCGCAGCAGGCCGACATCCGGATGCAGGTGCTACTCGAGCACAATTCTTTCGGTGGAGACGTCGTGCTCCTTTCACATCCGCTCGAAGACTTCGGACTCACCGTGCTGCTGGAGTGGGCGGACCTCGGCGTGCTCGATTCCGCGCCGGGGATGCTGCTGTGCGGTCTCGGTCAGGGCCTCGCGATGAGGACGGTGTTCCGGATCGTCCTCCCCGAAGGTGCCGCCGGAGATCGCCGGGGTCGGCAGCGGGATGCGGACGACGTCGCAGCAGGCGGCGATGGCACTGGGCGTGGCGACGTTGGGGACGTTGTCCGCCTCCGTCGGCGCGGGCCCGCTCGGGATGAAGGGCGCGTTCGCCCTGGTCATCGGGATTCAGGCGGTGCTGACGGTCGGTGTGATCACGGTGGCGCGACGGCTGCCCGATCCGCGGGGCTGAGAAAGTTCGATTTCACCCGTCGGAGTTGTGGCTCGCCGAGCGACGATGGGGATGTGACGGAACCACGGGTGCATCGGGACCCGGCCTTCGCGCTGCTGTCGCTGTACGAGACGGCGTTGCCGGAGGTCTACGGGTACCTGCTGTCCCGGTGCGGTGATCGCACCCTCGCCGAGGAACTGACGTCGGAGACTTTCCTCGGCGCGGTGAGGGCCTGTCGCAAGGAATACGCGCCTGCGGTGAGCACCGGGTGGCTGATCGGCGTCGCCCGGCACAAGCTCGCCGATCACTGGCGACGTAAGGAACGCGAGGAACGCGGGCTACGGCTCGTCCACGAGGAAGAGGTCCACACCGATCCTTGGGACGAGCGGCTGGACGCGCTCCTGGCGCGCGAAGTGCTCGCGTCGCTCGGGGCGCACCACCGAGCCGCGTTGACGCTTCGCTATGTCGACGGCCTCCCGGTACCGGAGGTCGCCGTCCATCTGGGGCGCACGGTGCACGCCACCGAGGCGTTGCTCGTGCGGGCCCGTGCCGCGTTCCGGCGTGCTTATCAGGAGAAGGAGGGTCGCGATGCCTGATCCGTTCGACGCGCTTCGCGCGCCCTCACAGCGTGTCGATCCCGACCCGCTCTTCGCCGCCGAACTGCGCGACAACCTGCGTCGCGCCGTCTTGAACGGAGCCGAGATGACCGAAACACTGGCGGAACCACGTTCCCTGACGCCGTACCTGGTGGTGACCGACGCCCGCGCCGCGCTCGACTTCTACGTGGAGGTGTTCGGGGCGCGGCGCCGGGCCGAGCCGATCGTGATGGAGGACGGCCGGGTCGGGCACGCGGAACTGGCCATCGGGGACAGCGTGCTGATGCTCGCGGAGGAGTTCCCCGAACTGGGCAATGTGGTGGCGGCCGCCGGTGGCCCGCTGATCCGGGTCGAGGTGCCGGACGTGCACGCGGCCGCGCGGCGGGCCGTTGAACTGGGCGGGGAACTGGAACGTACCGTCTCGGACGAAAGCCATGGGCTGAGCGGGACGATCAAGGATCCGTACGGGCAGCGGTGGCTGGTGGCGCAAGCCGCTCCGCGTTCTTCGTCCGGTGCGGCGCCGATCCGGCACGGCGAAGCGGGCTACTTCACCTTCCAGGTCCCGGACGACGCACGCGCGAAGGCGTTCTACGGCGCCGTCCTCGGCTGGCAGTTCTCCCCCGGACGGGTCGAAGGTGGTTGGGGCGTCGAAGGTTCCGGCCTGCAAGGCGGGCTTTGGGGCGGCCCAGGACGGCAGGTGGGCTGGAAGGTCATGTACGCCGTCGACGACCTGGCCGCCGCCCTCGACCGTGTCCGGGCTCAGGGTGGCCAGGCAGGCGAAACCGAACAGCAGCCCTACGGCCTGAGCGCCGACTGCACGGACGACCAGGGCATCGAATTCTGGCTCTGGGAACAGCCGCGCTCTTAAAGTCACCACCCCAGCCCCCACCCGTCCCAGGGGGGCGACCCCAAAGCCAGTCTATCGCCGATGGGGGACGGGAAGTGGGGCTGAGGCGAGTTGTCCACAGGTGGAAGGCATTGTGGACAACTGGGACTGGGGGTTCAGGGTCCCGGCGAAGTCGAGGTTTTGCAGGTCAGGCGGTTATTCGTCGCTGCGTGAGGCTGACGATGTAGGAATTGGGACGATGAGTGTCCCGATTCCTACATCGTCGCGAGGTCACCGGTTGCGGAGCTTGATCGACAAGGGTTCAGGAAGACATGCCCTCGGCACACGCCGAGCGGGGGAAGATTTCGAACGTTCAACGTCCCAAATCCTCCCCGCTCGGCCCTCGCAGGCACTAGCGATGCCAAGTCCTGATTACCAACAGCAGCGCTGACCAGCAGCTCTGCGACTTTGCCGGGACCCTGACTTTGAGGGTAGGGAAGGAGGCCTTCACGGCACGATCCGGGCAGGTCAGCGACCGGCGGCGTAGCCCTGCATCCCCCGCGCGTTGGCGGCGGCGCGGAGAACTCCGCCGGAACGCGAAACGGCCGAAAGTCGTCCCAGCGCCCAAGGTCCGGCATCGACGACAGCGTGTCCACGTGCGGCCAGAGCGTCCATTGTGGACTGGCCGAGCCGCGACTCGACCACGAGTTCCCGCGGTGTCCACGAGCGCGGATAGAACGAACTCGGGAACGCGGTCGTATGCCACGCTGGCGAGTCGATCGACTCCTGCAGGTTCAGCCCACCGAGGGTGTGCGCCAGCCAGAAACACAGCTGCCACTGGTCCTGCTGGTCCCCGCCGGGCGTCCCGAACGCCAGCACCGGCTCGCCGTCGCGCAGGCCCATCGACGGCGAAAGCGTGATACGTGGCCGTTTCCGCGGCGCCAGCGAGTTCGGCAGGCCCTGTTCCAGCCAGAACATCTGCCCACGGGAGTCGAGACAGAAACCGAGTTCCGGAATCGTCGGACTCGACTGCAGCCAGCCACCCGACGGTGTCACCGAGATCATGTTCCCCGCCGCGTCGACGACGTCGATGTGCACGGTGTCGCCCCGGGTCTCACCCAGCGGCCCGACCGTCGGCTCCCCCGTCGCGCCGGAACCGGATTCGATACCACGCAGCTTTTCGAGGATCGCGGGCAGTCGCGGCGAGGGCCCACCCGGCCGGAGTCCGGCGGACGCCTCTTCGGTGATCAAGGCGCGGCGGGTATCCGCGTATTCGCGGGAGATCAGCAATTCGATCGGCACGTCGGGGGAATCCCCGTACCAGGCCTCGCGGTCGGCGAACGCCAGTTTCGCCGCCTCGACGGCCAAGTGCACCGTGCGTTCCGTCGGAATTCCGTCCACATAGGACAGTTCGTCACGCAGGCCGTCCAGTAGCCGAGCCTGCTGCAGCAACGCGGGCCCCTGGGTCCAGGCGCCCATTTTCACCAGGCCCCAGTCACCGAAGTCGACCTGCAACGCCTCTTCGTACGTCGCTTCCCAGCCCGCGATGTCCTCGCCGGTGAGGAGACCGGCGTGATCGCGGCCGGAGTCGTCGCGGAAAGCCTTCCGGCCGAACGCCTCGATCGCTTCGGCGACGAAACCCTGCGACCACGCGTGCCGTCCGGCGTCGATCTGTGCCTCGCGGCCGCTGACCGACTCGGCCTCGGCGAGCAACCGCTCCCAGGTGTCCGCGAGAGCCGGGTTGCGGTGCGGTCCCTGGGCGGGCTCGCCGTCGGGGAGCCACAGCGCCGCCGACGTCGGCCAATGCTCGGTGAACAGGTCCCGCACCGCGCGGATCGTGTCGCCGACCCGGCTGACCAGCGGAATCCCGTTGCGCGCATATGAAATCGCGTAGCCGAGCACGTCGCGCAAAGACTTCGTGCCGTGATCCCGCAGGAGCAGTAGCCAGCCGTCCCACGCCCCCGGCACGGTCGCGGGGAGCAGGCCGCTGCCGGGGATCAGATCGAGACCGAGGTCCGCGAAACGCTCCGGTGTCGCGGCCGCGGGCGAGACGCCTTGACCCGCGAGGACCCGGGGCGTCCGGTCCTTCGCGGTGACGAAGATGCCGGGAACCTGCCCCGCCGGGCCGCACAGATGCGGCTCGGCGATCTGCAGGACGAACCCGGCCGCTACCGCCGCGTCGAAGGCGTTGCCGCCGTTTTCCAGCACCGCCATCCCGGTGGCCGAGGCCAGCCAATGCGTCGATGCCACCATGCCGTGGGTGCCGGCCAGTTCCGGCCTGGTCGTGAACACCCAGCCGATACTACGCTTGGCTAACTACTTTTTCAGTCCCAGCAGTTGAAGAGGGCTCCGCCCAGGTTGCCCTGGTGTCCTGAAAGGGTCCTTCAGGACACCCCCGGAAGGCAGGTGGGTCAGGAGACGGCGACCTTCCGCCGCAGCGCCGCCCGCGGTCGCCCGACGCCCTGCCACGACAGGCCGGCGTCCAGGATCCGTTGCGGCTCCAGGAGGTTGCGTGTGTCGACGACCGAGTCGCCGTCCATCTGCTCGGCCATGTAGTTCCAGTCGAGCCGGTTGAACTCGTCCCACTCCGTCAGCACGACGACGGCGTCGGCCGCCTTCGCGACCTGGTACGCGTCGTCGACCACGGTCATCCCGGCGATCTGGCCGCCGACGGCGGGGTCGTAGGCGGTCAGCTCCGCCCCGAGCGCGCCCAGCACGGAAGCGACCGCGAGGGCGGGCGAGTCACGCAGGTCGTTCGTCCCGGCCTTGAACGCCAGTCCGAGGACGCCGATCCGCGAACCGGCCAGCGTGCCGCCGACGGCGCCGGCGATCTTCGCGACGATCCGGTCCCGCTGCGCGATGTTCTCCTCGATCGCCGAGGTCAGCAGCGTGAAGTCGTACTGGACGGACTCGGCGACCTTGACCAGCGCGCTGGTGTCCTTCGGCAGGCAAGAACCGCCCCAGCCGGGGCCGGGCTTGAGGAACGAGCGGCCGATGCGGCGGTCGTAGCCCATCCCTTCGGTGACCAGGTCGATGTCCGCGCCGAGGCGTTCGCACAGTTCGGCGATCGAGTTCACATAGGACAATTTCATCGCGAGGAAGCAGTTCGCCGCGTACTTCACCAGTTCCGCGCTGGCCGCGTCGGCGATGACGACCGGGGCGGCGAGATCGGCGTAGAGATCGCCGACCCAGCGCGCCGCCTCGACGTCGTCCGAACCCACGACGATCCGGTCCGGGCCGAGGAAGTCCTCCACCGCGGTGCCCTCGCGCAGGAACTCGGGGTTCGACACGACCGGCACGTCCGTGCGGCCGAGCATCGCCTGGATGCGCTTCGACGTCCCCACCGGAACGGTTGATTTGGTGATCAGCGCACAACCCGGCGGAATGACGTCACCGATCTCGGTGGTCACGGCTTCGACGGCCCGCAGGTCCGCCGAACCGCCCGCGCCCATCGGGGTCGGCACACAAAGGAAAATGGCCTCCGCGTCGCGGACCGCGTTCCGCGCGCCGACCACGAACTCGAGTCTTCCGCTGGTCAGTCCCCTCGACACCAGCTCGGACAGTCCCGGCTCCAGGATGTCCACTCGTCCGGCGGAGAGCCTTGCGACCTTCGCCTGGTCGACATCGACGCAAGTGACTCGATGCCCCAGGCCGGCCAGGCAGGCCCCCGTGGTCAATCCGACGTAACCGGTCCCCACCACCACGATCCGAGCAGCGCTCATGGTGCTGAAGGTGACAGCCTGAGTTGACCTCCGAGCGAACGGAATGCTTCGGGCCCGAATACTCCTCACGACATGCTGCGCACCGACGTGAGCCAGCACACCCACCCCGCCGATGCGAACGAGCGTTAACCTAGGGAACGGTTGTCGACGAAAGGGAGAACATGCAGATCACCGATACCGCGGCGCTCGTCACGGGTGGCGCGTCCGGGCTCGGCGGTGCGACCGCGAAGGCGCTCGCGGCGAAGGGCGCGCGGGTCTTCGCGCTGGACCTCGCCGGTGCCATCGCCAACGCCGAGCAGGTCGAGGGCATCACCTACGTCGAGGCCGACGTGACCGACCCGGAGCAGGTGCGGACCGCCGTCGCGACCGCCGCCGAGTCCGGGGTGCCGTTGCGGACCGTGGTGAACTGCGCCGGGATCGGACCGTCCGCGCGGATCCTTTCGAAGAAGGGCCCGCACGACCTCGCCCTGTTCGCGAAGGTCGTCCAGATCAACCTGATCGGCTCCTTCAACGTGCTGACGCTGGCCTCCGAGGCCATCGCCAAGACCGAGCCGCTGGCCGACAACGCGCGCGGCGTCATCATCAACACCGCGTCGATCGCGGCCTACGACGGCCAGATCGGACAGGTGGCATACTCGTCGTCCAAGGGCGGCATCGTCGGGATGACCCTGCCAGCCGCCCGCGACCTCGCGTCGCACGGCATCCGGGTGCTGACCATCGCGCCGGGCATCGTCGACACCCCGATGCTGGCGACCGTAAGCGACGAGTTCCGTGCTTCGCTGGCCGAAGGCGTTCCGTTCCCGAAGCGGCTCGCGCGGCCGGACGAGTACGCGCAGCTCGCGCTGTCGCTGATCGACCACGACTACCTGAACGGTGAGGTCGTCCGGATGGACGGCTCGCTGCGCATGGCCCCTCGCTGAGCCGCTCCCCGTGAGATGAACGGGGCTTTCCTCTCAGATTCTGCGATGAAAGCCCCGTTCATCTCGCTCAGGGACGGGTGAGGCGCACGTCGAGGGTGATGCCCTCCGTGGTGATCTCGCACGTCCTGAACGTGGTTTCGGCGACCAGCCCGCCGAACCGCGCCGGCGTGTAAGCGCGCCGCCGGAGCTGGCCGAGCGTCTGCCGGACACCGAGCGCGGCGAGTTTGCCGAGCTTCGTGCTCTCGACCTCACGCACGATGCCGGGCGGGCGCGAGTCTCTTAGTTCATGAGAGATCAGAGGTCGTTCATATACGGCACGGCCGTCTGCGCGTGGTCGGTCATCCACTTCCGCAGCGCGTGCGTGGCCAGGACGTCGTCCTCGTTGTAGCGCAGCAGCCGCTCCCGCTGGAGTTCGTCCGGGACACCGCCGTCCATGCCGACGGCGTCGCGGTACCAGCTCATCGACGCCTCACCGCCCGCTTCCGGATCGCGCCAGGTGAAACCGGCGACCGGGGCGATCACCTTGAGCCCCTTGCCGTGCGAGCACAGGAACTGGTCGGTGACGCTGCGGAAGAGGTCGATCCACTCCTCGGAGTCCACAAAGGACGCGATCTCGGCCTTGGTGGGAACGCCGGGGTGCTCACCGAACCGGCCGGCGGACCCGAAGAGCCAGCGGTTCTCGGCGAGCGCGTTGTAGCAGTAGGCACGGAAGGTCAGCCCCGCCGCGAGCGTGCGCTCGCGGACTTCCTTGAACCAGGCCCAGAATTCGGCGAACGACCGCGCCTCGTCCGCGGTCGGCAGCGGCTCCCAGGTCGCGAAGGCCCGGTAACCCTGCTCCATTCCGATGTCGGCGCCGGTCAGCAGCGAACCCCACAGGTACGCGCCGGAATCGCCGAAGCTCTCCATGTCGACATCGACCTCGACGTCACCGCGCGAGACCTCGATGCGGTCGACCTTGCGCACCATCGTGAGATCGGCGAGCCAGGCACGCGCGAGGATGATCGCGTCGGCGAAGGTACCGCCCGTCCAGTTCATCGGCGGCGGCTCGTCGGCCGGGTCGAGCGCGGCCAACTTGTCCACTGTGGACACTCCGGCGCGGCGGAGTTCCATCGCGTCCTCGCCGCGGACGACCAGGCTGACGTCGCGGGTTTCGGTGAGCACGACCTCGCACGTCGGCCACCAAGGGCAGCGACGGCATTCGAGGACACGCGACGGCTCGGCAAGTGGCTCTTCGCCTTCAACGGCTGCGCTCGCGATGGCGAGCCTGTCGGCGAAGCGGCTCTGGTACTCCGTCAGCGCGCTTCGGCCGCCCGGCCAGGTACCCGCGGACAGGTCGTGCCAGACGACGACATCCGCGTCGAGGCCGATGACGCCGCCGATGGCGCGGTGGCCTTCGTGCCTCCCGAGCGCTTCGAGCATCCGATAGAGGTGCGCGAGCCGCATTTGGTCACGCGGCTGCGAGCGGACCTTTCGCGCCGGATCGGGCAACCGGTTCGCCGGGTCGAGATCGGTCATCACCGTGGTCGGCGCGCCCGAACCGCGATCGGTGATGCGGTGCCGCACGACCAGCACCGGCACGTAGCCGTCGGCTGTGCGGATCAGAAGTTCTGAGCCGCCGCGACGGTGACCGGCACGGTCCACCGGGAGCAGGGCACCCCAGATGTAGTGCGCTTCGGCGGCGAAGGCCTCTTCGGTGAGTTGCACACGCTCGGCGGCGGGAAGGTCGCGAGGGATCTTTACCCAGCTCACGCCGGGCCCTGTCGCCTCCATCAGCTGCCGCACGATGGCCTCGCGATGCGCTGACGCGTCGTCGATCCGCTGCTGCGCGGCGGGGTCGGGCGGGGCGAGCGGGACCTCGCGCATCGCCGGATCGTGTTCGAGGTGCACGCGACGCCGGCAGCGGCTCACCGCTCCCGCGTCCAGTAGCACCTCGTTACTCACAGACAACACTCTAGAAGGCGACCGGCAAGCCGACATGCCCGCCACTTCGGGGACCAGTAAGTTCGTCTGTGACACAGCGTGGGAGGTGCCATGGCGCGCAAGGCCAAAGCCGTCGAGGCCGAAGGCAGGATCAACCCGAAGAAGGCGAAGAACGCCGTCGCGGTGGTCAAAGTGCTCGGTCCGGCCGTACTGCCGGTGATCGCGCCGTACGCCGTTCGAGCGGCGGGGGCCGCGCGAGAGCTCTACGACCGTTACCAAGCGAAGAAGCTCGGTGTCGCGGTCGACCAGCTCGGCGAATTCAGCGGACGCGGTGCCGCACTGCACGCGCGGATCGCCGGGCTGACGCAGGGACTCGCGGAGCTGAGGAAGTCCGCGAAGGCGACCGATGCCGACGTGTCCTTCGCGAAGGACACGCAGGGGACGCTGGAGCAGCTTTCGGCGACCGTCCGCGCTTCGGAGCGGATGCCGGCCGCGCGGCGGAAGGCGGCGCACCGGGCGGTGGCCGGGGAGCTGGACCAGCTGGAGGGAAAGCTGCTGCACCGCCTGGGGATCTGAGCGGTCGAGCGCCTCAAGTGCCATGAACGGTCCGTTACTTGCAAATTTTGCAAGTAACGGACCGTTCATGGCACGACCCGGTGCGTCCAGACGGATGGTGAGGGTGGTGAACTCAGCCGAGAGGTCTCCCCAAGGGCGCCCCGCGCCCGACGGAGACTTCACCCGTCGAGCGCCCTCTCTTGGGCCGAAGGCCCACGGAAACTCGATGAAGGGGCGCCTCCACTCCTACCGCGAGGTGAATGCGGAACGGCGCCCCTTCGGCGAGTTTCCGTCAGCGCTCGACAGATTAGCTGATGAAGCCCTTCTTCTTCATCCACTCATAAGCGACTTCGCCTTGGTCACGGCCGTCTACGTCGACCTGCTTGCACAGTTCGATCATCTGCTGGTTGTCGATGGCCGCGGCGACGGCTTCGAGCGGGGCGCGGAGTTCCGGGTGCTGCTTCAGGAAGTCCGAGCGCAGCGTCGGCACGGCGTTGTACTGCGGGAACGCCTTTTTGTCGTCCTCGAGGACACGCAGGTCGAGTCCGGCGATGCGGCCGTCGGTCGTGAAGATCTCGCCGATCGGGCAGGTCCCGCTCGCGACGGCCGAGTAGATCGTGCCGATGCCGAAGTTCTTGATCACCGGGTTCTGGAACCCGTATGCCCGCACGGCGGCGGGGAAACCGTCCTGGCGGCTGGTGAACTCGGTCTCCAGGCAGAACACGCCCTGGTCGGGCTTCTGCTTGAGGAACGCCGCCAGGTCCGAAGTCGTCTTCAGGTTGTTCGCCGCTCCGTAGGCTTCAGTGACCGCGAAGCCGTACTGGTCGTTCAGCGGCGAATAGTTCAGCCAGGTGACGCCGAACTTCGACTCGTCGGCCGCCTTCGTGGCTTCGTACTGGGCTTGTTCCCCACCGGGGACGGGAAGTTCGTTGCCCTGGTAGTTGATCCAGCCGGTGCCGGTGTATTCCCAGGTGACGTCGGTCTGGCCGGCGAGCAGTGCCTGCCGCGACGAGTTCGAGCCCTTGATGTCGGTCAGGTCGATGACGTCCGCGCCCGCCGCGGAAAGCGCCATTTCGGCCATGTAGCCCAGGATGATGTTCTCGGTGAAGTCCTTGGACCCCACCGTCACCTCGACACCCTTGAGCGCCTCGATGGGCTGGATCGAACCGGGTTCGATCTTGTACGGCAGCGCGGTGTTGACCTCGAGCCCGCAAGCGGAAAGCGTGCCGCACAACAGGACTGTGCCGAGAATCGCCTTCAATCGCATGTCAGCGCAGTCCCTTCGGTCCGAAGAACTGTTCCGCGACCGCACCCAGCCAGTCCACCAGCAGTGCCAGCGCGACGGCGAGCACCGAACCGGTGATCAGCACCTTCGTCAGGTTGAGCTTGTAGCCGGTGTCGATGAGCAGGCCGAAACCGCCGGCGTTGACGAACATGCCGAACGTCGCCGTGCCCACCGCCAGCACCAGCGAGGTCCGCAGGCCGGCCAGGATCAGCGGGACGGCCAGCGGGAACTCGACCCGCCACAGCACGCCGGAGGCCGACATGCCGATGCCGCGACCCGCGTCGATCAGTGCGGGGTCGACCTGTTGCAGGCCGACCATCGTGTTCCGCAGCACCGGAAGCAGCGAGTAGAACGCCAGCGGCAGCGCCGCGACCCACAGCCCGCCGGTCGCACCGGTGACGATGAACCACAGCACCAGCACCCCGAGCGCGGGCGCGGCCTGGCCGATGTTCGCGACCGCCAGGAACACCGGTGCCGCCCACTTCGCGTACGGCCGCGTCACGAGCACGCCGAGCGGCACCGCCACGGCGACCACGATCGCGGTGACCACGACGGTCATCGCCAGGTGGTCACGCAGCGCTTCGAGCAGCCCGGTGGCGTTGAGTGTCGCCTTCTCCGTGGCGGTCAGGTCGCCGGCGAACACCCAGATCAGCACGCCGGCGACGATCAGCAGGACCACCGCGGGCTGGGCGAACAGCCGGACCCGTTCGGCGCTTCTCGACGAGGACTCGGTGGTGAACCCGGTATCGACGGCCGTCATGCGGTCACCCCTTCCGCCGGGTTGCCGTCCGAGTGCTCCTCGCGCAGCTGCTGGATCGTCGAGATGACGGTGTCGAGCTCGATCGTCCCGGCGTACTCGCCGCGAGCGCCGGTCACCGGGACGCTGCCGCCCTCGGCGAGCATGGCTTCGAGCGCGTCCTGCAGCGTCGACTGGAGGCTGACCGAGTCACGCAGCGGCTTGCCCGCGGTGGCCAGCGACGTCGCCGCGGTCAGCTCGCGGACGTGGACCCATCGCATCGGACGACGGCGCTGGTCGAGCACCAGCACGAAATGCTTCCGCTGCCGGGTCAGTTTCTCGCGCACGTCCGACGGCGATTCGCTGACCGCCGCCGTCAGGGCGTCCTGCTTCAGCTCGACGTCGCGGACCCGCAGCAGCGTCAGCTGCTTCAGCGAGGCACCGGCGCCGACGAAACCGGCGACCGTGTCGTCGGCCGGGTTCGCGAGGATCGCGTCCGGGGTGTCGTACTGGAGGATCTTCGACTGGTTGCCGAGCACCGCGATCTTGTCGCCGAGCTTCACGGCCTCGTCGAAGTCGTGGGTGACGAAGACGATCGTCTTCTTCAGTTCGGTCTGCAGCCGCAGCAGTTCGTCCTGCAGATTTCCTCGGGTGATCGGGTCGACCGCGCCGAACGGTTCGTCCATCAGCAGGACCGGCGGGTCCGCGGCGAGCGCCCGCGCGACGCCGACACGCTGCTGCTGCCCACCGGACAGCTGACGCGGGAAGCGGTCGCGGAAGTCGGCCGGGTCCAGCCCGACCAGGTCCATCATCTCCTCGACCCGGTCGTTGACTTTCTTCTTGTCCCAGCCGAGCAGACCGGGCACCACCGCGATGTTCTGCGCCACGGTGAAGTGCGGGAACAGCCCGGCCTGCTGGATCGCGTAGCCGATGCGACGGCGCAGGGTGTCGACGTCGAGCTTCAGCGCGTCGTCACCGCCGATGGTGATCCGGCCGGACGTCGGCTCGATCAGCCGGTTGATCATCCGCATGGTGGTGGTCTTGCCACAGCCGGACGGGCCGACGAAGACCACGATCTTGCCGGCGGGCACCACCATCGAGAACTCGTCGACCGCGGGCTCGCGGGTGCCGGGGTAGCGCTTGGAGACGTTCTCCAGCTCGATCTCGACGCCGGATACGGTTTCAGGCTGCTCAGCCACGGACACCCCTCGAGACGGTCAAACGATTGATCAGGACGTAAACGGCGTCGAGGACCAGCGCGAGGACGACCACGCCGAGCGTCCCGGTCAGCGCCTGGTTGAGGGAGTTCGTGCTTCCCGCGTTGGTGAGGCCGGAGAAGACCTCCGAACCGAGGCCCGGGCCCTTCGCGTAGGCCGCGATGACCGCGATGCCCATGAGCATCTGCGTCGCGACCCGCATCCCGGCGAGGATGGCGGGCCAGGCGAGCCGTAGCTCCACCCTGGTCAGCACGCCGAACCGGCCCATACCGATGCCGCGTGCCGCGTCACTGACCGCTGGATCGACGCCGCCGAGCCCGACGATCGTGTTCCGCACGATCGGGAGCAGCGCGTAGAGCACGAGGGCGATGACGGTGGTGTTCGCGCCGAGGCCGAAAACCGGGATGAGGAGGCCTAAGAGGGCGAAGGAGGGGACGGTGAGGATCGTGCTCGCCAGCGCCGTGGCCACGGCCGACCCGATCGGGCTGCGGTAGACCGCTACCCCGATCACCACGCCGAGCACGGCGGCGATGATCGTGCACTGCACGACCGCGCTGACATGGAGAAGCCCTTGAAGGGCGAGTCTGTCCCACCGATCCGAGATGTACTCGAAGAGGTTCATCGCGTGCTGGTTCTCCCGCCGCCTCTAAGTGAGAGTCCTCACCCATTCGGAGTAGCCGTATCGGGAGCCTGACTACCCAAAACGTGTGCGGCCAAACCCCGGTTTACCGCCTTTTATCCCGTAAACCTTCCCCATTCGGCCTAAATGGGCAAACGCAGGCGCCGTCCCGCGGTGTCTTTCCCACTGCTCACCAGCCGGGAGGACGTCGACCGCTCGGCCGGATGTCGCATACCCTTCACCTCGTGAGCAAGGGCAGCCATCACCGAAGCGCGTTACGCGTTGTGCGTGGCGGCTTGCTCGGCGTGAGTTCCGCGGCGCTGGCGGTGACCGCTCACGTCGTGGGGGACGGCGAAGTACCCGATGCGGCGATGACGATGTTGCTCACCGTGCTCATCGGCTGGAACGCCACCGCGCTCGCCGCGAAGGCGCGCGGACCGCTCGCCACGATCGTCGACCTCGGCGCGGGCCAGGTCGTGATGCACCTCGTGCTCAGCTCCCTGAGCAGTCACGAACTGAGGCACGACGAGCCCGCTCCCGTCTCGGGCGGGCTCGCGATGACCGTGGCCCACGTCGTCGCGACGCTGGTCACCGCGCTGCTGCTGGCCAAGGCCGACGGACTGCTGCTCGGCGTCCTCGCCTGCCTGCGCGTGCTGGTCCCGTTCATCCTCAACGCGCTTCCGGTGCCCGCCGCGGCGGGCACGCCGGTGCTCGCCCGTCCGGCGGGTCCCGGTCACCTCGTCCGCGTGGACCTTCGCCGGGTCCACGGCAGGCGCGGCCCCCCGCTGCTCTCCTGAACCCCAGCTCGTCCCCCGTAAACCGGCGAGGTCCCCGAACCCGCCGTCTCAATCACGTTCAGGAGTCTTCGTGTCCAAGCACGTCTTCCAGCGCGCCGGTTTCCTCGCCGCCGCCATCGGTGCCGCCGGTCTGCTCTCGGCCGGGGTCGCCTCGGCCCACGTCACCGCCAACGTCTACGGCCCCCAGCCCGAAAAGGGTGGCTACGGGTCGATCTTCTTCCGCGTCCCCAACGAGGAGAAGGACGCCGGCACGGTGAAGGTCGAGGTCACCCTCAAGCCCGAGTACGCGCTCAGCTCCGTGCGCACCAAGCCGATCCCCGGTTGGAAGGCCGAGGTCGTCAAGTCGAAGCTGCCCGCCCCGGTGACCACCGCCTCCGGCACTCAGATCACTGAAGCCGTCACCAAGGTGTCGTGGACCGCGGAGCCCGGCACCAAGATCGCCGCCGGTTCGGCCGAGTTCCAGGAGTTCCAGATCAGCGCTGGCCAGTTCCCGGCCACCGTCGACGCGCTGGAGTTCCCGGCCACCCAGACGTACGAGAACGGCAAGGTCGTCGAGTGGAACCAGCCGACCCCGGCCTCCGGTGAAGAGCCGGAGCACCCCGCGCCGAGCGTGAAGCTCGCCGAGAAGAGCGGTGACGGGCACGGTGGTGGCCACGGTTCCGACACGAAGGCCTCCGAGGAATCGCACGCTTCTTCGTCGTCGTCCGACAACACCGCCCGCTGGCTCGGCGGCGCGGGCCTGGTCGTCGGCGCGCTCGGCCTCGGCGTCGGCGCCGGTGCCACCCTGCGCGCCCGCCGCGCCACCGCGGCCGCCTCCACCAAGAGCACCGAGGAAACCGAGTAAATGCGTAAGGCGCTCATCGCGCTGGCGATCACCGGGGTGGCGTGGCTCGCCACAGCCACCCCGGCGCTGGCGCACAACGTCCTGATCTCCTCAGACCCGGCGAAGGGCGCTTCGCTCGCCGCCGGGCCCGCGAAGATCACCCTCACGTTCGACCAGTACGTCCAGAACGCGAACGTCAACCAGATCGCGGTCATCGGACCGGGCGGCGGCCAGTGGGCCGAAGGCCAGGTCGAGGTCCGCGACAGCGTCGTGTCCGTACCGCTGCGGCCGCTCGGCCCGGCGGGCGAGTACAAGATCGGCTTCCGGATCCTGTCCGCGGACGGGCACGCCGTGACCGGTGAGGTGCCGTTCACGCTCACCGCCGCGGGCGCCGGGACACCGGCGACCGCCGACGCCGCGCGCAGCAACGCGGGCCAGGCCGAGACGACCCCGGCGACCGGCGGCGAAGGTTCGTCCGGGGTACCGATCTGGGTGTGGATCGCGGGCGCCGTCGTGCTGCTCGCCGTCGGACTGACCGTCGCACTGCGCACCGGCGCGGGCGACAAGGAGAAGAGCGGGTCATGACACAGGCCGAGACCACCTCGCGCGCCCGCGTCGCCGTCCTGTTCTGCGTGGTGGCGGCGGGGATCGTCGGTGCCCTGATCGGCGTCGCGCTGACGGCCACCACCCCGGTCCCCGGGGTCGCGCAGGTCAGCGAGGTGGTCTCGGTCTCCATCCCGATCGTGCGGGTGCTGCTGGACATCTCGGCGGTCGCCACGATCGGGCTGGCGCTGCTTTCAGTGCTGGTCGGCTACGACCGGCCGAAGCTCTCCGAGCCGATCATGCGGATCGCGCGGCCCGCGAGCGTCGCGGCGGCGCTGGTCTGGGCGACCACCGCGCTCGTCGCGCTGATCCTGCAGACCGCCGAATACCGGCCGGGCTCCAGCACACTGTCGATCTCGGACGTCGGGAGCTACATCGCCGATGTCGGCGCGGGGAAGGCGCTGCTGATCGTCGCGGTGCTGGCGTTGCTGCACGCGGGACTCGGCGTCCTCGCGCTGAAACACGGCGAGAAGGTGCCCGCCGAGGTCCGCGTCGGACTGGGCCTGTTCGCACTGCTGCCGCTGCCGGTCACCGGGCACGCGTCGAACTGGAACTACCACGACTACACGATGATCTCGATGGAACTGCACGTGATGAGCGCGGTCGCCTGGACCGGCGGGCTCGGCGCGATGGCGGTGCTGCTCGTCGGGAACCGGACACTGCTGGCGCACGCGCTGCCGCGGTTCTCCAAGCTGGCGACGCTGTGCCTGATCCTCGGCGCGGTGACCGGCCTGTTCAACGGGCTGATCGAGATCACGCTCAACCCGTCGCTCGGTTTCTGGGAAGGCGTGTTCACCACGCCGTACGGGCAGTTGGTGCTGCTCAAGCTGTTGTGCACCGGGGTGATCGCGGGTCTCGGCGCCTACACGCGCTGGAAGCTGATGCCGCGGATCATCCGGCACAACCGGACGGCACTGGCCGCGTGGGCGACGCTGGAGCTGACCGTGATGGGGTTGGCGTTCGGGTTCGCCGTCGTCCTCACTCGCGCGCCGGTCGTGCCGACGAGCTGAAGGGGACTTTCCCCGCATCTCACGCGGCGAAGGGCGCTTTCCCCGCATCGCATGCGGGGAAAGTCCCCTTCAGCCAGGCGGTGGCCTTGCTCCATCTGGCCGCATTTGACCGGTTTCACTGTCCTCTTCGGATCGTCACCGGAATGCTCTACGCGATCGCTGGGGTAACCCGAAGAGGGGATAGTGGATGGGCAGCCCGATGCCGGGTGAAAGTGAAGTCGGCACACCGCAGGTACCGCGCCAGCGTTCGGCGGTGAGGCTCACCAGGCAGGTGAGTTCGGGGCCGCGTCAGCTCCCGCCCGCGCCGGCGCATTTCACCAACCGTACGGCCGAACTCACGCTGCTCGAGAAGCTGCTGGCCAAGGACGACACCGACGCCGACCGGCCGTCGCTGCACCTGATCAGCGGACAGGGCGGCATCGGGAAGACGGCGCTGGCCACCGCGTGGGGCCGTCACGTCGGTGACCGTTTCCCGGACGGGCACCTCTGGACGGATCTCGGCGGCTTCAGCACGAACGGCCCGCTCTCCGCGAGCGAAGCACTCGGCCGGTTCCTCCGCGCGCTGGGCGTCCCGCCGGAGGGGTTGCCCTCGGAAGTCGAGGAACTCGCCGCCCTGTACCGCACGACGACCGCCGAGCGGCCGCTGCTCCTGCTGCTCGACAACGCGGCCTCGGCCGAGCAGGTGCTGCCGCTGCTGCCTTCCTGCGGGGAAAGCCTCGTGATCGTGACTTCGAGGCGCCGCCTCGGCAGGCTCCAGGCCGAACATCGCGCGAGGCTGATCGAGCTGGCTCCCTTCGGCTCCGCGCACAGCGCCGAGCTGCTGGGTCGCGCGCTCGGCGCCGAGCGGGTCGACGCCGAGACCGACCAGGCGCGCGCCATCGCCGAGCTGTGCGGCGGCCTGCCGATCGCCCTCACCACGGTCAGCGCCAAGCTGGCTGGACGGCCGAAAATGTCGTTGGAGAAGATCGCCACCGAGCTGGGGAAGGAATATCGTCGACTGGCCACGCTCTCGACGAAAGAGGCGCAATCGGTGGAAGCCAGCTTCAACCTGTCCTACGACGAACTTCCCTCGGACGCGGCCGCGCTGTACGCGGCGCTCGGGCTGCATCCCGGTCCCGACTTCGGCGTCGGAGTCGCGGCCGCGTCGATCGCCGTCCGCCCGGAGGTCGCCGACGACCTGCTTGACCAGCTCGTCGACGTCGGGCTGCTGATCGATCGGGGTGACGACCGGTACACGTTCCACGACCTCGCGCGGCTGCACGCCAAGGAGAAGACGTCGGGCAACGAGTACGACCGCGACATCGCCGTGCGCCGCATGCTCGAGTGGTACCTGTTCGCGGCCTCCGCGACGGCCGGCTTGACCACGCCGGACCAGGACACGATCCCGTACCGCTACGAGTACCGGCCGTCGACGCGGGCGTCGTTCGATTCGTCCGAGGAAGCACTCGCCTGGCTGGAGCTGGAACGCGAGAACCTCATCGCCGCGGTCCAAACGGCCCACGAATGGCAGCTGCCGGAGCTCGGCTGGCAGCTCGCCACCGCGATGTGGCCGCTCTTCCTGCTGCGCAAGCACTATCCGGACTTCCTGCGGGTGAGCGAGATCGGCGTCCACTGCGCGAAGGCCTGGGGCAATACCTCCGCGGAGGCGTTGATGCGCAACCGCGCCGGCGCCGCCTGCCGCGGCACCGGCCGGTACGACGACGCCGTGCGGCACTACCTGGCCGGACGCGACGCGGCCCGGACAAGCGGGGACCACGTCGTCGAGATCCGGTCGGTGGAAGGGCTCGGTCTGGTCGCACTGCAACAGAGCAGGCTCGACGAAGCGATCGAGTGGTTCACCGAGGACCATCTGCTCAGCGAGCGGCAGGAACGCCCGCACGACGTCGGGCTGGCGCTGATCAATCTCGGCGCGACCCGTGCCAGGGCCGGACAGGTCGAGGCGGCGATCACCGACCTCACCCGTGCTCGCGACACTCTCGACGGCGACGACTACAACGTGGCCCGCGCCCGGATCGAACTCGGCCGCGTCCTCACGGCGAGCGGGGATCTCGCGGGCGCGCGGGCCGAAATCGAACCCGCCCGCGCCACCATGGAGGCCAGCGGGTCGCGGTTCGAGGTGGCCAGGGCGCTGTCCGCGTTCGGCGAGATCGCCGAAGCGGAAGGCGAGCCCGAAGAAGCCCGGCGCCACTACGACAAAGCTTTGCCGATTTTCGTCGGGCTCGGCCGCCCGGAAGCCGACGCTCTGCGTACGCGTTTGGAACAACTGTGACTCGAAGGCACCGATCGACGAACAACCACGGGATGAACTGAGCGCGCCATTTAACGGAGCGTAGCTGCAAGTTGCACATTTGGGGGAGCCTTGGGCCAGGAGAAGTGATTAGCCCGGGCGAATTCGTCACCGATTGATCGCTGATTTCGGGCAAGCGACGAACGGTCATTCGCCGTCGGCGAATGCACGTGCAGAAACCTTTCCCTGGTGACTCACCGATACCGGTTCCAGCGGGCGCCGGTGTGCCCGTTCCGGAGATCGTCCAGCCGTTTTCGCAGCTCATCACGCACGCTGGGGTGACTGCGGAGAATCGGGAGAACACTCGTGGTGAGCTTCAGTTCACGGATCGCGCGCAGTACCGGGAACCCGGACCACGTGGTCACGTCGAATCCGTACCGCTCGGCGAACACGCGATAGCGAGCGGGTGGATCACCGAACCGTTCATGGCCGACGGCGAGCGGCGTCAGATCCCATTCCGGCGGTCCGACGCAGGACGAATCGAAATCGCACAGTACCGGTCCGTCCGGTCCTCCGATCACATTCCCGGTGTGCGCGTCCCCGTGGACAAGGGCCCGCGGCAAGGGAAAGTCGAGCGTCGCGAGCGCGGCCTCGACCTCGGCACAGCGTTCGAGCAGGAACCGCCGGTCGCCCGATGACAGCTCCTCCGCGTCCGAAACCCGGGCGCGGACCGCGGCGAACGGCGCCCATTCGGCGAGCCCCTCGGGCGGCTCGAGCGCGTGGACCCGGCGCAGCAGCGCGGCGAGGTCCGAGGACTTGGCCTTCCGGCCGGTGGACGGCACTTTCCACCACACCGTCACGAGATGGTCCCCGACCGGCAGCGGCTGGTCGAGGCCGGGAAGCAGGCGGATGGCGGGCACGTCGTGCCGTTCGAAGTGCCGTGCGACCCGCACGACCGTGCCGGCCCGGTGCCTCAGCAGGGTCGAGCCGACGATCCGGACGACGAACGGCGCGCTCGCCAGTTCGTAGACGGCGTTGTTGGTGAACCTCAGCAGCCGGGCCTCGGCGGGGTCCACGCCCAGCAGCTCACAAGTCCGCCCCAGGACATCGCGCAGTTTGCCGGGTGTGAACCGGCCGTCCAATCCTCGCTCAGGCGGCGTAGAAGGAGTTGAGGCGATCGGCGAGGTCACGGGCGTCGGCGTTGTTCCGGCGGCGCTCCGCCTCGACCTGCAGTGGTCGCATCCGGTCCTTCACCCGCTCCGACTTGATGCCCTCGGCACAGTCGACGGCCTTCGAGCCCACCTTGGCGCCGTGATCGAGATCGCCTTCGAGCAGGTGGTTCGTGGCCAGCGCGCTGAGCATGAACGTCTTACTGCGGGCCATGTCGTCGTCGTAGAACTCGACGGCCTTCGCCAGCGCCGGGATCGCGTACTTGGTGTGCTCGGCGTTCTTCGCGGCGAGCACCGTGTGCACGGTGCCGATCATGGCGTAAACGTCGGTCTCGGTGAAGAACTTGACCCAGGACTCGGCCTCGGCCAGGTCGGCGCGGGCGAACTCGTCCTTGCTCCGGCCGAGCAGCTTGGTGGCCTGCTCCTCGTTGCCCATCATCGCGTAGGCCCACGCCTCGTTGGCGCAGAGCACGGCGACCGCCAGCTCGGAGCCCGATTCCTGGGCGGCGATCTGGCCGAGCTGGAACAGTTTCAGCGCGTCGTTCGGAGCGTCCTGGTGCAGGTAGACGCGGCCCATCCGGTACAGCACGTTGGCCACCAGCGGATGGCTGTCCCCCTGTTTGGCCAGGTCCAGCGCGTTCGCGAAATGGCCGCGTGCGGAGTCCATGAGGCCGGTGTCGAAGGATGTCCAGCCCGCCAGGCTGTGCAGGTCGGCCAGCGCGACGTACAGGCGGTTCTTGACCATTTCGGTGCCGGTGGACTCGAGCATCTGCTGTCCCCAGGACAGCTGCGCGACCACGGCGTCGCGGCAGAACCCGCCGCCGTACTGGTAGTCGAGGGACCGGAGCGCTCTGGTCGCGGCTTCCACCTGACGGACGTCGGTCATGCCGATCCGCCCGGGAGCGGGCGTCTTCGCCGGCCCGGAAGACCAGGTACCCGATTCGGGACCGAATACCGCCGCACCCATCGTGACCTGGGCGGCGTGCGCGAGGAACCTCCGTCGCTTCACGGACTCGTCCTCCTCCGCCTGCTGGCCGTCGGCAGCGCCGACGACCTTTATCGCTGTCGCCTCGTCATAGGCGAGACCCATGTATCCCCGTGGGACACCAAGGCCGTCAGCGATGCGGGTGAGCACGTCGTACGCCATCACCTGGCGACCCTTGAGGATCTCGGACACCTCGGACTGCGATTGGCCGGTCATCGCGGCGATCTGGCGCTGCGAAACACCGTGCTTGCGCAACAGCCGGTAGACGGAAGAGATCTCCCGGGTGGCCAGTGCGGCTCGCATCTCCGGCTGCTCCCAGGCATCCGGCGGCACGGGGTGACTCTGGCGGCTCTTGGAGTCCGAGCCGGCGACAGCGCCGCCACCGATACTGGCGTCCATTGCGCCCCCTCACAGTTCCGTTGGGGTCGAGAAACAGCGTAAGCACACTTATTCAACCGTGCGAAACACCGAAATGCCCGTCGTGATCGGCCCGGCAGAAGTCGTTTGACCGCTTACCGTGAAACCTCGTCCGGTTACCGCTATGACGGCGGTTCGACCTTCTATCGCACTCGGTTTCACATCACTGTAGTTGTCAGATCTCAGTGACCGACCAGCCACCGGCAGCGATCACAGAGAGCTACCAAGTCTCCGAACCTCCTACAGGTGCGGATACGCGGTCAGGAAGACGACGTGGAACGAGAGAGCGGAGAAGAGCCAGTGGAGTTCGTGGACTCGATCGCAACAGGCTCCATCACCGCGGGACGGCCCGGTATGGCGACGCGCCACCTGCGTGCGGCCGGCCCCGCCGGTCAGCAGGCGGTCGCCGTCGCGCCGGGTGCCAACCGTCCGGTCTCCCCCTCCGCGGCGGTCGACCCTCGTACCGCGAGTGTGCGCCGTTACGAAGGCGGACAACTGGTCTGGCGCGTGCAGTGCGGCGATCTCATCAGCCGCGAGCGTGCCGTCACCGTGTTCGTCGAAGACAACCAGGTGGTTCTCGTCTCGCCGCCAGGAGAGACCGCGCGCCTGACGTCCGGCCAGCTCGGACAGCTCAGGGCAGCGCTCAACGAAGCCGCCAAGATGGCGGAAAGGTGACGGTGAGTTCTCCGTGGATCAGGTCCTAGGGCAAGTCCTCCGCAACGCGGTTTGGGAACGCCTCGACATGCTCTCCGATCTCGCGAACCGGGCTGACGCGCAGTCGCTCGTGTCGGTCGCTCGCTCGGAGCTCCCCCGGCTGACCGAGGGCTGGCGCGCGATGCTCCAGGCGCATGAACCCGACGAGCGCGGCGACTGCCCCACTTGCTCGACCCGCTGGCACAAGTGCAAGGCCCCCTGCTCGGTCTGGCAGGTCGCGCACGAGCACCTGGTCGCCGGCGGCCTCGCCCCCCAGCAGACCGTGGCCACCCAGGACCACCGGCGGGAGAACCGCCGCCGTGTCCCTGGTCAGAGTCGTGGCGTGAGCCCAGCCGAAACCACCGGCAGGCACGCACTGGTCAACCCGCGCAGGCCTGCCATCGGCGGTGTGCACGCTTGAAACTCTTCTTGAGAGACACCGCCTAGAAGCTGGCGAGCGAACGGCGGTCCGAGCGCCCCCTCGGCAACCACGCCACGAGCTCGCCTTCGCCGGAAGCGGTTCGCCCGTACCCCCGAACGCGACGAGCCGCTCTCGGTGATCACTCCGGTCCCCACCGCGATTAATCGAAAATTCTCGGCAGAACACCTAGCGAAGGCAGTAATCGGTCGCTAGGTTGATGATCACAAAAGCAGCGCGATACCTGCCAAGGAACACGCTGCCATCCCCCGAACTCCGCGGGCCGGTGCCGTTGCACTCCCCTCCCCCGACCGGCACCGGTCCGCGGTCTCCAAAACGCTCTAGCCGACGCCTTTCACCCGCGTGACCAGCACCGCGGCGATGACGGTGGACAGCGCCGAAGCCGCGAAGAGGCTCGGATAACCGCCCAGGTAGGCCAGGATCGGCGCGGTCAGCATCGGCGCCACCACCTGCGGCAGCGAGTTCGCGATGTTGATGACCCCGAGGTCCTTCGCCCGGTCCTGCGCGGTGGGCAGCACCTGCGTGAGCATCGCCAGCGCGACGGCCATGTACGCACCGAAACCGACGCCCAGCAAGGGCGACGCCGCGAGCGCGGCCGTCCAGTTCTGCCAGACGACCAGCACCAGCGCGGCGACGGCCATCACCGCTGACGCGGCGAGGACGTAGGGCTTACGTCGTCCGGACTTGTCGGAGAAATGCCCGGCGATGAGCGCGCCGACGATGAGGGCGGCGCCGTAGAGCCCCATCATGATCAACAGTCCGGTGTCCGGGTCTTCGTAGTGCACCGCGTCCTTGAGGAAGAACAGCAGGTACAGCGTCCCGAAGGCGTTGCCGAGGTTGATCATGAAGTGACAGCCCCACGCCCAGGCGAAGTCCGGATGCCTGCGCGGAGAGATCCACAGGTTCGACAGCACGTCGCGAGTCTTGGCCGACGGCCGATACGCGACCGGCAGCCGCGCGTCCGGCGTGCGCAGGACGAACGCCGCCGCGCCCGCCAGCACGATGGCCGCGCACACCGCGTAGCCCAGCGGAAGACCGGCGAGGTCGAGCATCACCACGACCACCACCGCGCCGAGTACGGTCCCGAGCATCTGCGCGATACCGACCAGCCCGCCGACCTGCGCGCGCTGGGGCACGGGCACCCGGTCCGCGATCGCCGAGACCAGCATCGCGAGCATTCCGTTCAGGCCCGCCTGCACCAAGCACCAGCCGAGCACCATGACCGCGACGTTCGGCGCGAACGCGAGGACGAGCAGCCCGGCCGCGGCGACCACGGCACCGGCGGCCGTCCACGGATGGCGGCGTCCCCGCGCGGAACAGGTGCGGTCCGAGAGCAGGCCCACGGCCGGGTTGGCGATCAGCGCGATGACCGCGCCGACCCCGGTGACCAGGCTGAACACGGCCTCTTTGTTGGCCGCGTCCAGGATTTCGGCCTGCTTCGGCAGCAGGACCTGGATGGGCGCGTAGACCCCGAGCCAGAGCGCGATGTTCGCGAAGAACAGCAGGCTCATCCAGCCCGCGCGGACCCTGGCGACCGGTTCGGCGAGCGCCTCGGGCAGTTCCCTGACCTCACTCATGGCGGATCAGTTCCCGGTACCAGCCGAAGGAATCCTTCGGTGTCCGCTTCTGCGTCTCGTAGTCGATGTGCACCAGGCCGAACCGCGGCTGGTAGCCCTTCGACCATTCGAAGTTGTCCATCAGCGACCAGACGAAGTACCCGCGGACGTCGACCCCCGCGTCCATCGCCTCGCGCACCGCGACCAGATGACTGTCGAGGAAGTCGATGCGCTCCTGGTCGTGGACGTGCCCGTCATCGGCGACGACGTCGTCGAAACTGCAGCCGTTCTCGGTGATGTAGACGGGCGGGAGGTGCTCCCGGTAGCGCTCGTGGAAGCCGACGAGCAGATCGCGCAGCCCGTGCGGGACGATCGGCGAATCGTTGGTGGTCATGGGATATCCCTCGATCGCGCGAAGCTCGAAGGGGAGCGGGTTGCCTTCACCGGGCGCCGCGACGCCCTGCGGCTCGTAGTAGTTCACCCCGTAGAAGTCGAGCGGCTGCGCGATGGTGGGCAGGTCTTCGGCGAAGTTCTTCGGGAGATGTTCGACGACCTGTTCGGGATAACGGCCCAGCAACACAGGATCCGCGTAAGTGCGGTTGATGAGGGCGTCGATCCATTCGCCCGCGGCCTTGTCCGCCGGCGAATCGGAGGCGGGCCAGATCGGCGAATGATTGTTGGCCGTGCCGACACTGCGGGCGCCGGCCGCGCGCAGGGCCTGGACGGCGAGACCGTGGGCGAGATTCTGGTGGTGCGCGGTGGGCAGGGCGTCGAGCAGCAGGGTCTTGCCCGGCGCGTATTCGCCGATCGCGTAGCCGAAGATCGACATGACCATGGGCTCGTTGAGCGGGATCCACATTTTCACCCGATCGGAGAACCGCTCGCCCAGGATGGCGGCGTACTCCGCGAACCGTTCGGCGGTATCACGGGAGAGCCAGCCACCCTTGTCCTCGAGCGCCTGCGGGAGATCCCAATGGAAAAGCGTCCCCACCGGGTCGATTCCGGCGGCGCAGACCTCGTCGATGAGCCCGTCGTAGAAGGCGAGGCCTTCCGCGTTGGGCTTTCCGTCGCCGTCGGGCTGGATTCTCGGCCAGGCGAAGGACATCCGGTACGCGCCGACGCCGAGTCCGGCCATCAACGCGATGTCGCCGGAGTAGCGGTGGAAGTGATCGGCCGCTACCTTGGCGTCCTCCCCCCGCGCGATCTTCCCCTCCGTTTCAGTGAACGTGTCCCAAATGGACTGTCCTCGGCCGCCCTCTCCGGTCGCCCCCTCGATCTGGAAGGCGGAGGTCGAGACACCCCACAGGAATTCGGACGGGAAGGTCGGATTCTCCACCGGCTACGCACCTTTCTCGAGAGACACAAGCTTCGGAGACACGGCCGAACATGAAAAGTTCTCAGATACTATGCCTTCACTCGACCGTGGGGAACCCTGTCGGGACGATAAAGTCGCAGATCAGCGAAGGAGGAGCCCGAGTGTCCGACATCCAGGCCGCGAAACCGCAGACGGAGACAACTCCGCTCCGGCGGCAGCCCGTCCAGCAACGCAGCGCCAAGCGCGTGGAGCAGATGCTCGACGCCAGCGCCCAGCTGATCGACGAGCTCGGTTACGAAGCACTGACGACCACGTTGATCGCGAAGCGCGCGGGGGTGGCCGTCGGTTCGCTGTACCAGTTCTTCCCCGACAAGCGGGCCGTGGTGCAGGCGCTGACGCAACGCAATCTCGAACGGTTCGTCGCCTCGGTGTCCGACACCCTGAACGAGCTCGCGCCCGAACACTGGTGGGATGTCGTGGACTCGATCCTCGACATCTACCTCGACATGCACCGCGAGGTCCCCGGATTCTCGAAGGTCCACTTCGGTGACGTCGTGGACCGGCAGCTTCTCGACGAGACGCGCGACAACAACGCCGTCATAGTCGACGCGCTCACCGACATCCTTTCGGCGCGGATCTCGTCGCCGCTGGACGACATCCGGTTCGCGCTGACGATCGCGAACGAGACGGCCGACGCGCTGCTGAAGCTGGCTTTCCGTCGTGATCCGCGTGGGGACGAGCGGATCGTGGCGGAGGCGAAGTCGGTGGTGAAGGGGTACCTGGCGAGCAAGTTCGGGGAGGCCTGAGTTTTCTGGGCGCTCCGGGTGGGCTGAAGGGGACTTTCGCCGCGTCCGATGCGGCGAAAGTCCCCTTCGCCCACGTCGGTCCACTATGGACTGATGATCGGCGGCCTGACTGTCCCCCCATGCCACCTTTTGAGACGCTGAGCGCCCCGAACTCGGTTTGGCGAGCCTTCCGCACACCGACGGATTCCCTGCTCCATTAGTGTGCACCGGCGACCCGGGCCCATGCCTCACCAGTCACACATGCCCCACCAGCCCCGCCACGACCTATCCTGAGCTGGCGTTATCCTGTTATCCACACAAGTTGTCCACACCCACCCACAGTTGTGGACAACTTCACCCTCCGCCCCTCGGAATCCTCTCCCCCGACACCCCCTCCCGATACGCTGGTGCGGGGCGCGCCCCCCTGGGACGGGTGGGGGTGGGGTCGCGCGGATCAGCCGAAGTTTTGGGCTTCGCCTCGGTAGGTGGGGACGGTCCGGTCGACGCGGTCGCCGATGACGACGTGGTAGTGCGTGAAGCGTTCGGCGAGTTCGCCGGCCTTCGCGTGGCGTAGCCAGACGCGGTCGCCGAGCCGCAGGTGGCGGGCGGCTTCGCCGGAGACGGGGGTCTGGACTTCGCCGGCGCCCTCGAACCCGAGCAGCGAGAGACCTTCGGGCAGGTAAGGCGTCGGCTGTCGCGAAGACTCCGTTGGGCCGGAAGCGATGTAGCCGCCGGAGAAGAGCGTGGCGACCTTCGGCGCAGGCCGCCGGACGACGGGGAGCGCGAACATCGCGGCCGGACGCGGTGAGAAGTGCGCGTAGCCGTCGAAGAGGGTGGGGCCGATCAGGCCGGAGCCCGCGGCTATTTCGGTAACGGCCGCTTCGGCGCCTGTCGATTCGACGCTGCCGCTGCCTCCGCCGTTGACGAACTCCAGATCCGCCAGGGCCCGCACCGCCTTGACCGCGGCCGCGCGGCGCTTCGCGATTTCCACAATGGACTTCCGCTGCATCCAGCCGACGACCGCGTTCTTGACGCCGCCACCCGCCGCGTCGCCGAGCCCGGCGATCTGGCCTTCGTACGCCATCATCCCGGCAAGCCGGAAACCCCTGCGGGACAGGATGGTTCGCGCCAGATCGGCGGCCTGCCGCGGGCTGAACACCGGCGAGCGCCGGGTGCCGACATGCACGCCGGGCAGGGGCCGCCACGAAGCGTCGAGTTCGAGACAGACCCGGATTTCGGCATGGTCCTGCCCCAGCGCGGCATCGACCAGGTCGAGGTGCTCCGGCGAATCGACCATGATCGAGATCGCCGCCCGCGCCCGGTCGTTCGCCACCAGCCGCCGCAGCGCGCCGTGGTCGGCGGTGGGGTACGCGACCACGATGTCGTCGGTCGTCCCCTGCTCGACGTGCCAAACGGCTTCGGCGAGCGAGTAGCACATGAGACCTTCGAAGCCGGGCCGCGCGAGCGCCCGCATCAGCAGGTATCGGCAGCGCACCGACTTGCTGACCACGCGGATCGGCTTGCCGCCCGCCCGCCGCAGCAGATCGGCGCCGTTCGCGTCGAAAGCATCCAAGTCGACTATCGCGAACGGAGGATCCAGATCCTTCGTCGCCAAGTCGTACACCGTCGCACTGGTCACCCGAACTAAGGTACGACAGAAGGGCTTGAAACGCGAATACTATTCACTTACTGTTTCGGCACTCACGACGACTGTTAGGTGGGCGCATGACTCGGTGGACCAACTGGGCCGGTACCGCGGCGGCGACACCCCTGCGTGTGCATCGGCCGCAGGACACGGGTGCGATCGCCGAGGCGATCGGCCGGACCGCCGCGGCCGGACGGCGCCTGCGCCCGCTGGGCAGCGGCCACTCGTTCACGGCGATCGCCGTGGCGAATTCCGACGCCATGGATTTGGCCGGCTGGACCGGTATCGCGTCGGCCGACGTCGCGAAAGGCCTGGTCACGGTCCGATCGGGCACCACGCTCAAGCGACTCAACGCCGAACTCGACGCGCTGGGGCTGGCGATGACCAACCTCGGCGACATCGACGCGCAGACCGTCGCCGGCGCGATCTCCACCGGCACCCACGGCACCGGCGCCCGGCTCGGCGGGATCGCCACCCAGATCGCCGCGCTCGAACTCGTGCTCGCCGACGGCACCGTGGTCACCTGTTCGGCGGACGAGCGCCCCGATCTCTTCGCCGCCGCGAGGGTCGGCCTCGGCGCGCTCGGCGTCATCAGCACGGTCACCCTGCAGTGTGAACCGTCGTTCCTGCTCTCCGCGCAGGAACGGCCGGAACCGCTCGAACAGGTCCTCGAAGGCTTCGACCAGTTCGCCGACGAGAACGACCACTTCGAGTTCTACTGGTTCCCCTACGGCAAGAACGCGCTGGTCAAGCGCAACAACCGGCTCCCGGCGGGCAGCGAACGCAAGCCGCTGAGCAAGGTGAAGGAATTCGTCGACTACGAGATCACGGAGAACGTCGCCTTCGGCGGGCTGTGCCGCCTCGGCCGCGCGGTACCGAAACTCGTGCGGCCGCTCGGCAGGTTCGCCTCGAACATCCTCTCCACCCGCGAATACAGCGACACCTCACATCGCGTCTTCGTGACCCATCGCGGCGTGCGGTTCGTCGAGTCGGAGTTCGCGATCCGCCGCGAATCACTGCTCGACGTCTTCGCCGAACTTCGCGCGTTCGTACCGAAACTGGAGAACCCGATCGCGTTCCCGGTCGAAGTACGCGTCGCCGCCGCGGACGACATCTGGCTCTCCACCGCCAACGGCCGCGACTCCGCCTACATCGCGATCCACCAGTTCGCCGGCATGCCCTTCCGCGAGTACTTCGCCGGATTCGCGTCGATCGTCGGCGAGGTCGGCGGACGCCCGCACTGGGGCAAGATGCACGACCTCGACGCGGCGACCCTCCGCTCGCGCTACCCGCGGTTCGACGATTTCTCGCGGGTCCGCAAGGAGGTGGACCCGGCCGGGATCTTCACGAACACCTACCTCGACCGGGTCCTCGGCACGATCTGAGCCGATGCAGACCTAAGCCGATTCGAAGAGCGCGCTGACCGACTCTCCGTTGTGGATCCGCCGCATCGCCTCCGCCAGCGCGGGCGCGATCGACAGGACCCGCAGCTTCGGGCTCTGTTCCTCCGGCGCGATCGGCACCGTGTTCGTGCAGACGACCTCGAGCACATCGGGCTGGCTGCCGATCCGCTCGAGCGCGCCGCTGGTGAAGAGACCGTGCGTACAGGCGACGCGGATCGAGCGCGGCTTCAGTTCGCGCAGTTTGGAGAGCAACTCGATCACCGTGCTCCCCTTGGCGATCTCGTCGTCGAGGACGATCACGTCGCGGCCGGTGATCTCACCGATCACCGAGCTGATCTCGACTCTGTCGTCGGCGAAGCGCTGCTTCGCGCCCGCGGCGACCTGCGCTCCGAGCAGCCGGGCGAAATGCGCGGCCTCCTTGGCGTTGCCGAGATCCGGCGAGACCACAGTGGTCGCGGAGAGGTCGTACTGGCGGAAGTGCCTGGCCAGCTCCTGCAACGCGTGCAGGTGATCGACCGGAACGCTGAAGAATCCGTGCACCTGCGGCGAGTGCAGCGTCATCGCGAGGACACGATCGGCGCCGGCGGTCGCCATGAGATCGGCGACGAGGCGGCCACCGATCGAGATGCGCGGCGCGTCCTTCTTGTCCGACCGGGCGTACGAGTAGTGCGGCATGACGACGGTGATCCGCTTCGCCGACGCGCCCCGCGCGGCGTCCAGCATCAGCAGCAGTTCGACGAGGTGTTCCTGTACCGGCCGCACCAGCGGCTGGATCAGGAAGACATCGCGTTCACGGCAGTTCGCCTCGAGCTGGACTTCGAGGCAGTCGTTGGCGAACCGCTGCACCCGCACGGGATGCAGCGGAACACCGAGATGAGTACAGATCTCTTCGGCGAGCTCCGGATGTGCGCTACCGCTGAAAACCGCGATGTCCTCGCGCAAGGACCTACTCCGTTCACTTAACTGACGGATTACGTCCACACACTAGCCAGTACCGACGATTTCAGAGAGCGGAAACAGCCTGAGAGATAGGAGTATCACCCGAGATCGCTTCGAGGACGCGTCCCACCGTCGACGGATTGTCGAGCAACGCGACCAAGAGCGCGGCGACGTCCTGACGCGGGATCGGCCCGCGTCCGGTCGCTTCCGCGATCCGGATCTCTCCGGTGCCGTCTTCGTCGGTGAGCTGTCCCGGCCGCAGGATCGTCCATTCGAGATCGCGGGCGCGCAGATCGTCCTCGGCCGCTTTCTTCGCTTGGAGATAGACGCGGAAATCGTCCGATACGTCCGCGGTCTCCCCTTTGTCGGCACCCATCGAGCCGACCTGGATGTGCCGACGCACGCCCGCCCGCTCGGAGGCCGCCGCGAAAAGTCCCGCGGCCGCCCTGTCCACAGTGTCCTTGCGAGCCGTGCCGCTGCCGGGCCCGGCTCCGGCGGCGAAGATGGCGGCGTCGGCGCCATCGAGCACCTTGGCCACGGCGTCCACATCGGACTTTTCCAGGTCGAGGACGACGGCTTCGGCACCGATCGCCTCGAGGTCGGCGACGTGATCGGGATTGCGCACGATCCCCACCGCCTGATCACCGCGCCCGGCGAGAAGTTTCTCCAGCTTCAGCGCGATCTGTCCGTGTCCACCCGCAATGACTACTCGCATGGACCCGACAGTAGTGCGTCTACTCGACTTCGGCAGGGGCCTCGGTGGCGCGCAGCAGCTGGTCGTAGACGATCTCGTTGACCAGGCGCGAGACCGGGTCCTCGTCCAGGATCATGCGCTCGTTGTGCCCCTCGAGGTCGAGGTCGGTCACCGCGTTGGGGTCGGCCGCGACGATGCCGAGCCCGTAGGCGCGGGCACGCGGCAGGCAATTGCCGACGTAATCTTCCGTCAGTACGGCTGGCGATGGGAGCACCATCGCGGCCTCGCCGTAACGTGCGAACGGGACCGCTGAGGCCATCGCGGTGCGCCAGTGCCGGGCGACCGCGAGGACGCCGATGATCTCGGCGGCCGGCGCGGGTGCGGTCGCGGCCAGCTCTGGCCATGTCCAGGTGTCGACGGTGGCGCGATCGACGACGGGACCCATACCCATCGCGATGCGCTCCGCGTGCACGTCGGTGCGGAGCCGGGCGACCACGCAGATCTTCCGGCCGAGCACGGTGGTCTCCGGCAACACGATGCCGTTCCAGCCGAGCAGGGCCGCGGCCTTGCGCGAAAGCTCCTCGACGCTCGCGGACAGTTCGATCGGCGGCACCACCCGGCTCGGCAGTGACCGGCTGCGCTTCGCGCCACCGGCGACCGTCGAGCTCTCCATGTTCGGTGTAGCCGCCACGTTCCGCCTCCTTCGAACCTGGTTTCCCTAAGGCTCTTCATCCCGTGCCGCCTCGGAGGAAGCGGCACATGAACTGTCTAACAGGGCGGGGACGCGGGGGCGCCGGACAACGCGAGTGGCTGCGATCGACGGCGCCTTGTCATCGGTGACCGGTCGGCAGGCGGTCATTCGACTTCAGTCCGACCGTGCCGCCAACCGAGTGAGAGCGAGGTAAGTGGTGTTACCCGGCGTCTCCGAACGGTCACGGGTATGGACTGATCGCTACCGGACACAGACGCGGCAAAGGAAGCGAAACGTTAGGCCATCCGGCCCAGTGCACACTCATTCCACTGTGGACATTTCTGGGGCTTCCCAGGTCAAGGTCATGAGAACGTCGCGGTTCGGAGGAGTTCCTCGACGCCTGGCGTCCGCCACTCGTCCATCACCACGATTTGCCTGTCCACAACGAACCAGATCCGCTGGGTCACTTGCGCCTCGCCGCTGCCACCCGTCTGTCCACGAGGAACACAGTCGACGGCCCACTCCTCGTAGGTCGCCGTGGCGGTGCCGATCGGTGCGGTGGCGGAAACCGTCTTGGTAGCGTCACCCTCTTGGCGGAGGTCCTTGCGGCCGGCGGCGTTGCAGGCGCGGCCGCCCGCGCTGCGGCGGTACAGCTCGCCCGGCCGATAGGCCGGCTGCTCCGCGGATTCCTTCGTGTTGTCGGTGATGAGGAAGTAGCGGCAGTTGAAGTATTTCTTCGGATCCGGGCAACTCGAATCGACGATCACCTTCTCGAGTCCCTGCGGCACCGCCGTCCAGCCCGGCGGCAGATGCAGGGTCAGCGCGCCGACCGCCACGTCGGTGAGCCCTTGCGCGGGCGGCGCGGCCGAGGTCCCCTTCAGCGGTTTTCCGCCGGTCACGCCCGCGGCGAGTTCCGGATTCAGGAGATCGGCGACCTTGTCGTAGGGCAGCGTGTAGTTCTGGACGCCACAGGCGGTGGCGAAGCCGAGCCTGTTGAGGTCGACGGTGATCTCGACGGCCGTCGGGGTGAACGCGAGCCACACCTTCCGCTCGTCGGTGAGGTCGGCCGTCTTGAGGGGACGGTACGGGAAGTAGGCGTTGGCAGGGCCGCACTGCTTCTTGTCGGGCCAGAGCAGTTCGGCGAGGGTCCGCAGTCCGTCGTCGGTGAACTTCCCGGGGGCGAACAGTTCGGCGGGCGTGAGTGCCTTGCCCTCCTTCAGGTCGATCGTCACCGCGTCACGACCGTTTCCCCAGGTCGAATGCGGTTTGTTGGTGAGGTCATGGGTGTAGCTCACCGAGAGGTACCGCTCGTTCTGCGAGCGGATCTCGGCCTTCGTGAGGAGTTCGTACGGCCCGCGTTCCGGCTCCAGTTTGGCCGCGCCGGGGCCGGTCTTGCGGTTCCACTCGTCGATCGGCGCGGTCAGGGCGTCGTTGACCCGCTTCAGCCAGGCCTGGTCGGTGGACCCGGACACCTCTGGATAGTCCCCGGTGTAGGCGAGGTTCGTTCCTGGCACGGTGCCGGTGCGGTTCTTCATGGCGACCTTGAGCGCGACGGCCTGCTGAGTCGTCGGCGGTGACTGCGGCGGGGTGCTCGCGTCGGAGAAGACGACCACCGAGCCGACCACCGCGGCCGTCGCCGCGACGACACCGATGGCGACCTTCAGCCCGGCCGCGATCCCGCCGGTCGACGCGGCCACCGCGCCCGTTCCGGCGGCGGCGACCCCGGGCGCGGCCGCCGTACCCGCGCCGAGCAGGGCCAGCGGCGTCACCGCGGCGAGCAGGCCCGTCGCCTTCGCCAGCCGTGACCAGCCCTTGCGTTCCCAGTCGTCGCCGTAACCCGCGCGGGCGACACGTTCCAGTTCGCCGACGAACATGAGCGCGTCGACCGGTCGTTTCGACGGATCCTTCGCCATCCCCAGCGCGACGATCTCGTGCACCGGTTCGGGTGCTTCGCCGAATGGGATGGGCGCGTGTTCGTGCAGCGTGCGGAGCACCTCGGTGTCGTCGGCCTGATACGGCCGATGACCGGCGACGCACTGGAAGAACACACAGGTCGCGGCGTAGACGTCGGTCGCGGGAGTGGACTGTCCACCCGCCCATTGTTCGGGCGCCATGTACGCCGGCGTGCCGACCGCCGGACCCCGGTCACCGGCGAGGACTGCCGTGCCGAAGTCGACCAGCTTGCTCTCGCCGGTGTCGGCGACGAGGACGTTGCCCGGTTTGTAGTCGCGGTGGACGACGCCGACGGAGTGCGCCGCGGCCAGCCCGAGCAGCGATCCCTTCAGCACCGCGAGCGCGGCTTCGGGCTCGAGAGCGCCTTCGGCCTGAAGTACCGCGCGCAGCGAGACCCCGTTGATCGCCTCCATCACGATCGCCGCGCCCTGCGGCGTCTCGAAGAACTCGTACAGC
This sequence comes from Amycolatopsis sp. cmx-11-32, assembly GCF_047608695.1. Taxonomy (NCBI): domain Bacteria; kingdom Bacillati; phylum Actinomycetota; class Actinomycetes; order Pseudonocardiales; family Pseudonocardiaceae; genus Amycolatopsis; species Amycolatopsis sp. cmx-11-32. Next base: position 777,446 of record NZ_JADNQN010000002.1, on the reverse strand, counting down.
CGGACGACGTGCGGGCTCGACACCCGATGCAGCGCCAGCGCTTCCTGCCGGAACGCGGTCAGATACGCGGGATCCGCGGCGAAGCGGGAGAAGAGGTATTTGATCGCGACGATGTGGCCGGTGTTGTCCTGGCGTGCCAGGACAACACGGCCGAAGGTGCCCTCCCCCAGCTGCTCCAGCTCGGTGAAGCCGGGCAGTCTCCACTCGTCGGTCAGTGCCACCGTGCCTCTTCCAAAATCTTGTCGAGTCCTGGAGTGTTCCACTCGTCGACGATCACGAGCTGCGTTTTCGGCAGAAACCACACTCGCTGGGTGACGATCCCGCCGCCAGAACACGTGAGCTGCCATTCCTCGTAGGCGGCCTTCTTCGTTCCGATCGGCCGAAGCTCCTTCGCCTGCAAGACGGGCGAACCCTGTGTTTCAGCTGGTACCCCGAGGGAATGACACGGACGCGGGCCGGTCGAGCGGTTGTACGGCTTGCCCGGTTCATACGCCGGAGTGGACGGATCGACCCGTGAGTTGTCACTGAAGAGAACGTGCGCGCACTGCGCCCCCGAGCACTGGTCGACGGTCACCAGAGAGCGCTCAAGCGTCGCGCTGGACCGCAGCGACCACTTCTCCGGTGTGGTGATGGTGAACGCGCCGACGTCGTCCTCTTTGGTCCGTTGCGCCGGTGTGTCGCCGAGCAGCTTCTTGACCCTGGGACTCAGCAGATCGAGCAGCCGGTCGTAAGGCACGGTGACCGTCGTCGGGTTGCAGACCATCGGATACCCGAGTGCGAAGGCGCTGAGGTGGAAGACCATCCCGCCCGCCGCGGGCGCCGCCTGCACGATCGACGCTTCTTCGGTGTACGGATCCGACATCGACCTGGCGGGGAGATGCTTCGGCTCCGATGGCGGCTCGGCGAGGCATTCACCTGGTCTGGCCGAGGCGTAGAGCCGGTCTTCCAGTGTCAGCATCCGTTCGGCGTTGCCCTCGACGTTGTCGAACAGGTTCGGGGTCGAGATCACGTCGCCGCCGGACAGGTCGATCACGAGGGTGCGAACGTCGTAGCCGCCGTGGTTTCCGAGCTGCACGGTTTCGACCGAACGTTCGTAGACGACCGAGAGCAGCTTGTCGTCCTGGCGCAGGACCTCGGCCTTGGTGGTCATATGCGGGATGTCGCCGTCGGGTTCCTTCTCCGGCGGGTTGCCCGGCGACCAGACGCTCGTGAGCCAGCCGTCGATCGGCGCCATCAACGCCTTGTTGACCCGCTCCTCGACGGCCTTGTCCTTCAGTCCGCTGATCCGGACGTACTTGCCGTTGTAGTCGAAGCCGTTGAGCTTCTCGGTGCGGGTGCGGACGTCGACCCGCAGGGCGGCGAGCGTCGTCGTCCGCGGTGACGGCTGGTCGTCGCTGCCGGCGTCGACCACCACGACCGTGCCGACGGCGGCAGCGGTGACGGCGGCGATCGCGGCGGTCACCTTGAGGCCGAGCGCGATCCCGCCGCCGGTGGTCGCCGCGACCCCGCCGACCACGCCACCCGCGATGACCGGCGCGGCGGCCGTCCCGGCTCCGAGCAGGGCCAGCGGGGACAGGGCGACCAGGACACCGGCGCCCTTGGCGAGCCAGTGCCGGCCGTTGCGCTCCCAGTCGTCGCCGTACGCCTTCCGCGCGGAAGACTCCAGTTCGGCGACGAACCCGGCCGCGCCCGACGGCCGCTGGGCGACGTCCTTCGCCATGCCGCGCGCGATGAGGTCGCGGACCGGTTCGGGGACCTCACCGAACGGGATCGGCGCGTATTCGTGCAGTGTGCGGAGCACTTCGGTCTGTTCGGCCTCGTACGGCCGGTGCCCGGCGACGCACTGGAAGAAAACGCAGGTCGCGGCGTAGACGTCGGTCGCGGGGGTGGCGATCCCGCCTGCCCACTGCTCGGGCGCCATGTACGCGGGGGTGCCCGCGGCGACACCGGTCTGCCCGGCGAGGACGGCGATGCCGAAGTCGACCAGTTTGCTTTGCCCCTCGCGGGTGACCAGGACGTTGGCCGGTTTGTAGTCGCGGTGGACGGTGCCTGCGGCGTGCGCGCCGGCGAGGCCGAGCAGCGAGCCCTTGAGGATGGCCAGCGCGGCTTCGGGTTCGAGCCTCTCCTGGCGGCCGAGGATCTCTTTCAGGGAGATTCCGTGAACCGCTTCCATGATGATGGCGGCACCCTGTGGGGTCTCCACGAACTGGTGCAGACGGGCGGTGTGCGGTCCCGAAACCCGGCTCAGGATCTGCGCCTCATGGCGGAATTCGGCCAGCCGCCGCGGGTCCGCGGCGAACCGCGTGTACAGGTATTTGATGGCCACGACCTGGGCGGATTCCTCGTGCCGCGCCAGCACGACACGCCCGAACCCGCCTTCGCCCAGCGACCCCAGCTCGGTGAAACCCGGCAAGGCCCAGTCGTCCACAGATTCCTCCGCGATTCCCGATCGTGCCCCCTTGGAGGTGAGCTGCGCCGCAGCGGTTCCCCGCCTTCCGGGTTTAGGGTTACTCGTCGGTCACTTAGCCCGTTGCGATGGAGGAACGATGCGTTCGCCGAAGGATTTCTTCGCCCCGCTCGCGGTGGGGGCGCCCGAACCGCTCCGCCAGATCCCCGTGCCTCCTTCGCGGATGATCCACTTCTTCGATCCCAGCAACGAGAAGATGGCGGCCAAGGTCCCGGATCTCGCCAAGAAGGTCGACGTCCTGCTCGGGAACCTCGAGGACGCGGTGCGCGCCGACCGCAAGGAGGCCGCGCGGAACGGGCTCGTCGCCATCGCCAAGGCGAACGACTTCGGGAAGACGCAGCTGTGGACGCGCGTCAACAGCCTCGACTCGCCGTGGGTGCTCGACGACCTGATCACGCTGGTCACCGAGATCGGCGACAAGCTCGACGTGATCATGGTGCCGAAGGTCGAAGGCGCGCAGGACATCCACTACGTCGACAGGCTGCTCGCGCAGCTCGAAGCGCGAGCGGGCCTGACGAAGCCGCTGCTGGTGCACGCCATCCTGGAGACCGCCAGCGGCGTCGCGAACGTCGAGGAGATCGCCGGCGCGAGCCCCCGGATGCAGGGCATCTCGCTCGGCCCGGCCGACCTCGCCGCGAGCCGCCGGATGAAGACCACCCGGGTGGGTGGCGGGCATCCCGGTTACCTCGTGCGCACGGACCCGACCGGCGAAGACCTGAACGAGGGACGCACGACGTATCAGCAGGACCTTTGGCATTACACCGTCGCGCGGATGGTCGACGCCTGCGCGGCGAACGGGATCATGCCGTACTACGGGCCGTTCGGCGACATCCGTGACGTCGTGGCCTGCGAAGACCAGTTCCGCAACGCGTTCCTGCTCGGCTGCGTGGGTGCCTGGAGCCTGCATCCGGTGCAGATCGACATCGCCAAGAAGGTGTTCTCACCCTCTCCCGAGGACGTGGCCTGGGCGCGGCGCGTGATCGCCGCGATGGGTGACGGCACCGGTGCCGTGATGATCGACGGGAAGATGCAGGACGACGCCTCGGTGAAGCAGTGCCGGGTGGTCGCCGAACTCGCCGACGCCCTGGCCGCCGACGACCCCGAACTCGCCGCCGCCTACGACGCCGCCGGCAGTGTTTGACATCACGCGATCGCGAACACGTCCACGGGCCGCGGCTGATCGAACACCCGCCAGTCGCCACCGCACGGCGGCCCGCAGCCGCGTTGGCGAGGCCTGCCGGCCAAAACGCGTGATCCGAAAAGATCAGGAGGCTTCCGAATGAATCCCCGCCGTTCCGTCCTGTACATGCCCGGCGCGAACGAAAGAGCACTGGAAAAAGCCAAGACGCTCGACGCGGACGGGCTGATCCTCGACCTCGAAGACGCCGTCGCGCCCGACGCGAAGGAAGCCGCTCGTGAGCGGGTCTGCGTCGCCGCGTCTTCGAAGGAGTACGGCGAGCGCGAGGTGACCATCCGCGTCAACGGCCTCGACACCGAATGGCACGACGCCGACCTCCGGGCCGCCGCGCAGGCGGGTCCGGCCGCGATCGTGGTGCCGAAGGTGAACTCCGCCGCCGAGGTGCACAACATCGAGCGCGCGCTGGAACTCGGCGGCGCACCCGATCACACGAAGATCTGGGCGATGGTCGAAACCCCGGTCGCGATGCTGCACGCCGAGGAGATCGCGTCGGCGTCCGAACGGCTGACCGTGCTGGTCATGGGCACGAACGACCTGGCGAAGGAACTGCACGCCGAATTCGTCCCCGGCCGCGCGCCGCTGCTCGGCGGGCTTTCGCTGGCACTGCTGGCCGCGCGGGCGACCGGCAAGGCGATCCTCGACGGCGTCTACAACGACGTGAAGGACCTCGAAGGCTTCGAGGCGGAATGCCTGCAGGGGCGCCAGTTCGGCTTCGACGGCAAGACGCTGATCCACCCGACGCAGCTGGAGCCGTGCAATCGGATCTTCGCGCCGTCAGAGGAGGAGATCGAACGGTCGCGCAAGATCATCTCGGCATTCGAGGAGGCACAGGCGGCCGGGCAGGGCGTCGTGACCGTTGACGGGCGGATGATCGAAAACCTGCACGTGGACAACGCGCGGCGGATCCTGGCGCTGGCGGAAGCGATCGGCGGCTGACAGGAACGTGCGGCGAACAGCCGCGTCCATGAACTGTTGGCCGTGATGTAGGCAGCGACCTGTGGGGAGATGAGACCGGCAAGGTCTTGCACGTCCTTCCAGTGCCCCAGCAAATCGACAGCGAGCAGCGGCTCGTGGTGAGCGACGCGGTTGCGAAGCCTGTGTAAGCGCTCTACGTGCCGGTCGACGTCACGACGGTCGGTCCCGGCACGAAAAGGCCAAGTGTAGGTACGGGATCCACAGCGGGTCGTGATGACGTCTCGCGGACAGGTACCGCCAGAAGCCGAAGCTGAGTTCGGCGATCATCTTTCCGGGCGACGGCGATGGCCGCTTGTCCGAACCGCAAGGGCGGTTGACCTTCGGGGTCGCGTTCTTGATCGCTTCGGCAAGCAGTCTTCGGCTTGTCTCGTTGACGTCGTACCGCGTACCGTTCGCCGCTTTCTGCCACCGCGACGGGAAGATCATCGTCGCCTGGAAGACCCAGTGCGCCTTTCCCTCTGCGACGGCATGGCCCAGTGCCCGGTCATAAGCGTTGCGCAAGGCGACTTCCAGGTGCGACAGGTCGTGATGGATCGCTGCGGATACCGCCGTGTTCCACTCGTACAAGCCCACGGCTTGCTCCCGTTCCTGGTTCGCCGCTTGCGGGAAGACCTCGAACCTTGGCTTCGACAGCCAGGTTTCGATCCAGTCCCCCGCACCAGCGCTGGTCATCCTCGGAACTCCTGCCTAGGGATTCGCCGTCCACTCGACGTGGCCGACAAATTTGCTATGCTTGCCGACGAATAGCCCCGGATGGCCCCTGACCTGCTGGTCATGTCACCGGGGCTTTGATCTTTTCGCTTGCTGGCAGGCAAGGCAACGACGGCAGGACAGGGCGTCGTGCCTGACGCAATTCGTCCTCTGGTTGCGGTAGATGAACGCGCATCTACCGCAACCAGAGGACGAATTGCGTCAGGGGCGGGGCCAGGGGCGGGCAGGGGGGCGAAGGGTTTCGTAGGCGGCAGCGGCGCGAAGGACGTCGAGGTCGGCGAAGCGGCGGCCGCTGATCTGGAGGCCGATGGGCTGGTCATCGCTCGTGTAGCCGCAGTTGATCGAGACGGCGGGCTGGCCGGACATGTTGTACGGCACGGTGAACGCGATGTGCTCGAACGGACGGCGCGGGTCGTTGGTCGGCGAAGGCCACTCCGCTGGCGGGGCCGAGACGGGGCACGTCGGTGACAGGACGACGTCGAAGCGTTCGGTCTCGCGCAGGGTCGCGACGGCGATGGCGTCGATCTGCGCGAAGCCGCGGTAGGTGTCGACACCGCTGACGTCGGCGCCGCCGGCGGCCCAGTCGGCGATGTACGGCAGGACCTTCGCGCGGCGTTCTTCGGACAGTGTGGACATGTCCGACCAGGCTCGGACGCGCCAAAAGGTGTCGAGCCCGTCGAGCATTTCGCGGCGCAGGAACGGTTCCACCGGTTCGACGACGGCGCCCGCGGCTTCGAAGGCCCGCGCGGCCTCGGTGACCGCCGCGAGGATGTCCGGCGAGACGGGGAGGCCGACGCCGGGGTCGAGGTGGAGACCGATCCGTAGGCCCTTGACCCCGACTGACAGCGACTCCCAGTCAAGTGAGGACGCCGGCAGCGAAAGGTGGTCGCGACCGTCCACACCGGACAGAACGCTCATCAGCAGCGCGGTGTCGGCCACGGTCCGCGTCATGGGCCCGGCGACGCGGCCGAGGAACGGCGGATCGACCGGCACGCGACCGAAACTCGGTTTCAACCCGACCAGGCCACACCAACCGGCGGGCAGCCGGATCGAGCCGCCGATGTCGGTACCGACGTGCAGCGGGCCGTAGCCGGCGGCGGCCGCCGAACCGGCGCCGGCGCTGGAACCGCCGGGCGTGCGCGCCGTATCCCACGGGTTCCGCGACGCGGTGTGGAAACTCGACAGCCCGGACGTCAGCATCCCGTAGTCCGGCATGGTCGTCTTGCCGAGCAGGACCCCTCCGGACTCGCGCACGCGAGCGCCCGCCGGGGCGTCGTCAGGCGCGGGCACCAGCGAGGTGGCGGCCGTGCCGAGCGGGACCGGGGTGCCGCGGGTCGCGATGTTCTCCTTGAGGGTCAAGGGAACGCCGTCGATCGGGCCGAGGCGTTCCCCGGCGTGCCAGCGGCTTTCGGACGCCTTCGCGTCTTCACGCGCGCCGCCCGGGTCGTACGCGTACAGCGCGTGCAGTTCGGGCTCGCGCGCCTCGACGCGGGCGAGGACCGCTTCGGTGACCTCGACCGGCGACAACGTTCTCGCGCGGTACTGGGCGACCAGTTCGACGGCGGTCAGATCGGGCAACTCCGGCACAGCGGAACTCCTCACGTCGCGGGCGGTTCGAAGCGGCCGTCGACCGCGGTCCAGCCGCCGTCCACCGCCAGCACGGACCCGGTCACGAACGACGACGCGTCGGACGCCAGATAGACGACGGCGCCGGCGAGTTCGTCCGGACGTGCCCAGCGGCCGAGCGCCCCCTTGGTCGCGTAGGCGTCGTACCAGGCCGGATCCGCTTTGATTTGCGCGGTGAGCGGAGTCTCGACGACGCCGGGAGCGATCGCGTTGACCCGCACCCCGGCCGGGCCGAACTCCGCCGCGGCCGTGCGGAACAGCTGCACGAGACCGGCTTTCGTCGCCGCGTACGGCCCCTGACCGGGCTCGACGGTCGTACCGCGGATCGAGGAGAACCCGATGACGCTGCCCCTCCCGCGCTCGACCATCCCCGCGCCGAACGCGCGGACGACCTCGAACGTCGCACCGAGGTTCAGCGCGATCACCCGGTCGAATTCCTCGCGCGAGTACTCGAGCAGGCGTTTGCGCACGTTGGTCGCGGCGGTCAGCACCACGACGTCGATCTCGCCGAGTTCTTCCGCCGCTCGCGCGGCCGCACCGGACTCGAGCAGGTCGATCTCGTAGGCCTCCCCCGCACCGGTTTCCTCGGCGGCGGCGACATCGCGGTCCGCGACGATCACTTCAGCGCCGTGCGCGGCCAGCGCCCGAGCGGCTTCGCGGCCGATGCCGCTGCCTCCGCCGAGCACCACGGCCCGTCGTCCGTCGAGGCGGAACAGGTTCTCATAGCTCATGGCCGCAGCACCGCCATCCTCGTCACGGTCAGTTCCTCGACCGCGAACCGCGGCCCTTCCCGCCCGATCCCGGAGTCCTTCACGCCGCCGTACGGCATGGTGTCGGACCGGAAACCGGGCACCTCGTTGACCACCACACCGCCGACGTCGAGTTCGTCGAGCGCGCGGAACGCGGTCTTCAAGGACGTGCTGAACACCGAAGCGTGCAGGCCGTAGCGCGACGCGTTGACCGCGTCGAACGCTTCGTCCACTCCTGCCACAGTGCGAAAGCAGACGACGGGGCCGAAGATCTCTTCGTCCCAGCATTCGAGGCCCTCGGGCACGTCGAGCAGCACCGTCGGGCGCAGCACTGTTCCGTCCACACCGCCACCGACCAGCCGCGCACCCGCCGAAGTCGCTTTGTCGACCCATTCCTGAACGCGCCGTGTCGAACCCTCGTCGATCAGTGCCGACACCCGCGTCTTCTCGTCGCGGGGATCACCCGCGACGACCTCGCCGAACCGCGCCAGCACGCTTTCGGTGAACTCCTCGGCCACCGCTTCGACGACCAGGACGCGTTGCACCGAAATGCAGGCCTGGCCGGACGCGTAGAACCCGCCGCGCAGCACGGCGTCGGCGGCCGCGTCGAGATCGGCGTCCTCGGCGACGACGAGCGCGGCGTTGGAACCCAGCTCCAGCAACGTCTTCGTCGGCGCGGCGTCGCGGGCGATCCGGTGCCCGACCAGCGCGGATCCGGTGAACGACACCGCACCCACCCGCCTGTCCGTTGTCAGCGCCGCCCCGACCGCCGCGTCCCCGGTGACCAGCTGGACCATCGCGGGCACGTCGGTCAGCGAGCGCACGAGGTGCACGAGCCACAAGGTCGCCAAGGGCGTCTGCGGGGCGGGTTTCACCACCACCGGGCAGCCCGCCGCGATGGCGGGCGCGATCTTGTGCGACGCCAGCAGCAGCGGATAGTTGAATCCGGCGATGCCGACCACGACGCCGATCGGCTTACGCTTCCAGAACCCGACCAGCCCGTCGCCGGACGGCAGCAGGTCGAGGGGCACGGTCTCGCCGTGCAGCCGGGAAACCTCTTCGGCGGCGGCCTGCCAGGTGACGATCGTGCGGGCGACCTCGACACGGCAATCCACCAGCGGTTTGCCGGTCTCCAAGACCAGCAGCCGCTCGAAGGCCTCGCGCCGGGCTTCCAGAGCGGTGGCGACGTGGTTCAACAGCGTGCGACGGGTACGCGATGGCAAGGCCGCGACCTGCTTGAACACCGCGACGGCCTCGTCGATCGCCCGCGTGGCCAGCTCCGGCGTCCCGACCGGCGCCCGGCCGATCTCGCTCCCGTCGTACGGGAACGTCACCGGCTCAGTGTCCACAGTGGACATCCAGCCGTCGCCGATCGGCAGTCCTTCCGGGTACTCAAGCATCGTCGCCTCCGTTACGAAGCCGCGCCAGCTCGGCGCGCAGGTTCGGCGCGGCCGCCAGCAGCTCCCTGGTGTACTCGTGTTCCGGCGCGTCGTAGACCTGGTCGACGTCACCCATCTCGACGATCTCCCCGCGCCGCATCACCGCGACCCGGTCGCAGACGTGCCGCACCACACCGAGGTCGTGCGAGACGAAGACCAGCGTCAGCGAGTACAGCTCGACCAGCGACGCGAGCAGGTCGAGGATCTGTTTCCGCACCGAGACGTCGAGCGCGCTCACCGGTTCGTCCGCGATGAGGACGCTCGGGTTCGGCGCGAGCGCCCGCGCGATCGAGACGCGCTGCCGCTGCCCGCCGGAGAACTGGTGCGGGTACCGGCCGGCGGCGTCTTCGGGCAGGCCGACCGCCTTCAGCAGCTCCGAAACCCGCGCGGGGTCCCGGCGTCCCAAGGGTTCGGAGATGATGTCGCGCACCCGCATCCGCGGATCGAGCGAGCCCATCGGGTCCTGGAAGACGATCTGCAGTTCCGACCGAAGGAAGCCGAGTTTCCGTTCGGGCAGCGTGTCGACGCGCTTGCCCTGGAACGAGACACTGCCCGCCGTCGGCTTGTCGAGAGCGGCCAGCAATCTGACCAAAGTGGACTTCCCCGAGCCAGACTCGCCGACGATCCCGAAGCGCTGACCAGCCTCGACGTCGAACGAAACCCCGCGCAGGGCGTGCACGTCGCGGCGTGGGTAGCGGCGTTCCAGGTCCCGGACCTCGATCATCATCGGCTCGCCTCCAGATCCGAAGCGGCCAAAAGCTTCTTGGTGTACTCGTGCTGGGGAGCGGTGAGCACTTCGCGGGTGGTTCCGGCCTCGACGATCTCGCCGTCCAGCATCACCAGCACCCGCTCGCACACCGACGCCACGACGGCGAGGTCGTGCGTGATGAACAGCAGCGCGCTCTCCCGCTCGCGGACGCCGTCGAGGATCAACTCCAGGATCTGCGCCTGCACGGTGACGTCCAACGCGGTCGTCGGCTCGTCGCAGATCAGGAGCTTCGGATCGTTGGCCAGCGCGATCGCGAGCACCACGCGTTGCCGCTGCCCACCGGAGAGCTGATGCGGATACGCGCGGAAAGTCCCTGGCAAACCGACGGAATCCAGCAACGTCTCCGCCGCCGCGCGGTGATTCCCGCGATCGCGGTGGATCCGCATCGGCTCGGCCACCTGCGCGCCGACCCGCATCGCCGGGTTCAGCGCCGTCATCGGCTCCTGAAACACTATCGACAGTTCGTTGCCGCGCAGCCGCGACAGTTCCTTCTCCGGCGCGGTCAGCAACTCGCGGCCGTCGAGCTTCACCGAACCGGACGCGGCGAGTTCTTCGGGCAGCAGGCCCATGATCGACAACGCCGTCAACGACTTCCCCGAACCGGACTCGCCGATCAATCCGACGCGCTCGCCGCGCGCGATGTCGAACGAGACGCCGCGGACCAGGTCACCGATGCCGAGGCCGTGGACTTCGAGGGTCATAGCCGCACCGCCAATCGAGGGTCGAGACGATCGCGGAGGCCGTCCCCGAGCAGGTTGAAACCGAGGACGGCGATGGCGATCGCGACGCCGGGTACGAGCGCGAGCCGCGGGTGCAGGGTCAGGAACACCTGGGATTCCTGCAACATCCGGCCCCACGATGGCGTCGGCGGCCGCGTGCCGAACCCGAGGAACGACAACGCCGCTTCCGCGAGCACGGCGATCGCGAACGACACGGACGCCTGGACGATCAGCATTCCGGAGATGTTCGGCAGCACGTGCCGCGCGGCGATGGTCAGCCGCGACCGGCCCGCCGACCGCGCGGCCAGCACGAATTCGCTGCTCATCACCTGCAGCGTTCCCGAGCGGGCGATCCGGGCGAAGGCCGGGATGGTCGCGATGCCGATCGCCACCATCGCGGTCAGCGTGTCGGCCCCGAACACCGCGCCGAACATGATCGCCAGCAGCAACGCGGGGAACGCGAGCACGAGGTCGTTGACGCGCATGACGAACTCGCCGAGCCACCGCGACGACATCCCGGCGAGGATGCCCAGCGGCGTCCCGATCAGCGCGGCGATCCCGACCGCGACCACGCCGACGTACAGCGTCGTCCGCGCGCCGACCATGAGCTGGCTGAGCACGTCGCGGCCGAAGCCGTCCGTGCCCAGCAGATTGGCGCCGCTGAAGTCGTGCAGCCGATGGGCCGCGTCGACCTTCACCGGGTCGAACGGCGTCCACACGAACGAAAGCAGCGCGGCGAGCACGATCAAAGCGACCAGTGCGCCGCCGATCACGAGACTGCGATCGCGCATCAGGAACCCCGCAATCTCGGGTCGAGCACCGTGTAGAGGACGTCGACCACGAAATTCACCAGCAGCACACCGACCACCAGCACCAGCACGATCCCCTGCACGGACACCAGATCCCGTGACGCCACCGAGTCGAGCAGCATGCTGCCCAAGCCCGGCAGGACGAACACGCGCTCGACGACGACCGCGCCGATCAGCAGCGTCGCCAGTTGCAGGCCCAGCACCGTCACCACCGGCACGGCGGCGTTGCGCAGCCCGTGGCGGAACAGCGCCTGGAACGGCCGAAGTCCTTTGGAGCGCGCGGTGCGCAGATAGTCCTGCCCGAGGGTGTCGAGCACGGCGGAGCGGGTGTATCGGGTCAGTACGGCCCCCTGCACGAGGCCGAGTGACAACGCCGGAAGGACAAGGCCGCGGAGGAATTCGCCAGGGTCTTGCACCGGCGGTGTCCAGCCACCGGAAGGCAGCCAGCGCAAGTGCACCGCGAAGATCTGCACCAGGATGATGCCGGCGAGGAACGCGGGAATCGCGACGCCGATCTGCGAGAGCCCGGAAACCGCGGTGCCATCGGCTTTCCGGCGCCGCACGGCGGCGAACGTCCCGGCCGGGACCGCGATCAGCAACGCGACCAGCATCCCGGCCCCGACCAGCCACAACGTCACGCCGAGCCGGTCGGCCAATGCGGGTCCGATCTCTTCGCGGGTGACGTACGAGCGGCCGAAGTCGCCTTGCAGGACACCGCCGATCCACTCGAAGTACTGCGTCACCAACGGCCGGTCGATGCCGAATTCGGCGCGGGTCTTCGCGATCAGCTCCGGCGTCGCGTTGACGCCGAGCGCGACCTGCGCCGGATCGCCGGGCAGCACGGCCATGAACAGGAACACCACGATCGACGCGACCAGCACACTGGCGATCAGGATCGACAGGCGGCGGAGGACCTTGACCGTCATCGCGGCGCCAATCCCGTGAGGTCGAAGGACTCGCTGACCTGGTTGCGGACGAACCCGGTCACCTTGTTCTTCGCCACGATCACATTGGGGAACAGGAAGAGCCAATCAGCGGCGGCGTCTTCGGACAGCTGCCGAGCGACCTGCCGCATCGCGCCGACCTGCTCCTGGGGCGTTCCGGCGTCGGCCTTCGCCAGGTTTTGCTGGACGGGCTCGCCGTCATAACCCCAGTAGTACTTCGGCTTGCCGAAGGTGACGATGTCGCGTGCCTCGACGTGCTGGATGATCGAGAGGTCGTAGTCGCGGTCGGTGAAGACCTGCTTGAGCCAAACCGCCGGGAAGTCCAGCGGTTCGATCGTCACCGTGACCCCGACATCGGCCAGTTGCGACGCCACCACCTGCGCGGCCGAGACGGCGTACGGCAGGTTGGGAATCCTCAAGCGCAGCGCGGATTGCGGCTGTCCGGCCTCGGCGAGCAGCGTTTTCGCCTTCGCCGGGTCGAAGGGGTACGCGTTCGAAAGGTCTTCGTACCAAGGATCCGTCGGCGGGACCATGCTGCCGATGAGCGTGCCGCGCCCGGCCCAGGCCGTGTCCAGCAACGCCTTCCGGTCGATGGCGTAGGACAGCGCGCGCCGCACGCGGACGTCGTTCAGCGGCGGACGCGCGTTGTTGAACGCGAGCGTGACCTCGCTGTTCGTCGTGCCTTCGACGACGGTGAACCGGTCGTCGCTCTGGAACTGAGGGATCGAGTCCGGCACGGTGATCGCGGAGATGACGTCGATCCCGTTGCTGAGCAGGGCGTTGTTAAGCGCCGTCGGATCCTTGATGTACTTGAGGACGACGGTGGAATACGCCGGTTTACGGCCCCAGTACGCGGAATTCTCCTTGAGCACGATGGAATCGCCGCGCCGTCGCGAAGACACCGTGTACGGCCCCGTCCCGACCGGTTTGTTCGCGAGATCCGCGACGCCGGTGGGGCTGAACATCGCGCCGAGCCTGCTGGTGAGGCTGAACAGCCAGCCGTTGCTGGGTTTCGTGAGCACGACCCGCGCGTGGTCCGGCGCGACGACGTCGACCCGGTCGACGACGTCCATTGTGGACTTGATCGAGACCGTCCAGTCGGTTTTGACGCGCATCAGCGAGAACTTGACGTCCTCGGCGGTGAACGGCGTGCCGTTGCCGAACTTCGCGTCCTTGCGGAGCTTGAAGTCGTAGGTCTTGCGGTCTTCCGAGACGGTCCACGATTCGGCCAGCAGCGGCACGATCTTCCCGTCCGTGTCGAGTTTCACCAAACCCTCGTAGACGTTGTAGAGCAGGGCCTGCGGAATGGCGGCACCGTCGGTGCGGGTGAAGTCGAAATTCGCGGGCTCGGCGGTGTAGCCGACCGCGAGCGTATGGGGATCCTTGGCCACGGTGGCGCTCGAACCGGCGGAGCAGGCGGACGTCACCAGCAGCAGCGCCAACGCCGCCGCGTGGATCCGGACTTTCATCCTGCCCCCTGACCGGTAGACTGGTCTGACCAGTAAACCAGACGAGACGGCAGGGTCAAGATGGAATTCGAGCCGGTCGCCCCTGTCCGCGCGTACCAGCGCGTCGTCGAACAAATCGAGGAAGCCGTGTTCAGCGGCCGGATCAAACCCGGCGACCGGCTACCGAGCGAACGTGAACTCATGGTGCAGTTCGACGTCGGCCGCTCGACCGTACGGGAAGCGCTGCGTGTCCTGCAGGCGGCGGAAATGATCCGCTCGCGGCCCGGCGATCCACGCGGTCCCGAGGTTCTGGCCGCCTCACCCGTCGCGTTGCACCGGTCGATGCACCGGCTGGCAAGGGCCGACCACCTCGGCCTTTCCGAACTGCTGCAGTTCCGCATGATCCTCGACGGTTCCGCACATCTGCTCGCCGCGCAGCTCAGGACCGAAGACCATCTGACGGAACTGGACGCGGCACTGGAAGCGATGCGCGCGGGCGTCTCGCGGGGTTTCGCCGAATTCAGCCACGCGGACGTCGCGTTCCACGAGGCCATCGCCCGCGCGACGGGGAATCCGCTGCTGGTGATCAGCGGTGAGGTCGTCCGCGGGGTCGTACTCGAACTCATCGAGGACAAACTGGAGCACGCCGACGACCGGACGGCGTTGATGCGCAACTGGCTGGCGCATCACGAAGAGGTGCTGGAAGCGATCCGGGACTCGGACGGTGAGCGCGCGGCGCGGCTGGCGAAGCAGGCGCTTTACGACAACTACGCCGAGTACGTCCCTGAAGAAGAACGTCGTCTTCTCCAGCCACTGCTCGCTTGACCCGCCTCTACACTCGCTCAGGTGGGGGATGCCAAGAAGCCTTCAACGGCCCGGAAGGGCGTCGGTCTCGCGCTGTCCGGTGGCGGCTACCGCGCGATGTTGTTCCACACCGGAGCCCTGTGGCGGCTCAACGAACTCGGCTGGCTGTCGAAGATCTCGACGTTCTCCAGCGTCTCCGGCGGTTCGATCGCCGCCGGTGTCCTCGCGCACGCGTGGTCGGACCTGGACTTCGAATACGGTGCCGCGAACAACTTTCACGACGAGGTCGTCGTGCCGATCCGTAAGCTGGCGCGTACCCGGCTCGACATCCCGATCACCTTGCGCGCCATGGCCATGCCGTGGCGAAGCGCCGGTGATGAGCTCGCGCGGGTGTACGCGAAGCACCTGTTCGGCGACTGCTGCCTCAAGCATCTGGACCCGGCGGCCCCGCAGTTCGTCTTCACCGCGACGAACCTCCAGGACGGCGCGCTGTGGTGGTTCTTCCGGCAGGACGGGCCGCACGGGAACCTCCCCCTCGCCACCGCGGTGGCCGCGTCGTCGGCGTTCCCGCCGATGCTCTCGCCGGTGGTCTTCCGCGATCCGCTTTCGGCCGAAGCCGGCAAGAAGATCGTTCTGAGCGACGCCGGCGTCTACGACAACCTCGGGCTGGATCCGGTGGAGGGGCACGCGACGGTGCTGGTCAGCGACGCGGGCAAGCGGATGAAGGTCAAGCAGAAGGTCAAGCGTGACTGGGGGCGGCAGCTGCTGCGCGTCCTCGACATCATCGACAACCAGGTCCGCGAGCTGCGGCGGGGCGCGCTGCTGAAGTCCTATGTGGAGAAGGACTTCGCGGGCGCCTACTGGGGAACCTACGTCGATCTGGAGAACTTCGAGCTGGCGGATTCACTGAGGGCGCCGGTCGAGCTCACGCACAAGCTGGCGGAGACGCCGACGCGGCTGACGAAACTGCCGGAGGTGTTGCAGGAGCGGTTGATCAACTGGGGTTACGCGGCGTGCGACGCGGGGATGCGACGGTGGGTCGACACCGAGGCGGTGGCTCCGGCCGGGTTCCCGTTCCCGAAGTCGGGCGTGGGCTGAGCGGGTCCCCGAATGCTATGAACGGTCCGTTCCTTGCGAAATTTGCAAGGAACGGACCGTTCATAGCGCGCGCGTCAGGCGACCAGGTTCGCGTAGACGATGATGTTGTCCTTGTAGCTGTGCTCTTCCTTGTCGAAGACACCGCCACAGGTGATCAGCCGCAGCTGCGGCTTGTCCGTGTTGCCGTAGACCGCGTCCTCGGGGAACTGGTCCTTGGGAACCTGCTCCTTCTTCTCGACCACGAACTTCAGGCTCTTGCCGTCGCTGCGGTCGACGAGGATCTCGTCACCTGGGCTGACGTCCTTGAGCTTGTAGAAGATGCCCGGCTGCTTGTTGCCGTCGACGTGCCCGAGCACGATCGCCGGGCCGACGTCACCGGGAACCGGCGAAAGCTGGTACCAAGCGGCCTGCATCGGCTTCTTCGCCGAAGGGACGGCCATCTTGCCGTCCTTGTTGACTGCGACCGCGATCAGGTTCGACTCGGCGCCGATCTTGGGGATCTTCACGTTCGTCGGCCGGGTGCCGTCGAACGGCTTCGTGACCGGGACGGTCGATTCCGGCGGCGCCTGCTGTGCGGCGGGCGCGGGATCGTCGGTACCGCAACCGGTCAGCGCGAGGGAAAGGATCAGGGCGGCCGCTACCGCGCGGCCACCCTGCCTCAGGAATTTCGTCGACATTCGATCAGGCCGCGGTGGCGCCGAAACCGGTCTCGATGCCGCCCTTGGGGGCGTACTTGACCTGCTTCTCCGGCTTGCCCGGGGTGCCCGCGCCGCCGCCGATGGGCGACTCGAACTCGATGTCCGCCTTGCCCGGCTTGCCGGCACAGGTCCAGGTGAAGGTGCTCGAGTTGCCCTTGAAGGACTTCTTCACCTTCACGATGTAAACCCAGTAACGGCCGTCGTCCTCGGCCTGGTTGTGCCTGATGATGTCGAAGTCCGGAGCCGAAACGTTCGACGGCTCGCCCGACTGGCAGGCGATGACCAGCGCGCCGACGCCGGTGTCACCGATGTAGCCCGCGCCGACGTTGTCGTAGAAGGGTTCTTCCGGCGGAGTGGTCGGCTTCTCCGAGGTGGAGGTCGGCGACGGCTTGTCGGAAGTCGGCGTGCCGCTGGTCGAGGTCGGCGTGCCGCTCTCGGTCGTCGACGGCGGGGCCGTCGTGACCTTGCCGCCCGACCATTCGGGACCCGAGGTCGCCTTGCCGCCCGTCCACGAAGGCGAGGGCGCCGTGGTGGGCGTCTCGCTCGCCGGGGCGGCAGGCGTCGTCGTGATCTCGTCCTGTGCCATCGCGGCGGGCGTGACGGCCAGCGAGATGACGGCGCCGGCCAGCACCGCGCCCGCGACGCGGCTCAACGTCTTCTTCAAAGTGATCTCCCAGTGGAAAAGCATCGCAACGCAAGGTGACCCCCACCCTGCGACCACCCAGGGAAAAATCCCACGTTCGGGTGATAGCGCGATCCTGCCGGAAAGTCGTGGCTCGGCAGTAGCGAAAGGACAGTGACAAGAGCCACTGGAAAAACCGGTAACACCGAGGTGGTCCGACCCGATACAGGAGTCCGAAAGTCGCTCAGCAGAGGGAAATCCTCGCGGTGCCGAGGGCAGGTTAACACCCATACGGCCGGAATGGCCGCCATGCGGAAGCCTTTTTTCCTCTTCCGCCGAACGTCTCGAAAGCGCCGGTTTTCCTGGCCGAATCGACCGCTGTTCGCCACTCTCCGCACGTTTGTTACCCGTCGGTTCACACGTTCGGAGTACGCCCTCGTGAAGCACTGACCAGCTCCAGGTGAAAGCCGGTGCTTGGTAACTCGAAGGTCACGATCAGAGCACCAGGAACAAGGCCACGGCGAGGGAAAGCGCGCCGAGGAGGCCCCCGAAGAACAACCAGGGCTTCGGTGACGTCCGCTTCCGCACCGCCCGGCCACCGCCCACGGCCGCGAGCAGCAGCCCGAGACCGAACCCGATCGCCGGGACGAAGGTGGCGAGTGTCCGGTTCTCCGGGGCGCAGGCCCAGATCTCGTCGCTCGGGCAAGGCTTCGACGCGAGTTCGGCCAGCACGCCCGCCGCGACGATGGCGAGAAAGCCGAGCACCAGGAGCCAGAACAGGCCCCACATCCATTGACCGAGCCGCCGGGGCGGTTTCGTCTCCTCCACGCGTTCAGGTTAAGGCGCTAGCCGAGTGCCGAAGCCAGATCCGTCCAGAGATCTTCCGGATCCTCGAGCCCGACGCTGAATCGGACGAGTCCGGCGGGCACGTGGGCGTCGCCCGCCAGCCAGGCCCGCCGCTCGACCAGGCTCTCGACGCCGCCAAGGCTGGTGGCCGCGCGGATCAGCCGCAGCGAGCCGATGACCTTGTCCGCGGTTTCCGCGTCCGGAAGTTCGAACGCGATCATCGTGCCGGAGCCGGGATACCGCACCCGGGTGATCGCGGGGTGGTCCAGCAGCCGCGCCGCCAGCAACGCGGCCGTGCGCGTCTGCTCGGCCAGGCGGACCGGCAGCGTCCGCAGGCCGCGCAGAGCCAGCCACGCTTCGAGCGCTCCCGGCGTCGCGCCCATCCGGGTGCGCGCGTCGCGCAGGTCCTTCGCGACGCCTTCGTCGGCCGCGATCGTCAGGCCGAGCAGCAAGTCACTGTGTCCGCCGATGAGTTTCGTCGCGCTGTGCACGACGATGTCCGCCCCGAGGTCCAGCGGCCGCTGACCGAGCGGGGTGGCGAACGTGTTGTCCACGGCGACCAGGCCGTTCGCGGCGGCGGCGATCGTCTCGATGTCGATGACGTCGAGGGTGGGGTTCGTCGGGGATTCCAGCCAAAGCAGGTCGGCGTCCGCGGCGGCGACCCACGCCTCCGTGTCGTCCGGCGCGATCTCCGTGACCATGAGACGGCCGGTCCGGTGCGCGTGCGCGAGCAGCCCGCGAGACCCGGCGTAGGAGAACGTCGGGACGCAGACCTTCGCGCCGACCTTTAACGTGTCCACCACGGCGCTGAGCGTCGCGATCCCCGACGCGAACGCGGTGGCGTGCCCGCCCTCGAGCGCGCCGATCGCGGCTTCGAGGGCTTCCCAGGTCGGCGTGCCGTTCTCCCGCGAATACGCGCGATCGGCGCCGGCGTCGAAGGTGCTCGCCGCGACGATCGGCACGTTCAGCGGTTCACCGGGGCCCTCGGGGCGTCCGGCGGCGACGGCGAGGGTGCGGGGTGACCAGTCGTTCGTGTCCACCCCACCACCGTAAAGGTCGCGGATGATCACGGAAACCGGCCTCTTCGCGATCATCGGGTGCCGGACTCCGGCCATGACTTCCGGAACCATCGACGCGGGAACCTGAGCACTCGGCGACATGTGGGTCAACCGGGTCGGGTTCGGCGCGATGCGTTTGCCCCAGCGCGGCCGCTGGCGACCGTGACCAGGCCCAGATCCGCCTCGCGTGGGCTCGGCGGCGTGGGCCGCACGTACTGGTCATTCCGGACAACGTCGCCGCCGGAGAGCACTGCGGCTCCCGCCCGAAGCCCTGGCCCGCCTCGAAGTACTCCATCAAGGCGGGCCGTCAGCCACGGCCTAGTGGGCGTACACCTCGAACTCGTAGAGGGAGTAGCCGTACTTCGTGCCCCGCTGAACTCCGGCCATCCGGACGTAACGGCCGTCGGTGGCTTCGAAGGCGACGTTGTCCTGCCCGCCGTCTCCGTCCACTATGGACGCCGCGTCCCGCCAGTTCGTCCCGTCCGACGAGACCTGCACCTTGTACGCCTTCCCGTACGCGGATTCCCACTGGAGGATCACCCGGGAGACCCGCCGCACCGAACCGAGGTCGACGGTGATCGACTGGCCGTCGCTCCAGTCGCTCGCCCAGCGGGTCGAGAGGTTCCCGTCGATCGCGTTGGACGGCGGCGAGTTGTACCAGCCGGTCTCGTGGCTGCTCGCGCTGACCGACCGGCCGGTGGCGAGGTTGGCGATGTTGTCGCCGCGCTTCGCCGGGAACTCGACGACCTGCTGGAAGGTCGGCCGGTTCTGGGTGCTCATCTTGGCCTGTGTGATCCCGCCGAGCGCGCGGTGGATGATCGTGTCGGCGCACCACTGGTCACCCGCGGAGCAGTCGCCGTCACCGGGGTACACGGTGTTGGCGGGCTGCGCGGCGGCCTGCGTCAGCGAGTCGAGCAGGATCTGGCGGCAGGCGTCGACGTCGCCGCCACCGCAGTACTTCGCGCCCAGCGGTCCGGCCACGTTCTGCCCGAGTACAGAGCGGATGTCCTTGTGCACGTAACCCCACCAGCCCGCCTGATACGACGAACCGGCGTGCGGCTGGCCGACGTGCTTTCCGGGAACCTCGTTCTGCCAGCCCGAAGGCGACTCGTTGATCTTCAGCACGCCCACCATGGCGGCGTAGGCGGCGTCGCCCATGCCGGGTTTGAACTGGGCATTGACCAACAGCGGCCACCACGCGTCCATGACGCGGATCGCGTCGGCGTTCGCGTAGGCCTTGCTTCCGGGCGAGGTCTCCGAACGCAGGCCGCCCGCGGCGAGCCAGGTCTTCAGCTTCGCCACCGCGTCCGCGGCCGGACCGGTCACGGGGGCCTTGTCGATCACCTTGAACAGTTCCGGCAGCACCTTCTCCGCCCGCAGGTCGGCGAGCGCCGCCTCTTCCATGGCCTGTGTGAGGTTCACCCGCGTCACCTTGGTGCCACTGGAAACCAGTTTCTTGACCCGCGCGTCGATCAGATCACCGCGGTGCACGGAACTCTTGTCCGCGCCGCTGGCGGCGTAGCCCTTGGTCTGGGCGTTGTTCCAGCTGATGTAGTAGTCCTGGTTGATCGACTGCGGATGCTGCGACGACGGCGTGTAGTTCGCGAGGTTTCCGTCGGGATTCCAGCCCTGCCAGTCGAATCCGGCGTCGGCCTTCACCGGCATCGCCGGGTCGACGGTCGGATTGCGGACCGGGTTCGAGCCGGAGTTGAAGTACGCGACGTCGCGGGAGTCGGCGTAGAACCAGTTGTAGGTCTGGTTGACGTCGGCCGCCGCGGCCTGGAAGTCCTGCGCGGACTTGATCGCGTCCGGGTCGTTGAACTTCTGGAAGCCGATGATCGTGTCGATCTCGTGCTGGAAGGTCGACCGCAGCGACGCGTACGCCACCGGTTTGCCGCCGACCAGTGCCCGGCTCGTCACCGGACCGTATTTCGTGCGGAAGCTGCGCAGCGTGTACGAACCCTCGGCGGTCCCGTCGGCGATCGTGGGCTTCCAGGCGTTCTTGCGCTCGACGATCTCGAACGGCAGGCACTGGCCGCGGAAGCGGTAGAAGTTGGAGTTCTTGGTCGGCGTGGAACCGTTCTGCTCGCACAGTTCGACGGCGTAGGAGTCGGTGATGTCCTGCGACGCCGAAGTCGCGCTCCACGAGTAGTCCTTGCCGCGGCCGAGCAGCACGTACATGCTGATGCCCGCGAAGGAGGCGCCGCGGGCGCTGATGCCAGGGCCCTGGAGTTCCTGCAGCATCAGCAGTTGCGGCGCGAAGTAGCCGGTCTGCGGGCCGAAGACGGCGACCGGGTGCCCACTCGCGGTCTTGGCGCCGGAAACGACCAGCGCGTTGGACATGCCGTGCTTCTCGGAGAGCATGTTGCCGGGCAGGACGCCGTCGTCGAAGATGCCGCGGACGGCCTTCTGGTCTTCAGGCGCGGGAACGGTCACCTTGGCGGGCGCCCGAGTCCCGGCGGAACCGGTCGGGTCGAAGACGAGTTGCTGCCCGGAGACCGAACCCTTGTCCGGCATCGCGGCGCCCTGCGGGTTCGACGGTGCCTTGCCGTAGTCGAAAGTCTGTCCATTGTGGAGGGTCTTGACGGTCTCGGGGTCGTCCTCGGAGCGGAGGCTCTTCCAGACCTTGTCGCCCTGTTCGAGACCGTACTTCTCCTGCATCGCCATCTTCGCGATGGCGTTCTGCACCTCACCACCGCCGCCGGCACCGAACTGCGCGCCGACCACGGCGGCGAGGACGACGAGGTCGGTCAGCTTGAACGGCTCGATGGTCCCGGCGTTGGTGATCGCGTCGACGTGCCCGGTGAGGACGTACTCACCGGGGAAGTAGCGCCCGCTGTGCGAATCGGAGATGTACTTGTTGACCCCCTGGACGTAGGCCTCGGCGTCGGCCTTGCCCTGTGCGCCGCGCGGACCACTGGCCGCGGCGTTGTCGATCTGCTTCTGCAGTTCCTGCTCGGTGTAGGGCGCGGAGGAGAAGAAGCTCTGCTCGAGGTCGCGGTTTCCCTGCGCGCCCCCGGCGAACGAGGTCAGCTGGCCGCGTCCGACGCGGCGCATGACGTCCATCAGCCAAAGGCGGTCCTGTCCGGCGGCGTACCCGGCGCCGTACATCGTGCCCGGTCGCGTCGTGCCCACGATCCGGGGAACACCGGTCGCCTTGTCACGAGTGATCGTCACGTCCGAACGGGGTTTGATCGTGCTCTCGACCTGCCCGGACTGGACACCGAACGAGGCATCGTTGAAGAACTGGTTGATCTTGTCCGTGGTCAGCGTCCGGTAGCCGTTGGCGAGCGAGGCGTACTTGCCGAGCTGGTCGGCCGAATGCGCGGGACGGGTGCCGAGCGCCTTGTGCGCCAGTATCTCGGCGAGGGTGGCGTTTCCCTTGGTGCCGGGCGGCAGGATGTCGGAACACTGGCCGCCGCAATAGTCGTCGAGCGCGGCCGCCACCACCGAGTTCTGCGGGGATTCCGCCGCGCTCGCCTGCGGTGCCGGAACGGTTCCCGCCACCAGGGTCAACCCCGCCAGCGTCGTCAAGACCCGTATGCCTCGTCGCATGAAAGACCTCCGTCGTCGGAGAGTGACGAGGCGCACACTACGCACGGGTATCCAAATTTGTGAAGACTATTCGCGTTCTTCTCACCGTTCGGCGGAACACTTCGACCTGCGAACCCCGGACCTGCGTAGGTAGCCCTCCTCTTCCCCGCCGCCGCCCTCAGCGGAGAAGCTTCGCTTCACGTATCTTCCTTGGCATGTCTTTGGAAAAGCCCCAGATCGACCGCCCGGAGGGGCCCGCGCCCTCCGACCTGGAGAAGTCCGACATCACCGTCGGAGAGGGCCAGGAGGCGAAGTCCGGCGACACCGTTTCGGTGCACTACGTCGGTGTCTCGCACTCGACCGGCGACCAGTTCGACGCGTCGTGGGACCGCGGTGAGCCGCTGCGCTTCGGCTTCGGCCTCGGCGCCGGTCAGGTCATCCCCGGCTGGGACCAGGGCGTCGCGGGCATGAAGGTCGGCGGCCGTCGTCAGCTGGTCATCCCGCCACACCTGGCCTACGGCGAACGCGGCGCCGGTGGCGTCATCAAGCCGAACGAAACCCTGATCTTCGTCGTAGACCTGATCGGCGTGAACTGACCCACTCAGTCAGCAGGGCCCCGGTGGACATAGCCCTCCGGGGCCTATCTGGCGCCGCCGAGAGTCACACCGCTTGCAATCGTCGCGTCGGTCGCGCAAACGGGTTGTCCGCGGAGTCTTCCGAGAAGCCCGCCAATTCAGCGATCTCTTCATCGGTGAGACCTTTGGCCCGTAATGCATCCCCGATGGCCGTGACGAGCTGCGGGATCTCTGGCGCCAAGCGGTCACTGTCCGGTTCAGTCGTCTTCCATCCGCGAGCGTTCAGAGACTTGTAGAAGCTCGTACGGTCTGCTGCGGAAACCTGCTTGAGCGAGTAGGCACGCTCGAAGAGCGCCTGCATCGAGACTCCCCAGACTCGCTTCATGTCTCGTAAGTGTCCGAGCGTCGCAGGACGAAGATCCGGCTTGATCACATGCGCCGGCATCAGAAACTCAGCCGCGAACTCGTTGGCTTCTCGTTCGGGATCTTCGGTCGCGATCCCGTTGTGAAGCACGAGATGGCCGAGTTCGTGAGCCAAGGTGAGCCGTTTGCGATCGACCGGGGCGGCCGCGTTGATCAGCAACACAGGGTGATCGCCGATCCACTGGGAAAGCCCGTCGATACGCGAGGTACCGAAGTCTTCTTCCAGGATCACGCAGCCGGCGGCCTCGAGCCATCGGGCCAGGTGCCGCACCGGCCCGGCCGGCAGTCTCCATTGAGCGCGCACCATCAGCGCCGCCTGCACCGGAGTCGTATCGATCGGATCGAACGTCGGGACAGACTGCTCCGCCCTCATCGACACCTCTTCGAACAACACGGACACGTGGAGTCGATAGGCGTTCAGTCGCGCTTCCAGTTTCCGCCACACGGACGCTTTGGTCGTTCGCGGACGCCTCATGTGTGCGTCCACCGCGAGCGCGCCCCGAACGGCGTGATCCCGAGACAGGAAGCGCGTTGATACGCCCAACGACCGCGCGAGCCGGCTCAACACGTCGTCATCAGGCATGCGTTGGTCGTTCTCGTAACGGGACAACGCTGCCTGCGTGACTCCAGCCATGGCGCACAGATCCGCCTGCGTCAGTCCGCGGGCGCGGCGAAGTGTTTCCAGCACATCGCCGATTCCACTCACGTCGCTTCGTCCTCCTCATCTCGGACCATGGCCTCGTACAGGTCGATCTGGGGCAGCGACGGATCCACCGGAGTCCAGGTGAACGCCGTACCCGTGGCGCCAGGCGCCCCAGCATCTACCTCGACAGCCCAAATCGCATCTTTGTCCAACCCGTCGCGCAGGGAGACGATGGTGCCGCCGATCACCCGCTCTTCGGGGTCCCAGCGGTAACCGAAGCCCAAGCGGACCTCCTCCAATCCTTCCAGAGCTTCGGATTGCGCCCAGAAGGCTAGGGCGGATTTCGTGGCGTACGACCTGACGCGATCTCGAACCGTGTGCCGCTTCACGAGCGCGGTACCGGAGACCGACCGCGACTTCGCGAGTGACCCCCTGATCCACCAGCTCGACCGAATCGATGTCCGTGAGCCCCCGGCGCAAGTGCGCCCAAAGCCGGTCATGGATCCAGTTCGAGAGCCCACGATCACTACTGTCCGCAACCCAGCCGGGAAGGCATCGCGATACTCGGCCAAGTCAGCTCTTGCCGCATTCGTGGCGTCGACCAGAGCTTCGACGACCTTGTCGCCAAGGTCGTGCAGAACATCCTCAGCCTGAGGGTAAGAAAACATACCAGAAAATATACCGCCTGCGCACACGCAACAACCAGCACAAAAGCAGGAAAGGAAGGATTGTTCGCGGGATTGAGGCACCGAACCCAAGACCAACCGTCACTCTCACGCACCGTGGGGGCCCGGGGGTTCGGCCCCGGGAGTCGACGAGCGACGACTCACGCGAAAGAGGCCCCCATCACGGAGCGAAGGGGGCCTCGAACAAGAGTGGGCGAGGAGGGAGTTGAACCCTCACGTCCTTTCGGACACACGGACCTGAACCGTGCGCGTCTGCCATTCCGCCACTCGCCCGAGTGCATCGTTCTCTGACAGCTCGCAAAGCGTAGCAGGCTGATTTCACGGGTTTCACCGGGGGCCGTGTCCGACTGGCCGTACCCGGATAGGATCGACGGGGAAGCATACGTGTGAGGAGGTTGCCCGGTGGGCCGCGTTGAGCGCTTTGATAGGCGGCTCGAGAATCTTGTGGGCAATACCTTCGCGCGCATGTTCGGTGGCAACGTCGTCACGCAGGAAGTGGCGGTGGCGCTTGAGCGCGAGAGCGAGGAGAACATTCGTGAGCTGGCCGGTGGTCGACAGCTCGCCCCCAACCACTACATCGTGTCGTTGGGGCAGGCTGATCACGAGCGCATGGCCGGAGACGAGCGTCGGGTCACGTCGGTGTTGGCGGAGGCGGTCAAGGAACACCTCGCCGAGCACGGTTGGGACACCTATGGTGACGTCGTAGTTTCGCTCGAGCGCAACGAGGCGCTGCATACTGGACAGTTCAAGACCCGTTCGTCCGTCGATCCCGACGTCAAACCCCACGACGCCGAAGGTTCGTCACGGTCGGCACGACCCAGCAACGCAGGAGACCCAGCAATGAGCCAGCCCCCCGGCTACGGCCAATACGACCAGGGTGACCCGTACGGCCAGCAGCAGGGCCAGTACGGCTACGGACAGCAGGCTGGCCAGCAGCAGCCCGGGTACGACCAGGGTTATGGCGGCCAGCAGCAGGGCGGCTACGACCAGGGTTACGGCGGCGCCCAGCAGCCCGGTTACGACCAGTACGGCGGCCAGCAGCAACAGCAGCCCGGGTACGACCAGGGCTATGGCGGTGGCGCCGCTCAGCAGCCCGGCTATGACCAGTACGGCGGCCAGCAGCAACAGCCTGGGTACGACCAGGGTTACGGCGGTGGCGCCGCTCAGCAGCCCGGCTATGACCAGTACGGCGGCCAGCAGCAACAGCCTGGGTACGACCAGGGCTATGGCGGCGGCGCCGCTCAGCAGCCCGGTTACGACCAGTACGGCCAGCAGCAGCAAGGCGGCTACGACCAGTACGGCGGTGGCCAGCAGCAGCAGTACGGCCAGCCCGCCGCGGACCCGTACGCGCAGGGTGGCGGCTACGGTGGCCAGCCCGCGGCCGGCCGTCAGCTCGCCGCGAGCCTTCAGCTGGACGACGGCTCGAACCGCTCGTACTCGCTGAAGCAGGGCGGGAACGTCGTGGGCCGTGGCCAGGACGCCGACTTCCGGCTCCCGGACACCGGTGTCTCGCGCCGTCACCTGGAAATCACCTGGGACGGCCAGAGCGCGACGCTCGCGGACATCGGTTCGACGAACGGCACGACCGTCAACGGCACCCCGGTGCAGACCTGGCAGCTCGCCGACGGCGACGTGATCCGCGTTGGCCACTCGTCCCTCGTGTTCCGTACGCAGGGCTGACCGGCGGCGGCTGGAGGGGGTACCGCAGAATTGCGGTGCGGGACCTCGAGTGGATCGGCACTTCAGGTCGTATGCGGAGAGCAAGGCTGTTTCGGAGCCGACCATCCCGGACGGTCCGGTCTCTTCGCGGCGTACAGGAGATACGGGAGCGGACACAACAAGTGCCAGAGCTGGTCGTTCAACTCACCAGGGTGGGCTTTCTCGTGCTGCTCTGGCTCTTCGTGTTCGCGGCGTTGCGCGTCGTCCGCTCGGATCTGTACGCGGCCTCCGGGCTGCGAGTCGCCGTCCCGACGTTCGGTCGCAAGAAGAAGGAAAACAAGAAGCCGCGCGGCGCGAAGTCGCCGCAGCAGCTGCTCGTGACCCATGGCGCGCTGGCAGGCACCAGGATCGCCTTGGACGGCAGGCCGATCCTGATCGGCCGTGCCGACGACTCGACCTTGGTGCTGGACGACGACTACGCGTCGACCCGGCACGCCCGGATCGCACTGCGCGGGGAGGATTGGTACGTGGAAGATCTGGGCTCGACGAACGGCACGTACCTCGACCGGGCTAAGGTCACGGCACCCCTCCGGGTCCCGCTCGGAGTCCCCATCCGGATCGGCAAAACGGTGATCGAGCTTCGCCCATGACCCTCGTCCTCCGCTACGCGGCTCGCAGCGACCGGGGCCTGGTGCGTTCCAGCAACCAGGACTCCGTGTACGCCGGTCCCCGCCTGCTCGCCCTCGCCGACGGTATGGGCGGCCACGCCGCCGGTGAGGTGGCCAGCAAGGTCGTCATCGCCTCCCTCGCCCCGCTCGACGACGACGAGCCGGGTGACGATCTCCTCGCCCAGTTGCGTGAGGCCGTCCAGAACGGCAACGCGGCCATCGCCGAACTCGTCCAGCAGGACCCGGACCTCGACGGGATGGGCACGACCCTGACCGCCGTGCTGTTCGCCGGTTCGCGGATGGGTGTCGTGCACGTCGGCGACTCGCGGGCGTATCTGATGCGAGGCGGGCAGTTCTCGCAGATCACGCGGGACGACAGCTTCGTCAACGAACTTCTCGAACAGGGCCGGATCACCCCGGAAGAGGCCGCGGTGCACCCGCAGCGGTCGCTGCTGCTGAAGGCGCTCACCGGCCACGAGGTCGAGCCGAGCCTGACGGTGCGCGAGGCGCGCGCCCGCGATCGCTACCTGATCTGCTCGGACGGCCTGTCCGGCATGGTCAGCGACGAAACGCTCGCCGAGGCCATCCAGATCCCGGATCCGCAGGCCTGCGCGGACCGGATGATCGAGCTGGCGCTCAAGGGTGGCGGCACGGACAACGTCACGGTGATCATCGCCGACGTCGTCGACGTCGATTTCGGTGAGGACGCGCCCATAGTGGGCGGCGCCGCCGGGGACGGCAGTGACGAGTTCCACCAGGGCGACTCCCCCGCCGCCCGCGCCAGGGCGCTGACCCAGCCCGCACCGCAGCCGCGGCCCGAGGTCCAGCCACCACAGGAGGACCCGAAGGTCAAGCGCCGGAGGCGATTTCGCTGGCTGGCGGGAGCAGTGGTCGTCCTGATCGTGCTGGCCGCGGCGGCGATCGCCACGCGGTATTTCGTGCTGAGCCAGTACTACGTCGGTGAGGGTGACGGCGAGGAGGTCGTGATCTACCGCGGCGTCCCCGGCAGCATCCTCGGCATCGACCTGCACGCCTACGAGCAGGGCTCGTGCCCGCCGGGCGGGCTCTGCACCGACAAGCTACTGGTGCCCGCGCTCCAGGAGGACGCGCGCATCGCGGTGAAGAACGGCGTCAAGAAGGACAACCTCGACGACGCCCGCAAGTACATCGACGACTTCCTGCGGCCGCACAAGCAGTTGGCCGACTGCAAACCGGCCAGCGGCTCGAATTCCGTGCCGCCTTCCATGCCGCCTCCCGCGTCGTCGCCTCCGGTGTCGTCGTCGGCGGCCTCCCCTTCTACCCCCGCCTCGCCGAGTTCGGCGAACCAGCCAGCGGGGAGGGACTGCTCGACGCCGGCCACGGCAGCACCAGGGGGCGGTAACTGATGAGCACACCGCTCGCCGATCCGGCTTCGGCCCAGTTCGCCACGAACCCTCCGCGCGAGCTGCCCACCCGGCGCGGAACCGAACTCGTTCTCCTGGCGTTCGCGACGTTCATCGTCACCATCGCGCTCGTGCTGGTGGAGGCGAACCAGGAGCAGGAGCTCACCAGCTCGATCATCTGGCTGGGGCTGTCCTACCTCGGGGTGCTGACGGCGGCACATCTGGCGGTGCGCCGCTGGGCGCCGTACGCGGATCCGGTGATCCTGCCGTGCGTCGCGCTGCTGAACGGGCTCGGCCTGGTGATGATCCACCGGATCGACCTCGCGCTCGCGGAGCGGGCTGTCCAGCTGGGCAAGGAATACAACCCGGACGTCACCAAGCAGGTGCTGTTCACCGCGATCTCGCTGGTGCTGTTCGTGGTGGTGCTGATCGTGATCAGCGACCACCGCACGCTGACCCGTTACGGCTACATCTGCGGTCTGGTCGGCATCGTCGCGCTCGCGCTGCCCGCGGTGCTGCCGTCGAGCCTGTCCGAGGTCAACGGCGCGAAGGTCTGGATCAAGCTGCCGTTCTTCTCGATCCAGCCCGGCGAGTTCGCGAAGATCCTGCTGATGATCTTCTTCGCCTCGTTCCTGGTGACGAAACGCGACCTGTTCATGGTGGCGGGCAAGAAGATCGTCGGCGTCGAGTTGCCGCGTGCCCGTGACCTCGGCCCGATCCTGATCGCGGCGGCCGCCTGCCTCGGCGTGCTGGTGTTCGAGAAGGACCTCGGGACGTCGCTGCTGTTCTTCGGTGTCACGCTGGTGATGCTGTACGTCGCGACCGAACGGGTCATCTGGGTGGTGCTCGGCGTCGGCTTCTTCGCCGCGGGCGCGATCATCGCCTACAACCTGTTCACGCACGTCCAGCAGCGCGTCCGGAACTGGATGGACCCGCTCGCCACCTACGACGACGCCGGCGGCGGTTACCAGGTCGCGCAGGGTCTGTTCGGACTCGGGACGGGCGGGGTCGGCGGCACCGGCCTCGGCGCCGGACGGCCGGACATGGTCCCCGAGGCCAAAACGGACTTCATCACCACCGCGATCGGCGAGGAACTCGGCTTCATCGGCCTCGCCGCGATGCTGATGCTGTACCTGATCCTGGCGATGCGCGGGATGCGCAGCGCTCTCGCGGTCCGCGACACCTTCGGCAAACTCCTCGGCGGCGGCCTTTCGTTCGCCCTGGTCATGCAGATCTTCGTGGTCGTCGGCGGCGTCACGAACCTGATCCCGAACACCGGGATCACCGCCCCGTTCCTCTCGCGCGGCGGTTCCTCGCTGCTCGCGAACTACATCCTGGTGGCCCTCCTGCTCCGCATCTCCGACGCCGCCCGTAAACCCGCCGCGCGGCCGAAGCCGCAACAGCCTCAGGCGCCGCTCGCGGAAGCGCACACGGTGCTGGTCCAGCGGCCGCCCGCGAACGGTGAGGGGAGCGCTTCGTGAACACCCCGCTCCGCAAGGTCGGCGTCGCCATGCTCGTCATGGTGGTGCTCCTGCTGGCCAACGCCACCTACATCCAGGTGGTCAAGGCCGACGACTATCGCACGGATTCACGCAACCTCCGCGTGCTCTACGAGGAGTACTCCCGTCAGCGCGGGCTGATCGTCACCCCCGACGGTGCCGCGCTCGCGAAGGTCGATCCGTCGAACGACAAGTACAAGTTCATCCGGACCTACGCCGACGGCCCGATGTACGCGCCGGTCACCGGCTACTACTCGATCAACTACGGCTCGGGCGGCCTGGAGCGCTCCGAGGACGAAGTCCTCAACGGCTCCGACCCGCGGTTGTTCGTCCGGCGCCTGTCGGACATGGTCACCGGCCGCGACCCGCGCGGCGGGAACGTGCGGCTGACGATCAACCCGGCCGTGCAGAAGGCCGCGTACGACCTGATGACGCAGAAGGGCTACACCGGTTCGGTGGTCGCGATGGAGCCCAAGACCGGGCGCATCCTGGCCATGGTGTCGACGCCGTCGTACGACCCGAACAAGCTCGCCTCGCACAGCACCAAGGAGCAGACCGCGGCGTGGGGGCAGTGGCGCGACGATCCGAAGAAGCCGATGC
The DNA here is from genome assembly GCF_047608695.1 of Amycolatopsis sp. cmx-11-32. NCBI lineage: Bacteria > Bacillati > Actinomycetota > Actinomycetes > Pseudonocardiales > Pseudonocardiaceae > Amycolatopsis > Amycolatopsis sp. cmx-11-32. Next base: position 746,797 of record NZ_JADNQN010000002.1, on the reverse strand, counting down.
TGAACCGCGCGATCTCGGAGACCTACCCGCCGGGTTCGACGGCCAAGCTTTTGGTGACCGCGGCCGCGCTCGAAGACGGCAAGACGCCGGACACGCCGGTCAGCACCGCGCCCAACGTCAAGCTCCCCGGCACGCAGACGACGCTGGAGAACTACGGCGGCGCGACCTGCAAGGGCAGCACGTTGAAGGAAGCGCTGCGGTACTCCTGCAACGTGCCCTTCGCCGAACTCGCGGGCGAACTCGGCAAGGACAAGCTGAACGCGACGGCGAAGAACTTCGGCCTCGGCGAGGATCTGACCGTGCCGATGCGGGTGGCCGGTTCCACCCTCGGCCCGCTCGACTCGAAGCCCGCCCTGTTCCAGAGCGCCATCGGACAGCGCGACGTGCGTCTGACGCCCCTGCAGGACTGCCTGCTTTCGGCGACCGTCGCGAACAACGGGATGGCGATGAAGCCGCAGCTCGTGCAGGCGCTGCTGGCGCCGAACCTGTCGACCATCGAGGACTACACCCCGACCGAACTGACCGGCGACGCCGCGCTGTCCAGCGCGAACGCCGCGCTCCTGCGCGACATGATGCTGGCGTCGGAGGAGAACACGAAGGGCGCCGGCAAACGCGGCGACATCCAGATCGCCTCCAAGACCGGCACCGCCGAGCACGGCAACGACCCGAAGAGCACCCCGCCGCACGCCTGGTACACCGGTTTCGCGCCGGCGATGGACCCGACGATCGCCGTCTCGGTGATCGTCGAGTCCGGCGGTAACCGCGGGCTCGAAGCGACCGGTGGCACCGTGGCCGCGGAGATCGGCCGCGCCGCCGTCAACGCGATGCTCGGGGGTGGATAGCGCATGCTGTCCTCGGGTCAGCTGCTGGCCGACCGGTACAAGCTGACGAACCGGATCGCCGTCGGCGGGATGGGCGAGGTCTGGCAGGCCAGTGACACGCGGCTGGACCGGACGGTCGCGGTCAAGATCCTCAAGGCGGAGCTGTCCGGCGACGCGGAGTTCCTGCACCGCTTCCGGACCGAGGCGCGGATGACGGCGTCGCTGAACCACCCCGGCATCGCCGCGGTGCACGACTACGGCGAGACGGTCGCGGACGAGCTGTCGATCGCGTACCTGGTGATGGAGCTGGTCGAAGGCGATCCGCTGGCCGCGATCATCACCCGCGAAGGACGGCTGAACGCCGAGCGCACCCTGGACATCCTCGAGCAGGCCGGGAACGCGCTGCAGGCCGCGCACGAAACCGGTCTGGTGCACCGCGACGTCAAACCGGGCAACATCATGGTCACCCCGGCCGGGCAGGTGAAGATCACCGACTTCGGCGTCGCGAAGGCCGCCGACGCCGCCCCGGTGACCAGGTCCGGCATGGTCATGGGCACCGCCCACTACATCGCCCCCGAGCAGGCGCTCGGGCACAACGCCGAACCGGCGAGCGACGTCTACTCGCTGGCCGTATGCGGTTACGAATGTCTCACCGGGCACCGGCCGTTCCTTTCGGAGAACGCGGTGACCGTCGCGATGATGCACATCCGCGATCTCCCGCCGCCGCTGCCGCCGGACGTGCCGCCGGGCACCCGCGCGGTCATCGAGGCGACCCTGATCAAGGATCCGAGACAGCGGTACAACAGCGGCGGCGAGTTCGCGGCCGCGGTGGCGGCGGTCCGCGCCGGCCTGCCCCTGCCGACGCCGTCGGGGCTGGTCAACGTGGCCTACGCCGCGGGCCAACCGCCCGTGATGCCGCAGCAGGGACCGCCAGGTCCGCACTCACCGTCGAACCCGATGGTGGCTGTCGGACCGGCGTCGCATCCGGCGATGCACCCGGTTACCGGCCCGCCCCCGATGGCGGTCCGCCGTCTGCCCGGCAAACGGCCACAATGGGGCTGGTGGGTGCTGCTCGCGGTGATCCTGATCGCAGTACTGGTGGCAGGAGCCTTCCTCATCGTGAGACTGGTCGGTTCGGGCAACGGACAGCGGTCGGGCGGCGTGGAAACGAGTGAACAGGCACCGGCTCCGGGTAAGAAGTCTGTAGGTCCTTCACCGACATCCGCGTACCCCGCGGTGCCGACGGAGGGCAGCACCGAGGAGTCGGCCGGGCAGGCGAATCCAGGAATGATGAGCAGCAAACCTTGGACGGAATGGAACGGCACGCAGAGATGAGCACACCAAGACTGCTCAGCAACCGCTACGAGCTGGGCGACACGCTCGGCTATGGAGGCATGTCCGAGGTCCATCACGGCCACGACGTGCGCCTGGGCCGGGAGGTGGCGATCAAGATCCTGCGTGCCGACCTGGCACGGGATCCCCAGTTCCAGGAACGTTTCCGTCGCGAGGCACAGAACGCGGCGGCCTTGAACCACCCGGCGATCGTCGCCGTCTACGACACCGGCGAGACGAACACCGAGCTCGGCACGCTGCCCTACATCGTCATGGAGTTCGTCGAAGGACGGACCCTGCGGGACATCGTGAAGACCGAAGGCCCCATGTCGCAGAAGCGGGCGATGGAGGTCATGGCCGACGTCTGCGCGGCGCTGGACTTCTCGCACCGGCACGGCATCGTGCACCGCGACGTCAAGCCGGCGAACGTGATGATCACGAAGAACGGCGCCGTCAAGGTGATGGACTTCGGCATCGCGCGCGCCATGCACGACGGGCAGTCCGCGATGACGCAGACCGCCGCGGTGATCGGCACGGCACAGTACCTCTCACCGGAGCAGGCCCGCGGTGAGTCCGTCGACGCGCGTTCCGACGTCTACGCCGCCGGTTGTGTGCTGTACGAACTCGTCACCGGAGAGCCACCCTTCACCGGTGACTCCCCGGTCGCGGTGGCGTACCAGCACGTCCGGGAGGACCCCAACCCGCCGTCGTCGGTGAACCCGGCCGTGGCGCCCGAACTCGACGCCGTCGTGCTCAAGGCGCTCGCGAAGGGCCCGGCGAACCGCTATCAGTCGTCGGCGGAGATGCGTTCGGACCTGGTCCGCACGCTGTCCGGCCAGCGGCCGTCCGCGCCGATGGTGATGTCGGAGGACGAGCGCACCCAGGTCATGGACTCCGACCGCCGGGCTCCGCAGCGCTACGACCAGTACGAGGACGAAGCCGAGGATCCGGCCGCGAAGAAGAAGCGTCGCGCCTGGTTGATCGCCGGCCTCGTCGTCTCGCTGGCGGCCGTGGTGCTGCTGATCATGTGGCTGTCCAACGCGTTCGACAGCACCGGCGCGGAGAGCAAGGCGATCCCGGCGGTGCTCAGCCAGTCCGAAGCGACGGCGAAGACCACGCTGCGTGACGCGGGATTCAACTCGTTCGAGGCCACCAAAAGGGTCCCGTGCACCGGAGCGGCCGTCAACGGCCTGCCCGCCTGCGACGAGAACGACATCGACAAGGTCATCGCGATCAACCCCGCCCAAGGCCAGATGACGCTGACCACGGAGAAGATCACGCTGACCGTCGGCGCGAAGCCGGACAAGATCAAGACGCCGGACCTCAAGGGCAAGACCCAGGCCGAGGCCGAGGCGGCGCTGACCGGCGCGGGCCTGAAGCTCGGCGCGACCACCGAGCAGGAGACCGACGAGCCGAACAACGCGGGCAAGGTGCTTTCGCAGAACCCGGGCGCGCAGGCCGAGGTCGACCAGGGCTCGAAGGTCGACATCACCATCGGGAAGTCCAAGGAACTGAAGACGGTCCCGAACTACAAGGGCAAGAGCCGCTCCGAGGCGGAAGCCGGGCTGAGGCAGGCCGGGTTCACCCCGGTGTCCAAGAACACCAGCTCCAGCGAGCCCAAGGACACGGTCGTCGACCAGAACCCGAACGGCGGCAAGCTGCCGGTCGGCAGTGTGGTCAACCTGTCGATCTCGGACGGCAGCCAGGAGACTTTCGACATGCCGAACCTGAAGGGCATGACCGAGGAGCAGGCGACTCAACAGCTACAGCAACTGGGCTGGTCCGGCAAGCTGGACACGCAGGCCGACAAGTCCGGTGACCGGGACGACGCGGGCAAGGTCAGCAAGACCAACCCGCAGGCCGGTTCGAAGGTCGCGAAGAACGCGCCGATCACGCTGTTCATCTACGAAGGCGACGACTCGCCGACGACGTCGAGTCCGCCGCCGTTGATCCCGACCAGATGACGTAACGGATCTAGCTGAAGGAGGGCCCCGCACGGTTTCGTGCGGGGCCCTTTTCCTGCCACCGCAGCCAGGTCGCTACGAAGCGCTTCACCAGGCATATGGTCCGGCAGATCACACAACGCGAACTGCGCAATGACACGCCGAACATCATGCGTGCCGTCGAAGAAGGGGACAGCTTCGTTCTCACGCGCAACGGCACGCCTGTCGCGGATCTCGTGCCGCACAGCCAGAAACCGACCTTCGTTCCGTTCGGCGAGCTGATCGAGCTTCTCGGTGATCTTCCGCCGGAGGATCCTGCACAGTTCTTCGCGGACGTCGATCTCGCGGCGGATCCTGACCCGCACCGCGGCCCGGGAGAGCCGCAGCGGTGGCAGAAGCGGTTCTGCTCGACACTTCAACTGTCATCGCCCTGCCTCGTCCCGATGAACTCGCACTCGACGCTCCCGCGGCCATCGGCTCGATCACCTTGGCGGAGCTGGCCGCCGGAGTGCACGGCGCGGACCGGCCTCGCGACAGGGCCTCTCGGCTGGTCCGCCTCCAACGAGTGGAAGCGCGAATGATTCTCCTCATCGCGTCGGTCGCGGCGATCCATCGAATTCCTCTGGTCACTCGCGACGGCCCCGATTTCACCGACCTCGCGCCTTTCGTCAAGGTGATCGCAGGCGGCCACGGACTGAAGCCTCACGCCAAGCTCTCGGGAAGTTTTTGGCAGGACCCTCGAGTCAGCGGCTGGCCATCAGGCGTTGCGGCGGAGCAGGTGGCCGACGGCCGTCGCGCTCACGAGCAAGACGACGACGGCCGCCACCGCGGTCACCGTGAACGGACCGGCCAGTGGGTGTTGCGAAGTCAGGGCACGCAGCAGCGGGTTGGCCAACGGCAGCCATTTCACCAGCAGCACGGCGGCGAGCGCGAAGATCGCCGCCAGTACGGACCAGCCGATCCGCGGGATCAGCAGTCGCGAACAGGGCAGGCCGATCGCGATCCCGAACAGCGCGCACAACGCGTGCGCCGCGGCGCCGAGGGCGAGGGTGCCGATCGGAAAGCCGCCGGACCGGATCCCCGACCACGCCAGCGTCACGAAGATCAGCACGGCGGCGCAGCCGAAGACGGCCAGTGTCGCGCCGCCGAGGACCGATCGCCAGCGTCGCGCGTGGCTGAAGGTCACCAGCCGCTGGACCGGGTCCTCGACGTCGAGCATCGCGATCGTCAGCCAGCACGAGACCACCAGGAGCGATCCCGCGCTGATCCCGTACTGCGGCAGCAGCGGTGACTTCGGATCCGTGTAGAGCACGGTGCTGACCGCGAGGTAGGCGAGGATCGCGGGGAGATAGCGCTGGGAATGGCCGAGCAGTGCGAGGTAGTAGCGGGTCATGGCGAGCACGGCGCCACCTCCCGGACCGACAAGCCCCGGTTGAGTGCGCGCAGCAGGACTGCGTCCGTGTGCCCGGCTTCGACCGTCAGGACGACTCTTTCGCCGTCGGCCACGGCCTGGCTGACGCCGGGTTCCGCCGACCAGTCGCCACCGGGTCCGTGAAGCACGATCTTTGTCGCGGCTTCGGCTTTCGCGGCCGCTTCGACGCGGATCAGGCGCCCCTCGTCCATCCGGTGGACGTCGTCGGCGTGGGCGTGCACGGCGGCCGCCCGATGGTCGGTGAAGACCACGCTCGCGCCACGTTCCTTGGTCTCGGCGACGAGTTCGCCGAGCACCGTGTGGGCCTCGACGTCGAGGCCGGACCAAGGTTCGTCGAGGATCAGCAGCTCCGGTTCGACCAGAACCGCCTGGGCGAGACCGACTTTCTGGGCGTTGCCCTTCGACAGCGTCCGCAACGGTGCGTCCGGCCCGCCGACCAGCGCCAGCCTGTCCAGCAGGGGATCTATGGCCGACAAGTCGACAAGTCCGTCGATGCGGGCCATATGCCGCAGGTAAGCTCTGGCGCTCATCCGCTGTCCGCCAGGAAAGCGGTCCGGCAGGTAGCCGACCCGCGGGCTGCCCACGATGGTTCCCGAGGTCCCGCGGGAAAGTGCCGCGAGGAGCTTGAGCAGCGTCGACTTGCCCGACCCGTTCGAGCCGAGGATGCCGATGACGCGGCCCGGTGGGACGTCGAGGTCGACGTCGACGAGCACCGGTTCGCCGCGGCCATAGCGCTTACCGACTCCGTCGAGCCGGATCAGTGAGGTCACGCAGCAGCGGCCTTCTGCAGTGCGCGGGTCGCCTGTTCGAGTTCGTTGACCGTGGCGTCGGCGACCGGGTGCCCGGCCGAAGCCATCCAGTTCGCCAGCATCCGGTGCCCGCCCTGCGTGAGCACGGATTCGGGGTGGAACTGGACGCCTTCGAGCGGCAGCTCGCGGTGCCGCATGCCCATCACGACACCGGACTCGGTGCGGCCTGTGATCTCGAACACGGTGTCGTCGATGGTTTCCGGCAAAACGGTCAACGAGTGGTACCGCGTGGCGGTGAATTCGTCAGGGAGCCCGGCGAGCACTCCGTCGCCCGAATGACGGACTTGACTCGTCTTGCCGTGCAGCAGTTCAGGGGCGCGGTCGACGGTGGCGCCGAAGACGACGCCCAAGGCCTGGTGGCCGAGGCAGACGCCGAGCATCGGGATCCGCTTTTGAGCGCATTCGCGGACGACGTCCATGCTCTGACCAGCACGTTCCGGGGTTCCGGGGCCGGGAGAGACGAGGACCGCGTCGAACTCGCCGAGCTTGTCGATCTCCACGACGTCGTTACGCCAGACAGTGCAGTCGGCGCCGAGCTGGGCCAGGTACTGGACCAGGTTGTAGACAAAACTGTCGTAGTTGTCGACGACGAGCACGCGCATACCGCCAGCTTAGCGGCTCCCATCAGGTGGACCGTACGCCAGATCACAATGAATGTTAGGGCTACCTAACTTACCGTGGTAGGGGTGAGCCGTTCTCTTCGTGTAGCCATCGTGGGTGCCGGTCCGGCCGGCATCTACGCCGCCGACATCCTCGACAAGTCCGACGCAGACGTGACGATCGACCTGTTCGAGCGTATGCCGGCGCCGTTCGGGCTGATCCGGTACGGCGTCGCGCCCGACCACCCCCGGATCAAGGGCATCGTCACCGCCCTGCACAAGGTGCTCGACAAGCCGAACGTCCGGCTGCTGGGCAATGTCGACTACGGGACCGACCTCAAACTCGACGATCTGCGCCAGTTCTACGACGCGGTGATCTTCTCGACCGGTGCCATGGCCGACCGCGCGCTCGACATCCCCGGCATCGACCTCGACGGCAGTTACGGCGCCGCGGACTTCGTCTCCTGGTACGACGGTCACCCGGACGTCCCGCGCACCTGGCCGCTGAACGCGACCTCGGTCGCCGTTCTCGGTGTCGGGAACGTGGCGCTCGACGTGGCGCGGATTCTCGCGAAGACCGCGGACGAGCTGCTCAGCACCGACATCCCGGACAACGTCTACCAGGGCCTGAAGGCCAGTCCGGTCACCGATGTGCACGTGTTCGGCCGTCGCGGCCCGGCTCAGGCGAAGTTCACGCCGCTGGAACTGCGTGAGCTGGACCACTCGCCGAACGTCGAGGTCGTCGTGTACCCGGAGGACATCGAGTTCGACGAGGGCAGCATCGCCGCGCTGCGGGCGTCGAAGCAGATCGACATGGTCGTGAAGACGCTGCAGGAGTGGGCGATCCGCGACCAGGGCGACCGGCCGAAGCGGCTGCACCTGCACTTCCTGCACTCGCCGTGCGAGGTCGTCGGGGAGGACGGTCGCGTCGTCGGCCTGCGGACCGAACGCACCGAACTGACCGGTGACGGGAACGTGCGCGGCACCGGCGAGTTCCACGACTGGGACGTCCAGGCCGTCTACCGCGCGGTGGGTTACCTGTCGTCGCACCTGCCGGAGATCCCGTTCGACCACAACACCGGGACCGTGCCGAACCAGGCTGGCCGGGTGCTGGACATCGACGAGGACCAGGTGCCGGGCGTCTACGTGACCGGCTGGATCAAACGCGGCCCGGTCGGCCTCATCGGCCACACCAAGGGTGACGCGGCCGAGACGATCGCGAGCCTGCTGGCCGACGCCGACGACCTGGCGGCCCCGGCAGTGGACGATCCCGACGCGATCCTCGGCTTCCTCACCGAGCGTGGCGTTCCCTTCACCACCTGGGAAGGCTGGGGCAAACTCGACGCCCACGAGAAGTCCCTGGGCGTTCCGCACGGCCGGGACCGCGTCAAGGTCGTGGAACGCGACGAAATGACCCAGATCTCGCGCTCTTAACTCACTTACCCAGCCCCCCACCCGTCCCAGGGGGCGGCCCCGAACCCAGTCTATCGGCCGGGGGCGGCGAAAGGGCTGGTCAGTTGGGGTTGTCCACAGCCGGCGACGGTTGTGGACAACTGTCGGGCGCCGTGAAGGCCTCCTTCCGGGACTCCGAGTCCCTCAAGGGGGCCTTCACGGACCTAAAAGGATCAGGAACCCAGGTAGGCCAAGACCGCGAGCACCCGCCGGTTCGTGTCGTCCGAAGCGACGATGCCGAGTTTCGCGAAGATGTTCGCGGTGTGCTTCCCCACCGCCCCCTCGCTGAAGTGCAGCCGCCCGGCGATCGCGGCGTTGGAGCAGCCCTCGGCCATCAATTCGAGCACCTCGCGTTCCCGAGGGGTCAGCGCGGAGAGAGGGTCGGAGGCGTTGCCCGCCACCAGTTTCGCGATCACCTCGGGGTCCATCGCGGTCCCGCCGCCCGCCACGCGCCGCACCGCGTCGATGAACTGGTCGGCGTTGAAGACCCGGTCCTTCAGCAGGTAGCCGATCGCGCCGGCGCCGTCGGCCAGCAGTTCCCGGGCGTAGAGCTGCTCGACGTGTTGCGACAGCACGAGAATCGGCAACCCGGGGACGTCACGCCGCACCGCCAGCGAGACCTGCAGGCCCTCGTCGGTGTTCGTCGGCGGCATCCGGACGTCGACCACCGAGACGTCCGGCCGGTGTTCGCGCAACGCCCGTTCCAGTTCCGGCCCGGTCCCGACGGCCTCGACGACGTCGAAACCGTGCGCGGTCAGCAGATGTGTCAGTCCGTCCCGGAGGAGGTACTGGTCCTCGGCGACGACACATCGGGGTCGAGCTGACACGGGATCTCCATGGTCGCCTTCGTCGGCCCGCCGGGCGGGCTGGTCAGGGCAAAAGTACCGTCGAACGTGCCCAGCCTGCGTTCGATCCCCCGAATCCCGCTGCCCCGGGCCGCGTTCGCACCGCCCTTCCCGTCGTCGGTCACCTCGATCCGCAGCAGACCGTCGTCATAACCCAGCTCGATCGACACTCGCCGCGCCTCACCGTGCTTCGCCGCGTTGCCCAGCAACTCGCTGACCGCGAAGTAGGCGCACGCTTCCGCGGGCTGTTCGAGCCGCGGCACCACACCATTCACCGAGGCCCGCAGCGGACTGTCCAGAGCCATCGCCCGCACTGCGTCACCGAGACCGCGTTCGGACAACACCGGCGGGTGAATCCCCCGCACCAGCAGCCTCAGCTCGGTCAACGTCTCCGACGACGTCTGCCGCAGGTCGGCGGCCAGCCGTTTCGCCGCGGCCGGATCACTGTCGATCAGGGCTTCGACGGCCCCCAGCTTCATCCCCATCGCGACCAGGCGGGACTGGACCCCGTCGTGCAGATCCCGTTCGATCCGCCGCAGTTCGGCGGCCTGCGCGACCGACGCGTCCGTCCGCGTCTGCTTCAGCCGCTCGACACGCTGCTCCAGCCGCGACGCCTCCGTCGATCCCAGCAGCAGCTTCGCGAAGCGCGCTCCCAGCCGAGCGAGCCACGGTGTCGTGACCAGCCCGGCGACGAAGGCCGCGACGGCGACCGGAGTCAGCGCGAGCGCCTGCCCATGGCTGGTCGCCTCGGGCAGGCCGATCATCGAGAACCAGTGCGTGGTCGACCATCCGGTGTTCGTCCACTGGGCGATCGGACGCCATACCCACAACGCCAAGACACCCTGGAATCCGAAGAACACCAAGGCCGCCGTCGGCAGCGCCATCAGCAGCAGCACCACGGAGTTGACCAGCGCGGCCGCCAGGTCACGCCAGGTCGCCCGATCCCGCATCGCCCAGCGCCAGCGCGCCAGCCGCGCCGGCCACCACGGCGTGTCGTACAACTGCCGTCCGTGCTGGTACATCCCGTCCGCCCGCGGCAAGGGGAACGACGGCTCCGGCAGGTAGGGGCGGTCGATCCGCACCCCGGTCCAGTTCTTGGCTTCGCGGCGCAGGGTGTCGGTCACCGTCCGGCCGGCGACGACCAGCGTCGGGAACAGCGGCGCCGGGCCGATCAGCACGAGCAGTGTCGGAACCGCCATCCCGAGCTGCGCGGCCGAAAGCCCGAACAGCCCCAGCTGGAACCCGAGCGCCTTGAGGTGCCGTTTGAGCCAGCCCTCGCCGCCACGACGCTCACGCGGTCCGAGCCACCAGCGGGTCCACTTGCCGTACAGCCGGAGCGCGGGCGGTCCGGTCAGCAGAACCGCGGGCACGAGCAGCAGACCCGCGAAGGGGTTCCACAGCTGCCAGCCGAGATCGCGCCCGGTCGCCGGGTCGTCGGAGATCCACTCGAACCGTTTGGTCCATTTGATGAACCACGACCGCTTGAACAGGCTGTTCCCTTCGCGGTACCAGCCATCGCGCTCACGTTCCGGCTCGGGCGGAGCGGGCCGGTAAGGCGACTCGACGTCGATACCGCACCAGCGCCCGGCCAGCCGCCGGGTGAGGACGGCGCGCGGCCGTGCCCCCTCCAGCGCCAGCGTGTACGCGAAGACCAGACCCGCGCAGAGCAGGCAGAACCCCACCAGCACGAGCAGGAGGTCCAGCCAGCTCACCAGGGCCAGGCCGGTGAGCGCGAGGCCGCGGCGCACCGAGGTGAGGTACTTGCGAATCATGCGAGAAGTCTCGCCCACCGCCCTCACCCGGCGCAGTGACCACAGGTCCCCGGTTGGGGTGGGCCCAGCCCCACCCCAACCGGGCTTCTAGCCCCATTCAGAAGAAAAGCGTTGCACCATAACGTTTTTCGCATGCCACTCATCGAAGTCAGCAACCTCCGCAAGACGTACGGAGAGCACGTCGCGGTCGACGACGTTTCGTTCCACGTGGAACAGGGCGAGATCTTCGGGATCCTCGGGACCAACGGCGCGGGCAAGACCACCACCGTCGAATGCCTCCAGGGACTGCGAACGCCGGACTCCGGCAGCATGTCGGTCCTGGGGCTCGACCCCGGCAAGGACCACAACTTCCTCCGGCAGCGCCTCGGCTCACAGCTTCAGGAGAGCAGCCTGCCGGACAAGATCAAGGTCCACGAGGCACTCGACCTCTACGCGTCCTTCTACGCGAACCCCGCCGACACCGGCGACCTGCTTACGAAACTGGGTCTCACCGAGCAGCGGAACAAGTACTTCGGCAAGCTTTCCGGCGGGCAGAAGCAGCGCGTCTCGATCGCGCTCGCGCTGGTCGGCCGCCCCGAGGTCGCCGTCCTCGACGAGCTGACCACCGGACTGGACCCGCACGCGCGCCGCGACACCTGGAAGCTCGTCGAGACCGTGCGCGACAGCGGGGTCACCGTCCTGCTCGTCACGCACTTCATGGACGAGGCCGAACGCCTCTGCGACCGCCTCGCGATCTTCGACGCCGGACGCGTGGTCGCCACCGGCACTCCCGGCGAGCTCCGCGACCGCGCCGGTAAAACCACCTTGGACGACGCCTTCGTGACCCTGACCGGCCGCGACTGATCCCGGAGACGAGAAATGAACACGCTCACCAAGATCACCATCACCGAAACGAAACTCGCCCTGCGCTCACCGGGCTTCGTCATCTCCGGGCTCGTGCTGCCGACGGCCATCACGGCCGTGCTCGGGGTGATCCCCGGCATTCGCGCGGAGAGCGAAACAACGACGGGGATGCGCTTCCTCGACGCCTGGGTACCGTCGATGATCGTGCTCACCATCGCCATGATGGGCCTGCAGTCGATCCCCGGGATCATCGCGTCCTACCGCGAACAGGGCATCCTCCGCCGCTTCGCCACCACCCCGGTACACCCGGCCCAACTCCTGGTGGCGCAGCTGATCATCAACGTCGCCGTGACGATCGGCGGGGTCGGCATACTCCTCGTGGCGGCCGACGTCGTCTTCGACGTCCCCAGCCCGCGCGACCCGCTCGGCTTCCTGCTCGCGTTCGTCCTCGGCACGGCCGCGATCTTCGGCCTCGGCCTGATCGCCGCGTCGGTCGCCAAGACCAGCCGCGCCGCGGGAGGGATCGCGATGATCGCCTATTTCCCGATCATGTTCCTCGGCGGCGTCTGGCTGCCGCGTCCGTTGCTCCCGGAGGTCATCCAGAACATCGGCGCGTACATCCCGCCGGGCGTCAAAGCCCTCGAAGACGCCTGGACCGGCACCGGTGCCCAGCCGCTGCAACTCGCCGTTCTGGCGGTTTTCGCGGTGGGCAGTTGTGCAGTGGCGGCGAAGCTCTTTCGCTGGGAGTGACGGCGGCTTCCGCCAAAGTGGTGATGATGATCGTTTTCTCTTGTGGCGCGGGCCGCGGGTGGGTAGTCAGGGAGACGGCCAACGTTCACCTTGGAGGTTCGATGTCTTTGGATGTATCGCCCGCGCTGCTTGAGAAGGCCGAGCGCGGGGAGGTCTCCGACGCCGAATTCGTCGCCTGTGTCCGGGAATCCCTGCCCTACGCCTGGACCGTGATCACCGGTGTCATCGCGGAGGCCGACGGCGCGCCCGACGGGTTCGCCGACAACGAGACGCCGCCGCCGAGCGAGGCCGAACGCGGTCAGCTGCTGCGGGCGCTGGCCTCGGACGCCATCCGGGGCGGGCTGGAACGGCACTTCGGCGTGAAGCTGGCGTTCCAGAACTGCCACCGGATCGCCGTGTTCAAGAAGTCCCATGTGGACAGTGACCGCTACCGCGCGTTCGTCTCGCCACGCGGCCAGCTGCTGAACCAGAGCCCGGAACTGCGCGACTGCTAGCCGGTTCGCAGCGCGGGTAGCACTTCGGCGCCGATCCGCGCGATGTTCTCGAGCGTTCCCTCCGGCGTACCGGACGCTTCCACCATCATGATCACGTGGGAGATCCCGGTACGCCGGATGCTCGTCCCCAGCCTGTCGACGCAGTACCCCACTCCGCCGATCGGGTGCCTTTCGCACAGCTTGTCGGTGTAGGAGACCGGATCCTTGTCCAGCCCCCGCTTGCCGTTCAGGGAGACGTGCCCGGCGAACCCCTCCTTCAGGGAACCCGGCAACGCCGACCGCACGACGTCCAGCGCGTCGTCCCCCACCTGGCACATCACCGTCGAGACGTGTTCGGCGGCCGAATCCCCATATGCGGCAAGGGTTTCGATCTTGGCGTCGTCGTCGGCGTGCAGGCCGAGCAGCATCGGCAGCCGACGGTCGGCAGCCAGCCGGACGGCACGCGATCCGGCGTCACCGCAGGCCACGACCAGGCGCGGAGCCCGCTGGGGCCGCGGCACCATCGGGACCTCACGGAACTCGAAGTGGTCGCCATCGGCCGAGACGGTCTTCGAAGTCATCGCCGCGAGCAGCAGATCGAGGCTCTCCTCGAACCCCGTTTCGTAGCGGGACGCCCCGGTGCCGAACACCTCGAGGTCCTGCCACGGCCCGCCCCGGCCGACGCCGATCCGCAGCCGTCCGCCGGAAACCGCGTCGAGCAGCGACCATTGTTCGGCGAGCGCCACCGGATGCGCGATCGACAGCACGCTCACCGCGGTGCCGACCGCGATCCGTTCGGTGCGGCCGAGCACGTGCGCGGCGAGCGTGATCGCGGACGGGCACACGCCGTACGGCATGAAGTGGTGCTCGGCGAACCAGACGTCGTCGAATCCGGCCCGTTCGGCGGCGACGGCGGCGGCGACCGACCTGCGCAGGACGTCGGCGTCCTCCTGCCCGGGAAACCGCCCGGAAACGAGGAAGACACCAAAACGCACGCCTATTGGACGCTCACTTCGTTGAACCACAGCCGCGGTTCCAGCCACGGGAAGACGACGAACATCAGCAGGGCGACGATCCCCAGCGCCAGCACGACCGACGTCATCAGCTTCACCGCGAAGGGGCCCGGCAGCTTGCGCCAGATCCAGCCGTACATCAGCGCGCCTCCGAGAGCTTGGGCAGGAGTTCGGCGTAGGAGCCGACCTGGTTCTTCGGCACCTGCTGGGCCAGCACCGCGTGGATGATGAGCCGCTCGCGCGCCGAGAACTTCGGGTGACACGTCGTCAGCGTAAGCAGGGAGACCTGCTCGGCCTTGGGCAAGATCTCCGGGTCCTTGTACGGCACCGGGTTCACCGTGTCGCCCTTGGTCGGGAACACGATGCGGCGGCCGTTGGTCTCGCCGTAGGCGCCGCCGTCGACGGCGTTCGGGTCACGCAGCGTCCCGACGTTCTTGCATTTCGGGTCGGCGCCCTTGCCCGTGGCCCAGCCCTCGACCTCGTCCTTGTAGGGCAGCACCTTGTAGATGTAGAAGTCGGTCTGCGTCTCGATGATGATCTGCTCGCACGAGCTGACGTTGTCGAGGTCGTTGAACGGCGCGCCCTTGCCGACGCGGTGGCCGGCGATCGCGAAGTTGCCTGGCTCGCCCGGGAGCGCGGTGCCCTTGTAGTGGCCGGGGCCGACTTCAAGCGCGGCCTCGGTGGTGCCTTCCTGGATGGTGAAGTTGAAGTCGGCGCCGAACACCGGGATGTGGATCCTGGCGAACGCCTTCCCGTCGACGAGGTCCGGATGCAGCTGCCGGTCCTTCGACCAGTCGCCGTCCAGTTCCGAACTCGCCTCGGACTGCTTGCCCGCGGAGAAGAGGTCGGTCACGTAGACCTCGTAGACCATGAACAGCAGCACCACCAGCCCCGCGGTGATGAGGAGTTCCCCGACTGTCCGGATGGCGACGCCGCCCTTGCCCAGTTCCGCCGGGGGGCGTTCTTCGGTCGCGGTACCGCCGCCGACCGGTTCGAAGATGACGGTCTCCTCGGTCGACCCCGGCGGCGGCGCGGGACGACGGCGCGGTGGTGGCCCATCCATCCGGCGTCGCGGCGGTGGCCCGTCCGGCGACCTGCCTTCTTGCGGCCTTCGGCGGGGCGAAGGCGTCTCTCCCTGGCCGCGACGCGGCCCGGCCGCGTCCTCCGGCCTACGCCGGGGCACTGGACGGCCCTCGCCGGGTGGGCGTTCGGAGTACCGCCGTCGGTCCCCGCCCGGCTCTTCCCGCTCAGCCACGCAAGCTCCTCAGTCTCGAACCAAGCCGCAGTGTCGAACCAGCACAGTGTCGAACCGTGTGTGACACCATTGTCACAGTGCGGGAAATCGACCGGTCCCGGACGGTGCCCAGCGGCGCCTGTTTACGTTAACGTGTGCACGTGGCGCTGGTTGCGCACCCGAAAGCGGGTCATCGCCACCAGGGAAGCCGAACAGTACGCGAGGAACACGATGCCGAAGTCCAAGGTCCGCAAGAAGACGGCGTACACCCCGCCGACCGATCGCCGCACGCCGGTGAAGGTCAAGGCCGCGGGCCCGTCGAACCTGTTCTACAAGATCGTGATGTTCGGTCTCATGTTGGTCGGCCTGTTGTGGCTGGTCGTCAACTACATCGCGGGTGACAAGATCCCCTTCATGGCGGATCTGGGCAACACGAACTTCGCGATCGGCTTCGTGCTGATGATCGCCGGGTTGCTTATGACGATGCGGTGGCGGTGAGCATTACCCCGGTTGGCGGCTTGACGCCGAATTACACCGGTGTGACTCATCCCCAGTGTGGATAACCCCTGTGGATAACTACCCCACCTCGTGGGCACCGCAGCAGAACGTTGTGGTAGTGGCTTGGGCGATCACCCTGTTCTTGCTGGCAGGTGTGGTGTGGCTGGCCATCGGGGGTGACGTCGGCGGCACCGTGCTGACGGGGATCTCGGTGCTCTCCGTCGGCGCACTCGCGCTGCATGGCACCCTGCTCCGTCCCCGGCTGGCCGCCGGTCCCGACGGGATTCTGGCCAGGACCGCCGGTGGCGCGTACCAGTACTCCTGGGCCGAAGCCCGGCTCCGGCTGCGCACGACGCGCCGTTTCGGCCGGGACAGTCTGACCCTCGAGGTCGAATCCGGCGAACATCTGCTGGTGTTCGGCCGGATCGACCTCGGCGAGGACCCCAGGGACGTCATGGACGTCCTCACCGCCCTCAAGGGTCAGGCGTTGTCGTAGTAGTGGACGTCGCCGTTCGGGCCGTGTGACCAGCCCGCGACCGCGGGCGACGCGTACTCCCCGAAGATCTCGTACGACAAGGCTGGCGAGCAGATCGGCGGTGACCTCCCAGCCACTGGCCGCGCCCGGCCTCGTCGTGCTGACGGTCTGCGTCGCCACCGACGAAGTGACGCCGGGAAGCAGAGTCTTCGCGACGACGGGGGCGAACAGCACCCCCCTAAAAGTACCCAGTCACGTTGCTTCTCCCCACGTGGGGGAAGCGGAGCTACTACCGGTAGCAGATGTAGACGGACTGGCCCTGGTATGGCGTGAACTGGCAGTACGCGGCGGAAACCGTCTGCGCGTCCTTCCAGACGATGAGCCCGATGATCGCCACGACGACGATCGCGATGCCGACGATCTGCCAGCGGAGCCGGTTCTTTTCCGGGGCGTACAGCAGGGCGAAGGTCGCCAAGAGACCGGCGGCGAAACCACCCGCGTGGGCGAGGATCGAGATGTTCGGCACCTGGAAGGTGATGAACACGTTCAGGCCGAGGATGATCAGCAACCAGGTCGGGTTGAGCCTGAGTTTGATGACGATGACCGTGTACGCGCCGATGAGCCCGAAGATGGCGCCGGACGCGCCCACCACGGGGAAGGCGTCGAGGCCCGAGAACACCAGGCACGCGGCCGAGCCGCCGAGCATCGACACGAAGTAGAGCGCGGTGAACGGGAGCCGTCCGAGCGCGAGCTCCAGCGGGCGGCCCACGAACCAGAGCGAGAAGGCGTTGCTCGCGATGTGCAGCACGCCGAAGTGCAGGAATCCCGAGGTGAAGATCCGCCACCACTCGTTGCCCGCGAGTGTCGGCGCGTTGTCCAGGTTGCCGAGCTGGAAGAACTCCGAGATGTTGTTGTTCGAGATGCTGCCGGACAGCGCGACCGTGATGAAGAAGATGACGACGTTGAGCGCCAGGAGGGCCGGCGTCACGAGAGCCGTCCGAGGCGGCTGAGCGCCGGCGAGGGTGGTCGCGCCGTAGCCGGCGTCACGATACTGCTTCTGCTGGACGCGGTCCTGCTGGCGGCCTGCCTGCACGCAGTCGGTGCACTGGAAGCCCACGGACGCTTCACGCAGGCAGTCCGGGCAGGCTGGACGCTCGCAGCGCGAACAGCTCAGCCCGGTCCGCCGGTTCGGGTGCCACCAGCAACCAGGCATGGCGGCCTGCTGGTACTGGGGATTCGGTGGTTGGCTCACGATGCCACCAACCTACCGAAATCCCCCGTAGCCGGCTTTGTGATCAGCGTTGTCAGCCTTCGCGGGTGATGCTGACCTTCTCGATGACGATGTCCTGCAGCGGACGGTCGGCCGGACCGGTCGCCGTGCGCCCGATCGCGTCGACGACGTCGCGGGATGCCTGGTCCGCGACCTCGCCGAAGATCGTGTGCTTGAAGTTCAGGTGCGTCGTCGGGGCGACGGTGATGAAGAACTGTGAGCCGTTGGTGCCGGGTCCGGCGTTGGCCATGGCCAGCAGGTACGGCTTGGAGAACTGGAGCTCCGGGTGGAACTCGTCGCCGAACTTGTAGCCGGGGCCGCCGCGGCCGGTGCCGGTCGGGTCGCCGCCCTGGAGCATGAAGCCGTCGATGACGCGGTGGAAGATCGACCCGTCGTAGAACGGGCCCGAGTTCGTGCCCTGCGCGTTGGGCTGGGTGTACTCCTTGCCGCCCTCCGCCAGCCCGACGAAGTTCGCGACCGTTTTCGGCGCGTGGTCGGGGAACAGGTTCAGGTGGATGTCACCCTGATTGGTGTGCAGAGTGGCCTTCGATGCGCCACCGATGAGGGATCCCTTGCTTTCAGTCACGAGCGTCATCGTGCCATCTGCGGCAAGATCTGGGGGAAAGGGGCACGATAGGTTACGAGCAACGAAGCAGAATCAAAACGATTGATGAGGTGAAGGCCATGACCCGGACCGCAGATTCGGTGAGCGAGTCGGCGAAGGCCGGCGCGCTCGGCCTGCGTAAACGTGCGGTTGAGGCGGGTAAGGAAGCCACCGCCCACGCCGTCGAGGTAGCCGAGCAGAAGCTCTCCGAGAGCGCCGGTGAGATCGCTAAGACCAGCCGTCGCGCGCGCAAGAAGCTCGCGAAGAAGACGGAACTGACCCGCAAGGAGCTCAAGCGGAGCTCGAAGGCGGCTCGTAAGGAGGCGTTGGCCAGGATTTCCGAGATGCGGAAGCCGGGCCGTAAGGCACGTAAGGCCGCGATCCTGGCCGCGAAGTCCACCGGTGAGTCCAAGCGCCGGGGCAAGAAGGACTTCAAGGCCGCGAAGAAGGACTTCAGGGCCGCGCTCGTGGAAGCGAAGTCCGCTGCCAAGGGGACGCGTAAGCGTCGCCGCTGGCCGTGGGTCATCGGTATCGCGGTGGTCGGCGGCGGTGCCGCCTACGCCCTGCGTTCCAAGCAGGAGCCGCCGGTGGCGCCTGCTCCGCCGAAGGCACCGCCCGCTCCCCCCGTGAAGCCCGCCGCTCCGGCCGGGGCCGCGGCCGCGCCGAAGCCCGATCCCGCGAAGCCTGCCGCTTCCGGTCCGGCTCCGGCTCCGGCTCCGGCTCCGGCTCCGGCTCCGGCTCCGGTGAAGCCCGCGACACCGAAGTCCGGTACCCCGAAGAACGGGCACCAGGCTTCAACCAGCTCCGCCGACAAGAAGAACTGACGCCTACCCCTCGTCCCCTACTTGTCGCACGGGCCGTCCAGTGACCCACAAGGCCACTGGACGGCCCTCTCACGTCCAAAGCGACCCAAGCCCGAAGATCAACGCACCCCACAACAGCACCGGCGGACCCCCCGTCTCGCCGAAGCGCGCCAGCGCGACGGCGAGACTTCACCGGTCGCGCGCCCTCTTTCGGGCCGAAGGCCCACGTAAACGCGATGAAGGGGCGCCTCTCCGCCCCACGTGAGTGGGAAGCGGATCGACGCCCCTTCGGCGCGTTTACGTCAGCGCGCGATTAAACAGACGCAGCAGCGTGCTTGTCGATCAGCTGGCCGAGGCGGGGAAGGGCCTCCTCGACGTTCTTCTTGCCGTTCGGGCGCAGCTTGCCGTAGACCTTCTTGATGCTGTCGCGGCTGCTCTTGTCGGCGCGCGCGTCGGTGACCGACAGGAGCGCGTCGGCGGCCTCGTCGCTGCGGCTGACCAGGTAGGCACCGAAGTCGTTGCCGCCCTTGGCCTTGTAGTCGCCGTAGAACGGCTCGAGGGCGCCGGTGAAGTCGTCGAGCAGCGCGTCGACGGCGGAGGGGATGATGCCCGGCTTGATCTTCTTGACGGCGGCGAAGCCGGTCTTCACGACGGCACCCGAAACGCCGCCCTTGTCCGAAACCTCGGCGTCGACGAGACCTTCGAAGTCGCTCACGACCGCCGGGCGGCGGGTGGAGTCGAGCAAGATTTCCTTGAGGGTGTCAGCCACGAAACCTGTCCTTTTGTCTTATGGGGAGAAATGATCTTTTGTGCCGCCGAGCCACACCGCGAGGCGGCCTCCGCCGGATCTGGCATTGCGCTGGGTCCCGCGAACCCTCGCGCGTGCGGCACAGGGTAGTACAAGATCAACTTCACTCTGACGTGTGGATACCACTACCTAGAGCTGCAGCTCACCGATAGCCTCCTTCGCCACCGTACGTGCTTTGATGCTCTGCTTCTGGTTGGTGGTCACGACTACCGCGTTCCCACCTTTCGCGACGGCGTAAACGGCGCCGTCACCGGACGGCTGGTAGCCGCCTTTCCAGCCCGCCGGTTCGTCGGCGGGGTTGGAGGTGTCGATGGGTGCCGCCTGGTCGACCAAAGCCTTGGCGACGGCGGGTTCTCCGACGTAGACGCGCACAGTGAGCTGCAGTTTCCCGCTGAGCGCGTAGAAGAAACAGGTCGGCTGCGGCTGGTCGGCCGACGTCTTGACCTTGGAGACCTTCTGCCCGTTGGCATCCGAAACGAACTCGGTGCCCAGATACGGGCACGGGCCCTTGCCGGTGGGTTCCGGCGGCGGCGGGATCTGGGGCGCCGGGGTGCTCGACGGCGCGGTCGGGTTCGCCGCGGGCGGCGGCTGTTCCGTCGGCCCGCAGGCCGCGAGGAGCGGCACCACGAGCGGCAAGATCAGAAGACGTCGCATAGTGGCGTCCAGTGAAGCAGATCGGTTCACCGCGTCGCCGCATCCATCCGCCCTGTTCGTGCGACGATGGCGGTGCGTAGCGGTCTTCAGGAGGCATCAGTGCTCACCAAGGAGCAGTACCTGGGTGCGGTGGCGGAACGTATCCAGCGCAGCGGTGGCAGGCTGAACACGGTCCAGATCGGCCCGAGCGCGGCCGTGGTGGGTCTGTACACCGAATCCGTGATGCTGTCGACGATGAACTATTGCGTGGTCGCCGCGGCGATCCCGGAGGTGACCGCGCCCGCGTTGTACGACTTCACCGGGCTGGCGACGCAGCACGCGCGTGCGAACGTGTGGGGCACGGTGGGCTGGACGGCGGCTTCGGTGGTCATCGCCTGCCTGATCGGGGACCGGGTGTACCCGGACGCCGCGCAGGCCGCGTCGGCGAAGTCCGGCAATCAGTTCGGCGGCGAGACGCGCATGGTGGCCGTCGACGTTTCGGCGGCGCAGATGTACGCGTTCGTCGGCGGGAAGCTGTGGGGCGCGGCGGTGCAGGGTTCGGTCAACGCGAAGCTGACCTTCTGTTTCCCGCAACCGGCCGAGGTCTACCAGCAGGTGCAGTGGCAGCAGTCGCAGGGCCAGCAGCCGCCGATGCCGCCCGGACCGCCGATGCCGCCGCCCGGCTGGCAGCCGCAGCAGCCGCCGCCTCCCCACCAGTACCCGCCGGTCGGGCCGCCGCCCGCGCAGGGCGTGCCGCCCGGTCAGCATCCGCCGCACTATCCGCCGCCCGCGCCCGGTTATCCGCAGCACGGCCAGCGCCCGCCGGGGTACTGACCGGTGACCGGCTCGTTGCGCGGCTGGCAGTCGTTCCCCGAAGAGCTGCCGGAGTTCGACTCCGGGAGCACACCGGGCACGCCGAGCGAACTGTTCCTGGAATGGCTCGACGAGGCCGGGGAACACGTCCTCGCGCCGCACGCCGTCACTCTGTCCACAGTGGACACTGATGGAGTGCCGGACGCGCGGGTCGTGATCCTCAAGGCCGTCGACGGTGGCACCTGGGCGGTCGCGACGAGTTCCGAAAGCCCGAAAGGCGTTCAGCTGGCGAAGAATCCGTACGCCGCACTGACGTTCTTCTGGCCGGGACGCGGCCGTCAGGTCCGGTTGCGGGGCCCGGTCTCGCCTGCCGACCCCGAGGTTTCCGCGGCCGATTTCACCGCCCGGCCGCCGGCGTCCCGGGTGGAGGCGTTCGTCGGCAGGCAGTCCCAGGTCCTCGAAGACCCGGGCGATCTCGACCGCGCTGCCGAGGAAGCGCGCCGGTGGGTCGAAGACAATCCCGGCGTGGCACCGGAAACCTGGACCCGCTATCTGGTGACGCCGTCCGAAGTGGAGTTCTGGCAGGCCAGCCACGACCGGCGGCACAAGCGCCTCCGCTATCGGCGTGAGAACGAGACCTGGCGCAAAGAACACCTCTGGCCGTAAACGGCAATCGGGAACGACGACGGTGAACGACACTTGGTCCCCATCGACGAAGCCGGAGCCTGACCGGTCAAGCTCTGAGATCGGCGACTCGCGACGCCCGGCTCTTCGGTGAATCCAGACTGAAGCTCCGGGCGTCGCCCAGCTGGTCGCGGACGAATTCCTCGGTCTCCACGACCGTCTTACGCAGTGCGGCGTCTTCGTCCCCGAAGACCTTGTAGACGATCTTGTTCGTCTCGGTGTCGAACTCCCACAAGCCGGCGAAGCGGCCTCGGTCGACGATCAGGTGGCTCGGTGGATCCGCCTGCCCGCCCAGCGTCTCCCCCGCGCGGCCACCGGGCACCGGGCGTCCGACATCGGCGTCATCGAGCAACCGTGACATCTCGCGGTGCAGCAGGTGGATGCCGTCGATCCCGGCGAGAAGCGCGTACGACGGCTCCGACGGCACGGCGAAGGCGTCGAAGTCGTCCGCGAGGTACTTGGGCATCAGCAGATCGGTGCCGTCGAGCGGCACGAGTTCCAGCGATGCCACGGCCTTCTTGGCGTTCGCCGCGGTGAAACCGGAGAACCAGCGGAAATGCTTGAGCGACGCCGGTGCCGCCCACGAGAAGTACCGCCGGGCCAGTTCGGTCTGCGCGGTGTCCATATCGGACAGTCCACCGCGCGGGGACGGCGTCCAGCGGACGTAGCCGTAGCGCTGCTGGTCCAGCCGTCCGTTGGCCGGGACCCGGCGGATGTCGCCGCGGACCTGGAGCAGGCCGAGCGCGAGCGGCAACGTCGTGGTGGTGCCGCGTTTGCGACCCGCCTCACCGAGGTTGCGGACCGCGGGCCCGGCGGCGGCCTTGATCGCGGCCGAGTCGAGCGGTC
Source organism: Amycolatopsis sp. cmx-11-32 (assembly GCF_047608695.1). Lineage (NCBI taxonomy): Bacteria > Bacillati > Actinomycetota > Actinomycetes > Pseudonocardiales > Pseudonocardiaceae > Amycolatopsis > Amycolatopsis sp. cmx-11-32. The sequence goes on along the minus strand of NZ_JADNQN010000002.1, from coordinate 724,045 downwards.
CGGCCGACGCGTCGAGCAGGTCGGCGACGGTGACGCACAACTGCTCGATCTCGGCCTGTGTGACGCCGAGGTACTTCTCCGCGGCCGCGATTTCACCCGCCGGTGCGCCGGCGCCGACGGTCAAGCCGAGTTCGAAGTCCGCCGCGGGCAGAACGTAGGCGCAGCCGCGAGCCGAGGGCAGTTCGTGGATGGCGAGCCGGGCGACGTCCGCGTCGACCGTCTCGCGGTCCAGACGGGCTCTGGCGAACAGCCCGAGGTAGGGCGCCGAACCGCCCACGGAACGCATCCAGCCGGTCCGCTCCAGCACGCCCGCCGCCGGGGCGCCGTGCAACGATCCGTCGAGACCTTGCCGATGTGCCCACCACGCGCGCAGCTTTTCGGTCGCCATGTCTCCACGGTATGGGCATTCGGTGGCGTACCGCAGCCCGGCACGCTCGGGTGATGCGCAGGCGGTTCTCGGAAGGTTCCCCCATCGCGTCGGCGGTGCCTGCGGCGCGTCCAGCTCGAGAACTTGCACCAGGACCTGCTCGCGATCGCACAGGGACGCGCTTCACGCATCTCGGCCGGTTTTCCGGCTTTGCCGCCAGACCTACGGCAAACTGCCTTTCGGAGACGGCACGATTGACCGCCTGAAGGAGTCTGATGCTGGTCGAACTGGCCATCGGCGACGCGTACGGAGGCTCCTTCGAGCACGCGTACCCGAGTTTCGTCGCCGAGCACAACACGCTGGCCGGATACGTGCCGCATCCCGGCCAGCTCGGCGTCCCGGCCGGCCGCTACACCGACGACACGCAGATGACGATCGCGATCGCCGAACTGCTCGTCTCGGGTCGCCGGTGGACGCCGCCGCTGCTCGCCGAGCAGTTCGTGCTCGTCTACCACCGCGATCCGCACGACGGTTACGCGCCACGCTTCCATCAGCTGCTCAGCGAGGTCCAAGACGGCGAAGAGCTGCTGCGACGGCTCCAGCCGCAGAGCGACAAGAGCGGCGCGGCCATGCGGGCCGGGCCGATCGGGGTCCTGCCGACCGTCGACGACGTCCTCTACCACGCGAAACTGCAGGCCAGGATCACGCACGACACCCCGGCCGGGATCGCCGCGGCCCAGGCGGCGGCGCTCGCCGTCCACTACTGCCACCATCGGCTCGGCCCGCTGGCCGAGGTCGCGCGGTGGATCGACGGGGTGCTTCCCGAGGACGTCGGGCACGGCGGCTGGGCGCGGCCGTGGTCAGGCAAGATCGGGCCACAGGGCTGGATGAGCGTCCGCGCCGCGCTGACCGTACTCGCCGATGGCGGTGGTCTCGCCCGGATGCTCCACACCTGCGTCGCGTTCACCGGCGACGTCGACACCGCCGCGACCATCGCGCTGGCCGCCGCGTCGCGTTCCCCCGAGGTCGCTCAGGATCTCCCACCGGTGTTGTGGCGGGACCTGGAGAAGGGCGAGTTCGGCCGTGACTACCTGGCGGAACTCGACGAGCGGTTGCTGCACATCTGACGTAGTCGAGATCCACAGAAGGCGGACGCGCCCGTGGGCTTGCTTCGGCAGACTGGGCCGGTGAAGTGGCTGATCCGGGGCGGAGCCGCGGCCGGCTGGCTCGCGGTGAGCGCGGTGCTCGTCGTCGGCACGGCGAACCTCGAACCCGATCACGGGGAACGTCCGATCGACGCGCTCGGGTTCACCGTCGTCGCGGTCGCCTGTCTCGCGCTCGCCGCTGTCTGGCGACGGTGGCTGGGACGGAAGCGTTTGCGCTCCTGCTCTACCTGGGCATCGGCTATCCGGACGGTCCCGTCCTCTTAGCCGGTCTCGTGCCGCTGTTCGACCTCGGAACCCTGCGCCCGCGACGGCTCGCGTACGCCTTCGCGGGTGGAATGGCGACGATCGTCGTGGGCGCGAACTTGTCGACAGGTGGGGCGGGCGTCATCGATCTGGTCTTCGTCGGTTGGGCGGGTGGCGTTCACCGGTTCGACCCCCGCGATTGTGGTCGACGAACCGTTTCTCGCGGTCGACGACATCGCATGGGGTTGGTCCAGGTCACAGAACTCTCGCGGCCGCCCATTCGGTTCGGTTCCGCTGTGAATTCGTTGTCGGATTGCGAAGGACCGTTCAAGAGCGCGTACCGACAGCAAAACGGCCTGGCTGGAGGAAATCCTCGGCCAGGCCGTTTGTGTGTGGAGCTGAGGGGAATCGAACCCCTGACCCCCGCCTTGCAAAGGCGGTGCTCTACCAATTGAGCTACAGCCCCGAGTCGCGAGCGGTCACAGAATAACCGCCCGCGGAAAGCTCAGTTGTTGCGGGACGCGTCCGCGGCCTTGGCCGGGGTGCTTCCGTTCGTGGAGACGGCGCCGAGCGGGCGCTCGGTCGGCGCGGTGGCCTCACGCCAGAGGTCGGCCTCGGCCTTGGCGGCCTTGTTGCGCTTGATCACGAACAGCACGCCGCCCGCGATGACCGCGAGCGCCAACAGCTTCTTCATCAGAAGCCCCCTCTTTCCGCCGAGTTGCTCCGCTTGCCCACCGATGCTACTGCACGCCGATCCCCGGACGCCTGGCGCCCGACGTTCCACGTGGAAACACGCGATGGCAGAAGCCCTGCCGGGAAGAGAAGTCCGGCAGGGCTCCACAGGTGGAACGCCAAGGCGCCCGCGACCCTTCCCCGTTTCGCGTGAGCTTGCCCACGCAGCAGAAAAGCCGACTCGCGATGATCGCGAACCGGCTTTCGGAGTGGGCCCACCAGGACTTGAACCTGGGACCTCTTCGTTATCAGCGAAGCGCTCTAACCGCCTGAGCTATGGGCCCGAACGAAGAGAAGATTACAGGACGCCTTTCGGCGTCCTGCAACCGGGTCACTCTCGTTCGGAAAGGGTCACTTCCAGGCCTCCGGCGAGGTCGGCGGAGACGTTGTAGATGAACGCGCTGACGGTGGCGAGGGCCGAGATCAGCACGATGTTGATGGCGCCGAGGATGGCCGCGATCCCGAAGACGCGGCCCGCGCTGATCAACGGGTCTGCCGGTGCGTCGGCACCTTCCCCGCCGACAAGCGACGAGTAGGTCCCGTTGAGTTTGTCCCACACGCCCATACCGTCGAGGACGGTGTACAGGACGCCGACGGCGACGAGCCACACGAAGAACAGTGCGACGCCGAGGACGAGGGACAGTTTCAGCACCGACCACGGGTCGAAGCGTTTGATCTGCAGGCTGGCGCGACGCGGTCCACGGCCGGGGCGGCGGAGCGCCGTCGGCGTGGCACGGGTGCGGGAGGCCGACGGGATGGCGGAGGGGGCGGGTTGGTCGCCCTCTCCGCTGTCGCCGAAGAGCTTCTTCGCGGCGGTGCCGCTGACCCCGTGGTAATCGGTCACGGTTGTCGCGTCCTGCTTCGGTTCCGAGTGGGCCACGTCCTCGGTGGCGACCGAAGACACCGAGACCGTCTGCTCACTGGTGCCGTCGGCCTCCCCCGCGCTGTCGCGCTGCCAGGGCGGGCTCGACGAACCCGCCTGCGCGCCGCCTGCTTCGGGCTTCTCGGATGGTGTCACGAGGTGTCAGTCCTTACCCAGTACGTGGGGCGTCGCCTACTGCTCCGACGCCGGGGTTTCTTCTCCTTCAGTACTACCTGCAGTGGCGACGTCTGAGGGCTCGTCCGCGTTGCGTGCGACCGCGAGAAGAGTGGTTCCTTCGTCGAGATTCATCAGCCGCACTCCCTTCGTCTGCCTGCCGGCCTTGCGCACCTGTCCCGCCGAAGTCCGGATCACCCCGCCACTGGAGGTGATCGCGTAAAGCTCGTCTTCGGCGTCGACGATGACCGCGCCCACCAGCCTGCCACGTTTCCGGTCGTACTGAATGGTGAGCACACCCTTGCCGCCGCGGCCCTGGACCGGATAGTCGTCGGTGGGGGTGCGCTTGGCGTAGCCGCCGTCGGTGGCGACGAGGAGGAACCTGTCCGGCTGGACGACGTTGACGCCGAGCAGTTCGTCACCGTCGTTGAACCGCATGCCCAGCACACCGGACGTCGCGCGGCCCATCGGGCGCAGCGCCTCGTCGGTGGCGTGGAAACGGATCGACTGACCCTCCGCGGACACCAGGAGCAGGTCGTCTTCCGCGGCCACGAGCACGGCCCCGACCAGCTCGTCGCCCTCGCGGAGGTTGACCGCGATGAGGCCACCGGCGCGGTTGGAGTCGAAATCGGTGAGCTTGGTCTTCTTCACCAGGCCGCGCCGGGTCGCGAGCACCAGGTACGGCGAGACCTCGTAGTTCGGGATCTCGATGACCTGGGCGATCTTCTCGTCCGGCTGGAACGCGAGCAGGTTCGCGACGTGCTGGCCGCGCGCGTTGCGGTTGGCCTCTGGCAGGTCGTACGCCTTGGCCCGGTAGACGCGGCCCTTGTTCGTGAAGAACAGGATCCAGTCGTGTGTCGAGCAGACGAAGAAGTGCTGGACGATGTCGTCCTGTTTCAGGGTCGCGCCCTGCACGCCCTTGCCGCCGCGTTTCTGCGATCGGTACAGATCGGTTTTCGTTCGCTTGGCGTAACCCGTGCGGGTGATCGTGACGACGACGTCCTCGACGGCGATGAGATCTTCGACCGAGACCTCGCCGTCGAACGGGATGATCTTGGTGCGCCGGTCGTCGCCGTACTTGTCGACGATCTCCTGCAGTTCCTCGGCGATGATCGAACGCTGCCGCACCGGCTTCTCGAGGATGTCCTTGAGGTCGGCGATCTCGAGTTCGATCTCGGCCAGCGTGTCGACGATCCGCTGCCGCTCCAACGCCGCGAGGCGCCGAAGCTGCATGTCGAGGATCGCGGTCGCCTGGATTTCGTCGACGTCGAGCAGGCTCATCAGCGCGGGACGGGCCTCTTCGGCCGAGGGCGAGCGCCGGATCAGGGCGATGACCTCGTCGAGCAGGTCCAGCGCCTTGACCAGACCGCGCAGGATGTGGGCGCGCTCTTCGGCCTTCCGCAGCCGGAAGCGGGTCCGGCGGACGATGACCTCGATCTGGTGCTTCACGTAGTGCCGGATCATCTGGTCAAGGCGCAGCGTGCGGGGCACGCCGTCGACGAGGGCCAGCATGTTGACACCGAAGTTCTGCTGCAGCTGGGTGTGTTTGTACAGGTTGTTCAACACGACCTTCGCGACCGCGTCGCGTTTGATCGTGACGACGATCCGCATACCGCTGCGGCTGTTGGACTCGTCGGCGATGTCGGAGATGCCGGTGAGCTTGCCGTCGCGGACCAGGTTCGCGATGTTCTCCACCAGGTTGTCCGGGTTGACCTGGTACGGCAGCTCGGACACGACCAGGATCGTGCGGCCCTTGGCGTCCTCTTCGACCTCGACGACCGCGCGCATGCGCACGGAGCCGCGGCCGGTGCGGTACGCGTCCTCGATCCCGGAGTTGCCGAGGATCATCGCCCTGGTCGGGAAATCCGGGCCCTTGATCCGGACCAGCAGCGCGGCGAGCAGCTCGTCGTCGGTCGCCTCGAAGTTCTCCAACGCCCATTTGACGCCGTCGGCGACCTCGCGCAGGTTGTGCGGCGGGATGTTCGTCGCCATCCCGACCGCGATCCCGGAACCGCCGTTGACCAGCAGGTTCGGGAACCTTGCCGGCAGGACGTCGGGCTCCTGGGTGCGGCCGTCGTAGTTGTCGGAGAAGTCGACGGTGTCTTCTTCGATGTCCTGCAGCATGTGCATCGCGAGATGCGCGAGCCGGGATTCCGTGTACCGCATGGCGGCCGCGGGGTCGTTACCCGGCGAGCCGAAGTTGCCCTGCCCGTCGATCAGCGGGTACCGCAGCGCCCACGGCTGGGCGAGCCGCACCAGCGCGTCGTAGATCGCGGAGTCACCGTGCGGGTGGTAGTTGCCCATCACGTCGCCGACGACGCGGGAGCACTTGTTGTATCCGCGGTCGGGACGGAAGCCGGAGTCGAACATCGAGTACAGCACGCGGCGGTGCACCGGCTTGAGGCCGTCCCGCACATCCGGCAGTGCCCGCGACACGATGACGCTCATCGCGTAGTCGATGTAGGAGCGCTGCATCTCCTGCTGGATGTCGACCGCTTCGATCCGGTCGTGGTCCGGAGCAGGCGGCAAGGTTTCCGTCATGGGGTCCTTCTCGTGTGGAAAGTCCTAAAGGGACAAGAAGCTGGGGACGCGGTCACACGTCCAAGAAGCGCACATCCTTGGCGTTACGCGTGATGAAGGAGCGGCGTGCCTCGACGTCTTCGCCCATCAGGACGGAGAACAGGTCGTCGGCCTGCGCGGCGTCGTCCAGGGTGACCTGGCCGAGCAGCCGGTTCGCCGGGTCCATCGTGGTCTCCCACAGCTCTTCGGCGTTCATCTCGCCGAGACCCTTGTAGCGCTGGATCGCGTCGTCTTTGGGAAGGCGCTTGCCCCCCTCGACACCGGCCTGGATGACGGCGTCGCGTTCCCGGTCGGAGTAGGCGTACTCCGGCTCGGCCCGCGGCCACTTGATCTTGTACAGCGGCGGACGCGAGAGGAACACGTGCCCGTGCTCGATCAGCGGGGTCATGAAGCGGAACAGGAACGTGAGCAGCAGCGTGGTGATGTGCTGGCCGTCGACGTCGGCGTCGGCCATCAGCACGACCTTGTGATACCGCAGCTTCTCGAGGTCGAACTCCTCGTGGATACCGGTGCCGAGCGCGGTGATCAGCGACTGGACCTCGGTGTTCTTGAGGACGCGGTCGATACGGGCCTTCTCGACGTTGATGATCTTGCCCCGGATCGGCAGGATCGCCTGGTACATCGAGTCGCGGCCTTCCTTGGCCGAACCGCCGGCCGAGTCGCCCTCGACGATGTAGAGCTCGCATTCCGAAGGGTTGGTCGACCGGCAGTCCTTGAGCTTGCCGGGCAGTCCACCGATCTCCAGCGCGCCCTTGCGGCGGACCAGGTCGCGCGCCTTGCGGGCGGCCATCCGCGCCTGTGACGACGAGATCGACTTGTTGATGACCGTCTTCGCCTCGGCGGGGTTGCGCTCGAACCAGTCGGCCAGCCACTCGTTCGACGTCTGCTGCACGAACGTCTTGGCCTCGCTGTTGCCCAGCTTGGTCTTGGTCTGGCCCTCGAACTGCGGCTCGGCCAGTTTGATCGAGACGATCGCGGCGAGACCCTCACGCACGTCGTCACCGGTCAGGTTGGCGTCCTTCTCCTTGAGCAGCTTCTTCTCGCGCGCGTACGCGTTGACGACGCGGGTGAGCGCGGCGCGGAAGCCCTCTTCGTGCGTGCCACCCTCGTGCGTGTTGATCGTGTTGGCGAAGGTGTACACCGACGGCGTGAAGCCGTTGTTCCACTGCATGGCGACCTCGACTTCGAGGCCGGTGCCCTTGGCCTCGAAAGAGATCACGCTGTCGTGGATCGGGTCCTTGCTGCCGTTGATGTGCTTGACGAAGTCCTCGAGACCGCCCGGGTAGCAGTAGGTCTTTTCCTTGACCCTCGCCGCTTGGCCCGAGGCGTCCACTTCGGTCTCTTCGTCGGCGACGCGCTCGTCGCGCAGCGAAAGGGTCAGGCCCTTGTTGAGGAAGGCCATCTCCTGAAGACGCCGAGAAATCGTCTCGAAGTTGTACGTCGTCGTCTCGAAGATATCGTCGTCGGCCCAGAAGGTGATCGTCGTTCCGGTGCTGTCGGCCGGGCCGAGGTCCCGCAGCTCGCCGGGAAGCTGGTTCGTGTATTCCTGGCGCCAGCTGCGGCCGCCGTATTTGACCTCGGCGAGCAGTGTCTTCGAGAGCGCGTTCACCACGGAGACGCCGACGCCGTGCAGACCACCGGACACCGCGTAGGAGTCGCTGTCGAACTTACCGCCCGCGTGGAGCACGGTGAGCACGACCTCGAGAGTCGGCTTCTTCTCCTTGGGGTGCATGTCGACCGGGATACCTCGGCCGTCGTCGACGACCCGCACCCCGCCGTCGGCCAGCAGGGTAACCTCGACCTTGGTGGCATGGCCCGCCATCGCCTCGTCGACGGAGTTGTCGACCACCTCTTGGACGAGGTGGTGGAGGCCGCGTTCGCCGGTGGAACCGATGTACATACCGGGACGCTTGCGGACTGCTTCGAGGCCTTCGAGCACCGTGATCGACGACGCGTTGTACTCGCTCTTGTTCTCGGTCACAGGCGTTGATTCTCCTCGTCTACCCCGAGCGGAAGCTCGCTCGTCTCCAGTGTACTTGGCCGCGTCCGCTGACATGCGGCAAGGACACCCCTGATTTGCTCACAGGCGCGCTAATTCGTTCGAAGAAGAGTCTTGACGTTCGCGAAGCACTCTGGGCGCCTTCTCGGGACACTGGCGGCATAGTCGCGGCGAAGCGCAACTCGGATCAGCCGTACGTGTCACGCGGACCACGTCCAGGGACGCGCCGCGGCCCTTTTCGCCAGCTCGGCGCCGTCGGCCCCTGGATCCGCATCCTCTTCACCACGCCGTGCCCGACGCCTGCCGCGATCTTCGTCAGCAACTGACCCTGTAGCAGGCGCAGTTGCGTCGCCCACGCCGTCGAGCTGGCGCGCACGGTCAGCTCGCCTTCCTTCAAGGCCACCGGCTGGGCGTGTTCGGCGACCTCTTCACCCACCAGCCGCGCCCAGTGGCCGAAGACCTGACCGTTGGCCAGCCGCGTGTTCCAGCCGCGGTCGACCGCGATCCGGGAAGCGAGCCTGCCGAGCGGTTGCGGGTCGCGGGTGTCGGCACCCGGCCCTGACCAGCGACGACGTCGCGAACTCTGTCCGTTCGCGCCGGCCCCGCCTCCGGTGATACGGCCACGGCGGACGCCCGGTTCGACACCACGCGCCTTGGCTTTGGCCTTCGCGGCCTCCAAAGCGGCATGCGCGAGGTCACGGCCGGTAGTCGGCTCCTTGCCGTTGGTATCGGCTGGGCCGTTCGATACTGGGGCCTGTTCACTCTGCGTGTCGAACAGGCCTCCCTCGCTCGGGTTGCCGCCCTTACGGGGGGTGTCAAGCCGCTTTTCAGGCCCCTTCGTCACGCGGGGCGATAACGCGTTCACGGTGTTATCCACACTGTCCACAGGTTTGTCCCCAGATCGGTGGGCAACTGCTGTGGCGCCGATCACCCGGAGTGTCCGCTTCGGGATCATCCTCGGTTGATCTCACCATCGGCCACGAGGAATCGGTGCCCGGCCAGTTCGGCGGGTACGTCCTCGTCCACGGCGGCGGTCACCAGCACCTGCTCGGCGCCTGCCGCCACCTCCGCCAGCCGGGCTCGGCGACGCCGGTCCAGCTCGGCGAACACATCATCCAGGAGAAGCACTGGTTCCCCGGCCTCGCCACGCAGGAGTTCGTAGCTTCCCAAACGCAATGCGAGGGCGAACGACCAGGACTCCCCATGGCTCGCGTAACCCTTGGCCGGGGCCTCGCCGAGGATGAGGTCGAGCTCGTCCCGGTGCGGGCCGACCATGCTCACCCCCCGCTCCAGCTCCAGGTTCCGGGACCGGCCCATCGCCTCGACCAGCACTTCCTTGAGCACCGCTTCGTCGGCGCGAGGACCATCTGGGACGCCGTAGCCCTCCGGCATCGCTTCGCCCAAGCTCGATTTGTAAGCGATCTTCGCCGGGCTCGAGTCGGGCGCGACCCCCATGTACGCGGCGGCCGCGTACGGCGCGAGGTCCGCGATGAGGTTGAGCCGGGCCGCCAGCAACGCCGCCCCCGCCACCGAAAGGTGGTCGTCCCAGACATCGAGCGTCGACAACGCGTACGGGTCTTCGCGACCCGTACGCCGCTTACCCGCTGTTTTGAGCAGGGCGTTCCGCTGCTTCAGCACCTTCTCGTAGTCGGCGCGGACCCCGGCGTACCGAGGCGCGCGAAGCACGAGGAGTTCGTCCATGAAGCGGCGACGCTCCCCGGGATCCCCGCGCACGAGCGCCAGGTCCTCCGGGGAGAACAGCACCGTACGCAGGATCCCGAGTACGTCACGTGGCTTGCCGACCGCGCCGCGGTTGATCCGCGCGCGGTTCGCCTTGCCGGGGGTGATCTCCAGCTCGACCGTCAGTTCGCGGTCGTCGTTGACCACCGCGACCCTGATCAGCGCGCGTTCGCACCCGTGCCGCACCAACGGCACGTCGGTCGCGACGCGGTGCGAGCCCAGGGTCGCGATGTAGCCGATCGCCTCGAGGAGGTTCGTCTTGCCGCGGCCGTTCTGTCCGACGAGGACGGTCGGGCCGGGTTCGAGCTCGAGATCGGCTTGTGGCCAGGACCGGAAGTCGGTGACCTGGAGATGTCTGAGGTACAACCCGCCTAGCCGCCGACCTTCTTCACGGAATGCCCGCCGAACTGGTTGCGCAGCGCGGCGACGGCCCGCATGGCGGCCGAGTCCTCCTGGCGCGAGGCGAATCGCGCGAACAGCGCGGCCGAGATGACCGGCGCCGGGACCGCGTTGTTGATCGCCTCTTCGAGGGTCCACCGGCCTTCACCGGAGTCCTCGACGTAACCCTCGAGGTCGTCCAGCTCCGGGTCCTCGTCGAGCGCGCGGACGAGCAGGTCGAGCAGCCACGAGCGGACGACGGTCCCCCGCTGCCAGCCCTTGATCACCGCGGGCACGTTCTCGACGACCTTCGCGGCTTCGAGCAGCTCGAAGCCTTCGGCGAAGGCCTGCATCATGCCGTACTCGATGCCGTTGTGAATCATCTTCGCGTAGTGACCGGAGCCGACGGCGCCTGCGTGCGAGAAGCCTTCTTCGCGCGGGCCCTCGGGACGAAGCGCGTCGAAGATCGGCATGGCCTTCTCGACGTCCGAAGCCGCTCCGCCGACCATCAGGCCGTAACCGTTGTCCTTGCCCCACACGCCACCGGAAACCCCGCAGTCGAGGTAGCCGATGTTCTTCGCCGCGAGCAGGTCACCGTTGATCTTGTCGTCGGTGTACTTCGAGTTGCCACCGTCGATCACGAGATCGCCCTCGGACAGCAGATTGCCGAGCTCCGCGACGGTCTGCCGAGTGGGTTCCCCGGCGGGCACCATGATCCAGACGATCCGCGGACCGTCCAGTTTGGACACCATGTCCTCGAGCGACGTGGAGTCGGTGACGTCCGGGTTGCGGTCGTAACCGACCACCTCGTGACCGGCGCCGCGCAGCCGCTCACGCATGTTGAACCCCATCTTACCGAGGCCGATGAGTCCCAGCTGAGCCATGAAGATCCCCTTTGGTGCGAACAGAAACGGCGACCGGTCAGCCCGGGAGGCGAACCGGCATCAGGAGGTACAGGTAGCCGGGGACGACGTTGCCCTCTTCGTCGGCGGGCTTGATCAGCGCCGGCCGGTTCGGCGTGGTGAACGTCAGCTCGGCACGGTTCGCGTTCAGCGCGCCGAGACCGTCGACGAGGTAACCCGGGTTGAACGCGATGGTCACCGGCTCACCCTCGTAATCGACCTGAAGCTCCTCTTCTGCCGAACCCTCGTCGTCGCCACCGGCGGACAGGCGCAGCGACCCGTCCTTGAACTCCAGACGAACCTGGGTGCCACGTTCGGCGACCAGCGAAACACGCTTGATCGACTCGGCGAGCGCGGAGACGTCGATGACCGCGCGCGACGTGTGCTGCGCGGGCAGCAGCTGCCGGTACGGCGGGAACTCCGCGTCGAGCAGCCGGGTCGTCGTGTAGCGACCGGAGCCGGAGAGGCCGAGGAGGCCCTCCCCGCTGGCGAGCGCGAGACGGATCTTCGCGCCGCTGGCACCGAGCGTCTTCGCGGCCTCGGCGAGCGTGCGCGCCGGGACGAGCACGGCGGCGTCGGACAGGCCCTCGGCCGGCTCCCAGGTGAATTCGCGCATCGCGAGCCGGAAGCGGTCGGTGGCGACCAAGGTCAGCGAGGATCCGGAGATCTCCACCCGCATCCCGGTCAGCATGGGGAGCGTGTCGTCCTTGCCCGCGGCGACGACGACCTGGGTGACGGCCTGGCCGAAGGCGTCGCCGGTGAGTTCACCGGCGAAGGCGGGCTGGGACGGGAGCTGCGGGTAGTCCTCGACCGGCATCGTCGGCAGGGAGAAACGCGCGGAGCCGCAGGTGATGGTCGCGCGGGCGCCGTCGACGGAGATTTCGACCGGCTGCGCGGGCAGCGACTTGGTGATGTCGGCGAGGAGGCGGCCGGAGACCAGGAGGCGGCCGCCGTCGGCGATCGTGGCCGGGACGCCGACCGTGGCGGAGACCTCGTAGTCGAATCCGGAGACGGTGAGTGCGTCAGTCGTCCCGTCGGAGCCCGCATCGAGCAGGACACCGCCCAGAACCGGGACCGGAGGCCGCGACGGGAGGCTTCTCGCCACCCACGCGACGGCGTCGGCCAGCCCGTCACGCTCGACGCGGATCTTCATGCGCGCTTCCTTTCGACAACCGAGCCCCTGACGGCTCGAAAGCTCAACGGTTCACCGCGGCCGGAGAGCGCGATGGCCAGGTGCCTCGCAGGTTCGTTCGGTCCGAGCGAGGACGCGAACGCACGTCGACACGCAGACCAGGTGCAGGGACCCACGTTAGGCCGTCCCCGGGGTCCGCGTCACCTCGGCCTCCCCTTGCTTTTGTCGACAAGACGACACGACTCACCGGCTGTCCCCAGATTCGTCCTTCGCCTGTTTTTGTTTTATTCCCTTCTTAAGAAGAACTAAGAACAGCAGTAGTAATAGGCGTTGTGGATTGTGTGGACAAGCCTCGTTCGCGCAGGTCCCGGCGGGTCCGAGGCTGTGGACTGAGGGTGTGTACGGACGGTGGACAGCTCGGGCCGTCGGTGGATGGATTCGGGCGACGCTCGATCTGTCCACAGTTGGCCTCAGTTGTCCCCATGGTTATCCCCAGATTTGCGGCGGTTTGTACCCAGGGGCTGTGGGTCCGGCTCGTGACCGAAATCGCTCGGGAGAGTGATCCGGGCGGCCTGCGTCGCCCTTGTGTACAGAATGTGGGCAACCTGGGGACAGCGTGTGGATCACGGTGTGGAAATGCTGTGGATTTCCTGTGAGTGCGATGTGGACGGAAAACCGATCATCACTGGTCGCGGCCCCGCTGGAGTTGTGCACAAAGTACCCACAGCCTGTGGATTCTTGTTGTGCACAAAGGGAAAACCGAAGGTCACGTACGCGCGCTTCGCGTCCTTCGCGCACCTACGCCATGTTCTTCAGGCACCCACTCTTCGCGGCTCTACACGCGCTTCAGACCTATGTAGACAGCAACGCGGCACGACGAAGGGCTCCCACCTGGACAGAGTGAGAGCCCTAAAGCTGTTGTGTACCAAGGAATTTTACTGTCTGGTGACCACTACGGGTCTCCCCAAGGGCGCCCCGCGCCCGACGGAGACTTCACCGTCGAGCGCCCTCTTTCGGGCCGAAGGCCCACGTAAACGTGATGAAGGGGCGCCCTCCACTCCCAACCTGAGTTGTAAGCGGCCCGGCGCCCCTTCGGCACGTTTACGCCAGCGCTCGACAGATATCACTGCCTGGCGCGCTGCTTGATGCGCGAGGTCAGCTCCTGCACCTGGTCGTAGATGCGCCGCCGTTCGGCCATCTCTTTGCGGATTTTCTTGTCCGCGTGCATGACCGTCGTGTGGTCGCGGCCGCCGAAGGTCTGTCCGATCTTCGGCAGCGACATGTCCGTCAGTTCGCGGCAGAGGTACATCGCGATTTGGCGCGCGGTCGCGAGGGCCTTCGTTTTCCCCGGACCGCAGAGGTCGTCGAGAGTCACGTCGAAGAACTCCGACGTGACTCCCATGATGGTCGGCGCGGTGATCTCCGGCGCGTGCGAATCCGGGATGAGGTCGCGGAGCACGATCTCGGCGAGAGCGACGTCGACCGGTTGCTGGTTCAGTGACGCGAAGGCGGTGACGCGGATGAGCGCGCCTTCGAGCTCCCGGATGTTCGCCTCGACGCGCGAAGCGATGAACTCCAGCACCTCGTTGGGGACCGCGAGCCTGTCCTGCGCGGCCTTCTTGCGAAGGATCGCGATCCGGGTTTCGAGCTCGGGCGGCTGGATGTCGGTGATGAGGCCCCACTCGAACCGCGTGCGCAGCCGGTCTTCCAGCGTTTCGAGGCGCTTCGGCGGGCGGTCGGAGGAGACGACGATCTGCTTGTTCGTGTTGTGGAGGGTGTTGAAGGTGTGGAAGAACTCTTCCTGCGTACCTTCTTTGCCTTCCAGGAACTGGATGTCGTCGACGAGCAGGATGTCGACGTCGCGGTAGCGGCGCTGGAACGCGACCTTGCGGTCGTCTCGCAGCGAGTTGATGAAGTCGTTGGTGAACTCTTCGGTCGACACATACCGCACGCGCATGCCGGGGAAGAGCCGCTGGGCGTAGTGCCCGACGGCGTGCAGCAAGTGGGTCTTCCCGAGTCCGGACTCTCCCCAGATGAACAACGGGTTGTACGCGCGCGCCGGTGCTTCGGCGACGGCGACCGCGGCCGCGTGCGCGAAGCGGTTCGAGGCACCGATGACGAAGGTGTCGAACGTGTACTTCTCGTTGAGCTTCGTCTTCGACGTCTGCGGCTGCGCTGGCGCGGTATAGGGCTGGCCCGCGATCGGCTGGCCGGAGAACGTCGGCCAGATCTCGGTCACGGCGGCGAGGGCTTCGCCCTCTTCGTCGACTTCTTCGTCGCTGTCGTCGCCATCGTTCAGGCTGTTGTCCACCGGCTGCCTCGGCTGCCTCGGCGGCCTCGGTTTGGGAGGCTCGGGCCGGGGCCTGTTCGGGGACAGCATGCCGTCACCGTCGGGCAGCGGAGGAGTGCCGGGCATCGGGCCGGAGCCGTTTTCCACCCGGCCGGGTGACGCCTCATAGCGGGGCCCCGGCGAAGCAGGAGGCATCTCGGTGCTGTCGACCTTCACCGCGAGGGAGACCGCGCGGCCGAGCCGACGCGAAAGGGCTTCGGTGATCGCGCCGCGAAGGGCGCGCTCGATCGCTTCCTTGGCGAAGTCGCTGGGAGCGGCGAGCAGCGCGGTGCCGTCGAGCAGGCCGATCGGCCGGGTCACCCGCATCCAGGCGCGTTGCTGCGGGGAGAGGGTGCCATCGGACAGTTCGCGCACGACCTGTTCCCAGATGACGCCAAGATTGTGCTGGTGATCGGACACCTGCCTGACTCCCCTCCCCTCATCGGTGCGTGCGAACACCGCGCTCCGAAACATCGGGTCGGGCGCCATCATGGCCCGATCAGCTCATGCGCACAGCAAATATCCACATAGTTGTCCACAGCTGTGCACTAATGTACGGCGGCCCGCGGCGACGTCACCTGCGGGATCGCCGTAGGCCGGCGGGACGCCTCCACAACCCGAGGACGCCCGGGCGTCTGCACCGTTCCACCTCGGCGAAAACCCGGGAGAGGCACGCTAACAAGCCCCGCCCGATGCCACAAGGCATCCTCGCGCGCAAGCATTTCACGGTGTACGACGCGTTGCCATTCGATGCCGTCGCGTCTCGGTGATCACTCTCCATGGCCCGTCGCGTTCAGTGGTCGAGGGGGTGCCTGCCGGACTCGGGCGGTGGGTGCGTACCCTCGTAAGGTCTCCCGTATACAGCGGGGGCGTTTCGCGTGCCCACGTTGTCGTCGCTCGACGTGACGAGGCCACACGTTGGTAGGAGACACCAGAGACTGCCGTGCGTCAGCACGACACGCCAGGAACGGGTCGAACCGTTCCCGGCGGCCGATGAAACAGGAGAAGTAAGTCGTGAGCAAGGGTAAGCGCACCTTCCAGCCGAACAACCGCCGACGCGCCCGGGTCCACGGGTTCCGGCTTCGGATGCGGACCCGTGCCGGCCGGGCCATCCTGGCGGCTCGCCGTCGCAAGGGCCGCGGCGCACTGTCCGCCTGATCCGGCCGCCGTCGAGGGACGTCGTGCTGCCGGCCGCCGCGAGGTTGCGGCGCAGTGAGGATTTCCGTGCCGTGATGCGGCGTGGGGCCAAGGCAGGCAGGCGCCGCCTCGTCGTCCATGCGTTGACCACGGACCCGCCCGATGCCGCCGAAGCGGCGCGGGCGGGTTTTGTGGTGAGCAAGGCCGTGGGCAACTCGGTGGTGCGCCACCGGGTCACCCGCCGGTTGAGGCATCTCATTTCCGCCAGGATCGGAACACTGCCGCCGGGGAGCTCGTTGGTGATACGGGCACTACCTCCGGCCGCGGACGCGTCCAGCGCGGAACTCGGCTCGGACCTCGACGCGTCGTTGCGACGTCTCGGGTTGTCCGGGCCTTCCGCCGTCACCGGGAAGTCCCGCCAGGCGCGACCCCCCGACAACGGATCAGCGGTGTAACGGCATGCGAGCCACCGAGAACGAGACCACCGAAGACGCCCGGCCCGGCCCGGTGGCCTGGGTCCTGCTCCTGCCCGTCAAGCTCTATCGCAAGGCGATCTCCCCCTTCCTTCCTCCGGCGTGCCGGTTCTACCCGAGCTGTAGCGCGTACGCCGTCGAGGCACTGACCCGGCACGGCGCCGGCCGCGGCAGCTACCTCGCGGTCCGGCGCCTGCTGCGCTGCGGCCCGTGGACCATGCCCGGCCGCGACCCGGTACCCGAGACCTTCTCGTGGCGCCACCGCCGACCTGAAACACCGATCGAGGAGTAGTTCAGTGCTCGACTTCATCTACTACCCCGTGTCCTTCATCTTGTGGTGTTGGCACTGGGTCTTCGGGCAAGTCTTCGGCGAGGCGAACGCGGTTTCGTGGATCCTCGCGATCATCTTCCTGACGTTCACCGTCCGCGGCATCATGTTCAAGCCGTTCGTGAACCAGGTCCGGTCGATGAAGAAGATGCAGGACTTCGCACCGGAAATGAAGAAGGTGCAGAAGAAGTACGCGAACGACCGGCAGCGCCAGGCGATGGAGATGCAGAAGCTCCAGAAGGAGCACGGCGTCAACCCGCTGGGCAGCTGCCTCCCGATGCTGCTTCAGATCCCGGTCTTCATCGGCCTGAACCACGTCCTGCGGATGTTCACCATCAACCCGTACGGACCGTTCGAGGCGAAGACCGAGAACTACTTCTTCGACAAGGCCGGCGTCGATTCCTACGTCAACGCGAAGATCTTCGGCGTCAACCTCGGCGACGCCATCTACACCGGTGTCGACATGGTCAGTGGCGGTAACGCGGCGACGGGCTTCCACTGGCACGTCGCCCCCGTCGCGATCCCCCTGATGATCGTCGCCAGCATCGCCACGCACCTCACCGCTCGCCACTCGGTCCAGCGGCAGAACCCCGAGTCGGCGACCCCGCAGACCGCGATGATGAACAAGCTGACGATGTACGTCTTCCCGATCGGTGTGCTCATCTTCGGTGCACTGTTCCCGCTCGGTCTGCTCCTGTACTGGCTCGCCAACAACGGCTGGACCCTGATGCAGCAGCGTCTCGTCTACACCAAGATCGACAAGGAAGAAGCGGCCCGCAAGGAAGCCGAGAAAGAGAAGCGCGCGAATCTCGGTCCGAAGCCGGGCCAGAGGCCGACCGCGCCGCGTCCCGGCCAGAAGCCGGTCCAGCAGAAGCGGAACAAGCCGTCCTCCGGCGGTCAGGTCAAGAAGGCCGGCTCGCCCCACGGCTTCGCTCAGACCGGCTCGTCCACCGCGGCGAAGAAGGACGACACGAACGCATCAGCCGAGCAGTCGACGAACGGCTCGAAGGAGAACGGCGCGGACCTGCCCGGTCTCATCTCGGACTCGACCAAGAAATCGGGCCGGAAGCGTCGCTGACGCCGATCCGGCCTGGAGAGGAGACCAACAATGGCGGAGACGATCGACACGATCGACGCCGAGGAGAACAGCGCGTCCGAGGTCGAGGACACGGCTGCGGAGACCAGCGGTAAGCGAGGTGTCGACGACGACGTACTCGTGAAGGAAGGCGACATCGCCGGCGATTACCTTGAGCGGCTGCTCGACCTTCTGGACTACGACGGCGACATCGACCTCGATGTCGAAGCGGGCCGCGCGATCGTCAGCATCGACGGGGGCGAGGACCTGGAGAAGCTCGTCGGCCCGCGCGGCACCGTGCTCGAGGCGCTCCAGGAGCTGACGCGACTGGCGGTGCAGCAGGAGACCGGTTCGCGGAGCCGCCTGATGCTGGACGTCGCGGGCTGGCGCGCGGACCGCCGCGAGGAGCTGCGCGAACTCGGCCGCTCGACCGCCGAGACGGTGGTCTCTTCCGGCGAGCGTGTCCGGCTGCAGCCGATGAGCCCGTTTGAGCGGAAGGTCGTGCACGACGCTGTCGCCGCTGTCGACGGGGTCAAGAGCGAGAGCGAAGGAGAGGACCCGAAACGTCGGGTCGTCGTCTTCCCCGCCTGAGAGTTCTCTCGGAAGAAGTGGCCCACCGGTGATCCGGTGGGCCACTTCTTTTTCCGGTGAATTACACGGGTGGCGTTTCACGTGAAACGCCACCCGTCGTTGTCGAGACGAGTGGAGTTGTCCACAACTCCGGTCTGTCTCCCCGCTTTGCGGTCAGCGTCATGGACAATCAGTGGAGCGCGTTTCACGTGAAACGGCGTCGAGGTTGAGGAGCAAGAGTGGGCTTGGACGGGGTCGCCGCATCGGTACGGAGTGCGGCGTCGGAGGTGTTCGGAGATTGCGTCGAGCAAGCCATCGGCTACGTCGAACTCCTGGAGCGCCACGGCGTCGAGCGCGGGCTCATCGGTCCCCGTGAAGTCGACCGGCTGTGGGAACGGCACGTCTTGAACTCCGCTGTGATCGGCGAGCGGATCCCCGGCGGCGCCCGCGTGGTCGACGTCGGATCGGGAGCGGGGCTTCCGGGTGTACCACTCGCGATCAGCCGACCGGACCTCGATATCGTTCTCCTCGAACCGATGGCCCGCCGGGTCGACTGGCTGACCGAGGTTGCCGAGAAGCTGGAACTCCCGATCACCGTTGTTCGCGGGCGCGCGGAAGAGCGGCAGGTACGCGAGGAGCTCGGTGGCGCGGATGTCGTCACCGCCCGGGCGGTCGCCCCCTTGGCCCGGCTCGCGAGCTGGTGCCTCCCGCTCGTGCGTTCCCAAGGCACTCTGGTCGCTCTCAAGGGAGCGAGCGCCGGAGAGGAAATCGAACGCGATCGCGTCGCCGTCCGGAAGGCCGGCGGTGACGAGCCGGAAGTCTTCGCGTGCGGCACCCAGGTGCTTGAGGTTCCCAGCACGGTCGTCGTGATCCACCGCCTGCCTTCGAAATCGTCTAGGCCGCGCGGCAGGCGAAGCTAGACCAGTTCCACGTGAAACATCGCAGAACGACTCCCACGTCTAATACAGAGGAGGCTCGAGACCCGGTGACTCCCCCACCGTCCGACCCTGCGGCCACTGGCAATGAGCTCGGCTGGACGCCGATCGCTGATGAGGCCGTCCGGGCCGCCAGCGTGCTGCACCCCAAGAAGGGGGCACTCCCCCGCCCGAACCGCCGGCGCGTGCTGACGGTCGCCAACCAGAAGGGCGGCGTCGGCAAAACGACGAGCACGGTGAACCTCGCCGCCGCCCTGGCCGTCCACGGGCTCAAGACGCTCGTGATCGACCTCGACCCCCAGGGCAACGCGAGCACCGCGCTCGACATCGACCACCGTTCCGGCACGCCGTCGATCTACGAGGTGCTGATCGGTGAGGTCACACTCGCCGAGGCGGCCGCGCAGAGCGAGCAGTCGGAGAACCTCTACTGCGTGCCCGCGACCATCGACCTGGCAGGCGCCGAGATCGAACTCGTGTCGATGGCGTCCCGCGAGATGCGGCTCAAGGAGGCGCTCTCATCCGAGATCCTCGACGAGATCGACGTCGACTACGTCTTCATCGACTGCCCACCGTCGCTTGGTCTGCTGACCGTCAACGCGATGGTCGCCGCGCAGGAGGTGCTCATCCCGATCCAGTGTGAGTACTACGCGCTCGAAGGGCTGGGGCAGCTGCTGAGCAACATCGAGCTCGTCCAGAAGCACCTGAACCGCGAACTCATCGTCTCCACGATTTTGCTCACCATGTACGACGGCCGGACGAAGCTGGCCGATCAGGTGACGAACGAGGTCCGGAACCACTTCGGGGACACTGTGCTCAAGACGGTGATCCCGCGCAGTGTGAAGGTCTCCGAGGCGCCTGGATACGGCCAGACGGTCCTCGCGTACGACCCGGGTTCCCGGGGGGCGATGAGCTACGTGGACGCGGCGAAGGAGATCGCCCAGCGTGGGGCGGAGATGAAAGAAAGGAGCGGTACGGCATGAGTGAGCGCAGAGGGGGGCTCGGACGCGGGCTCGCCGCCCTGATCCCCACCGGTCCGCCACCCGGCTCTACGGCCCCGGCCGAGAACGGTTCCGCCGCGACCCCCGATCCTCCGCCCGGTCCGGCCGGTCCGGCGGGGCCGGACGACAAGGGCTGGTTCGCGGCCAACGGTGCGGCCGGTTCGCACGGCGGAGCGGTGGCCGGTGCGGTCTACCGCGAGGTGCCGGTCAGCCAGATCAAACCGAACCCGAAGCAGCCGCGGCAGGTCTTCGACGAAGACGCGCTCAACGAGCTGGAACACTCGATCCGCGCATTCGGGCTCATGCAGCCCATCGTGGTCCGTGAGCTCGGAACCGATGAATACGAACTCGTCATGGGCGAGCGGCGGCTGCGCGCGTCGCAGCTGGCGGGGCTGGAGGCGATCCCGGCGATCGTCCGCCAGACCGCCGACGACGCGATGCTGCGTGACGCGCTGCTCGAGAACATCCACCGCGTTCAGCTCAACCCGCTCGAAGAGGCGGCCGCGTATCAGCAGCTGCTCGACGAGTTCGCGGTTACGCATGAGGAGCTGGCCGGCCGGATCGGGCGCAGCCGCCCGGTCATCACGAACACGATCCGTTTGCTCAAACTCCCCCTCGCGGTCCAGCGACGGGTCGCGGCGGGCGTGCTTTCGGCGGGACACGCGCGGGCGTTGCTCTCTCTCGAAGACGCCGACGCTCAAGAAGAGCTGGCTGTACGGATCGTCGCGGAGGGTATGTCGGTCCGCGCGACCGAGGAAGCCGTCACGCTCAAGAAGAGCGAGAAGCCGCCCAAACCGAAGCCCGCTCCCCGCAAGCCGATCCAGGCGCCTGGTCTCCAGGAACTGGCGAACCGGCTTTCGGACCGATTCGACACCCGGGTGAAGGTCGACCTGGGCCGCCGCAAGGGCCGGATCACGCTCGAATTCGGGTCCGTAGACGATCTCGAACGTATCGTGGCACTCATGGACAAAAACCAGGCAAATCAGACATCCGAAACCGATTAGGGATCACACCGGGTTGTTTTGTCACGGTGACGATTGCTTACCGATCATGATGGAGTAACGTAGAGTGCTTGATCTAAGGGCAAGTTGTTTCCCGTGAAACTGACCGTCGACGAGGTGGCGCGCGGGTGGCCACGGCGATGAGCGGGGAATCTTCGCCGGCGTCTTCGGTCTCGTTAATGGGTTCGCTCGCACAGGCTTCCTCACCGCCGAGCAGGAAGCCTTCCGCCGGACGAACAACGACTGGTACGACGCGAACTTCATCAACCCCGCACACACTGACCCCAGCGTCTACGACGCCGAGATAAATTCCGGGGCCGCAGCGTGGTTCAAGGCGACGGCCCGCGTCTTCATCGAGCGGGTCGACGGCTACCTGTCGATTTTGGAAAAGCACGAGGTCCCGTGCGAGACCGTCCGGTCGCCGAACCCAGCCCAGGAATGAGAAAGGGGACTCGCCCGCGGTGGGCAAGTCCCCTTCGTCGTGTTCAGGTCAGCTCTTGCGGGAAACCGCTCGTCCGACGAGGTCGGCGAAGACCGATCCGAGGGTGGCGCCGGCGGCTTCGATCGCCATGGGCACGATGGACGTTTCGGTGAGACCCGGTGAAGGGTTCACCGCGAGGAAGTAGACGGTGCCGTCCTCGGTGACCACGGCATCGGTGCGTGAGATGTCGCGAAGCCCGAGTTGACGGTGCACCGCGATGGCCAGTTCGCTGACCGCCTTGGCGGCGTCGTCAGAGATCCTTGCCGGAGTGAAGAAGTCGGTCAAACCGGCGGTGTAGCGAGCGGTGTAGTCGTACACGCCGCTTTCCGGCACGATCTCGACCGCGGGCAGGGCTTCGGGGCCCTCGGTGCCTTCGATGACCGTCACGGCCACTTCGACGCCGGTCACGAACTTCTCGGCGAGAACGGTGTCCCCGTACGCGAAGCAGCCGACCATCGCGGCTGGCATCTCCGCGGCTTCCTTGACGACCTGGGCGCCCAAAGCCGAACCACCCTGGTCGGGCTTGAGGATCAGAGGCAGGCCCAGCGTCTCGACCATCGCGTCCAGCACGGCCTGCGCGCCGAGTTCACGGAAGGTGCTGTGCGGCAGCACGACCCAGTCCGGCGTGGTGAAGCCCGCGTTGGCGACCAGCGCCTTAGCCGTCGGCTTGTCCCATGCGCGGCGGCAGCCCTGCGAACTGGTGCCGACATAGGGCACGTCGAGCATTTCCAGCACCGTCTGCACCGCGCCGTTCTCCCCCTCACCACCGTGAAGGGCGATGATGGCCGCGTCGGGGCGCTGAGTGCGAAGACGTTCGAGCAAGCCCGCGTCGGTGTCCCACTCCTCGACGATGAGACCCTCCGCCCGCAGCGAGACCGAGAGCCGCCGCCCGGAGCGGAGAGAGACATCGCGTTCGTGGGAAAGTCCGCCTGCGAGTACGGCAACGGTGCGGTCGACCACCGAGGACTCCTTTGTGTCTATGAGGACATCCGGTCGATCAGACCGTGTCCGGGGAGGGGTTCTGCGGCCCCGAGATCGAGCGTGGGCTCACGTTACCGAAGGTACGCGCAAGGTCCATTTCGGTCTCGAGCACCGCGGCGAGCCGTCGGACGCCTTCGCGGATCCGCTCGGGTGTCGGGTAACAGTAGGAAAGACGCAGCTGTCTGCTGCCGAAGCCATCGGCGTAGAAACCGGTTCCGGAGGCGTACGCCACCCGGGCGGTGACGGCTCTCGGCAACATCGCCTTTGTGTCCACGCCTTCGGGGACGGTCATCCAGACGTAGAAACCGCCTTCGGGTTTGGTCCAGCTGCAGCCGGCGGGCATGTGCTGTTCGAGCGCGGACAGGATCGCGTCCCGGCGCTCCCGGTAGTTTTCGCGGAAGGTCTTGATTTGACCCATCCAGTCATGAGTCGAGAGGTATCGCGACACGATCAACTGGTTAAGCGTTGGCGGGCAAAGGGTCGCGGACTCGGCCGCGAGTACGAGTTTCTCTCGGACGGCGTGCGGCGCGAGTACCCAGCCGACGCGCAGTCCGGAGGCGAAGGTCTTCGAGAACGAGCCCAGATACACGACGTTGTCGGGGTCGATCGAGCGGAGCGCCGGGTACGTCTGCCCGCCGAAGCCGAGCAGACCGTACGGGTTGTCTTCGACGATGAGGATGTCGTGTTCGCGGCAGATCTCCACGATCTCCGCGCGGCGCTCGACGGCCAGCGTGACGCCGCCGGGGTTGTGGAAGTTCGGGATCGTGTAGAGGAACTTGACCCGCTGGCCCGTCTTCTTGGTCTCCTCGAGTGCGGCACGGAGCCCCTCGGGGACCAGGCCGTGGTCGTCCATCGCGACGTGGACGACGTTCGCCTGGTACGCGGCGAAGGAACCGAGCGCGCCGACGTACGACGGACCCTCGGCGATGATGACGTCGCCCGGATCGCAGAACAGCCGGGTGACCATGTCGAGCCCCATCTGGGAGCCGACCGTCACGACGACGTCGTCCGGGTGGGCCTTGATGCCCTCGAGCGCCATGATCTCGCAGATCTGCTCGCGCAGCGCCGGGACGCCGTGCGCGGAGCCGTACTGGAGTGCGACCAGGCCGTCCTGCGCGATGAGTTCACCGACCTGCGCGGACAACGTGTCGAGCGGGAGCGCGGCGAGATTCGGCATCCCGCCGGCGAGCGATACCACCTCGGGGCGACTGGCTACCGCGAACAAGGCCCTGATCTCGGAAGCAGTCATTCCGGCCGTACGCGCGGCGTACCGGTCGAGATGCGGATCGAGGTTGTGACGGCCGGTCTGCGGCCGGACAGGGCGATTCTCGGTCATCAGGCGCTTCACCCGTGCTTCGAAGTGAACATAGTGGCTACCGACTGGTAGTTCCATCGAGTGTAACCACCCTCCCTTGAGGGGCCCTGGCCTTCCGGTGTTCATCACATCGGCCTATCCTCGATCAGGACCCCTTCAGCGAGCTCTGCTCGGGACAGGGCTGAGTCGGTGTCGTCGTTCAGGGAGGTTTGCCGGTGTCGCGTCGCGTCGTGGGCGTAACCCTGGACAACCTCGAGCATCTGCCGAAGAGCTGCCGCCGCTGTGTGTACTGGGAGCTGGCGCCGCATATGAAGGCGCAGGCCGAGGAATACGGCGCGACAGAGGTCGAAAAGGAAGCCTGGGTCTCCAGTGTCCTGCTGGAATGGGGCTCCTGTGGCCGCATCGTCTACAGCGACACCTTGCCTGTCGGCTTCGTGCTCTACGCGCCGCCGAACGCCGTGCCGCGTTCGCTGGCTTTCCCGACTTCGCCGCCCGGTCCGGACGCGGTACTGCTGACCGCCTTCCAGATCCTCCCCGAATTCCAGGGCGGCGGCCTCGGCCGGATGCTGGTGCAGGCCGTCGCGAAGGACCTGACCAAACGCGGTGTCCGCGCGATCGAGGCCTTCGGGGACGCCAAGCCCGACGAAACCGATCCGGACGGCGGGCACAGCTGTGTGCTGCCCGCCGCGTTCCTGCAGGGTGTCGGGTTCAAGACCGTGCGACCGCATCCGCGGTGGCCTCGGCTGCGACTGGAACTGCGGTCGGCGATCTCGTGGAAGGAAGACGTGGAGGCGGCCCTTGAGCGGTTGCTCGGCCAGGTCTCCATCACGACCGCCGAGCCGAGCATGGGTCGCGCCTGATCTGTTCGGCCGTTCCGGATGCCGTGAAAGGCCCCCTTCGTAGCGAATTTCGCACTGAAGGACGCCTTCGTCTCACGCCTTTAGCAGAGTTTCCGGGCGCGCGCAGTGGCCATCCCCCACCTTGGGGACAGCTGTGGGTAACCCGCCGAGTTATCCACAGATCGCTGCTAGGAGCGGTGGAAAAACTGTGGATGGGTAGACTGGACTTGGGGACGCCCCCCGGGAAGGGCGGGGGCTGCGCGCCGGGTGGAGCTAGGGGTGGCGTGGTCGGGAGAAGGGGCACACAACCGGTTGTGCCGATGGTGTCGGCAGGGGAATGTACGCCCGCGTGCGGGTGTGGAGGACTGGCTACTCCGCTTTGGCGAGTTCGTGGGCCAGGACGTCCGCGAAGGTGAACGTGCCGGTCGGCTGGTCCCCTTCGCCGAGGAGGTACAGGCGTTTCACGGCGACCAGGATGCCTTCGGCGACGATGTCGCGGAAGGCCGGGTCGGCCAATTTGGCGCCGTCTTCCGGGTTGGTCAGGTAACCGATCTCGATCCGCACGGCCGGGCAGCGGGTGCGGGTGAAGATCTCCCAGGTCTTGTAGTGCGTGCGGCAGTCGCGCATGCCGGTCCGGGCAGCCAGCTCGCGCTGGATGAAGCCCGCCAGCAGCTCACCGACGGTCGACGTGGGGCCGTTGCCGGTGCCGAAATGGAAGCTCGCGACCCCCTGCGCCTTGGGCGAGGGGTTCTTGTCGTTGTGCAGCGAAAGGAACAGGTCGGCGCCCGCCTCGTTTGCGAACTTGGCACGCTCGCCCTCGGTGGGGTTCTGGTTCGGCCCGCGCGAGATCAGCGCCTCCATGCCCGTGGCCTGCATCCGGCCTTCGAGCCGTCGCGCCAGATCCCAGGCGATGTCCGCTTCGAGCAGGTCACCGGCGACGACACCGAGGTCTTCGCCACCGTGGCCAGGGTCGATCACGATGCGCTTGCCGCGCAGCCGGGGGCCGGCCTGGCGCACCAGCTCCTGCTCGCGCAGGAAGACGGGGCGGCCGCCGCGTGCGCGCGGTGAGGACAGCCGGTGCAGTTCGCGGATGGTGGCCGGACCGCACATGCCGTCGGCGACCAGGCGCATGTCGCGCTGGAACGTCTTGAGCGCGCGTTCGGTCTGTGCGCCGAAGTGCCCGTCCGGGCGGCCGGCGTCGAAGCCGAGTTCGGTCAGCCGCTCCTGGAGCGCGAAGACGTCGTCACCCTGCATGGGCGCGGAGAACATGTAAGTCAGCGGGCGGCTGCCGAGGTGATAGCCGGCGCCACGAAGTGCCTGATAAGTCGCAGGACCCACCAGACCGTCGGTGATGAGCCCACGGCGCTGCTGGAACGCGCGCACGGCATGTTCCATCGCCGTGTCGAAGACCTCGTACTCCCCGGATTCGGTCACCGGCGGGAGCAGCTCCATCGCCGCCAGCGTGGACCTGATCTCGGCGACGTCCGGTCCGGCGTCACCGCGGCGGAGTACCCGCATGCACTCCTCGCTCTTCCTTTGGGGCACCGAATCGAACTCGATGCACGACTGAAAACTCTGCGGGGCGAACCCCGGTGCTCTATTGTGCCCTGTGAACTCTCGGTGAGCGCGGAGGCCCGGTCGGTGCGTCAAGTCTCCGTTCGAGGAACCCTTCCGGACGCCCTGATCGTGTTCCGGTAGCGGTGAGAGATACCCGTTCCGCCGAACGACGAAACCCGGAGCCTGGGCAGGCCCCGGGTTTCAGCAGGTGAAACGGGAGATCAGAGGACGTCGGCGAGATCCGAGAGCAGCGCGGCCTTCGGCTTGGCGCCGACGATCTGCTTGACCGGCTTGCCGCCCTGGAACAGGATCAGCGTCGGGATCGACATCACCTGGTAGTCACGCGCAGTGTTCGGGTTGGCGTCGATGTCGAGCTTCGCGATGGTCAGCTTTTCGCCGTTCTCCGCCGCGATCTCCTCGAGCACCGGGGCGACCATCTTGCACGGACCGCACCAGGTCGCCCAGAAGTCGACCAGGACGGGCTTCTCACTCGTCAGCACGTCGTCGACGAAGCTCTTGTCGGTCACTGTCACGGTGTTGGCCATGGTGTCTCCTCCTGGGTAGTAGAACGGGCTTGAAAGTCAGTTGGTGGTGGCGCCGTAGCCGCCACCGACCAGCTCAGGGGTCTCCTGGGCGGTCTCGACACCGGCGTGTTCCGCCAGCCATCGTTCCGCGTCGATCGCCGCGGCGCAGCCCGAACCCGCGGCGGTGATCGCCTGCCGGTAGGTGCGGTCGACCAGGTCACCAGCCGCGAAGACACCGGGAAGGTTCGTGTACGAGGTCCGGCCCTTGGTGAGCACGTAACCGTCTTCGTCGAGGTCCACCTGACCGCGTACCAGTTCGCTGCGCGGGTCGTGACCGATGGCGACGAAGAACCCGGTCACGTTCAGCTGGGACTCCTCGCCGGTCACCGTGTCCTTGACCTTCAGGCCCTCGACCTTGCCCTCACCCTCGACCCCGGTGATCTGCTTGTTGAGCGCCCACTTGATCTTCTCGTTCTCGCGGGCGCGTTCCAGCATGATCTTGGAGGCGCGGAATTCTTCGCGGCGGTGGACGATCGTGACGGACTTGGCGAACTTCGTCAGGAAGGTCGCCTCCTCCATCGCGGAGTCGCCGCCGCCGGCGACCACGATGTCGTGGTCGCGGAAGAAGAAGCCGTCGCAGGTGGCACAGGCCGAAACACCGCGGCCGAGCAGTTCCTGCTCACCGGGGACGTTCAGGTAACGGGCCGCGGCGCCCATCGAGAGCACGACCGCGCGGGCCGCGTAGCGCTTTCCGTTCGCGACGACGTACTTGACGTCACCGGTCAGCTCGACGGACTCGACGTCCTCCTGGCGCAGATCGGCGCCGAAACGCTTCGCCTGCTCACGCATCTCTTCCATGAGGTCGGGACCCTGGATGCCTTCGCGGAAGCCGGGGAAGTTCTCGACCTCCGTCGTCGTCATCAACGCACCACCGAACTGCGTGCCCTCGAACACCAACGGTTCGAGCTGCGCTCGTGCCGCGTAGACAGCGGCGGTGTACCCCGCAGGACCCGACCCAACAACGATCAGGTTCCTGATCTCCTCGGCAGCCACCCGTGACCTCCGCTCGTAGTGACCTGTTCACCAGGCTCAACACGATCGTAGGGGCCGGTGTTCCCGGGGTGACCGGCGCTACTTCTCCTGCCTTGCGGCGGCGACAGCAAAGGTCCCTTGCTTCCGGCATGGGGAGCAAGGGACCTTCGCTATCGCCGATACCGCTCCGCTGCTACTTCTGTCCGATGATCTTGTCGAAAAGGACCGCCGCGTTGCCCGGGCCGCAGTCCGCACCGAAGGCGACGATGCGGAACTGGGCGAGCTTGCCTGTGGTGTAGATCACCATCACGCCGTCCTTGCCCGCGACGTTCACCGGCCGGATGCCCTCCGGCCGCACGTCGGGGTCCAGTCCGGCGGCGGCGACACAGGCGTCGAGCCGCTCTTCGGTCTTCAGCGAGCCGAAGTCGCGGACGCCGACCGCCTTGCCGACGAGGGCTTCGGCCCCGCCACCGTCGCCGCCGACCGAAGGACCGGTGGGTGCGGGCGGGGGCTGCGCGACGCCTCCCGGCGTCGACTGCTGCGTGGTGGGGACGACGATCGCGATGGCGGCGATGGCCGCCGCGGCCACGGTCGCTATCCCGGCGCCCCAGCCGATCCGCTTGTTCCGCCGCCGCCGTGCGGCCGCGAGGTCCACCACCGGGGCGACCTGCGCCTGCTGCCCTTCAGGTGCGCCTTGAAACGCAGGCGACGTCCGCATCCCGGCGGCCAGCGCCGCGTCGATCCTGGCGGCGAACTCCGCCGGCATGGGTGCGACCGGCTCGTTCGCGAGTTCCGCGAGGTCGGCCGTGGTCGCTTCAAGTGCTTCGATGATCGCCAGTGCTTCGGGGTCGGCGTTCACCAACGGCCAGAGTTCGGCCGCTTCTCGCTCGTCCAGCACCCCAGCGTGCAGGTCGGCGAGCACATCGACAGACCACGGCGGACCGACGGTCCCACCGATCCCCCTGCTCTCGTCTGTCATCGTCCCTCCCCGTCACCCGGCGTGCCCTGAGGACGCCTGGCACCCCGTTGCGGGGTAGCGCGCTCCCGTTTGCTTTCGTGAGTTGGGACGTTCGCAATCGCATCGGGGTTCCGCAGATGTCCGAGAACCTTCGCGAGCTTTCCGCGACCCCGGGCACACCTGCTCTTCACCGTGCCCTCGGCGATGCCGAGCATTTTCGCCGTCTCAGCGACCGAGTATCCCTCGACGTCGACCAACACGATCGGGGCACGTTGCTCTTCGGGAAGCTGGTCGAGGGCTTCCTTGACCACGAGGCTCGTCTCGCGCTCGGACATCGAGTCGCGCGGCGAGGCGGGCTCGTTGAACTGCCCGGTCTCTGGCAGTGGGACGGTCGGTCTTGCCTTGCCCCGCCGGATGCGGTCGAGGCACGCGTTCACGACGATGCGGTGCAACCACGTCGTGACTTGCGATTCGGCCCTGAAGTTGCCCGCCGCGCGGAACGCGGAGATGAAGGCGTCCTGCAGGGCGTCCGCGGCTTCTTCCGGATCACGCACGGTGCGCAGGGCGACCGCCCACATGCGATCCCGATGTCGCTGGACCAGTTCACTGAACGCGTGCGGGTCACCAGCGGCATGCGCCGCTATGAGATCCGCGTCCGTGGGAGCTGCAGCTGTCACCCGGGAGAGCCTACTGACCCTTTGATTTAGGTCACCCCGCAGGCAGGAAGGTCAGCTCTTTGAGTTCGGTGACGAACTTGTTGTCCTCGTCTCCACCCAGCTGAGTGATCCAGATGATGAAGTACTGACCCTGCTGAGGTTGCTGCAACGCGATGGTCGATTCGCCCGCCGCCAGGTCCCCGCCGCCGACGACCTTCGTCTCGTCGAGCTTCGGGTTCTTCTTGTCGGCGGAGCGGATCTCGACCTTCGAGCCGGGGCTTCCCGCGTCGATCTTGATCTGGCTGAGGTTGACCGGGTCCTTGAAGGTCACGACCAACCCGACACCGTCTTTGAGGACCGGGAACTGCTTGTCGTACTCGTCGGTCTTCCACGAGGTGCCCGCGTCGCCGTCGGTCGTGTTCTTGGCGCGGCCGGGGCTGTCGCCCTTGCTGCCCGGATTGAACACAGCGACGGCCGACGGCTTCACCGCGGCTCCCAATGCGGGAGACGCGGGCAGCTGCTGGGTGGGCGGGGGCTGCTCGCCCGAAGGCGGCGGAGCCTGCGAAGACGACGACGCGGCGACGTTCAGGTTCGGACCGCTGGACTTCGATTCGCCCTGGAACAGGTTGATGAGCATCATCCCGCCCCAGGCCAGGATGACGACGGTCGCGACGACCAGCACGGTCACACCGAACGCCAGCTTCTTGCGCCGCGCGACGTCCTTGACCGGCTTCTTCGTCGTCCAGACCGCGCCGTCCGACTCGGCGGGGGCTTCTTCTTCGCCGACGGCCTTGATCAGCTGGGTGCGCTCCTCGGCTTCGGCGACCTGGCCCAGTACGCGCAGGATGGCAGCGCTGGTGCGGATGCCGCCGTGGCCACCGTCCTCGATGGTGCGGACGGCGAGTGACGACAATTCGACCGGGACCGTCGGGACCAGTGATCGCGGCGGGATGACGCGGCCGGTCGGCGCGTGCGGAGCCGCCGGGATCGCGGGGGGTCCGCCGGGAAGCGCCCAACGGCCGGTCAGCAGCAAGTACAGGACCGCGCCGAGCGCTTTGACGTCGTCGCGAAGGGTCGCTTCGGGTAGTGGGCCCGGGAAGGCGAGCTTCAGCGCGCCGTCCGGGGTGAGCCGCAGGCGCTGAGGATGGTCGAGGCCGAGCACGAGTCCGTTCTGGTGGGCGTGATCGACGGCTTCCGCCAGCGCTTGCACCATCCGGGCCGCCGCGGCGGGCGCCACCGGGCGCTGCGCCACCAGGTCGACCAGGTCACTGCCCTTGGTCCATTCCGCCACGACGACACCGAGCAGGCCTTCGCCCGAGGTGACTCCGCTGCCGAGGCTCAGCACGTCGAGGACGCGCGCGACCCCGCCGTGGCCGAATTTGGAGGCGTGCGCGGCACGCTCCAGCGTTCGGCGCGCGAGCCTCGCGGCTTCCGCGTCCGCCGGGTCACCGACCAGCAGTGTCAGTGCCACATCCCGCTTCAGCTGCCCATCGCGGGCTCGCCAAAGATGCGCGGCGGCCCGTTCGTCCACCCCGAACTGTGCGAGCAGGCGATACCGGCCGTCTCCGACGACCCGGCCAGGGGCCAGCGACCCGCCTTGGGCCCGGATGCCCACCTGGCTCGCCTCCCCTGCCTGTTCGCTCCGTCTCGTATCCACCGCAACTCTCCCGCGTAGCTCCCGCACCGAGGGTACCCAGAATACGACGCGTGGACGCGCGCCATCCGTGCGTGAATCGTTATCCGCGCTTGATCAACCGGGTGATCCTGTCCGTGGCGGGCTTCAATTCCTCGACTCTGAGGGCCATGAGCACGCCGAACGAGACCGCGATCCCGACCACCGTCTGCAGGAGAAGTTTCACCCAGGCATGGAAAGTAGGCCCGAACGAGTCAGGGACGACCTGCCCGGCGAGCCAGGCCGCGCCGACTCCGAGCACGCTCGCGACGACCGTGAAGAGGATCACCCCGAGAATCCGCTTGCTCCGGAGATTTCCGAGGGTCACCCACAGCCAAACCTGGCCGAGGATCGCGCCGACGACGAACGTGAGGCCGTTGACCATCATCACGCCGAGCACGATGTTGTCCGGCGACAGCAGCACGGGGCACAGGTAGAGCAGCGGCACCTTGACCACGGTCATCACGATCATGATCAGCACCGGCGTCCGCGCGTCCTTCATCGCGTAGAACACCCGCATCTGCAGCATGACCAGCGCGTACGGCAGCAGCGCGAACGCGCTGATCGCCAGTGCCTCACCCATCCGCGCCGCGTCCTCGACCCGGCCCTTGCCCAAGGTGAACAGGGCGATACCGACCGAACCGCCCACAACGGTCATCACCGCGGAGATCGGCAGGAGAGTCACCGTCGAGATTCGCGAAGCGTAGGAGAGGTCGCCGATCAGCTTCTTGTGGTCGCCGTCGGCCGCCGCGCGGCTCATCCTCGGCATGATCGCGGTCAGCAGCGACACCCCGATGACGCCGTACGGCAGCTGGAAGAGCAGCCACGCGTTGCTGTAGGCGGTCACACCGCCTTGCGAACCGCTGGTCAGCACGCGTGTCGTGATCGTGTAGCCGACCTGGCTGACCGCGACGTAGCCGACGGTCCACAGCGCGAGCCCGCCGAACTCCTTCATGCGCTTGTCGATGCCCCAGCGCCACTTGAACTTGAAACCGGACCGCAGCAGCGGCGGGATCAGCAGCACCGACTGCGCCACGATGCCCGCGGTCACGCCGACGCCGAGCGTCAGCAGTTTCGGGTCGGTGATCGACACCGGGTCGGTCGAGATGTTCCCCGGCATGATCCACACCACGAGGATCGTGAAGATCACGACCAGGTTGTTGATCACCGGCGCCCACGCCGTCGGGCCGAAGATGTTCTTCGCGTTCAGCACGGCCGAGAGCAGCGCGAACACGCCGTAGAAGAAGATCTGCGGCAACAGCAGATACGCGAACGCGGTGACCAGGTCGGGGTTCGCCTGTCCTTTGTCGTCCACGTAGAGCTTGGTGATCAGCGGTGCCGCGAAGACCGCGACCGTCGTCCCGACGACGAGCAGCGCGCCCGCTACGGTGACCAGCCGCTGCGTATAGGCCTCGCCGCCGTCCTTGTCGTCCTGCGACCGCACGAGCAGCGGGACCACGAGGCTGGACAGCACGCCGCCCATCAGCAGTTCGAAGATGATGTTCGGCATCGTGTTGGCGACGTTGAACGAGTCGTTCTCCACCTGGGCGCCGATGGCCGCGACCAGCAGCAGCTTCCACGCGAAGCCGGAGATCCGGCTGATCAGCGAGGCGATCGCCATCCGGCCGCTGGACTTCGCGATCGACGGCGCCTTCGCCGGGGCGGCGACGTCCTGTTCACCGGTCTCCCCCGGCCGCGGTTTGACCAGCGGCGCGTCCTTGATCGCAGGCATGACCTGCGTGGCGAGCTGGTCGTACGGGCGGAGGACGTCGGGGTCGGCGACCGGCCAGCGCGATCCCATCGGGACGCCGGGGGTGCGCGGGATGAACCGCGTCGCGTCGGGTTCGTCGCGCCGGTCCTGCTGCCAAGGGCGGACCGGTGGCGGCTGGCGGCGCCCGCGATGCGGCGGCGGCGGTGTCTGGTTGAGCGCCTGCGGCGCCGTCGGACGGCGCTGAGGTGGATTCTGGGGCGGTTCCTGGGACGGCTGCGGCAGCGGTTGCCCCGGCGGTGGCGGAATCTGCTGACGACGGGTCGGCGGAGGCGGCGTCGACTGCGCCGGGGGCGCGACGGGCGGAGGCGCCTTCCGCGGCGGTGCTTGGTTCGGCGGTGCTTGGTTCGGCGCTGCCTGGTTCGGGGGTGGCCTCAGCCTCCGCGTCTCGTCGTCGGTACGGCCCGCGCCACGCTGGCGGCGGCCGTCCACCGGCGGCTGCTGGGGAGGAGGCGGTGCCGCCCGCCGCGGCCGCTCGCCGCGTTCGGGCGGGGGGACCTGCTGCGGGGGCGGCTGACGGCGTTCCGCGCGTTCAGGGCGCCCTGAACGTTCCGGACGGCGCGCTGGGCCATCCGTGCGACGGGGCGGCGGCGGAGTACCTTCGCGCCGGGGACGGCCTGCACGCTCGGGCGGTACACCCGGCTCTCTTTCCAACGTGCGCCCAATCCTCGGTGCTCGACTACGTGATGCCCGGTGGCATCGTTCGGCCCAGGGTAATCGGCGACGGCCGGAAACACTTAAACCTGTGCGTCCTCGGTCACACGGGGGGCAGTTTCATTCGTCCGAGCGGCACGTGAGTCCTTGATCCTCCGGTAGATCCGGCGAGACGAGAGCAGCAGCAACGCGCCAGCCGCGGTGACGGTGATGATGATGGTGATCGCGCCGTACTCCGTGGAAGTCAGTTCGAACCGCGCGTCGGTGCCGAGTTTGGTCCCGTCGGGCGTGGTCAGGGTCACGTCGACGCTGAACCGGCCTGCTCGAAGCGCCTCGACCGGGAGCAGCTGGTTGACGGCGCCGTTGGCCGGGACGGTCCGCTCCGGGACCGCTTCGGTGGGACGCAGGCCCACGTTGTTCTTCAGCACGGTGCGGACGTTGACGCCGACAGGCAGGCCGTTGGTGATGTACGCCGGCAGCGGCGACGCGCCGGAAGCCAGCGCGATCGTCTGCTTCGGCCGTTCCACGGTCACCTGGCTGCGGATCGCTTCGAGGTCACCGCGGGCGTTGCCGGTGACGGTCCCGGCGTCCGCGCCGCGCCACGAGGTCGAGGCGGCCCGGATGAGGGCGAGCCGGACGGGGGCGATCACGTCGGCCGGCTTCACTCGTTTGGTGGAATCCATCGTCATCGCCGACGACAGGCCCAGCGTCTCGTTGTCGATCTGGGACATCTTCGCGGTGACGTCGCCACCGGTCGCGGCCGAAACGTCCTGCGGGTCGTAGTTGACCGACGCCGTCCCGGACGGGCTTTCGCCGAGCAGATCGGGCAACGGCGTCGACTTGATGAGGCCGACGGCGTAGAACTCACCCATCCGCTCCAGGAACGTGGTGAGGTCGGGACCGGTCGGGTCCCAGTGCCTCGGCGGCGCGATCAGCAGCTGTGCGCGCTCCTGCCCCGTGGTCTGCCCGCCGAGCCCGGCCCGGAAGGCGATCGCGCCGAGCCCGTTCTGGGTGCCGCCGGAGCCGTTCAGCGCGGACGCGATCAGCGTGTCGATCGGCTGCGCGCGGAGGTTCGTCCCTTCGAGCGAGACCCCACCCGAAAGCGGGGCATCGGACTGGAGCTTGCCCGAGTCGGTCAGCACGGTCTTGACGCCCGCCTTGCCGATCGCTTCGACGGTCTGCGAGTCGAGGGCGCCGCCGGGCCACAGCACACCGTCCTGCGGCTGGATGCCGAGCAGGTTCTTGATCGTCGCGGCGCCGCCGAGCGCACTGGCCAGGAGCGCGGTGTCGGTCGCGTCGCCGGCACGGACCTTCGTCAGCGCGGTGAGGTCGGCGTCGGCGAACGGGAGGGTGACCACGCACCGGCCCGCGACCAGCGCCTTCAGCTGGCCGAGCCAGTTCCTCGCGCTCTCGACGCCCTTACCCGCGACGGGACCGCCGCCGGTGGCGACCTGGTAGCCGCGGGCCATCCCGTCCACGGTCGCGACCAGATCGGGGTCGATGGCCAGGCACAACGACGTCGAGACCTTCGTGTCGGCCTCGGCCGCCCGCGCGGCAGCGACCAGCGAGTCCAGCCGTCCGCCCGGGCTCAGTTCGCCCGCCAGCCGCTCGTCGGACAGGGTCAGCGGGCCGCCGAGCGGGGACGAGACGACGTGCACGGTGCTGTTCGCGATCGGCCACAGCAGACTCGCCGACGGCGGCGACGGCGGACGCGACCCCGGCGCCCTGCCGGGGACGCCGAGCACCGGCATCAGCAGGCTGACCGCGGCGAGCCGTTCCGGCCCGCCGAACTCCGGGGTGCCGTTGACGTTGACC
Organism: Amycolatopsis sp. cmx-11-32; assembly: GCF_047608695.1. NCBI lineage: Bacteria > Bacillati > Actinomycetota > Actinomycetes > Pseudonocardiales > Pseudonocardiaceae > Amycolatopsis > Amycolatopsis sp. cmx-11-32. The sequence goes on along the minus strand of NZ_JADNQN010000002.1, from coordinate 688,672 downwards.
AGCAGCGGGTACACACCGGGCTTGGAGAACTGGAGCTTCGAGGACTGGCCGAGCGGGACGATCAGGTTCAGCGCCGCGCTCCGCCCCGCTTCCAGGGTGCCCGGTTCGAGGTCGACGAACTCGGTCGCCGACTGGTCCTTGAACTTGCCACCGGCGAGCACGTCGCCGATCTGCTGCTCGCTCTGCAGCCGGGTGCCCTGCTGCAGCCGGACGCTCAGCTTGCTGATCGGCCGGTCGCCGACGTTGGTGACGCGGCCGGTGACGGTGAGCGACGTCGAGGTCGAGGTGATCACGCGGGGATTCAGCTGATCGAGGTCCACGCGCAGCCGGGGCTGCTCCTGCGCTTGCGCGACCGCGCCGAACAACGCGGGCAGAGCCAGGAACAGGATCGACAGGACAGTGGCGGCAAGCCGCTTCACTCAGGTGCTCCCTCGGCGGTGTGCTGTTGCGCGAAGAGTTCTTTCGCCTTCCGGACCAGCTTGCGCTCGTCGGAGTAGGCGAGAATGGTCTCCAGGTCGGTGAGCGGTACCCAGGCGACCTCGGTCACCTCGACATCTTCGTCCGAAAGTTCGCCGCCGGTGGATTCCAGGATGAAATGGTGCACCGTCTTGTGCACCCGTCGTCGCTCGGCCACGAACCAGTAGTCGATGGTGCCGAGGGGCTCGAGGACCCGCGCGGAGATGCCGGTCTCCTCCTTCACCTCGCGCACCGCGGTCTGTTCATACGTTTCATCGTCCTCGATGTGGCCCTTCGGCAGCGACCACAGCAGTCTGCCGTGCCGGTCGAGCCGCCCGATCAGCGCGGCGTTGGCCCGCTCGACGTCGACGACGAGGCCGCCGGCGGAGGTTTCGTCGACCGTGGTCAGCCGCCTTCCCCGCCTGCGCCTCCGCCGGCGGCCCGGCTTCGAAGCGCCGGAGCGGCCGGCTGATCCAGACATGCTGCGATGCTAGAGCAAACGGCGGTACGGGTACGCTGGCTCTCCGTGCCCGTGTTGGGCCGAGTCGTAGTAAGTACATCCAAATCGTGGTGGGATTGTCGTGAACAAGGTGGTCGCCGGGCAGGTGATTGCGGGGAAGAGCACTGCGATGCAGAACGCTGTGACGGAGCTGATGCGCGTCTCCCCGCTGGCGGACGAACTCGCGAAGCTCTTCGCCAAGGCGGGCTACAGCCTGTACCTGGTCGGCGGGAGCGTCCGCGACATGATGCTCGACAGGCTCTCGAGCGACCTCGACTTCACCACCGACGCGCGGCCGGACCAGGTGCTGAAGATCGTCGGCCCCTGGGGCGACGCGGTGTGGGACGTCGGCATCGCGTTCGGCACGGTCGGCGTGACCAAACAGGGCATGACCCTGGAGATCACCACGTTCCGCGCCGACAGCTACGACCGTGTCGGCCGCAACCCCGAGGTCACCTTCGGCGACAGCATCGAGGGCGACCTGCTCCGCCGCGACTTCACGGTCAACGCGATGGCGATCGACCTCGCGAGCCAGACCTTCGTCGACCCGTACGGCGGGCTACAGGCGCTGCAGGACCGGGTGCTCGACACGCCCGCGACCCCTCAGGAGTCCTTCGCCGACGACCCGCTGCGCATGCTGCGGGCCGCGCGGTTCTCCGCGCAGCTCGGGTTCACCGCGGCGCCGCGGGTGATCGACGCGATGACGTCGATGGCCGAGGAGATCGACCGGATCACCGCCGAGCGCGTCCAGGCCGAACTGTCGAAGCTGCTGCTCGCGGACGACCCCCGGCCCGGCATCGAGCTGCTGGTCGACACCCGCCTCGCCGACCGCGTGGTGCCCGAGGTGCCAGGTATGCGGCTGGCGATCGACGAGCACCACCAGCACAAGGACGTCTTTCAGCACTCGCTGACCGTCCTCGCGCAGGCGATCGACCTGGAGAAGTCTCACGAACCGACGTCGGAGCCGGATCTGATCCTGCGGCTCGCGGCGCTCCTGCACGACGTCGGCAAGCCCGCGACTCGCGAATTTCAGCCCGGCGGTGGCGTGAGCTTCCACCATCACGAGGTCGTCGGCGCGAAGATGGCCCGCAAGCGTTTGCGTGCACTGAAGTTCTCCAAGGAGATCGTCCAGGACGTCAGCCAGCTCGTGTTCCTGCACCTGCGGTTCCACGGGTACGGCAAGGGTGAGTGGACGGATTCGGCGGTGCGGCGCTACGTCACCGACGCCGGCGACCTGCTGCCCCGGCTGCACAAGCTGGTGCGCGCCGACTGCACCACGCGCAACCGGAAGAAGGCGGCCGCGCTGCAGGCGACCTACGACGACCTCGAGCGGCGGATCGAGACGATCCAGGCGCAGGAGGACCTCGACCGGGTCCGGCCCGATCTCAACGGCGAGGAGATCATGCGGATCCTCGACCTCAAACCGGGGCCGGACGTCGGCAAGGCGTGGAAGTACCTGAAGGAACTGCGGCTCGACCGCGGTCCGCTGGAGCACGACGACGCCGTGGCCGAGTTGAAGAAGTGGGCCACCGAGAACGGCCTCGGGAACTGAGGTCAGGTCGCGACGGCGTCCACATCGGTCAACAGTTGCCGCCAGCTGGAGAGCTTGCTGACCGGGCCGTGCCTGTCGAGTCGTTCCAGAAGTTGTCTCCGGTGCTGATTGAACCGTTTGGCGTCACGGTCGCGTCGTCTGCCAGTCGATTCAGCCGCGGCGATCAAGGCGGACCGCAGGAGTTCTTTGGGGTCGGCGACCTTCTCGACCTCATGGATTTTCGGGAGTCCAAGAGTGGCCTTCCCACGCGAGTCCTCATCAGCCGACCAGATCCATGGGAAGCTTGAACTGGACTCCGGGTGGAGCGGTCGCGTAAACGACCCGATCGGCGTCTGTGGCCACTACCGCGGCTTCCCTGGCTCGCCATGTCCTGGCGAGTGGAAGTAACGAGAGCGCCCTCGTAGTACTTCCATCAGGCGCGGTCTGGAGTCGGTTGTCCGCGACCAAGATGTCTTCACAGCTGCATAATTGGACCACTCCAGGCGAATGGGTGTTGATGATGACCTGTCGGAACGGGTTGTTGGCGTCCGGTGGTTCGTCGGGGTCAACGGCAAGGTCACGGACCAGGTCGAGCATCGCCTTCAGGTTGGCCGGATGTATCCCGTTCTCCGGCTCCTCCATACAGATGAGCCCGGTCACTGTGGGATCTTCGAGTAGTACGCACAGCGCGAGAAAATGCAGAGTGCCCTCTGAGAGCGCGCGTGCTGGAAGCCTGAGCCCGCCACGTTCCTCGCGAGGAACAGCGTAATTACCTCTCGAACCTGGTCAGGTTCCACAGAGAGGCTTTCGACGCCAAGGTCGGCGAGCCGACCGGCGACCCGCGCGTAAACAGCGTCCGCGTCTGGTGCGACTTCGTTGCTCACGTTGTCCTGGGCAATCCGGAAGAGCGCGGCCGCGAGGTGGCGGCCATCGGAGCCGAGTGAACGAGGGGCGGTGAATCCGTCCGGTGTACGAAGCGCGGAAGGCTCGAGGGCAAGCCTTCGCCAGCTCTGCATTTCGCGGCGCGCGACGAGAATTGTCGGGTGGTCGTTCGTCGTGATGGTGCTCAAGACAGTTCTGCCCGCCCGTGCTGCGGCGCGTGGTCGGGGCCTGCCTGAGCTCCCGCCGTCACCGTGCACGTTGATCACCAGGCCACTCTCCTGAACGCCCGTCGAAAGGTACGGCCCACCGCTCCGTCGTCCCAGCAGCACGGCATTACGGAACCTCTTGACGCTGTGATTGAACTTCAGATGTTCAGCCGCTTCACCTCGGTTGATGTGAACGAGCTTCTCGGACAGCAGGGCAAGCCGCCCGACGCTTGCTTCACCGTCCGGACGGGTGTAGCCGAGTCCGAGTTCATATCGAAGGAACGTCGTGGTCGCAGGTGCGGGTGAGCCGAGATCGTCTTCGACTGTCGCCGGAACGATCATCTCGACCGCGATATGGATCTCACGCTCGTGGTCGCCGTAGCCGTCCCAGAACAGATCTCGTGGGTCGCCGCTCCGTCCGTCGGCAGGGCCGCGTATCTGCTGAGCTGCTTCCATCAGGGTGCCGGACGCCAGGTGCGACAGAAAGTCGATAACGTCGGACAGGTTGGACTTGCCGATCCCGTTCGCTCCCGCGATGCAGGTGAACGGACCGAAGTCGACCCTTACGTCCAGCAGGTTCTTGAACCCCTGTACCTCCAGCCTGGTGAGTATGAAGTCAGGCTAGCGTGGCGACGAGTCGATTCAGCGGAACGTGGCGTCGGTGAAGGTGACTTCGATGCGCTCGAGGTCGCCGTTTCGTCACGGATTTCCACGTCGATCGAGTGAGATAACTCCGTTGGGCCCTGGCTCGTTGTGCCGTTAGCCGACATACTCGCGCCGGTGCTCCGGGCAGGGGGAAGATCCATGGCGAAGCGGCCGACCAGTTTTCTGGTGATGTTGCTGCGTCGCGGCGCGCCCGCGCTGGCCACGGCGACAAGTGAGCTGTCCGACGAGGTCGGCGATCCGACGCCGATGCGCGCGTTGCGGCGGATCCAGAAGATGTCCGGGCCCGTCGACACGACCTATCGCGACAATCTCCTGTTGCGCGCTGCCCGATATGTCGCACTCGTTCCGTTGGTCTACCGGCTCTTCGCGGTGCCCGGCGCGTTCGGGGTCTACGTCTCCACGCACGGCATGATCGGGATCGGCCCGGTCGGGCTGGTGGCACTCGGATCGGTCGCGCTGTCGCTGTACGGGATCCGGTGGATGCTGCGTTCGGCGCCGTTCCGGCCGCAGCACGCCGTCCGGTTGCTGGCCCTCGACCTGGTGTTCACGCTGCTCGCGCCACTGGCCGTCGGCGCGCTCGTACCGGCTTCGGTGTTCGCCGAGGCGATGGCGGTGCCCGGGAAGCACCTGCTCGGCGAGGTCGCGCTGCTGGCGCTGGCGCTGGGGATGCCCGCCGCCGTGGGGCTGGCACTCGCCAGCTTCCCGGTCCGGATGCTCGCGTCCCTGCTCGGCACCGGCAAGGCCGCGCCCGGTGACGCCATGGCCACCTTCCCGTCGATCGTCGGCGTGCTCTTCACCGCGACCGGCGCGCTCGTCCTGATCGGGCTCGGCACCAGGCTCGCCCTCGCGTACGGCATCCGCAACGGCCGGACCGCCGAACGCGCCCGCCAGCACCGGATACTGCACGACTCCGTGCTGCAGACCCTCGAAGCGATCGCGCTGGCCGGCAAAGGCGACCCGGCGGCGCGGCTCGCCGAGGTGCAGCGGCTGGCGCGGGCGCAGTCGATGGAACTGCGGCGGACGATCGAGAGCGAGACTTCGGAACGGTCGGAGGCCGGGTCGCGGCCGCTGGGAGAGAAGCTCGCGTCACTGGCGGCGGAAATGGCACGGGACGGGCTGCGTGCCCAGCTCGTGATCGCCGAACTCGACGACGACACCCTCTCGGAGGTCCGGCAGATCGCCATCCGCGACGCCGTCCGCGAGTCGCTGCGAAACACCCTCAAGCACGCGGGGACGGACAAGGTCGTCGTGCGCGTCGAGGAGCAGGAAGGCGGCATCACGGTGATCACCCGCGATCACGGCGCGGGCTTCAGCCTCGACTCCCGGCCCGCCGGCTTCGGGATCAGCGAGTCCATCACCGCCCGGCTGAACGAGGTCGGCGGGACCGCCAGGGTGGAGTCCGCTCCGGGCAATGGCACCAGAGTCACCCTCTGGGTGCCGTTCTGACGGTAAACAGGAGAGCATGAAGAAAACGGACGTCTTGGCCAAAGCGCTCACCGCGTACCGCGACGGTGACCTGGCCATGGCAGCGGACCTCGCCGAGCGTGCCGGGTCCACGCTCGGCATCGAACTGCACCGGTACCTGACCGAAGGTGGCTGCGAAGGTGTTTACGACCAGCCCGCCGCGTTCACGGCGTTCATCCGCGGCGGGGGGAACGTCAAGCTCTACCGCACGCTCAGCGCCATGCTCGCCAAGCGCTATGGCAGTGTCGGTTCGCTGCTCGACCTCGGCTGCGGCGACGGGCTCGCCGTCGTCCCCGCGCTCGAACAGGCCGACCGGCAGCCCGGCCGGATCGACCTCGTCGAGCCGTCGAGCGCCCTGCTCGCCGAAACACGCAAGCACCTCGACGGCACACACGGCCTGCACACCTGGGGCGCCACCGCGCAGGAATTCCTCGCCCGCGACGACGACCGGCAGTGGCAACTGACGCAGTCGACCTTCGCGCTCCAATCGATCCCCACCGCCGAGCGCACCGAAGTCCTACGGGCGCTCCGGCCCCGCACCGCCTGCCTGGTACTCGCCGAATTCGACGTGCCCGAGTACGACGAAGACTCCGCCGAGTACCTGCTCTCGCTGGTCACGCGCTACGAACGCGGGATCTCGGAGTACGGCAAGGGCGCGTCGCTGGTGGCGCAGGGATTCCTGCTCCCGATCCTGCTGGGCTTGGTCAAACCGGGAGCGGACCGGACGAACTGGGAGCAGCCCGCCACCGATTGGGCTTCGCAGCTCAAGGAAGCGGGTTTCACCGGGATCCGGATCGAACCGCTGGCGGACTACTGGTGGTCCCCCGCCGTGCTGATCACCGCGTCCTGAGTTCGGCTCCCTCGGGGGAGATGGGGATCTTTGTTTTCCTCGCTCGAAACCCCCCGTTGTCGAGGACGGCCGCGCGGCTCGCCGGCCATCGTGACGTCCTCGCCGAGGGTGCCGATGAGCTGATGCGACGACACCGGTGTGCGACGCGGGTGCGTACATGAAGGCCCCCTTCTTCGCGCCAGGCTGATCAGCGCTGGCGGGAATCCGGACTTGTCATCGCTAGTGCCTGCAAAGGGCCGAGCGGGGAAGGCATGTCCCTGAACCCCTGTTGATCAAGCTCCGCAACCGGTGTGAACCCGCGACGATGGAGGAATGGAAACACTCAACGTCCCCATTCCTTCATCGTCAGCCCGGGCGGCGACACCGCGCGGGTCGACCCGACCGTCACTGGACCCGCGACAGCGCGCCGGTTTCGAGATGCTGGGCGATCGGCCGGGGCAGCACGTAGGCCACGGCCCCGCCCGGTGTCCCGTTCCACGGCGCGGTGATCCCGGTGACCACGCGCAGCGGCCGTTGGACGCGGTACAGGCGGCGTTCCCGTTCGCGTTCCGCGGCCAGCGACGTCTCGACGAACCGCGACGGCTCGGCGTGCACGAGGTTGCCGGTCTCGTTCCCGAACCGCTGCACGGTGGTGCCCGCCGTCAGCACGATGACCCGCTTGCGCCGGAAGAAGTTCAGCGGCGGCTCGCCCCGCAGCGGCAGGATCGGCCAGTCGGCCGGGTTGTCGGCCTCCTCGTTCGCGCCCACCGCGGTTCGTGCCGGGTACAGCAGCAGGGTGCCGAGAAAGAACCTCGCCGCCTCTTCGAGCTTGGCGAACGCCACCGGCTCGTCCGCCGGAGGCCGCGACACCTCCCAGCCGTTCGCGGCGCGGCGCAGGGTCCAGAGCCCCGGCTCCGGTACCGCGTTCGCGCCGATCCGGTAGGCCGTCGGCGCGATCCCGTGCTCGGCCAGCCGCTGGTAGAGCACGTCCAGCACCTCACCGGCCCGGACGTCGCGGCCGGGCTCGCCGTCACGTTCGACGCGGGTGCGGACGCTGTCGTCCGGCAGATCCGCGTCGGTCTGCGGCGGACGTGGTTTGCCGACGATCTCCGCTTCGGCGGTCGCCCGCACCAGTTCGCCGACCAGCGGCGGCCGGAATCCGGCGCCCCTGATGTGCTCGATCAGCTCCGGTTCCGGCGGCACGCCGTATTTCCGCAGGTAGTGCGGGACGGCCGCGGGCCAGATCCAGACGCCGTCGGTGTGGAAGGCGTTCGGCACGTCCGGCGGGCCGTTCGGGGTGAAGATGTCGGGCTGCGGACCCGGCCGGGACACCGCCACCGGTGAGCGGAAGAGGTAGTCCAGCACGCCGCGGACCTGGTCCGGCTGCACGGGCGGCCGGTTGACGACCGGGCGTTCGCCTTCGTTGTGCGCGTCGACGATCTTCGCGTGCCGGAACGCCACGTCCAGCGGCAGCCCGGCCTTGGCCGCGAGCCAGGCCGGGACGTGCTTGTGGTCGCGCGGGAAGATCGCGAGTTCGGTCGCGTACGCGCGTGGCGTCGGCTTCCCGCCTTCGTTCGGCGCGAGCCGCCAGGTCGGTTCCTGCTCGGCGTCGAAGTCGAAGTCGAAGTGCGACTCCGAGTCCAGCGTGAAGGTGCCCTGGAACCAGGTGCCGGTCTCGGGGTGGTGCATCGCCGCGCGCAGCCGCACGAACAGCGAGCCGAGTTCCGGCGGGGCCGCGATCGACACCGACACCGGGCCGGTGCCCTCGTCGCCGACCGAGCGGACCTCGAGTTCGGCGTAGTCGCCGATCTGCCGGAACTGGGCGCCGACCCGCTGCCAGCCCGGCGGCAGCACCCGCAGCAGCGTCCGGCCGATGGCGCGCAGCAGCGGAGGCTGGTCGCCGACGCCGTTCTCCGGCCGGGCGTCCTGCGTCTCGACGAAGTCGTGCCTGGTCTGCCACAACGCCGTCAGCCGCGACGGAGCGGCCGTGGTCGAGAAGTCCGTCAGGCCCAGTTCGGCGGCGCGGGCCGCGTCCTCGCCCGCCCAGCGCAAGGTCAGCTCACCGCCGCCGGTGTGCGGCGCGATCAGGAAGTGCTCGTCGTCGAACCGGCCGTGTGTCTGCAGGCTGAAGGTCGCGCCGACCTCGCCGTTCAGCACGACCCTCGCCGGGCGCCCGTTCCAGTCGCGGTCAAAGCCTTCAGGCGCCGTCTCCCCCGGCGGCGCGATGAGCAGCAGTGTGCCGTCTTCGGTCGACCGCTGGGCCGCGAAGACGGTTTCCCCCCATACGGCGTACAGGCCATCCGGCCGCTCCGCCGCTTGAACCCGGTAACGCACGATGTGTCCTCCCCAATTTCCCCAAACCGGAGGTAAACCTAGTGGGCCGGGTAGCGGGCGTACCACCGGTCGTCACCCGGCGCGTTCCCGCCGAATTCCGCGAGCGCGTCGTCCGCCAGCCGTCCGATCACCTCCGCCAGCTCCAGCTTCGCGAGCCAGCTCGGCTCGAGCTCTTCCTCCCCGTACATCGCGCCGACGAGGTTCCCGCAGACCGATCCGGTCGAGTCGCTGTCACCGCTGTGGTTCACCGACGCGAGCAGCGCGGTGTTGGGGTCCGTGGTGGCCAGTGCCACGTAGACCGACATGGAGAGCGCGGTTTCGCCGATGTTCCCCTGTCCGAGCGTCTCGAGCCTCTCCGGTGTCGGGGCCCCCTTCTCGGCCAGGGCGAGTGCCTGGTCCAATGCGACGCTCTGCTCCTCGTGCCCCTGGTACTTCTCCAGTTCGACACGGGCGGTCGCGACGGCGTCGAGCAGGGGTTTCCCGCGCAGCAGTTCGTGCACGATCACCGCGAAAGCACCCGACGAGAGATACCCACTCGGGTGACCGTGCGTCAGTGCCGCGCTCTCGGCACCGAGCCGGAAGACCTCCGCGAGGTCGTCCGACCACAGGGCGACCGGCGCCGCGCGCATGACACCGCCGCAGCCCTTCGAGTTGTTCACCGGCTTGTCCATGCCGCCACGCACGCCTGTCTTGCCGTACGCCTCCAGCTCGCTGAAGCAGGTCAGGCCGGGCGCGCGACGGCTGAACAGTTCGCGGTTCGTGATCAGCCAGCCGTCCGGTTCCAGGCTCGTGTCGTGCGGGCCGCGCGCCCGTTCCCACGAGACGCCCTGGGTGTGCAGCCAGCGCTGGTAGGCCTGCTGGAGCGACTGCTCGACGGGCACGGCACCGGCGTGGGCGTGCGCCCTGATCAGGCCTTCCAGGGTGAACAGCGTCATCTGGGTGTCGTCGGTGATCCGCCCGATCCCGCCGTACGCGGGGATGAGGTCGGTGATCCCGGCGGGACCGGCGATCTCCCGGATGCGGTCGATCGAATCGAATTCGGTCTTCGCACCGAGCGCGTCGCCGATCGCCCCGGCGAACAGGCTGCCGCGCAGCCGCGAACCGGTCGCCGGATTCTGAAGCCAGTCGCGCATTTCTCTACTGCTCTCCTCGTGGATACCGGTTCGCGTCCCAGCGGCGCCGCTCTTCGGGCTCGCGGGGCAGACCGAACCGGTTGAAGTAGTAATAGGCGTCGCCCGCCATGGCGTCGACGACGCCGAGGTCGGGATACGCGGCGAGCCAGGACTCCGGCAGACCGGGCACGGTGAGCCTGGCACCCACCATCGCCCCGGTCAGCGCGCCGGTCACCGTGCCGCCTCGGGCGGCCAGTGCCAGCGCCGCCTCGGGGTCGTGGCCCCGTTTGGCGGCGGCGAACAACGCCCTGCCCAGCACCGAAAGCGGCGTGCGGCCGTCCCCGATGCTGTCGAACTGTTCGACGTCCTCGCCGTCGAGGTCGTTCCTGAGGTCGAGCACGGTCTTGACCAGGTCGCCGACCTCACCGCTGTACTCGTCGAAGCCTTCGAGGAAGTTCGCCACCGCCGGCTCGCCGTTCCGGGCCGCGAGCTGGGCGCGGAACACGTTCACCAGCAGTTCGGCGCCGTGGACGACCTCGTGCCCGGCCGCGGAACCGACCAGCTCACGGACCACCTTCATCGCGTAAAAGGCGTTGTCGGCGGGACCTTCCACGCCACCGGTCACCGTCGCTGCCAGTGCGGTCGCCAGCATGGCCGAGAACTCGGCGGGGGCCGGGCCCGCGCCTTCGGTGGCCTTGGCGACCCAGCCGTCCGGCCGCCCGCCCGCGGGCAGCGACGCCGGGATCTCGGCCTTGTCCGGGGTCGGGTCCAGGCCGCGGAGCACGGACTCGGTGTGGAACAGCAGTTGCCGGGTCAGCCCGCCGAGCGGCAGCCCGTCCGCCGGGTCCGCGCCCGAGCCGAGCGCGTCTCCGAGCGCGAAGCCCACGTACGCGCCGAGAAGCCGCGGGTATGCGAAGCTGCCGACGGGGATCGTCGGGTTGTAGAACTTCCCGAAAGTCCAGGCGGCCGGGCGCGGTTCGCCGTTGTCGTAAAAGTGCGTGACCAGGCCGTTGGCGAACAGGTCTTCGGGCAGTTCCGGCAGCGGACGGCCGTCGTACTTCGCCCGGGAGCGCTCGAACGACAGCGTCGCGCCACGGACGTAGCGGGCGAGCTCGTCGGTACTCAGGGGGTAGCCGTTGTCCCTGGCCTGGTCGACGAGGCTGCGCAGGTTCGCGGTGGCGGCGCCGTCGTACTCCCCGCTGAAGTAAGCGGGACGCCCGACGGACTCCGGGCGCTCGGTCCCTTTCGGGAGTTCGAGGTCGGCGACCTGCCGCAGGGTCTCCGGGTAGACGTTGAAGGTCCCCGGCCTGCCAGGGTTGACCAGCAGGCCGACCCCGGGGGTGTCCTTGGCCCGGCGCAGCAGCACGCGGGGCTGGATTCGCTGCCAGACCGTGTACTCCGACGGGACCTGTGCCTCGGAGGTGTAGACGACGAACCTCGCGCCCGCGTCACCGAAGTCGCGGACCTGCAGGTGGCCGTCCTTCGCCGGAGCCAGCACGTCGAGGTCGAGCATCCAGTGGACGAACTCCTCCGGAGTGATCCACTCGACGCGAAGGTAGCCCAGCAGCGTCTCGACATCGCTTTCCGGCTTCGGCCGCCCGGAGAACCGTGGTCCTGGCCGGTGCTCCGGGTTCGCGCGGACCGCGCCGGTCGGCTCGCCGAACAGCGTGTGCTGCTCCCAGCGCAGGATCGCCGCCTTCGGAACGGGCAGGCCGGGGACCGCGGCCGGATCGAATTCGGGATCGACGACCTCGGTCCATCGGGTGAACGCGTCGTCGTCACCGTCGCCGCCGGCCGCCGAAACGGCCATCAGCTCCAGGTCGAGCCGGATCTCGCCGCCGTCGTCCGGGACGAACGCGACCGGGCTGGGGAACAGGCCCGCGCCGGGGTCGGTCCCGTCGAGCCAGCCGACGGTGTTGTAGGTGACGTTCCAGCCTTCGGTCGCGCGCACGACGTACTCGCGGCGGATCCGCAACGCGCCGGTCCCCTCCGCACCGCGGCCTGCCAGCCACTCTTCGACACGGCTGACGGCTTCCTCTTCGTTCATCGTCCCCATTCCAGTCTCACCAGCGGGGATACCGCCGGTCCCAGCCGTCGACCTCGTGCAGCGCCGAGTGGCGGTCGAAGTGCCAGAACGCGTCCGTGGCGATGTTCTCCACCAGGTAGCGCAGTTCCAGCTGCTCGACCCACTTCTGTGGCAGGCCGGGAATGCCGGTACGGGCGCCGAGCAGCGCTCCGGCGATCGCGCCGGTGACCGCGCTGCGGCCCGAGTGGTTGACCGCCCGCAGCAGCGCCTGCTCCGGGTAGTTCTCGAAGCCGGACAGCGCGGCGAACGCGCGGCCCAGCACCGAAAGCGTGCCCTTGCCGTCGCCGATCAGCTCCGGGACCCGCAGGTCGGGCAGGCCGTGCTTGCCGAAGAACGGCACCGATTCCGCGACCATCGCCTTGAGATCCGACCAGACCGGTCCCCGCTGGTGCGGGTTCTGCTCGCTGAGGACCTCGCGGGAGGTGTTCCAGATCGGGTAGCTGAACGCCTCCGAGGTCAGCGCGGGTTCGAACAGCCAGGTCAGGTAGGTCGCCGCCTCGACGTCGATCTCGCCGGGATGGGTGACCGAGACCAGGTCGCGCACCGCCTGGCGGACGCCGCCGCTCATCGCGGTGCCCGGGCCGGCCGCGGTCATCGCCGCCGGCAGCGCCGCGACCAGCGCGTCCGGTCCGCTCAGCGGCATCGCCGTCGGTGAGATGGTGGCCAGCGCGTGATAGGCGTTCAGTTCGGCGTCGTCGGGGGTGCGCCGGACGCGGAGTTCCGGCACCTTCACCAGCCAGCCGTCGGCGTTGTCCAGCGGCGCGCCCTGGGTGTGCAGCCAGCGCATCAGCGAGTTGCGGGCGACCGTCCCGAGCGCCCGTTCGGCGTCACGGTTCTCCGGCTGCTCGCGATGGGGGCTGCGGATCACGGCCTCGGTGTAGAACAGCAGCCGCTGGGTGAGCGGTCCGATCCGGCCGGGCAGGTCGAACGCGACGGGCAAGTCGGTGACGCCGTCCGGGCCGTAGGTGCTATGGATCTCGTCGAGCCGCATCCGGTCGACGGCCGCCCCGAGCGCCTCGCCGAGCGCGAAGCCAACGTACGCGCCCGTGACGCGCTGCCAGCCGTAGCGCGAGCTGGAGCGGTCTCGGTCGAAGTACTTGCCGAAGGTGTCCAGACGCGGCTGGATCTGCCCCTCGTTGTCGTAGCCCGGCGCCAGCCCGTTCGCCCGCAGGTCGTTCGGGCGGCCGCGCGGTGGTTCCGGCCGGTTGAGCGCAGCCAGCCACGATTGGCCGAGGACGGTCTTCTGGCATTCCTCGACGGTCAGTTCGAAGCCGCGGCGGCGTGCTCGTTCGGCGGCGGCCAGCGGTGGCTTCACCGGTTCTGGCAGGCCCATCTTCGCGGCGGTATCGGCGGCAAGGGCCTCCAGTTCGGGATCCGCTTCCGGGCAGCGTTCGTTGACGTCGACGGACGCGTCCCGGCGCGGGAACTTCGACGCGGTCTCGGTGAGTTCGGCGCCGCCGACGTCCTCGAAAGTCGCGGGCCCGCCGTTGATCACGAGGTTCGGCGGGCTCTCGTAACTGGCAAGGGTGGCGATGTCCACCTTCCAGTACCCGTGTTCGCGGGACGGGAGGTTCCTGGTCGAGCTGAACACCCTCAGCTCGGCACGGTCCTCGTTGAAGTAGAACCGCTCCGTCTTGCCGGACGCCAGGTCGAGCGGGACGTAGACCTCGCAGCGCAGCAGTCCGATGAGCAGCTGCTCCCTGGTCAGCCAGCCGACGCTGGCGAACGACAGCAGTGTTTCGAGTCTGTTCTCCGGTTTCGGGTAGCCGCGGCGGACCGGACCGGCCTTGTATTCGGGGTTCTCCCGTTCTTGACCGGTCTGTACGCCTTCCGAGTTGACCTTGACCCAGCCGGCGACGACCTGCAGGGGGACCCCCAGATCACCGAGCCCGGCCTTCGCGTACTCGGGGTCGACGACCTCGCGCCAGGCCTCCTGGCCGGGGAAAGCGACCGGGACGCTGAGCCCGCCGGGCTGCGGATGCGCCTGGCGCAGCTCGCCGTCCGGTTCGCGGACGAGCACCGACGGCGGCGGGAAGATCTCCTTCTCGGCATGACCCTCGTCGAGGAAGGCGATCGTGTTGTAGGGGACCGACCAGCCCTCGGGGATGCGCAGGACCTTTTCGTGGTTCACGCGCAGGCCGACGCCGCCCGGCGCGGACACGTCCGGACCGTGGACCGCGCGCAGCCACTCTTCGACCTTGGCTACCGCTTCCGCCGATTCCACCTACTCGATCCTCTCCAGGCTGCCGTCGGACACGTGCTCGGCGATGGTCCTCGGGAGCACGTAGGCCACCGCCCCACCTGGCATGTTCGCCCAAGGGACGGTGACACCGGTGATCACGTGGAGCGGGCGGCGCAGCCGGTAGGTCCCGCCGACGCGCTCCCGTTCCAGCGGCAGGGACGTCGTGGCGAACCGTACCCCTCCGTGGTGCACCAGATTGCCCGTTTCCTCGCCGAACCGCAGTACGACCGTACCGGCGACCATCCGGCTGACGCGCTTGTTGCGGAGCAAGGTGAGGGGAGGCTCACCCGGTGCTGCCTGCACCGGCCAGTCGGCGAGTTCTTTCGCGGTCTCCAGCGGAGTTTCGTGCCCGGCTGTCATCCTCGCCGGATGCAGCAGGACGGCGCCGAGAAGCTGGTGAGCCGCGTCTTCGAGCTTTTCGAAGTGCTTCGGAGACACCGGGGCGCCGCCGGAGTAGGCGGCGACCTCCCAGCCCTTCTCGGTGAAGTTGAGGCACCAGGCGCCGTCCGCGCGGTCCCCGATGCGGTACGCCTCCGGCCAGACGGCGTGCTCGCCGAGCCTGCTGACCAGGACGACCAGGAGCTCTTCGTCGGCCAAGGTGGGATTCGGCGACGTCTCCAGCTCCGCGGCGATGTCGCCCTCGGTCTTCTTGACGTCGGAGCGGCCCGGTTTCGGCCTCGGCTTGCCCAGCAGATCCGCTTCCGCGGTCCGGCGCACGAGGTGTTCGACGTACGGCGGCTGGAACCGCTGCCCCCGGATGTGCTCGACCAGTGCCGTCTCCGGCGGGATTCCGTACTTCCGCAGGTAGTGCGGCACGGACGCGTGCCAGATCCAGGTGCCGTCGGTGTGGTAGCTCTCCGGGACGTCGCCGTCGGCCTCCGGCTCGAAGATGTCTTTCCCGAGGCCGCTGCCCGACAGGATCGCTGGTTCCCGCTCGAGGTACTGCGCGACCAGCGGCGCTTCGGATTCGTCGAGTTCCGGCCGGTCGACCACCGGCGGCTTGCCCTCGGTGTAGGAGTCGACGATCCGGGCGTGCCGGAACTCGACGCGCAACGGCAGCTGGGCGCGTAGCCGCCACCAGTCCGGGATGTGCTCGTCCTCGCGCGGGAACGCGGCCAGCTCGTCCGGGTACGCCGAAGACGCCGGTGCCTTGGTCCAGGCCGGTTCGTCGTCGAGGGTGAAGTCGAAGTCGAAGGTGCCGTCGGGGTTGAGCGTGAACCTCGACTGCAGCCAGGTTCCCCGGCCGGTGCCGTACATCCCGGTGCGGAGCCTGCCGAAGAGATCGTTCAGCTCGGGGGCGGGCGTGAGGTTGTGGCCCTCCAGTTCGGTGTACTCGCCCGCTTGCCGGAAATCGGCGACCGCGGCGCGGGCGGTGTCGGTGACACTCGTCCGGATGAGCTTGCCGATCTCCACCAGCAGCCCGCGTTGTTCGTCAGAAGTCAGTTGTTCCACGTGAATCATCACGTCCGGTCCGGCTTGTATTCAGGGAAACGCGGCTCCACCCGGAAAGACGGTGGCTCACCGGCGGCGCGGCGGGCGGACTCTTCCGCCCACATCTCGAAGGTGCGCTTGCGAAGCGACTGGATCAAGGCGATCTCCTGTGGCTGCGTCCCGCGCTCTTCTCGTCTGGCCTGCTCGTACAGGCCGTCGATGGTTTCGTAGAGGGCGAAGATCGGCCCGTCTCCCTTGAGGTAGCGCGCGCGGGCTAACTCGGTCTCCTGCACGAACTTCTGCTCGGGGACCTTGCTGATGTCCGAACTCGCCATCGCGCGGAGCACCTCGCGGACATGGCTCGGGTCTTCCTCGAACTCGCCGGTGCGCAGGTTGAGGAGGTACCCGGTGAGGCCGCCGTCCGGCGTCGCGTCGACCCGGTAGGTCTGCGCGTAGTAGGTGAAGTAGGCCGGTGTCTCGATCACGCGCTCTCCTCCGGGGGCTTCGGCAACCCCAGCCGCAGGCCTTCCATGAACTTCACCCGCACCTGGTTGATCAACGCGGCCTCCAGCTGTGCCTGTTCCCTGGTCAGCCTGCCTTGGCTCTCCTCGTCCGCCGCTCGGTTGTACGTCGGGAAGTCCCGGCGGACTTCGTACAGCGCGTGCTCGAAGACGGCGACGTCGTCGATGCTTTCCAGGTGCAGCCGCAGTTCGGCGACGTGCCCGTTCGGCAGCCGGACGTTCATCTGCAGGTCGCGGTAGCCGCTCGCCTGCGGATTCGCGAACCGGTCCTCGAATTTGACGATCTTGAGATCCGGATGCGCCATGACGGCGTTCAACGCGTTGTAGGCGTCGGCGACCGTCTTGAACTGGATCTTCGCACCGACCAGGTCGACGAGACGGGAGGCGTCGCCACCGTACTTGGCGATCTTGGCCATCGCCCGGCCTTCCTTCTTGGGTTCGGTCCGCGCACCCGCCGTGCCGTCGTTGTCCCCGGCGATCTCGGCGACGATCCCGTTGAGCCGCCCCTGGTTCTCGGGCCACGCGGCCGCTTCCCGCCGCAGGAACTCTCTGAGCCGGGGTTCGTCGCCGATGTGTTCGTCCGGGAATCCGGCGTGGACCCGCTCGCTCGGATCGGCGCCGGCGGCCACCTCGGCCGCCGCTTGCGCGAGCTCCCGCTGGTGCGGGGTCAGCGGTGTTTCGCCCGGTCCTGCCTGTTCGACCTCGTTGATCAGCTGATAGTCGCCCGCGTGCGCTTCGGCGACCGCGTCCAGGAGCATCGGGATCGCTTCCGGATGCTGAAGGAGGCTGCCGATGGTCACCGGGTTGTGGAGAAGCGACTCGGCGAGATACGCGTTCGCGGGGTCCTGCAGCAGGCGCAGCAGCTCGGGATGCCGGGGCAGCTGCTCGGCGATGAAGTCCCGCATCGGGCCGAGGTCGTGGGTGACGCCATCCTCGTCGACGTGTTTCGCCCGGTCCTTTTCCGGATCCAGCCGGTCCAGCGCGGCCGCGATCTCGGGGTCGTCCAGGGACCGCTCGTGAGCCATGCCGTAGCCCCCGTCGCGCGGCGGCGTCACGATCGGACGGCCGTCCGGGCCGATCCGCGACGGCTGCACGTCGGGGGTGTCTTCCCGCGCGTACGCGATGCGCGGGTCGACAGGCTGATCCGGCCGTGCGTAAGCGATTCGTGGGTCCACAGGCCGTGTCCAAGCGGTCTCCGTCCGCGTGGTGTGCGCGTCGGTGTGCTGCGCGGCAGGGGTTTCCGGGACACCGACGTGCATCAGCCGCACGCCCACCGGGGGATGCGGCAGGTTCATCAGGGCACCCGACTGCGGGTCGATGAACGCGACGCCGTCCCGCGTGTTCGCCACCATGGCGATGTGGCCGCGCTCGACGCCGTTCTCGTCGAGGTACTTCACCGCGACGACCGCGTGATGGTCGGTCGGCATGTCCCGCATCTCGCGGATGACGGTGTCGTAGTCGGCACGGTCGGAGAACTGCCCGCCGAACCGCTCTTCGACGTGCTCCAGCGTGCCGCGGCCGTCCATCTCGTGCATGAGCAGCGGGTCGGCCGTCGAGTCGATGCCGTTCAGCCGGTCCATGTACGCGCCCGGCGTGCGGGTGCAGTTGGAGCGGTAGCCGTTCGCTAAGGCGTCCGGGTCGCTGAAGTGCGGGTTGACCTCGCCGAGCCGCGGATGCCGGTCGCGCACGTACGCCGCCTGCTGTTCCGCGCTCGCCGAACCGGCGTGGATCGCGGGTTCGCTCGGCGGGTTCGTCGCGACCGCCATGGACGAGTAGTCCCGCTCCGGGGCGGGCAGCTCGACCGTCTCGTGGTCCTGAGCGGGCTGTTCGCCGTACTCGGGTCCCTTGTCGGCGTCCGCGACCGCGTGCTCCGCCGGATTCTCCGTGGTGAGGTGCGGGGTCTGCGGCTCGTCGAAGCCGCCGAGGCGGGCCATCGACCGTTCCTGGGCGAAGCGCGCGAGTTCGGGTGCCTCCGCGGCGTGCCGGGCCCGCCGCTCGTCCATCTTCTGCTTGGCGGTGTCGGGATCGAGGTAGCGCGGGTCGCCGGGTGTGACCTCTTCGGCGTGGATGACCCACTTCGGCCGGTCGACCAGCGGCGGAGTCTTGAACTCCTTGCTGTGCACGTAAAGCTGCGTAGCCGGCTTGGTGATCGCCTCGCGCTCGCCCGGGTTCTCGGCGAGCGACGAAACGTCCTTGCCCGTCTTCGAGACGATGTGGATCTCGACGTCTTCGCCGAACTTCGACTTCGTGTCCGGTGACGTTTTGATGGTCGAGCTGGTCATCGTCGGTTCGGGGACGGTCTGGCCGACCTCGTAGTGCGCCGCCATGATCCCGGCGGCGCGCACGTCGCCCTTGGTGTCGATGCCGCGGATGGCCTCGCCGTGGAAGTCCGGCAGCTCGTGGAGCGCGCCGACGATCGCCCGGGTGCTCCGCTGGGCGTTCTCGAAGTCGGGGTGCGTTTCACCCCGGCGGTTCGCGTCGTTGATCGCGTAGGCGTGCTCGCGTGAGTACGAGTAGATCGCCTCCGCGGCCTCCGGCGAGATGCGGTCCTTCAGTGGGCTGGCTTCCAGCCGCTTGAGCGCCTTTTCGCGGGCCTGCTCGGCGAGATCCGCGCTGTCGTAACGGTCGCGGAGGCTCTTGTGGTCCTCGGGCGAACCACGGAAGTCTTCGTCGGTGACGTAGCTCTCGTCGAGCCGCGTGGGTGCTTCTTCAGGGCCTTTGAGCCGCTCGGCGATGTCGAGTTCGGCCTTGGGGGTTTCGGCTTCGCCAGTCCTGTCGATGTGCGGTGCGTCGCCTCCGCCCATCGGCAGCGCCTTGATCGACGTCGGGTCGTCGGGCAGCGTCGCGAGCCGCCCGGTCATCGGGTCGGCGAAGACCACACCGTGCGGCGTGTTCACCGCGGCGACGATCCGGGTCTCGATCCGGTCCTTCGACCGCGGTGAGCCTTCCGGCGCGTTCGGTTCGGCCGCGGCGTGCTGCTCGAACGCCACCGCGGTCCGCGCGCCCACTGGACGTTCGCCCAGCTCACGGGCGACATCGGCGAACCCGTTCCGATCCGACCACTGCCCGCCGAGCCGATCGCTGACGTGCTGCAGCGGCGAGCCACTCGCCGACGGCCCGGCGACGGCGTCGCCCCCGTTCATCCGGTCCTCGAACGCGACCAGCGCCTCGGCCGAGTTGGTCTGGTAGCCGTCCTTCCACGATTCGGGTGCGTAGTAGTTGCGGGTGTTGGCCTCGCCGATCGCGGGAAGCTCGTCCATGACCAGCCGGACCTGCTGGTGCGGCGTCTCGGCGGAACCGGCGTGGATGACCGGCGTCCCACCCTCGTCGAGCGGCCTCGCCAGCTCGGACCAGCCGCCGTCGGGAACGTGTTCCCTCGGCTTGGGGACCTCGCGGACCGGAGCGTCGGCGGCGTCGATCCAACCGCCCTTGCCGTCGGAGATCTTGGTGTCGAGACTGGCGAAGCCCTTGTTCTGGAACAGCTCCGGATGATCGCGGCGCAGCTGTTCGTCGCGGGCGGCCTCCTCCTGAGCCAGCCGTTCCTGCTCGGCGTTGTTGTACTCACGCCGCTCCGCGACCTTCTGCTGGACCTCGTCCGGGCTCAGGTGGCCGTCTTCACCGGCGACGACCTCTTCGCATTCGACGATCCACTTCGGCAGGTCGTTGGGCGAGCCGTCGTCCAGCCGCTTCTTGTAGTCGGGATGCTCGGGATGCCCCGGCCCCATCTTGACGTCGGTGACGCGCAACTGCGTCGCCGACTTCATCAGCACTTCGCGCTCGTCCTTGAGGGAGGCGAGGTCCTCGATGTGGCGTCCGGTCTTCGACTGGATGCGCATCTCGACTTCACCGGGGAAGGTGCTGCGCGGATGCTCTGGCGTGACCCGCGACGTGCTCAGCATCTGCGGATCGACGATGACCTGCCCCTTGGCGTGCGCCTCGAGGAAGCCGTGGATCGCGCTTTCGTTCCCGTTGAAGTTCACCCGGCGCGAGACGACGCCCTCGTAGGCGGGCATCTCGTTGAGGCCGGAGGTGATCGCCTCGATATGCGGCCGGAGCGCGTCCAGCTCGGGGCCGCCGTGTCGCTGGGCATGGGTGATCGTCTCGGCCATGTCGGTACGCGTGTAGCTGTGCACCGCGTACGCGCCCTGATCCGACATGTCCCGGACACGCGGGTCCTCGTGGGCATCGCGTTTGGCGAGACCCTCGCGGCGGACCTGTTCGCTCCGGGCTTCCCCGGTCTCCGCGTCGAAACCACGCTTGTCGAGCTGCGTTTCGGCGAGCGCGCGGTAGGCCGCCGGGTCGTCCGTGTGGAAGTCCGGGTCGGTCAGGTACGGCTCGTCGACCGGGGAACCGGTGTCGTCAGTGGTCTTGTCGTCGGGTGTGACGTCCTTGGGGAGATCCGTGTCCTTGGGCGGGTTTCCGCCGTGGTCCTGGGGCACGGGTTCCGCCGGGGCGTGTTGCTGCGGCGGCTGCTGTTGCCGCGTCCGGTCCTGCGGGACGTTCCCTTCGTGGCCAGGGCGCGGCGCCGGGACCTGCGGCGGGCGTTGCGGCTGCTGCCCGCCGAAACGCGGCGGCTCGGCGCCGGGCGGCACCGGACGACCGGGCTGCTGCCCCGGGTGCCGAGGCGGCTGTCCGGGGTGACCGGGCGGAGGCGGCGGCACAGGACCGCGGTTGCCGGGAAACGGGCCATTGCCAGGGTGCTGGGGTCGTGGCGGAGGCGGCGGGTAGCCCGCCGGGCCGCGCTGCTGGCCAGGGGGCTGCCCGGGCGGCGGCTGCTGCGGACGCGGCGGGACACCGCCGTTCGGACCGGGCCCCTGAGGCGGCCTGCCCTGATAACCCTGGGGCGGCGGCTGCGGTCGCGGCGGCTGCTGGCCAGGCGGTGGCTGCTGAGGACGCTGGCCGGGAGGTCCCTGCGGCGGCGGTTGCTGGGAACGCTGCTGCGACCGGTCCGGCGGGCCGCCCATCCGGCGATCCTGCGGATGCCCGCCGGTGCCCGGATGCTGAGGCGGCTGCGGTCCCGTGGGACGGGGACCCATCGGACCCTGTGGTCCACGTGCGGGCGCGGGGCCATGGCCACCACCCTGGGGCGGAGGCGCGAAGCCACCCGGAGGCCCCTGAGGCGGCGGCTGCGTTGGCTGGCCCTGGAAGGGCATCTGGGTAGGAGGCTGGTCGAAACGCGGCTGCTGCGGCCCACCGTTCCCGGCGAAACCGGCGGCCTGGACGCCGTCGTGCGGCCGGTTCGGCTGTCCTCCACCCGGCGGTGGGAAACCGCCGGGTGCGGGGCCGTTTCCGGACGCCATGCCGTGGCCGCCCGTGCCGGAACCCGAGTTCGGCGCCATGCCGTACCCGCCGGAAGACGACCCGCCCGAACTCGACGGCGCACCCGTCGAGGAGGGCGCACCACCGGACGAGGAAGGTGCGCCGGTCGAAGCGGGACCGCCCGTCGAGGAGGGCGCACCGGATGAAGCGGGAGCACCGGTCGAAGCCGGGCCGCCGGACGAAGCAGCGGGCGGCATCCCACCGGACTGCGCGGGACCGGAAGCGGGTCCTTGCGCGGGGCTCGAAGAGGGCGCCTGAGTTGCATTGGAAGCGGGGCTCGGAGCCGGTCCCTGCGCTGGGCTGGGAGCCGGACTCGCCGCCGGTGCCTGTGCGGGCGTCTGGGCGGCCGCGGGTGCCTGCTGCTGATTCGCCGCCGCGGCCTGCTGCTGACCGCCCCCGTTGTCCGCGGCCGCCGCCGGAGCGTTGTGGGGTTGCGCCGCGCGCTGACCGTCACCGGTGTTCGCGGGAGTGTCGGCCGGACGTTCCGGCGGCTGCGTCGAAGACTGGCTGACCCGGTCACCGGCCGGAGAGTTGTCCGCCGTCCGCTGCGGCCCGCTTTCGGAACTCGCCGTCCGCGCCTGCGACTCGGAAGAACCGCCACTAGAGGACGAATCGCGACTCGACGAAGAATCGCCATCAGAGGACGAATCGCGGTTCGAGGAAGTGTCCGGAGAACGCGAAGGCGTTCCGGAATCGCCTGAATCCACATCCGGCGCCGGAGGACCGTCACCCGCCGTCGCGGGACCTGGCGTGTTCGCGGCGCGGATATCGCCGATCTGGCTCTTCGCCCCGTCGACACCGCCGCCGACGGCTCCGCCGGAAGCGCCCATCAGGACGTCCTTGGCCGAAAGCTTGTCGAGGTCCCCGGTGACGGTGGCCTGCCCGACCGTGCTGGCGACACCTTCGGCAGCGCCCCGCACGGCACCCCGCGCCGCGCTGTCGACGATCTGGCCGCCCACACTGTCCGAAAGTCCCTTGGTGGCGCCCTTGCCGATGCTGCTGCTGCCCGCGCCGACGACCCCGTCGACGGCGCCGCTGATCGCGGAATCCTTGGTCTTGCTGGAATCCCAGCTGTCGCGGTCGCCCTTGGCCATCTGCAGGCCCTGGATGCCCGCGTCCATGGCGAGGTTCATCGCCGTGTTCTGCAGGACTTCCTTGCCGATCTTCTTCAGGCCCTCCTTGAGAAGTTTCTCGAGGAGTTCCTTCGCGACCTTCTTGAAGCCTTCCTGCGCGAGCTTCTGCATCAGCTGCCGGAAGATCATCTGGACGGTCATGCGGGTGGCGATCTGCGCGGGCGCGATCCCGGCCGTCGAACCACCGAACGTCACCGCGGCGGCCGCGAGCATCGCGATGATCTGCGCGGCGAGGATCACCAGCGAGATGATGATCATGTACTTCGTGTACTCGACGTCCAGCGCCGTCGCGTTGCACGAGTCTCCGAGCGCCTTCGAAGAATCGGCGAGCGACTTGAAGTAGGCCTCGTCGCCTTCGACGAATTTCTTCCACGCCTCGGCGAACTTCTCCGCGCCCTCACCGGTCCAGCCGCCGAGGACCTCGGTGGCGCCCTTGGTCGCGGTGTCGGCGATCGGCTGGACGGCCTTCGACGCGTTGTGCCAGGCGTCCCGAAGTTCGCGGAGCTTGTCCTCGTCGCCTTCGGGCCAGCTTTCCCCGACGACGATCGGCAGGAGCCACTTGACCGCGTCGGGCATCTCCATACCCACGGCGCTAGACCTTCTTGTCCAGCGTCGTCTTGATCTCTTCTTCGGCGTTCTTGAACGCCGTCATCGACCGTTCGACGTTGTGCTGCATGCCCCGCAGCGCCTCGACGATGTTCGCGAACCCCTCGGACGAACCCTGCGCGCCCGGCTCGTAGTCCTTCGCGAACTCCTTGCCGGCGTCGTCGTTCCCCCAGCACTGGCCGAGCGAGTTGATCGCCGCCATCAGTTCCTTGCCGGCGTCGTCCAGCTGATCCGCGGCAATTCCCAGCTTGGCCGCGGCCGTGACGACCACGTCCGGATCCGCGGTGAATCCGCCACCGCCACCACCGCTCGTCATCAAACGCCCCTGGTCAGCCAGCTCGAAGGCGGCTCTTCCTCATTGTCGTCCTGCTGACGCACCCGTTTCGGGATCGGTTTCGGCGCGGGCGGGACGGGCGGTGCCGGAGGCGGCGGTGGGACGTCGTCTTTGCGCAGCAGCGGATCCTCGAAGTCGGCGTCGGACTTCACCGGCGCAGGCTCCTCCTCTTCGGCGAGGAAGTCCGGGATCACGGGCATCAGCCCCTGCAGCGACGGTGCGCCTTCGATGAGGTCCGAGAGGTCCGGCAGTCCTTCGGTGATCGGGGCCATCAGCTCGGCGACCTGCTGCTTGACCTGCAGCGATCCCTGGCGCACCAGGGTCAGCACGGTGTTGGCCAGCTGCGCGGGGTTGGTGCGCTCGAAGGCGTTCGGCTGGATCTCGAGTTTGCTCAGCGTGCCGGTGGAGTCGATGGTGGCGCGGACGAGGCCGTCCTGCGAAACCACCGTCGCGGCCAGCTGCGACGCGGCGTCCTGTGCGTCCCGAAGCTGGGCCGTTTGGCGCTCGAACTGTTCGAGCAGCGTGTCGACCTGGTCTTTCATGGCGGCATTACGCGCTTCGAGGCGTGCGCTGTCGTCGCCGGCCGTCGTCACTTGAGCCCCCGCGAGTGCTTGATCCCGGGCATACGCCACCCGGTGTCGGTAGCGTCACCCTAATGCCAACGGCGGAGCGGTATCGCGTGTTCTCCGTTTTCGCACGGTGAGAACGTGACCGGCGGCCCCCGCCGGCGGGGGCCGCGACCACCGGTCACCAGGAAGAACGAGAAGGCGGCCGGTGCGCTTTAGGGTCGCCTCTCGGCGGCTATGCGCAGTGTGGCTCCAGCCGGACGGTATTCCACAAAGGCGGTTCTTCAGTGAGCCCGGGGGACACGGAAAGCGCACCGACCTCTGTGTCCAACGGTGCTCGTGATGCTGTTGTTCCCTGGCCGGACGATTTGTCTCCACTCGAAGTGGGATCATGGCGGATGTGCCAGTGGACGCCGAGGTCGAACCGGGAACGCTCCTGGTCGCCGCCCCCACGATGTTCGATCCCCATTTCAAGCGGACCGTCGTGTTCGTCATCGATCACCGGGACGAGGGAACGCTCGGCGTCGTGCTCAACCGGCCGAGTGACGTCCCGGTCTACGACGTGCTCCCCAACTGGGGTGGACACGTCGCCGAACCGCAGTCGGTGTTCGTCGGCGGGCCGGTGGAGAAGAAGACCGCCCTGTGCCTTGCCGCGCTGCGGACCGGCGAGACGGCGTCCAGCGTGCCCGGCGTGATCGCGGTGCGCGGCCCGGTCGCCTTGGTCGACCTCGACACCGATCCCGAGATCCTGGTCCCGAAGGTCCGCGGGGTGCGGGTCTTCGCCGGGTACGCGGGTTGGGACTCCGGTCAGCTCGCGAGCGAGATCGAACGCGACGACTGGGTGATCGTCCCCGCGCTGCCCAGCGATGTCCTCGCCTCGCCGCACCACGACCTCTGGGGTCAGGTGCTGCGTCGTCAGGGCATCCCGCTGGCGCTGCTGGCCACCCACCCGGGAGACCTCCAGCGCAACTAGATGACTGATTCCGTGAAGATCGCGCGAAGTGCAACCCCGCGAACGCCCCTTCGGCGCGAACGCGTCATGGGGGCGTGGTCCGGCACTTGGTCCTGGTGTCCCCAATGCCACATTGGGGACACCAAACGAACCGGGAGATTCGCGCCAAGCGCCTCTGAGCAGTGTGAACACGACTTTGCCGGGACCCTGATCCTCAAGTAGGCAAGGAGGCCTTCACCAACCTTGACGATACGGACATACGGCACCCAATCGGACGATGTGACTCGAAAAGCGTCCCCTGTGGACAGTCGCAGCGCCTCGCCGAGCTTCACGTGATTTTCACGGAATCAACCGTCTAGGCGGTGGCGGTGTCGGCCTTCTTGAAGACGCCGCAGGTCCCGCAGGCGCAGCCACTGCAACCGGCGGGCCGCGCTGGTTCGGGCTCCGGGACGGTCGCGGCGGCACGGTTGCCGAGCACTCCCCCGGCGGCGACCAGCGCGATCAGTCCGAGTACACCCACCACCGAGGCGAGCACGAGCCCGGACGTCGTCGGCATGACGAGCGCGGCGGCGCCCGCGAGCACGGCGATCACGCCACCGGCCAGCGTCGGGAGCCCGGCGACCTTGTTGCCGAGGCGGAAGGCGTCGTCGCTGCGCATCGTGGCGGCGGTGCGCACGCCCGCGCCGCGGTCACGCGGCAGCTTCTCGCGCAGACCGAGGAACCCACCCCAGCCGACAAGGACACCCAGCACGATCGGGACCAGCGCTATGACGAACACTCCACGAGGATAAGCGTGACGTTCCGGCAACCTCCCGGATACCCTGATCGACTGTGCTACAGGCCATGTCACGCCGCGTCCTGAAACCACGGAGCCTAGCCGCCGCCCTGATCGGGGCCGTTCCCCTCACCTTGATGGCGGTCCCCGCCGCCCAGGCCGAGCACCGTCCGTTGCGGTTGCTCGGCGAACAGATCGTCCCGAATTCGCTGCTCTACCAGGGCACCGTCGTCGGAGGTCTGTCCAGCATCGACTACGACCACCGCACCGGTGAGTACGCGCTGATCTGCGACGACCGGTCCGCCCTCAACCCCGCGCGGTTCTACACGGCGAAGTTCTCCCTGGACGCCAAGGGACTCGGACCGGTCACTTTCACCGGCACCAAGCCGTTCCTGCGGCCCGACGGCACGACGTACCCGCCACTGGCGAAGAACGACCCCGCTCGGCCGCCGAACATGCAGACCATCGACCCCGAAGAACTGCGGGTCGACCCGTGGACCGGCCACTACCTCTGGTCGCAGGAGGGCGAGCGATTCGGTGCCGCCCTGATCGACCCGTCGATCCGCGAAGCGAAACGCGACGGGGCCTATGTCCGCGACCTGCCGATCCCCGCCAACGAGAAGATGACCGCGACCGTGGGGCCGAGGCAGAACCTCGTCCTCGAAGGCCTCACCTTCGCCGGTTTCGGCTCGCTCGTCGCGAGTTCGGTCGAGGGGCCGCTGCTGCAGGACGGCCCGGAAGCGAACACCACGTCGGGCGCCCTTTCGCGCATCACGCTGCAGTCGCGCTTCGGGCCGGTGCTCGCGCAGTACGCGTACCCACAGGAGAAGGTCTTCGCGTCACCGAACCCACCCGGCGCGTTCGCGACCACCGGCGTCTCGTCGCTGCTGGCCGTCGACCAGGCCGACCCGACGCGCTACCTCGTCATGGAACGCTCGTTCGTCACCGGTGTCGGCAACAAGATCCGGATCTACGAAATCGACACCAAGGGCGCCACGAACATCGCGAAAACACCTTCGCTTGCCGACGCCAAGAACGTCAAACCAGCCAAGAAGCGCCTGCTCGCCGACCTCGCGGACTTCAAGTTGTCCACTGTGGACAACGTCGAGGGGATGACGTGGGGCCCGCGCCT
Source organism: Amycolatopsis sp. cmx-11-32 (assembly GCF_047608695.1). Taxonomy (NCBI): domain Bacteria; kingdom Bacillati; phylum Actinomycetota; class Actinomycetes; order Pseudonocardiales; family Pseudonocardiaceae; genus Amycolatopsis; species Amycolatopsis sp. cmx-11-32. The sequence goes on along the minus strand of NZ_JADNQN010000002.1, from coordinate 661,596 downwards.
GCGCAGCGGCGAGCGCAGTCTGGTGCTCGTCAGCGACAACAACTTCTCGGCGACGCAGGTGACCCAGTTCATCGCTCTGGCGGTCCCCTCGGAACGGCTTTGACCAGCGGGTTAAACTGGTCTCATGAACATGGCTCGGCTGCTCCTTGGCCTGCCGCGCTGACCTCGGCCAATCGGCCGGGACCAGCGCGGCGACCCCTCATGCCCTCCGGGCTGGGGGGTCGAGTTGTTTTTGGAGTGGCTTGACGTGGAAGAGCACGGAGGATCGATGAACCAGGCGAGCGAAGCGCCCAGCGGCGCCGACTCGGCCCCTCAGCACCGCTACACCGCGGAGCTGGCGGGCCAGATCGAGCAGCGCTGGCAGGACTACTGGTCCGACCACGGCACCTACCACGCGCCGAACCCGGTCGGCCCGCTCGCGGACGACAGCGGCGACGTCGGGTCGGACAAGCTGTTCGTCCAGGACATGTTCCCGTACCCGTCGGGCGCGGGCCTGCACGTCGGGCACCCGTTGGGCTTCATCGCGACCGACGTTTTCGCGCGGTACCACCGCATGATCGGCCGGAACGTGCTGCACACGATGGGCTTCGACGCCTTCGGCCTGCCCGCGGAGCAGTACGCGGTCCAGACCGGGCAGCACCCGCGCAAGACCACCGAAGAGAACATGCAGACCTACCTGCGCCAGATCCGGCGCCTGGGTCTTGGACACGACGAGCGCCGCCGCGTCTCCACGATCGACCCGGACTACTACAAGTGGACCCAGTGGATCTTCCTGCAGATCTTCAACTCCTGGTACGACGAAAAGGCAGGTAAAGCTCGCCCGATCGTCGACCTGGAGACCGAGTACGCGCAGGACGAACGCCGGACGCCGGACGGCCGCAACTGGTGTGAGCTGACCCGCGCCGAGCAACTGGAGATCATCGACTCGCACCGGCTGGTCTACATCTCCGAGGCGCCGGTGAACTGGTGCCCCGGGCTGGGCACGGTGCTGTCGAACGAGGAGGTTACCTCCGACGGCCGCAGCGAGCGCGGCAATTTCCCGGTGTTCCGGCGCAGCCTGCGGCAGTGGATGATGCGGATCACCGCCTACGCCGATCGGCTGGTCGACGACCTGGACCTGCTGGACTGGCCGGAAAAGGTCAAGGCCATGCAGCGCAACTGGATCGGCCGCTCGCACGGCGCGCGCGTCTCTTTCGAGTCCGGCGAGCGGAGGATCGAGGTCTTCACCACCCGCCCGGACACCCTGTTCGGTGCCACGTACCTGGTGGTCGCGCCCGAGCATCCGCTGGTCGACGAGCTGACCGCCGCCACCTGGCCGGAAGGCGTCGACGCCCGGTGGACCGGTGAAGCCGCGAACCCGGCCGAGGCCATCGCCGCCTACCGGGTCGCCGCGTCGCGGAAGTCCGAATTGGACCGTCAGGAGAACAAGGAGAAGACCGGCGTCTTCACCGGCTCCTACGCGGTGAATCCGGCCGACGGCAAGGAAATCCCGGTCTTCGTCGCCGACTACGTCCTGATGGGCTACGGCACCGGCGCGATCATGGCCGTCCCCGGCCAGGACACACGTGACTGGGAATTCGCCGAGAAGTTCGGCCTGGAGATCATCCGCACCGTCCAGCCGACGGAAGGCTTCGGCGAGCTGGCTTTCACCGGCGACGGACCGGCGATCAACTCTGGGTTCTTGGACGGCATGGGCGTCGACGAGGCCAAGAAGACGATGATCGGCTGGCTGGAGGAGCACGGCCACGGCCGCGGCACCGTCCAGTACAAGCTGCGCGACTGGCTGTTCTCGCGCCAGCGTTACTGGGGCGAGCCGTTCCCGGTCGTCTACGACGAAGACGGCCAGGTCCACGCGCTGCCGGACAGCATGCTGCCGATCGAATTGCCCGAGGTCGCCGACTACTCGCCGGTGACCTTCGACCCGGAGGACAAAGACAGCACGCCGTCCTCGCCGCTGGCGCGCGCCACCGACTGGGTCGAGGTCGAACTGGACCTGGGCAACGGCGAGAAGACCTACCGCCGAGACATCAACACCATGCCCAACTGGGCGGGTTCCTGCTGGTACCAGCTGCGGTATCTGGACCCGACCAACCCGGACGTGTTCGTCGCGCCCGAGAACGAGGAGTACTGGGTCGGTCCGCGGCCCGCCGAGCACGGCGTCGACGATCCGGGCGGCACGGACTTGTACGTCGGCGGCGTCGAGCACGCGGTGCTGCACCTGCTGTACTCGCGGTTCTGGCACAAGGTGCTGTTCGACCTGGGCCATGTGTCGTCCAAGGAGCCGTACCGGAAGCTGTTCAACCAGGGATACGTCCAGGCGTACGCCTACACCGATTCCCGCGGCGTCTACGTTCAGGCCGACCAGGTCGAGGAACGCGACGGCAAGTTCTTCTCCGGTGACGAAGAGGTCAAGCAGGAATACGGCAAGATGGGCAAGAGCCTGAAAAATGTCGTAACGCCTGACCAGATGGCCGCCGACTACGGTGCCGACACCTTCCGTTTCTACGAGATGTCGATGGGCCCGCTGGACGTCTCGCGGCCGTGGGCGACCAAGGACGTCGTTGGCGCGCAACGATTCCTGCAGCGCCTGTGGCGACTGGTCGTCAACGAGGAAACCGGCGAGCTGCGGGTGTCCACAGTGGATGCGACGGACGCCGATCGCAAGCAGCTGCACAAGGCGGTCGCCGGTGTCCGCGAGGACTACGCGGAACTGCGGTTCAACACGGCCGGCGCGAAGCTGATCGAGCTGAACAACTACGTCACCAAGACCTATGGCGGCGCCGAGGCCACGCCGCGGGAACTGGTGGAGCCGCTGGTGCTGATGCTGGCGCCGCTGGCCCCGCACCTGGCCGAGGAGCTGTGGAAGCGCCTGGGCCACGCGGATTCCCTGGTGCACGGGCCGTTCCCGGTCGTCGACGAGAAGTACCTGGTCGAGGACACCGTGGAGTATCCGATCCAGGTCAACGGCAAGGTGCGTTCGCGTGTCACCGTGCCCGCCGACGCGGGCAAGGACGCCGTGCAGGCGGCCGCGCTGGCCGACGAGAAGGTCGCCGCCCTGGTCGGCGACGGCACACCGCGCAAGGTGATCGTCGTCCCAGGGCGTTTGGTCAACATCGTCCTGTAGCCGCGACGGCCGAAAGGCGCCAGCGTCGAGGGTCATGAGGCGATTCGATGGAGTTGTTCAAAGACAACGAAATCGAACGGAGAACACCGCATGACCCTCGACGGCAAGGTGGCATTGGTGACCGGCGGCAGCCGCGGGATCGGTGCCGCCACGGCGATCCGGCTCGCCGAGGACGGCGCTGACGTCGCACTCACCTATCAGCACAACGCCGGACTCGCGGCCGGTGTCGTGGACAAGATCAAGGCTCTCGGCCGCCGCGCGCTGGCGGTCCAGGCCGACAGCGCCGACGCCGCCGCGATCTCCTCGGCCGTCGAAACGACGGTCGCCGAATTCGGCAGGCTCGACGTGCTGGTCAACAACGCGGGCGTCGGTTTCGTCGGCCCGCTCGACCAGACGAGCCTGGCGGACATCGACCGGGTGCTCGCGGTCAACGTCCGCGGTGTCTACGTGGCCTCCCAGGCCGCGGCCCGGCACCTCGGCGACGGCGGTCGCGTGATCACCATCGGCAGCTGCATTTCGGACCGCGTGCCCGGTCCGGGGATGTCGCTGTACGCGGTGAGCAAGACCGCGCTGCTGGGCTTGACCAAGGGATTGGCCAGGGAGCTGGGGCCGCGCGGCATCACCGTCAACATCGTGCACCCCGGCCCGACCGACACCGACATGAACCCGGTCGACGGTCCGTACGCCGCCGACCAGCGGGGCCTGACGGTGTTCGACCGCTACGGCTCGCCGTCGGAGGTCGCCGCCACCGTGTCGTTCCTGGCGCGGCCGGAAAGCAAGTACGTGACCGCCACGACCGTTTCGGTCGACGGCGGGCACGCGGCCTAGCCGGTGGTCAGGCCGATCTCGCGCGCGAGATCGGCCAGCATCGCGTCGAAGAGGACGTCCGGTTTCGAGAACGGGATCGGATAGTTGCCGAAGACCTCGAGCGTGACGTGCCCGTAGAGCCGGGCCCAGAACTGGATCATCAGGTACGTCACGCCGAGGTCGAGCTTCTCCAGCGGGAACTCCGCACCGGATTCCTTCAACACGGCCAGCAATTCCGCCTGGAACGACGTGAGATCGTCGCGCAGCTCGGCGGGGACCACGTCGTTCGACGGCGTCACCAGGTCGTGCATCGCGAGCACCCGGCCCGCCGCGGCGAGGAAGATCCGCCCGAACGGCTCGTCCAGCCGGTTCCCCGCGTCTCCCGCCGGTGACGCGAAGACCAGTGTGAACTCCTTGGTGTGGGCGAGCGCCCACCGCCGGAATCCCTTGCAGATGGCGAAAAGCTGAAGCGCGCCCTCGTCCGGGAGCTGCGCGATGTCGTCGGCGAGATCCGCGACGACGTCCGCGCGAAGGTGCTCGACCAGATCGTCACGAGACCCGTAGTAGCGGTACAAGGCAGGCGCCGTGATGCCGAGTTCGCGTGCGATCGCCCGCAGCGTCACGGCCTCCGGGCCCTGCTCGACCAGGAGCGCCCGCGCCGTCCGGCGGATGTCCTGATCGGTCGCAGCCCGCTCGCGGCCCCTGCGGCTGGGGTTGTTCATCCGGGCATTCTAGGTGGTCAGTGCGCCCATTACCGGGGATCAACCCAGAAGGCGAGCCTGGAGCCTGGTGAGTGGCCGCAGCGCCAGGAAGACCGGAACGGCCATCCCGAGCGCGACGAAGAAGTGCACGATCCACGCCCCCGCCAGCGTCGGCCCGCCCCACGTGCCCTCCGGATCGCTGCCCGACCAGAAGATCCCGTACGTCGCGATGCGCCCGACAAGATAGAAGAGCAGCAAAGCGAGCAGGAACGCGACCACACTCGGACCGAAGGCCGCCACGAACCGCGGCCGTGCCCCGCCGTCATGCCCGAGCCAGCGCCGAGCGAGCCCGCGCTGGGCCTTCGCACCACCGAGGAAGCCCGGAAGTGCGAGAAGCGCGTAGATCGCGCGTTTCCAGTCCGAAATCGTCATGAACAGCACGCTATGGGCCGATGACCTGGATAAACACCGGGGCAGCCGCCGTACCGGGTAGGGAAATCCGGGGCCGCTGTGGTGATCCACGCGACCGGAGTGTGGATACGCGCGAAACGTTCCCCGATGTCAGACGGGTATGCCACACTCGGTCGCCGAATGGCTACGACGTGAACAGGGGAGGTTCGCGTGTCGAACCCTGAGCAGCTCTTCGCTGATTTCGAGGCCAAGCTGGCCGACGCCCAGCGGAAGGCGAATCAAATGCGCACCGAGATCGAAAGCGTCTCGGTGTCGGAACGCAGCAAGGACGGCCAGATCTCGGTCAAGGTCAACCATGCGGGGAACCTGGTGGGCCTGGAGATCGGCCCGTCGGCGCGGGACAACCCCGCGCTCGCGCAGGAGATCCTCCGCGTCGTCCAAAGTGCCCAGAGCAAACTGGCAGGCGCGATGCAGACCGGCGTCCCGTCCATCGCGGGCAGCGAGACGATGAACGAGCTGGTCGACCAGCTGCACAACGAGTACCCCGAACCCGAGCCGACGGGCTACGTCGAGGGCGGCCACCGGACGGTGGACGAGGACGACCGCTTCGTCGCCGAAGACGAACTCGACGCGCCTCCGCCGGCCCCCAAACCGCCCGTGCCTCCGGCTCCTCCCGCCGCGCCGCCGCGTGCCGCGCGCAGGCAGCAGACGGACCACGAGGACGACTACTTCACCGGCGGCGACTTCCTGCGCTGAGCGGGTACTTGAGGGAGGGGAACATGAGTCAGCCACCAGGACCGGGCTTCCAGGTAGATCCGGCGGTTCTGCAAGCGCATCGCGACAAGCTGGATGGTCTCACCGGTCGGATCAACACCGCGCTCGCCGCCGCGGGACAGACGATGCATCCCGAGGCTTTCGGCCTGGTCGGGATTACGCTCGCTGCTGCCTTCGCGGTCGGGCAGTCAGTCGCGGAAGACGCGGTCAAAGCGGCCGCTGACGCTGCTGACGATCACGCCGACCGGGTCGGGACTTGGCAGCAGCGCAAGGAAATTACCGAGGACGAGTACAAGAACCTCTTCAAGGTGCAGGACTGACGCATGGCTGAGAATCCCGTGATCACCACACCGAGCCCGCATTCGCCCAATCGCCTGGTCGCCACTGATGGAGCCGCGAAGGAGAGCCCGCTCGAAGGGGCGGGTCTGCTCCAGGATTTCGGTGATGCCGTCATCAAGATGGGGTCGGGAGATTGGGGCGAAGGGCTGGCCAACCTCGTGTTGGGAGGAGTTTCCTTCGCCTCGGACATGTCGGATCCGCTCGGAGCCCTCGCCAAGGCCGGGATCGGCTGGGTGATCGAACATGTGAGTTTCCTTCGGGAGCCCCTCGATTGGCTGACGGGCGATCAGGTCACGCTGGAGAATCTGGGCGGTACTTGGAGCAACATCGGCGACGAGTTGTCGAAAGTCGCTGAAGAGCTGCGGCAGGACGTGGCGAAAGACTCGGCGAACTGGACCGGCCCCGCAGCCGACGCGTACCGGGCTTTCGCGAACGATCGTGCCGACACTTACGAAGGTGTGGCGACCGGCGCACAAGGCATCTCGGTCATGATCGCGTTGTGCAAGTCCATCCTCGCTGTGATCCGCAGCGTGGTGCGCGAACTCATTTCCGAGTGTGTCTGGAAGCTGATCTGGATCATTTGCCGCTATCCCGGCCCCGCGATGCCGGCGGGCCTCGCCGCCGAGGGTGTTCCGATGGCGATCAAGTGGGCCACGAAGATCATGGACAAGGTCAAGCAGTTGACGAAGGCGTTCGGCAACGGCTCGAAGCTGGTCAAGCAGCTCGGCGAGATGTTCGGGGAGGCTTCGAGGCTCCTCAAGTCGGTTGATGGCGGTGCTGTGGCCAAGAACTTTGGCAAGGACGTCTCCGGACTGGCGAAGACTCTGGGCGACGACATCGCCGCCCTGGGGGCGTATGCGAAGACGGCCGTCACCGACGTTTCGAAGGAAGTCGGCGACGAAGTGAAGAAGAAGGTCGCTGAGGTTCCTGCCGATATCGGCAAGGAGGCGGCGAAAGAGGCGACGAAGAAGGCAGGCGAGGCAGGCGACAAGATGATCAAGGGTGACGAGGACGACAAGAAGAAGGACGGTGTCATGGCTGACCGTCCCGGTGACGCACAAGTCCAGCCGGTGTTCGATCAGCCCGGTGGCCAACGGATATCGGGGTCGATTCAGGCCTGAACTGTACTGTTCGGTTTCCGGAGGTAACCATCAGATCCGCTGGCAAAACCGCGGCCACTCGCGCTGCGGCGTGGGTGTTGCTCGTCCTGTTCGTACTCGGCGTCGTGACGCTGTTCCGCTTGTCCGGCGTCCCTGCGACGACTACCGGCTCCGACTCGGTGGGCGCGGACGCCACGGCGTTCGTCGCTGAATGTGCGGAACGAGGGCCGGTTTCGCTCAAGGGCGCCGGTTTCTACTGGGAATGCACGGCACAGGTGCAGGTGAGCCCTGAGCGACAGGCGCGCTTGATCGAGTTCGGTCCCGACGAGCTGACTTCTGGCGATCGCGAACGACCGATCTTCGTCAAGTACGCGAACGGCGATTGGCAGCGCAACACCGCGCATCCGTATGTGTTTCTCCGGGTTGTCGGACCGATAGCCATCGGTGGCCTACTATTTCTCGTCTACGCCATCGGGATCAGGTCCATCGCCGATTGGTTCGTGCCGTCGTTCACGCGAAGTAAGAAGCCCACCCACCCGAAGGCCGTGTCGCGCGAACTGCCTCTGGAGCTGTCTCTCCCTGTTCCGGACGGTGGGGATCCAAAAGGTGTATTCGCTGCGTTCACGTTCCTGACGGTGCTGGGAACCGGGTTGCTCGTGATGGCGGGAACGATGATCGTGGCGGTTTTCCGCCTGATGCCGGAGAACTGGGCCGCCTATCTCGTGGCTTCGCCATTCGGCCTGCTGGGTGGGTCGGTACTTGTGGCCATCCCGTCCGCACGCCGCAGAATGAAGGTGGCGCAAGGAGCAGCGGTCATCCCGGCCCGATTGACTGCTCGAGGTTTCCAGCAGACGGCGCGGGACGGCTCACCGAGGCAGCTCCCTTGGTCCAAGATCGAGAAGTTCGTTTTCGAGGAACGTCCTGGCGATCTGGTCGAGGTGCATCTCTCGGTCATCAATGACGACGTCGTCGCGGACTTGGCCGAGCCGTTTCGCGCCCGATCACGTCATGGCTACCTGCTCAGTCCATACGTGCCGCTCCACGAAGCCGAGCACTTGTCCACAGTGGTCGAGAACTTCAAGCCAGGGCTGACCAGCTGGCCGACCCGTGAGATCGCTCGAGGTGGCCTCGGCTTGATCGGGCCGGCGAAGAGTAGGGTCGTCCGGTTGAGGCGAAAGGCCGGGACAACCGTTCATGTGGACACTCGGGTTTCCTCGAGCCGCCCCTCGGTGTTCCGTATCTTGCTGATGCTGACGACCTGTGCTCTGGTGATCTGGTCTTTGTCCATCGGCGCTTCGGGCGGGACGTCCGTGAACCTGTTCATCATCTCCGCGCTGATGGTGGTCTATCTCGCCGTGTCCCTGTACCGGGGCCGGCGCGGGACTTTCATGGTGCGCCGGAATTCACTGGTCTGGCGCGAAATCGGGAAGAACGAGGTCCTGGTCGATCTCGCGAGTATCGACGGAATAGTCGTGAAGCCGGTGACTCCCGGCAACGGCCGGTGGTACTACTCCTTGCACGTAATCCCCCGTGATGGCGACGAGTACCAGCTTGTCGACAAAGTCGGCCGCGCCGCAGGGAAACGCGTCTTACGCGCGGCCGAGCGAGCTGTGGTTCTCGGGGGCTGACCGCATCAACGAGCGGCCTGGTTTGTACCGGCAAGGAGAACAAAGGCCGATCGGACCGGTGAGGCAGGACTGTGCGGTTTTCGGGTCATCTCAAGCCAAAATCCACCCGGTCAGGCGACGGTCGCGAATCGAGGCGGGAGAGTTCCGGCGTCCGTTGGAACGGGGCGCCGCCGGCGCCGATCACTCGGGGGGCTACGTGATCGACGCCGGCGACCCGATGCCCCGCTCTCGGCTTTCACCGGGATCGGGGCAACGTCACCGCGTGGACGCGGCAACGCATCTCAAGAGCGGGCGTGATCGCCGAAGTGACGCCCGGGGGAAGGTTATCCCCCGAAGGAGTGACGGCGTTCCGCTGCTCGTCTGATTGTCGCACTACGCGCCAGGAAAGTTACAAAGTTCTTCACATCTTCGCTGTGGGAAGGGACATGACCGGACAACTCTTGGTCATGGCATGGTTCCTTCCATGTCTTCTCAGGTACTGGTCATCGGGTCAGCCAATGCCGATCTAGTCGTCCCGGTCGACCGGCGACCCGGTGGTGGCGAAACCGTACTCGGTGGCGACACGGTCCTGTCACCGGGTGGCAAAGGCGCCAACACCGCGGTCGCCGCGGCACGGCTCGGAGCCGACGTCGCGCTGCTCGGAGCGGTCGGCGACGATCCGTACGGTGAATTGCTCAAGCGTTCGCTGGGTGAGTCCGGGGTGAACACGACGCTGTTGCGCACAAGCGAGCGTCCTACCGGGATCGCGTACATCACAGTCACGCCCGACGGCGAGAATTCGATTCTCGTCTCGCCCGGGGCCAACTCCGGCTTGCGGCCCGAGGACATCGATCTCGACGGTGCGGAGATCGTGGTGCTGTCGCTGGAGATTCCACTCGAAACCGTCGAGCACGCTGTGGCGAAGGCGGCCGGTGCCGGAGTCCGGACGCTGGTGAACCTGTCGCCGGCGGCCGAACTTTCCGCGAAAACACTCGAGAACGTCGACGTCCTGCTGGTCAACGAGCACGAGGCGGCGTTCCTTCTCGGCGGCGAGGCCGATTTCCCCAAGCTGCTCGACCTCGGTCCGAAGGCCGCGGTCGTGACGCTCGGCGCGAAGGGGGCGATGGTGGTGACCGCGGAAGGTGTGACGGAGGTGTCGTCGCCGAAGGTCGAGGCCGTCGACACCACAGGCGCCGGTGACGCCTTCGCGGGTGCGCTCGCCACGTCGCTCGCGAAGGGCGAGGGGTTGGCCGACGCGGCGCGTCAGGCTGTGAAAGTGGCCGCGATCACCGTGACCCGTCAGGGTGCGCAGCCCTCCTATCCGACAGCATCCGAACTGGAATGATGTCTTCTTCTGTGTTGTGCTGTTGGCTATGAGTCAGGTCACGCCCTCTATGAGATATGGTCTAGACCATGCCGTCTGAGTCACTGACCGGGGTCGCCGTCAGTCCCGGCCGCGCGAGCGGTCCTGTCGTCCGAGTCGCCGAACCCCTCGGCGAACCGTCGAGCACACCGGCACCGGCCGATCCCGCCGCCGAGGCCGCCCGGATCGGTCCGGCCGCCCAGATCGTGGCGGCCCGGCTCGAGAAGCTGGCCGAGACCGCGACCGGTGAGGCCGCGACGATCCTCATCACCACAGCGGCGATGGCGGCCGACCCGGCGCTCGTCTCCTCGGCGGAGCAGCTGGTCAAGACGCAGAACCTGCCCGCGTCGCGTGCGGTTCATCAGGCGGCGGGCAAGTTCGCCGACGCGCTCTCGGCCGCCGGTGGCTACATGGCCGAGCGGGCCCGCGACGTGCTCGACGTGCGCGACAGGCTCGTCGCCGAGTTGCTCGGCATCGCGCCCCCGGGCGTTCCCGACCTGGAGTCGCCGAGCGTGCTCGTCGCGCGCGACCTCGCCCCCGCCGACACCGCCGGGCTCGACCCGGAGAAGGTGCTCGCGCTCGTCACCGAAGAGGGCGGCCCCACCAGCCACACCGCGATCCTCGCCCGCGCGCTCGGCATCCCCGCCGTCGTCGCGGTCCGCGGGGTTCTCGCACTCGACGCGCAAGCGCTTGCGGTGGACGGTGACACCGGCGTGGTCGAGGTCGCGGACCCGAACGCCGAAGTCGTCACGGCCGCCAAGACCGGCGCGATCGAGTGGGACGGCACCGGCGCGACCGCCGACGGCCATCGCGTGAAGGTGCTCGGCAACGTCGGTTCCGCCACCGACGCCCAGGCCGCGGCCGAGGCGGGCGCCGAAGGTGTCGGCCTCTTCCGCACCGAGTTCTGTTACCTCGACGCCTCCGCCGAGCCGAGCGTCGAAGAGCAGCGCGAGGCCTACACCGCCGTGCTCGCCCCGTTCCGCGGCAAGCCGGTGATCGTCCGCACGCTCGACGCGGGCGCTGACAAGCCCCTCGCCTTCCTGGAGCCCGAAGTCGAGCCCAACCCGGCGCTCGGCGTACGCGGCCTTCGCGTCGCCTTCGACCGGCCCGAGATCCTCGACCGCCAGCTCGAAGCCATCGCGGGTGCCGCGCAGGACTCCGGTGCCGAGGTTTCGGTGATGGCGCCGATGGTCGCCACCGCCGCCGAGGCCGCTTGGTTCGCCGAGCGCGCCCGTGCCGCCGGTATCGCCCGCGCGGGCGTGATGATCGAGATCCCGGCCGCCGCGCTGACCGCCCGCGAGATCCTCGACGCGGTCGACTTCGTCTCCGTCGGCACCAACGACCTCGCGCAGTACACCTTCGCCGCGGATCGCCAGGTCGGCGCCGTCGCCAAGCTCAACGACCCGTGGCAGCCAGGTCTGTTGCGCCTGCTCAAGGTCATCGGCCGGGCCGCCAAGGACACCGGCAAGCCCGCCGGCGTCTGCGGTGAGGCCGCCGCCGATCCGAGGCTCGCGCTGGTCCTTGCCGGGCTCGGCCTGACCAGCCTCTCGATGAACGCGCCCGCGGTGCGCGCGGTCGGCGCGAGCCTGGCCGCGACGACGCTGGCCGAATGCGAGGCACTGGCCGAGGCGGTCTTGGCCACGTCGGACCCCGTGCTCGCGAGGCAGGCCGCCGCGAAGCGATAGCAAAGGTCCCCTGCTCCCTCGGTCCGGAAAAGATCGGGGGGCATGTCGAAACCCGGTCCACCGCTTCGACGCACTGGTGAAGACACCGAGTGCGACGAAAGGACCGGACCATGACGACCACCGAGACCCCGCGGGCGGGCCGCCGGGAATGGATCGGGCTGGCCGTACTGGCCCTCCCCACCTTCCTGGTCTCGCTCGACGTGTTCGTGCTGATCCTCGCGCTGCCGAAACTGAGCCAGAGCCTCGGCGCCGACAGCACCCAGCAGCTGTGGATCATGGACGTCTACGGCTTCATGATCGCCGGGTTCATGGTCACCATGGGCACCCTCGGCGACCGCGTCGGCCGCCGGAAACTGCTGCTCATCGGTGCCACGGCGTTCGGGCTGGCCTCCGTACTGGCGGCGTTCTCGACCAGCGCGCTGATGCTCATCGCCGCCCGCGTGATCCTCGGGATCGCCGGTGCGACGCTGGCGCCGTCGACGCTCGCCCTGATCAGCAACCTGTTCCTCGACAGCCGTCAGCGTTCCCTCGCGATCGGCATCTGGGCGGGCTGCTTCACCGTCGGCGCGATCGTCGGGCCGATGGTCGGTGGCGTGCTGTTGGAGCACTTCTGGTGGGGTTCGGTGTTCCTGCTCGGTGTCCCCGCGATGGTCCTGCTGCTGGTCGTCGGCCCGAAGTTCCTGCCCGAATACCGCAACGAGAACGCCGCCCGGATCGACCTGCCGAGCGTCGCGCTCTCGCTGGTCACGATCCTGCCCGCGGTCTACGGCATCAAGGAACTCGCCCGCGACGGCGTGCACGTGGTCCCGGCGGCCTCGCTCCTGATCGGGCTCGGGGTCGGTGTGGTGTTCGTGCGGCGCCAGCGCTCCATCGAGGACCCGCTGATCGATCTCAAGCTGTTCCGCAGCCGCGCGTTCACGACCGCTCTCGGCGGGATGTGCGCGTTCACCATGCTGGGCGGCACGACCATGCTCTTCGTCGCGCAGTTCTTCCAGATCGTGCTCGAACTCTCACCGGTCGGTGCCGCGCTGGCGTTGCTGCCGGGCATGCTCGCGTCGACCGTCAGCTTCCTGACCGCGCCGATCCTCGCCCGCCGCTTCCGGCCTGCCACCCTGATCTCCGGCGGGCTGGCCGGTGCGATCGCCGGCTTCCTGTTGCTGACGCAGGTCGAAGCCGGTGCCGGACCGGTGATCCCGTCGATCGCCTTTGCCATCACCTGCCTGTGCGGCGGCCCGCTGGTCACCCTCGGCACGGACCTTGTCGTCGGCTCCGTCCCGCCGGAGAAGGCTGGTTCGGCGGCATCGCTGTCGCAGACCGGCAACGAATTCGGCTACGCGCTGGGCATCGCGACCGTCGGGACGCTGGGCAACGCCGTCACCCAGGCCCGGATCGCCGACGCGGTTCCCGCGCACGACGCCTTCGCCAGCGGGATGCATGCGGTGTCCGGGCTGGCCGCGCTGGTGCTGGCCGCGGTCGCCTGCTTCGTGATCAAGCACCTCCGGCACGTGCGGCCGGTAGGCACCGCCTAACCGAAGAAGCCCCGCCGCGGGTACTTGATGATCAGCGACCCCCCGTGCACGCGCCCGGTGATGACGAACCGGGGCGTGCCGGGGCGGCCGTTCGACCGGGTCCGGTCGTCGAGGTTGCCGAACTTGATGTCGGTGATCGAGTTGGTGTCGACGGCGCCGTTCTCGGGGATGGTGATCTCCACCGTCCCCCATTTGGCCTGCAGTTCGATGTGCACCACCGGGTGCCGGATCTCGGCCTGGGAGAAGTCCAGCTTCGTGGCGCCGTACTTGTTCCGGATCACCATCGACTCGGGGACCAGCCAGTTCCCGTCGCGCTGCAACGCCGAGTATTTGCCGTTGAGTTCCATGACCTGTCCGGAAGACTGCGCGTAGGCGTGCGGGCCCGGCGGTGCCAACGGGTTCTGCTGTTGACGCGGCACCATTCCCGCTTCGGGATGCACCAGCCCCGGCAAATCCGTGAGCACCACGTTCAGCTCGCCGCGGGTCTTCGAGGCGAGGGCGCGGTCGGTCCGCTCGGTGAACTCGTCGAGGTTCAGCATCCCGAGGCCGATCGCCTTCTGCAGTACCTCGACGACGTGTTCGCGCTCCGCGTCGGAGACGCGGATGTCCCGTCCGGTCAACGGCTTGGTTTCGGTCGTCGGCTGCTCTTCCTCGCCCATGCTGGGAATGGTAGAACCGGATCTCACGCGCGAGATCGGGGAAATACCCTGAACAGACCCGCATTTCACCCCTGTGCCGCCCTGATGGCGGCGGTCCTCCTGCTGGCCGGATGCACCGATGTCACGTCACAACCCGCACCTGCGCCCGTGTCGACACCTCCGCCACCGTCGAAACTCGAAGGCGAACCGGTGGACTACAGCGGTTTCCGGCTTGTCATGGCGACTTCGCCGCCGTCGATCCTCGATCCCGCCAACGGCGCCATGACGCCGTTGCCCGGCGCTCCGGCCGGGGACCGGGTCAACGACGTCCTGCGGGTCGGCGAACTCCCGGTCGTGCTGTCGGCCGCCCGCTGCGGTCCGTCGTGCTTGGAGCCGTCGGAAGTGCTCGTCTACGGCGATCCCGAGAACCAGCCGTGGAAGCTGGGCAAGGCCCGCAGCGTGGCCCCGTCGGCCGACGAGACCGGCGTCTGGCTGATCCGCGACGACGGCAACGACCTCTGCCGTCTCCAGTACGTCTCCCTGCTCGGCGCCGAACGCGACCGCGGCCGCCCGGCGAGCTGCACGACGGCGGTGCGCCAAGAGGTGCCGAAAGGCTTGCTGATCACGGTGAACAGCGGGACGGCCACCGCCGAGGACGTGCTGATCGATCCCGCCACCGGCCGCACCGTGCACCAGTTCCCGCGGATACTGGCGATCACCGAGGACCGGATGTTGCTCGCCGAGCTGGTCAAGTTCTCCGTGCTCGACCTGCGCAACGATCAGCGCGTGCCGGTCGAACGGCCGGTGGCCAACGGCACGCCGAGCCAGGTGGTGCCGAGCCGCGACGGGTACAAGGTCGCCGTACTGTTCGGCGATCCCGCCTGGGCCGGGACGAGTACACAGACCGCCGACGTCTGGGTGCTCGCCCTCGACACCCTGACCTGGACCCGCGCGCCCTCGATGCCGATCGCGGCCCCGCTCAAGCAGGTCGCGATCGAATGGTCCGAGGGCGACGCCCTGGTGATCGCCACCGACGTCGTCGCGAGCTGGCACCTCGACCGGCCGCGGTGGACGATCGTGAAGACGCCGTTGCCCGCCGACCGGAACCGGCAGGTGGTGGCGGTCCCCCAGGCCTGAGCTACTCCTCATCCAGTCCGTGTTCGATCGCGTAGCGGGCCAGCTCGACGCGGTTGTGCAGCTGGAGCTTCCGCAGCGTCGACTGGACGTGGTTCTCCACCGTCCGATGCGAAAGGACGAGCTTCTCGGCGATCTGCCGCGCCGTCAGCCCCTTCGCGACCAGGCGCAGGACGTCGGTCTCGCGTTCGGTCAGCCGCGGTGGGGCGGGGCCGTCGTCCGGGGCGTCGGCCATGCGGCGGTATTCGCCGAGCACGAGCCCCGCGAGCCCGGCGGTGAACACCGGATCCCCCGCGGCCGTCCGCCTGACCGCGTCCACCAGCTCGCTCGCCGAGGCCGATTTGACCAGGTAACCGGATGCGCCGGCCTTGACCGCCTCGAGGACGTCGCTGTGCTCACCGCTCGCGGACAGCACCAGGACCTTGGTCGACGGCAGCTCCGCGGTGATCTCGCGGGTGGCGTCGACGCCCGACGTCTCGCCGAGGTTGAGGTCCATCAGCACGACGTCCGGCCGGACCGTGCGTGCGATCCGGACAGCGGCAGGCGCGTCCGGCGCGGTGGCCCGCACGTCGAAACCGTGTTCGGCCAGGTCGCGGGCGACCCCGTCCCGCCACATCGGATGGTCGTCGACCACCATCACCGACACTCCAGGTGCACCGGTCATCGCTTTCCCCTCGCCGCGACTGGAACCTTGACTTCCCATTCCGTGCCCTGGCCCGGCGCGGTGTCCAGGGCGACGCTCCCGCCCAGATCTCGCACGCGGCCCTTGATGGACTCCGCGATACCTAGATGTCCCTCGGCCGCCGCTCGTTCCAGTTCACCGGGTTCGATTCCGGGACCATCGTCACGGACGCTGACCACGACCTCGGTGCCGAGGTCCTCCAGTAGCACCCAAGCCTGCGCTTCGGCACCCGCGTGTTTCTCGACGTTCAGCAGCGCTTCGCGCGCCACCGCCACCAGTTCCGCGGTCACGTGCTCGGGCAAGCGGACCTCGCCCGCGGGCGTCGAGACCTGCACCGACGGCGTCGCGAGCAACTGCAACGCGGCCCGGAGGTCGGTGGTCCCGTTCGCACTCGGCCGCGTCGGCTCGGTGGTGACCAGTGCCCGCAGCGCGATCTCCTGCTCACCGGCCAGTTTCGCCAGCTCGGCCGCCTCCCCGCCGAATTCGGCGCCGCGTTTGCGTACCCGGGCGAGCACCTGCAGGACGCTGTCGTGGATCGACCTGGCGAGCCGCTCCCGTTCGGCCGTCGCGGCCTCCATGCGCAACGCCCTGGACAGCGCGTCCGCGGACCGGCGTGCCATGGTCGCGGCCAGCCCGATCACGAACCCGCTCGCGGTCAGCAGGAAGCCGTCCCGCGCGACGTCGACGTCGAAACGCCAGCGCACCAGCCCGGTGACCACCGAGACCACCAACCCGGCGAGCACCCCGCCGAGCGCGCCGAACCGCGTCCCGGCCGCCGCGGGCGGGACCGCCGCCCACACCGTCGTGATGAGCGGGGTGTTGGCGTCGAACTGCGCGGTGGACAGGACCCAAGCCGACGTGAACATGAGGACGACGGTCACCGCGAGATCGACGCCGACCAGCCACGGCCAACGGCTCGACGGCCGGGCGTAGAGCACGCTGCTGAGCACCGTCCAAGCCGTCATCACGCTGAACGCGGCCCACGCCAGCCACTGCTTCGCGTAGCCGTCGTAGTGGACGATGAACGAGGCCAGCGCGAAGAGCAGCGTCGTCACGCGAAGCACGATCACCCCGCGCCAGAGCGGAGTGGCCGGATCCCGCGTGTCGAGCGCCGAGACGGCTCGCCAGAGCGGGGTGTTCGTCACGACTCTGCTTCGGCCGTTTTCTCGGCGTCGTTCGGCTGCGCCGCCTGATCCCGCAGGACGTCGACCTCGTCCGGATCGGGATTCTGTTCGTGCAGCAGCGACCGGATACCGGCGTTGAGCACCGCGAGCAGCGGCACCGAAAGCAGCGCGCCGGGGATTCCCGCGGCGACCAGGCCCGCGGTGATCGCGAGCACCACCGCGAGCGGATGCAGCTTGACCGCGCGGCCGAGCAGGATCGGCTGCAGCACGTGGCTTTCCAGCTGCATGACGCCGATGACGACGGCCAGCACGATCAGCGCGCCGACGACGCCCTTCGTCACCAGCGCGATCAGCACGGCCACCGCGCCGGCGATCACCGCGCCGATGATCGGGATGAAGGCGCCGAGGAAGACCAGCGTCGCCAGCGGGATCACCAGCGGCACGCCGATGATCGCCAGCCCGATGCCGATGCCGACCGCGTCGACGACGGCCACCGCCGCCGTCGCCCGGACGTAGCTGACCAGCGAGGCGAACCCGCGCCGCCCGGCGACGTCGACCCGGTCGCGTACCCGGCCGGGTATGCCGTGGACGAGGAACTTCCAGATCTGGTCGCCGCCGGAGAGGAAGAAGATCAGGATGAACAGCGTCAGGATGAAGCCGGTGACGATCTCGCCGACCGTGCCCGCCGTGGTGAGCGCGGTGGTGGTGATCGACGCCTGGTTGTTCTGCAGGAAGCCGATCGCCTGGTTGATGAACTCCTGGATCTGCTCCTGGCGCAGGTGTAGCGGCCCGTCGATGAGCCAGCGCTTGATCTGGTTGAGGCTTTCGGTCAGCTGCTTCTGCAACTCCGGCAGGCCGGAGGAGAACTGCGCGACGACGAAGGTCAGCAGCCCGCCGAGTATCGCGAGCCCGGCGATCAGCACTATTCCGGCCGCCAGCCCGCGCGGGAACTTCAGCAGCATCAGTTTCGACACCGCGGGCGCGAGCAGCGCGGCGAGGAGCAGCGCGATCGACAGCGGGATGACGACCACCGACAGGTAGCCGATCAGGAACACGATGACGTAGAGCGCGGCGATCACCACGATGAAACGCCACGCCAGCGCGGCGCCGATCCGCAGGCCGCGGGGCACCAGGCTGGTGACGTCTTCGGTGGATTCGGAGAGGAAGGGGTTCGCCGGGTCGAATTGCGGCTGCTTGCGCTGGGGCTCGCTCACGCGCTCACCGTATCGGTCCGGGGCGACGTTCTTGAACATTCCGGGCGACGCGCACGGTCGAATTCGCCCGAAGCGACGCTTGACACACCGTTCGATGATCGACTCCGCGGTAACCAGGCCCCGCCAGGGATGATCACTGATCGTGATTTCGGGCTACACCCTGTGTTCTTCACACGATCGGGCCATCAAGGTGTTTCGAAGTCGCGCGGGCCTTCCGCACTTTGCTTATGTCGGTCTCGCACGGTGAACCGAACTGACAGGAGACCGAGTGGCGAACGCGGCGAAGAACGAGGGGCGGGGCGCGGCGCGCTTCGGTCGTCTCGCTTCGCGTGCGCTGTTCGTCCTCGGCGGCGCCGTCGCCGGTTCCGCCGCCGCCTGTGTCGTTTCCGGCGCTTCCGCTTCCGCCGATGTCGTCCCGTCCGCTCCGGTGCTTTCCACTCCCGGCACCAGCGTCACCCCGGTCACCGACGTCACCGCGGCGGGCCTGACCGACGTTTCCCGCGGCGCGTCCGGGTTCACCGGCGACGTGGCCGGTGCGGGCAAGGCCGCGATGTGCGGCGGCCGCCACCAGGAAGCCACCGCGTGGTCGCTCCCGGATGACGTCAAGCCCGTCCCCGCCGCGAAGCGCCACTGCGGCGGGGACATCCGCTCCGAGGAGCACGAAACCTCCGCCCGCGTCAGTGACGCCATCACCGATTTCACGGACAACGCCGTGATCATCCCCGCCAAGCGGACCCTCGGGGCTTTCGAGCACATCGTGCGCAAGCCCGAGGACACCCGCCAGGTGCTGGACGAGACGTTCGCCCCGTCGCCCGAGTCGCAGGACTTCGGCCGCAAGGTCTGGGGCCTCCTCGACCCGCGCGGGCACGGCGACCTCGTCACGGAGCTTCCGGTCAGCGGCGTTCCGCTCGACCCGGAGTCCCCGCTGGAGGCAGGCGGTGCCGGCGACCAGGTCACCGACTTCGCCCGGCTGGCGACGAACCAGTTCCCCGCTTCCTTCGAATCCGTCCTCCCGATGCCGGTCCTCGTGCAGCAGCACGGTGCCGTCGATCGGGCCGAGGACGTCCCGGCACGCGACGGTCACCGTGGTGACTTCCCGCGTCCGGTCACCCCGGCGCCGCTTCCCGTCGCGCCGTCCATCCCGACTGTCCCCGGTAGCGGCAACGCCCCCGGTGGTCACCTCGACGGCCTGACCCATGGCGTTCCCGCCTGGCTCGTGTCGGCCGTCGAGCGTTCCCTGACCGGCTATTCGCCGGCAGGCACGCGGTACATGCCGCTCACCCCGGGCTCGCAGCCCGGTGTCACTCCCGACTGAACACCTCCCTCCGCGGGGTAGCCGACGCGCCTCACGCCTCCCGATCCCGGGTTTGGCTTCGCGTCCGCTCCTGATCCCCCGCGAAACGGCGGTGCGCTTTTTCGCGCCCGCGATCGCTCCACCCCTCTGGTGCCCCCTCTTCGAAGGCACCTCCTCGAACCCGAAAGGGAACCCGAAATGAAGGAGAAAAACCCCATGCAATCCTGGGCAAAGCGCGGACTCCAGACCGCGTTGGTCACGGGTGGGTTGTTGATGCTGGGCACCGGCATCGCTTCGGCTGACGAACAGGTCAACCCCGACACCCCGGCCTCCCCGCTCGACGCGAACGTCAACGTTCCCCTCGAGATCGACAACAACGCCGTTGGCACGCCCCTCGGTCAGATCGACGCCCCCGGCTACGAGGGCGAGGTCGGCACCAAGCCCGTTTCGGACGCGAGGGCCTCGGTCTTGTCGGCCGGCGGTGACGGCATCGGCGGAAGGCTCCCCAGCCTCTCCGGCAAGGGGGCCATCCCCGCCCCGTTGGCGAAGGGTGAACCGGCCCACCACGCCAACGGCGGACTGACCCCGGGTGGTTTCACCACCACGGACGACATCCTCAAGGGCAACAAGGTCGTCGGTGACGTGGTCGTCCCGATCCAGGTCGTCGACAACGCCGTCGGCGTGCTCGGCGACGCCGAGGTCCACGGTCGTGACCACTCGCAGGTCTGGTCGCACAATCAGGACATCGAGACCAACGGTGAGGACTCCAGCCTCGCCGGAAACGTCGTGTCCCTGGACTGGGCGCTGCCCGTGCAGATCGCCGGCAACGGCGGCGGGTTCGCCGGCGGCACCGGCCGCGTGATCGGCGGTTCGGCCGACCAGAGCATTACCGAGACCGGCGACATCACCACCGACGGCGAGGGTTCCACCACGTCCGGCAACGTGGTGGCCGGTCAGTTCGCCACCCCCGTCCAGGTGACCGGCAACGCCGCGTCCTGGATCCTCGGCAACGGCAAGAGTTCGGGCTACGACACCGACACCGAGGCCACCTCCGGCGGCTGGGTCGATACAGACGGTGACGACAGCACCTTCGGTGGCAACGTCGGCGCGGTGCCGATCGCCCTTCCGGTCAAGGTCAACGACAACGCGGGCGCAGCGCACGGTTCGCTCGCGAACTCCGACAGCAACTCCTCCGCGGACGCGACGGCCGGAGACCTCAAGCCGGGCTGGAGCAAGGTGCCCAGCTACGTGCAGACCGGTGGGGAGGACTCGTTCGTCGCGGGTAACGCGATCGTGCCGCAGACCGCGGACGTCGCGAACGTCGGCGGTGTGGCAGGCAGCTGGGTCGGCCTCGCCAACACCGGCAAGGACGGCGGCACCAGTCACACCAGTGCCGTCGACGCCGGTGGGTTCGTCAGCAGCGAGGGCGAAGGCTCCACGGGCGGCGGCAACATCGTCGACCCGGCCGCGGCCGCCCCGTCCGAGGCGACCTGCATCGCGGGTGCCTACCTCGGCAACTCCACCGCCACGTCGTGCGAGAACACCGTCGACGCGAACGCCGGCAACGGCAGCCACACCACCGGTGAGGACTCCACCCTCGCCGGGAACATCGTCAACACCCAGGCCGCGCTGGCCCCCGAGGTCTACGGCGTCGGTGCTTCGCACATCGGCCAGGCCGCCGCCAAGGCGACCGAGACCAAGACCGTGACCGCCGGCGGTTACGACGGCACCACGGGCGACGACTCGTCCGGCTCCGGCAACATCGTCCAGGTCCCGGCCGCGGTTCCGGCCGAGGTCTTCGGTGCCGGTGGCTCGGTCGTCGGCCAGGGCTCCGGCACGGCCGACGAGAGCAAGGTCGTCTCCGGTGGCGGCGGCGGGAACACCGCCGACGACTACGGCTTCCTCAGCTCCAACCTGGCGACCGTGCCGGTTTCGGTGCCGGTGCAGGCGTTCGGGATCGGCGGCGCGCTCGCCGGCCAGGGCCACGGTGGCGCAGACGGCGACACCACGTCCAACGCCGGACACGACGTCCACGCGACCGGTGAGGGTGGCGCGGGCGCGGGCAACCTGGTCTACGGCCCGGTCTCCCTGCCGGTCCAGGCACACAACTTCGCCGCGGTGGCCGGTGGAATCGCGTCGGGCGAAGGCTCGAACCTGACCGACTCGTCGGCCGGTGGCGACGCCACCGCCGACGGTGAAGAAGGCGCGCTGGCGGGCAACATCGTCCAGACGCCGATCGGCGGCACCGTCCCGGTGACCGGTCTCGGCGTCGCGGGTGCGGGCATCGCCAAGGGCGACAGCCTGAACGACGTCATGTCGTCGGCAGGCGGCGACGCCACCACCAACGGTGACAACGGCGCGGTCGCGGGCAACATCATCGGCGCGCAGGCGCTGCCGGTGGTGCCGGTCACGCACGACGCGATCGCGGCGGCGGGTATCGCCGACGCCGAAGGCTCCGACACCATCGACGCCGTCTCGGGTGGCGACGTCGAGACCTCGAGCCTCGACGGATCGCTCTCGGGCAACATCCTCGACATCCCGGCCGCGGCCGTTCCGGAGGTGTTCGGCGACGCCATCGCGGCGGCAGGCGGCAACTCCGAGACGGACGCGGACAGCGTGATCGACGGCCAAGCCGGCGGCGACAGCAGCACGGGCGGCAGCGAAGAGGCCCTTTCCGGCGCCAACCTGCACCACCCGCTGGTGTACTCGATCCCGCTGAACAAGCTCGAGCGCCCGATGCTGGCCAGCGCGGACGAGAACTCGACCAACGACACTGAGATCAACGACGAGGACTACACCCGCATCTTCACCGACCCGGTCGGTTCGGAGATGTCGATCGACGCGCTCCCGATGCTGCCCTTCGGTGCTTCGGCGCTGAACGGTGCCGGCGCACGGCCGACCATCCCGGCGATCGGTGGCGTCCGCGCCGACGGTCCCCAGGTGGGCACCCTGCCGGTGCAGGTGGCCGGCCTGGCCGGCCTGGCCGCGCTGAAGCAGCTGGGTGCCATCCCCGCGCAGCTGCCGAAGTCGGACCTGCCCGAGCTGCCCGTCACCCCGGCCCTGCCCGGTGTCCCGGCTCTGCCGAAGACCCCGGTCCTGCCCGGTGACGCCGCTCGTGCGGACGCCCCCGAGGTCGCGCAGCTGCCTGCCCTCCCGGCGCTGACCGCGCTGCCCACCGCGGGCAAGCTGCCGGTGCAGCTCCCGACCGCCGGTGGCCTGCCGGTGGCGCTCCCGACCGCGGGTGCCCTGCCGGTTGCGCTGCCCACTGCGGGTGCCCTGCCCACCGTCGGCTCGCTGCCG
Organism: Amycolatopsis sp. cmx-11-32; assembly: GCF_047608695.1. Lineage (NCBI taxonomy): Bacteria > Bacillati > Actinomycetota > Actinomycetes > Pseudonocardiales > Pseudonocardiaceae > Amycolatopsis > Amycolatopsis sp. cmx-11-32. The sequence continues at coordinate 638,770 of NZ_JADNQN010000002.1, read as the reverse complement.
GTGGCCCTCCCCAAGGCCGGCGCCCTGCCGACCGCGGGCACGCTGCCGGTGCAGCTGCCCAACTCGGGCACGCTGCCCGTCGTGAGCGGTACCCCGGCGATGCCGACCGCGCAGGTGCCGGCTCTGGCGGGCGTCGACTCGTCGCCGCTGAGCATGTTCCAGCGTTTCATCGGCACCCTGACCGGCAAGAAGTTCTACACCAGGTGAATCAGCCAGTCGGCTAGCGCCACTGAATGAACCGAAACGGGCCCGGAGGCACTCCCGGGCCCGTTTCCTTCAGCCGGGGGGCTGAAGGGGACTTTCCCCGCATCGCTTAGGGGGAAAGCGCCCTTCGCCTCGTGAGACGCGGGGAAAGTCCCCTTCAGCTAGTCGGAACCCGGGGTGAACAGCGCGTCCTGAGCCGCGCCCATCGCGGTCAGCACCGCGCCCTCCAGCACCGCGCCCCCGCCGACGGTCCCCGCCCGCACCTCGGTCCGCAGCGGCGAGATCTCCGCGAGCCGACGGCTCACCCTGGCCGCCAGCGCCTCGCCGCCCGCGCGGCCGATTTCGCCGCCGAGTACGACGCAGCCCGGGTCCAGCACGGCCGTGACCGCGGCGGCGCCGATCGCGATCCGCTCCGCGACGATCTCCAGGAACTTCTCCGAGCCGGTTTCGATCGCGTGTCTCACGGCCACCTCGGCCGCGTCGGCGTCGTCGGCGGGTGGAGCCGCGATGCCATGTTCGCGAGCCAATTCGCAGATCGCGGCGCTGCCCGCCAAAGTATGGAACCCGCCGTCGCAGTCGGTCGACGTCGGCAGCCTGCCGGGTCCCAGCGTCGGCAGGAACCCGATCTCACCCGCGCCGCCCGACGCGCCCCGCCGCAGCGAACCGTCGAGGACGATGGCCGCGCCGACACCGAAACCGAGCCACAGCAGGACGAACGTGTCCCGGTCGCGGGCGGCGCCGAGCCGCTGTTCGGCCGCGGCCGCGAGGTTGACCTCGTTTTCCAGCAGCACCGGGATGCCCAGCCGCCGCCGGAGTTCGACGACGAGTTTTCCGTGCCACGCGGGCAATCCCCCGGCAGGCCGCAACCCGCCGGTCGCCGGGTCGACCAGACCGGGCGCGCCGACGGCGATCGTGTGCAGTGTGGTCGCGCCCGCCTTGGCGGTGGTCGCCGCCAGCAGGGCGATCGCGCGTTCGACGGCCACGTCGGTGTCGACGTCGAGGTCGAACGGCAGCGAGGCCTCCGCGTGGGTCCGCCCCAGCAGGTCGGCGACCGAAACGGCCATGCCGTGCGAGCGGACGTCGAGGCCGGCGAGGTACGCGCGTTCGGCGACGATGCCGTACAACTTCGCGTTCGGCCCGCGGCGTTCTGCGCCCGCTTCGCCGACGATGGAGATCAGCCCGGCGTCCTGTAGGCGTTCGACGAGATCGGCGACGGTCGGGCGGGAGAGCCCGGTCAACGTCTTGAGCTGGGTGGCCGTCAGCGAACCCTCGCGCTGGAGCAGGTCGAGGGCGAGACGGTCGTTGATGGCCCGCGCCGTGCTCGGGGAGGCGGACGGTATCCGGATGACACTCACCGGCAGATCCTCCCAGAATTAATTATCAGGTTCCCTTCCTGATAGTTTACGCTAGCCCCGTCGAGTCGTCTTGTGGACCTTGGGGGCCCCAGTGAAAAGTGCAATAGAAACCGTCGCCGGGCCGACGCGGCGGGTGCGGCAGGCGCGGATCGCCATCGCCGCCGTCTTCGCCGTGCACGGCGCGGTGACCGGCAGTTTCGCCACCCGGATCCCGTGGATCCAGGAACACGCGGGGATCAGCGCCGGCCAGCTCGGCCTCGCGCTCGCCTTCCCCGCCATCGGCGCCTCGCTCACCATGCCGCTCGCGGCGCGCATCGGGCATCGCCTCGGCGGCCGGCAGGGGCTGCGGGTCCTGCTCGCGTACTGGACGCTGGCGCTGATCCTGCCTTCGCTGGCGGGAAACCTCTTCACCCTTTGTCTCGCCCTGTTCGTCTTCGGTACCGCCGCCGGTACCTCGGACGTGCTGATAAACGCCCTCGGTGTCGACATCGAGGAGAAGATGGGCAAGTCGGTCATGTCGGGGCTGCACGGCATGTGGACCACGGGCGCGCTCGTGGGATCCGCCGCCGGAGCGCTCGCCGCGCACGCCGCACTGGACGCCCGGGTGCATCTGGCGATCGCGTCCGTCGTGCTCACCGTCGCCGGAGCGCTCATCTGCCAAGGCGTCCTCGACGTCCGCAGCGCGCCCGACGAGCACCCGCCGCCGAGGTTCGCGCTGCCGCCGAAGTCGGCCGTGATCATCGGTGCCGTCGCGTTCTGCGCCGTCTTCGCCGAAGGGGCGAGCCTGGACTGGTCCGCCGTCTACCTGCGTGACGTCCTCGGCACGTCGCCCGGTATCGCGGCGGCGTCGACCACCGCGTTCACCTGCACGATGGCGGTCGCCCGCCTCTCCGGTGACGCGCTGGTGAGGCGCTTCGGCTCGGTCAACACCGTTCGCACGGGCGGTGTCCTCGCGACAGCGGGCGGTCTGCTGGTCGTGCTGGCCGCGCATCCGGTGATGGCGTTGGCGGGGTTCGCGTTGATCGGGCTCGGTGTCTCCGTCGTCGTTCCGCTCGCCTTCGCGGCGGCCGGGCGCGGGGGGCCGACGCCGAGCCAGTCGATCGCGGGCGTCGCGACCATCACCTACTCCTCGGGGCTCGTCGCGCCGTCGCTGATCGGCGGGATAGCCGACCTGACTTCGCTGACGGTGTCCTTCGGGCTGGTCACGCTGCTGGCGCTCGGGCTGGTGGCGGGCGCCGGGGTGCTCCGGTCCCGCTAGCCGAACTGGAGGGAGCGTTTGGCGAGGCCGTGCCAGTAGCCGTCGATGACGGTCTCGCCTTTCCCCTCGGACGAACTCGCGCCGAGCGAGACGAACAGCGGCGCGAAGTGCTCGATCCTGGGGTGCGCGATGGCGGCGGCGGGTGCCTTGTGCTGGAAGTCCAGCAACGCGTCGAGGTCGCCCTCGCGCAGGGTTTCCGCACCCCAGTGGTCGAATTCGCTCGACCACGCCGGGGGTGCGCCGTCGGCATGGCCCAGTGCGCTCAGGTTGTGGGTGAAGAAGCCGCTGCCGATGATCAGTACGCCTTCGTCGCGCAGCGGCGCGAGTTTCCGGCCGAGGTCGAACAGCTCCTGCGGGTCCAGCGACGGCATGGAGACCTGGAGCACCGGGATGTCGGCGTCCGGGTACATCTCCACGAGCGGGACGTACGCGCCGTGGTCGAGGCCGCGGTCGGGTGCGTCGTGGACGGGTGTCCGCGTCGAGCGCAGGAGTTTCCGCAGCTTTTCCGCCAGCTCGGGAGCGCCGGGCGCGGCGTATTTCACCTGGTAGAAGCGATCAGGGAAACCCCAGAAGTCGTAGACCAGCGGAACCGTGGTGGTGGCGCCGAGGGTCAGCGGCGCCTCTTCCCAGTGCGCGGAGACGACGAGGATCGCCTTCGGCTTGTCGAGGTCCGCCGACCATCCGGCGAGCTGCCGGGTCCAGGTGGCGTCGTCGGCGAGCGGCGGTGCGCCGTGGCTGAGGTAAAGCACCGGGGTCATGTCAGCTCCAGGTATTTGAACTTTCAACTACCAGGATAGACGACGCCGTGGTGCTCCGGGTTATTCCCGGGCGAGGTTCGCCGCGCCATGCGTTCCGGAATCCGATGGGTTTCATGGATACTTCCTCATGTCGATGGCAACTACATGTAGAAGTGCATGCACTTGGTGGGATGAGCAATGACGGACGCCGTGGCCGACGTGGAACGCGCGATGATCGCCATCCGGCGGAGTCAGGCGAGGCGTTCGCTGTCGAAACTCGCCCGCGACCGTGCCGAATCGATGCCGGACCAGGCCGTTCAAGGACTGCTCGACGCCGCCGAGGCGGCCGAAGAGAACGGCGAGCCGGGTACGGTCACCAGCCTCGCGGCGGCGTTGACCATCGACCAGCCGCGCGCGAGCCGTCTGGTCGCGCGGGCCGTCGAGGGTGGCTTCCTCCGGCGTGAAGCCGATCAGCGTGACGGCCGCCGTGCCGTCCTCGTGCTCACTGGCAGCGGACACGCCGAGGTGGCGCGCATGCACGAGTTCCGCCGCTCGGTGTTCGCCGAGGCGATGGCGGACTGGCCGGACGAAGACCGCCGCGAGTTCGCCCGGCTGCTGACCGCCTTCGTCCGGAACTACGGGGCACTCGGCGTGAAGTAGTTCACCAGGTTGCCGTCGGGGTCGCGAAACAGCGAGGCCGGTTCCCCATGGCATCGTGGTCGGCTTCTGCACGATTTCGGCCAGGTCCGCCTGTCGCTCGTCCTTTCACTTACCGCAGAACACCGTCCTGACCAGCTTGTTCAGTTCTGCCGGGAACCCCTGCGCCGCGTCCGCGGCGGCCCCGGCGGTGATCGAAGCGGTCATCGTCTTGCTGCCGTCCGGCGTGCTGTACATCAGCGCCGCGTAGCCGTTGTTGCTGCCGTTGTGGTTGAGGACGGTGACGGCGCAGCCCGGGCCCAAGTCCTGCGAAAACTGCCCGAGGCCGTAGAAGCCGTAGAGGCTTTCGCTCTGCGGGTGCGTTTTGCGCATCTCGGTCAACAGCCAGGCGGGGAGGAGCTTGCCGCTCTGCAGTGCCGAGAAGTACGTCTGGAGATCCTTGGTCGTCGAGATCATGTCCCCGGCGCTGGAGGCCCAGGACGGGTTCTGGTGGGTGACGTCGATCGTCTTCCACTGACCGGCGTCCTCGTAGGGGTAGTAGGCGTGGGCGTACGGCTTGGGCATCCCGGACCAGGCTCCCGGCGACAGCGTGTCCCGCAGCTTCAGCGGCCTCAGGACCCGACGGTCCAATTCGTCCGCGAAGGGGCGGCCGCTGAGCTTCTCGACCAGCAGCCTGAGCACCACGTAGTTGGTGTTGGCGTAGCTCCAGCCCGCCCCCGGCTCGAACCGGGGCGGCTTGGACAGCGACAGCCGGACCAGCTCCTCCGGCTGGTAGGTGTGGAAGCGCTTGGCCACCCATTCCGGGCCCGACCACGGAATTCCCGGCACGATCGTCCCGTCCGGGAAGTACTCGCCGGTGTAGTTGAACAGCCCGCTGGTGTGCTGCAACAGCATCCGCACGGTGATCCGCCGGTCGAAGCCGAACCGGGGCAGGAAGCCCGCGATCGGGGTGTCGAGCCCGATCCTGCCCTCGGCCACCAGTTGCAGCATCAGCGTCGCGGTGAAGTTCTTCGTGGTGCTGCCGACGCGGAAGTGGCCATCGGTCGGCGGCTTCGCGGTCCCGCCCAGCTCGCGCACCCCGGCGCTGCCGGTCCACTCGCCACGCTCGTCGCGGACGCGCAGCTGCATCCCGGCGAACCCGGCGTCGACGAAACTTTGGACGGCCTGCCGTAGCTCCGGCCGATCCCGTCCGGCGGCGGACGCCGTCGGCACGGCGACGCCTGCCAGCAGCGTGGCCGCCAGAGCCATTACCCCTGCTCGCCAGAAGATCCTGGTACCCCTCAGTGACTTGGTCATGGTGACCACGTTCGCGTGCCGCGCTGACACGGGACGGCCATGGCGCTGACACCGATTCGGGAATTGCGTTGAACGCAATTACTCCTTATAGATATTGCACTGGAAATCATGTCCCGGTGGATCGATACTGGTCTTCGGAAGCCCTCGGCAGCGGATATGCCGATCACCACCCCGAGAAGCACAGGAGACCAGTCATGCCCAGAATCGTGCGCCCGACCGCCTACGGCACGCCCGACGTCCTCACCGTGACCGAGCTGCCCACCCCGGAAGCGGCCGCCGACGGCGTGGTCGTCGAGGTCCGGGCCGCGGGGGTCAACCCGATCGACTGGAAGCTCTACAGCGGGGCTTTCCACGACGTGGACGATGACCACAGAGACGCCGCCGGGATCGCCGCTTCGATGCCCTCCATCGGTCTCGAGTGCGCGGGCGTCGTCACCGAGGTCGGTGCGGAGGTGACCGATGTGCGGGTCGGGGACGAGGTCGTCGTCTACCCCGTGACGGCCGCCTACGCCGACTACGTCACGGTCCCGGCCACCTCGATCATCAGCAAGCCCGCCGGGCTCGATTGGGCCGAGGCCGGGTCGCTGATCCTGACCGGCACCACCGCTGTCCACGCGCTGCACGCCGCCGGCGTGGGTGAAGGCGACACGGTGCTCGTCCACGGCGGGTCGGGCGGGGTCGGCTTGATGGCCGTGCAGCTGGCCGCCGCTCAGGGCGCGACGGTGATCGCCACCGCCGCCGAGCGCAACCACGCCCTGCTGCGTGAGCTCGGCGCCATCCCCGTCGTCTACGGCCCCGGGCTCGCCGACCGGGTTCGCGCCGCCGCGCCGCAGGGCGTCACCGCCGCTGTCGACTTCGCCGGTACCGACGAGGCGCTCGACGTCTCGCTGGAGCTGGTGGCCGACCCCACGCGGATCTCTTCGATCACCGGAGGGCCTCGGCGCGCCGGGGCCGGCATCAAATTGCTCGGCTACGGGCCGGGCGAGGACGCGGGCGCCGAACTCCGCGACGCCGCCCGCGGTGACCTCGTCGAGCGCGCCGGGTCAGGCTCGCTGCGTGTCATCGTCGACAGCACCTTCCCGCTCGCCGAGGCCGCGAAAGCCCACGAGGTCGGCATCGCCGGACACGCCCCCGGCAAGCTCGTGCTGATCCCCTGACCGGCGGGGTTGCGTGCAGCGCGGCATCGCTGGGCAACGCCATCCAGGTCATCGACGAGTGCCGCCCGGGGCTGCTGCGCGTTTCCCTCGACGGCCCGCGCGCCGACCAGCGCGAACCACTTCCTGCCGACGCCGGGGCCCGGCCTAGTCGGTGTCTCTCAAAGCGCGCTTTCGGATTTCCGCAGCCGGGCCGCGGCATCCGCTGGTCACCCACTCAGCCAGATCAGCGGCCCACCTCCGCGAAACCGAGGCCTCCGGCCGACAAGAAACGCGCGCGCGTGTCCTCACCCAACCTGCCAACCTCAGTTCGGGAGACACGCTCTAGTCGTGCGAGAGGTCGACGAACCGGCTGTAGTGCAGCTGGTGCGCGACGGTGATCGTCGCCGTCGGCCCGGCACGGTGCTTCGCGATGATCAGGTCCGCTTCACCGGCGCGCGGGTCGTCCCGCTCCCAGGCGTCGGGGCGGTTGACCAGGATGACGAGGTCGGCGTCCTGCTCCAGCGAACCGGACTCACGGAGGTCGGACAGCATCGGGCGTTTGTCGGTCCGCTGCTCGGGACCACGGTTCAGCTGGCTGATCGCGATCACCGGGACCTCGATCTCCTTCGCCAGCAGCTTCATCTGCCGCGAGAACTCCGAGACCTCCTGCTGCCGCGACTCGACACGCTTACCCGAGGTCATCAGCTGGAGATAGTCGAGGACGACCAGTTTGAGGTCGTTGCGCTGCTTGAGCCGCCGGGCCTTCGCGCGGATCTCCATCATCGTCATGTTCGGCGAGTCGTCGACGAACAGCGGCGCCTCGGAGACCTCGCTCATCCGGCGCGCGAGCCGTGTCCAGTCGTCGTCGGACATCTTGCCACCGCGCATGTCCGCCAGCCGGATCCGGGCTTCGGCCGAGAGCATGCGCATGACGATCTCGGTCCTGCTCATTTCCAGGGAGAAGATGACGCTGGTCAGGCCGTGTTTGATGGACGCGGAACGGGCGAAATCCAGTCCCAGCGTCGAGTTGTGGGTCGGGACCATCGATCGCCCGGCCAGATACAGATGGTCGGGCGCGTCGACTTCCACGCATCGGACCGGAACGGACGCCACGGGGCGGACATCCACGACGTAACGGAGGTGGGGGCGGACGTGGACACCGGTGAGCCGTTCCTTCTGCAGCAGATGCTTGCGCTGTAGCCAGAACACTCGGTCTTGGGTGGTGAACCCGAGGATGTACTCGGTCGAGGTCTCCTCGTTGCGCCCCTTGACCTTCTTGGTCGTGAACGAGCAGCGGTAGCCGAGGCTGACGGCCAGTTCCCGGGTCTGTTCGGCGAGCACCCTGTTCGTCACCGCGAACTGGACCGCTCCGGAATGGGTGACGGTGCCGTCGGTGTCGAACAGCCCGGCCAGCAGCGCGCGACGTTGTTCGACGGACGCCCGCAGGTAGTCCACGGGAATGTGCTTGTCGCCGAGTACGCCCATCGTGCGAAGGATCGCCTGCACACTGCCGTGCTCGGTGCGGCAGGACTGGCAAAGACGCATGCCCGAGGACGGGCGCCCGCAGTCGGGGCAGGTCGGTGCGGGCACCGGAGAACTGTGGAACCGCACCTTGCCACCGCACGAACGGCCACACGTCCGTACCTGGGAGGTTTGGGGAACGAACGGCTCTCCGCACACCTCGCAAGGCCGGTATTCCAGTGGGTCGGGGGGGACCAGTCGCAAGGTGTACGACAGCTCACCGCGGCGTTCCACCAGAAGGCTGGCTTCCGCCTCCAGGTAGCAGATGATTTCCGGGTCTGCCGTGGTGAAGCGCGCACTGGCCGAGTCCCCGTCACCCAGCCAGGCTCCGAGCGCGTAGGGGTGAAGCGGGAGATCACGCTCGGGCAGTCGCAGCGGAGCCGCGGTCTTGATCGAGTGGTTGGCACGCCGATCCGCGGTCTCACAGCGCACGGAAGCCGCCAACTCTTCCGTCGTCCGCACCGCCGGGCCGGCGGTCGAACGGCGGGACGCCCTCGTTTCGGTCAGCCATTGGTGTTCCGCGTCCGCGAGGATCACCGTGCCGTCCGAGAACTCGACCTCGTAACAAGGACGGTCGTCCATGACCTCGGTCGCGGCGACCACGGTGGTCGGACGGCCGTTCGCCCCGATCAGCCGGTCGCCGGGCTGGACTTCGCCCATGGTCGTCCAGCCGTCGGGAGTGGCTAGCGGAGTGTCCAGCGCGAGTGCCTTTCCGACGCCGGGACGGGCGGCGACGATGATCATCTGCCCGGGATGCAGGCCGTTCGTCAAATCGTCGAAGTCGGCGAACCCGGTCGGGATGCCCTGTGACTGCCCGCCGCGCGACGCGATCGCGTCGATCTCGTCCATGGTCGGCTGGAGCAGTTCTTCCAGCGCGACATAGTCCTCACTGGTGCGCCGCTCGGTGACGTCGTAGATCGCGGCCTGTGCGCGGTCGACGACCTCGTCGATGTTCGCGCCGTCGGCCGCGGCCGCGCCGTAGCCGTACTGCACGATCCGCGTGCCCGCCTCGACCAGGCGCCGCAGCACCGCCTTCTCGGAGACGATCTCCGCGTAGTATCCGGCGTTCGCCGCCGTCGGCACCGTCGCGATCAGGGTGTGCAGGTACGGGGCGCCGCCGACGCGGCCGAGTTCGCCGCGGCGTTCCAGTTCGGCGGAGACGGTGATCGGGTCGGCGGGCTCGCCGCGCCCGTAGAGGTCGAGGACGACGTCGTAGATCGCCTGGTGCGCGGGCCGGTAGAAGTCGTCGGGGCCGAGGGCTTCGATGACGTCGGCGACGGCGTCCTTCGACAGCAGCATGCCGCCGAGCACGGACTGCTCGGCCGCGATGTCCTGCGGCGGCTGGCGGTCGTATTCACCACCACGCCGACCGGGGTCGCCGGGACCCGGGTCGGACTCCGCGTACATCGGATTGCGGTCGTCGGTCAGCGCCACCGCTGCTGCCACCTCCTCAAGCATCGAACACGCGTTCGATTATGCCAGATTTTCCCCGGTCGGTCCGCCTGTGCTCACCGGCCGCCCTCCCTCGGCTTTCGGATGCTTCCTTCGGCCGGAAGAAAGCCACTGTGCGTACCGGCCAATCGGGCACGGTAGGCCCCCCGAAAGGACCAGCGCAATTTCACCTGGGGACCGCCCTGTGGACAACCTGGGGATGACTGCGGGCATCCCTTCACAGGTGACTCAAAGCCTGTGTACAACTTGTGGGCAACGACGGGATGATCTGACAAAAGCGCTGTTCAGGGGCTGTGCACACACTGTGGAGAACTTTCTTCGAATCTGTGCGGCGTGTCGGGCGATACACGTCGTTCGGCGTGTCGCACGGCGGCGCACAGGAGTGCCCTGTGGATGAATGCCACGGAGGGTGGAGGGGTGCCCCGCTGGGCTGAACGGCGTGGAATTCAGGACGCGAACAACCTGCCCTGTGCGCTCCGTAGTCGTTCTCCGAGAACCTGCTGGTCGGCGGGTGTGAAGGCGATCCTCGGCTCGCCACTCCCTGGTATCTCTTCGGTCAGCCACCGGCCCTCGGACGTATCGATGTAGTTCACCGGGCGTTCGATCCGCTGCCGCGCGCCGCTCCGGCCGCGGGCGGCGACGTACAGGCTGCCGCTGCCCATCCGGCGTAGCGCGAGGATGCGGCGAAGCTCGTCGGCCTCCTGGCTGCCGGCGCTCTGCCGTCCGCTGCGAAGCACCTCGAAGCCCTCGTCCTGCGCCGTCGACGACGAGCGCGAGACTTCGACCTGGCTCTTCGGGACGGCGACCGGGCGGCCGCGTCCCGGCGCGAGCTTCGGGATCTGGTCGAGGAACTCGGTCAGCAGTTCCTCGGGCCGCACCGAGGCGAGCGCGACGCCGTCGTGCTCGCTGTGCCGGGCGAGGACGAAACCCTCCCCACCGGCGCTGCCCGCGAGCAGGGTGAAGCTCACCGCCTTGCCCTCGAACCCGCCGTCGACCCAGCCGTAGTACTCCAGGGTCGGCCTGGCGATCGCTTCGAGTGTCGCCTTGAACCCGGGGTGCAGGCCCCGTGAGCCGAAGAGGCCCTGGCGCGCCAGCTCCTCGTTGGTCCGCTCGTCCTCGGATCGCTGCGCGTTCTCGTCGTACCAGGTCGGTGTCTCCGACAGGATCGTGTGCGGCTCGCCGCCCCGGCGGCGGATCAGCGTGATGAGGGTGCCGGTCGTGATCGTGACCTGCTTGTCCAGCACCGGAACTGCCCCCTAGTCGTTCTTGTTCGTCCAGCCCGGAACAAGACAAGCCGGGCGCGGCCCCAATCTTGGCACGCGCCCGGCTCGCTCGTGCCGACTACTCGCCGATCACCGGCGGTGCGGTGAGTTCGTCGGTCCCGAAGATGTCGTTGGGGTCGTCGCCGACGAGGTACTTGGCGCTGCGCTCCTCGTCCTCGCCGCCCTTCCCCTTGGCGCCACCGGGACCCATGCCGCCCATGCCGCCCATCATTCCGCCGGCGCCGCGACCCGCCCCGGCACCGCCCGCGCCGGCCCCGCCGGAGCCCATGCCGCCGCCCATCCCGGCCGCGCCACCGGGGGTGGCCGCGCCACTCGCGCTGCCCGGTCCGCCTGGACCGAAGCCACCGGGACCGAAGCCACCGGGACCGAAACCGCCGTCCGGGCCGAAACCGCCCGCGCCGGGGATGTCGGTGCCACCGAAGCCACCGCCTCCGCCACCACCCGGGCCGAAGCCTCCGGCGCCGGGGATCTTCGGCGGGGTGAAGCCGGACGCGTTCGTCCCGTCGTTCCAGGACGGCGGCTTGAAGTCACTACCGGGGATGTTCGGGTCGTACTGCCCGCCAGGCAGGTTCGATCCGGGCAGGTTCGACCCCGGGATGTTGCTGCCCGGCAGGTTCGAGCCAGGAAGGTTCGATCCGGGCAGATTCGAACCGGGCGCACCGATGCCGGGCATGTTCGAACCGGGGACGCTCGGCATCCCGCCGGGTGGCATCCCACCGGGCGGCATCGAACCGGGCGGCGTCGAGATGCCGCCGGGCGGCATGCCGTTGTTCCCGTTCCGGTCGCCTTGGCCGGTGTCGTTCCCGTTGCCGTCCTTGTCTTTGCCGCCGCCACCGTTGACGTCGACGTTCGTGTTCTGCCCCTCCATCTTGTTGTAGGTGGGCAGCTTCTTGCCGTTCTCGGAACTGGCCTTGAAGTACTCGTTGAACGCGTCGACGTTCGCTTGACCCTTTTGGTTGTAGTCCCGGATCGCGCGGTCGGTGTCGGTCGTCCACGGGGTGATGGAGTTGAGCAGGTTGTTCTTCGGCGGGTCCTTCGGGACCGGCTGCACCTTCGCCTTCACCGTGGTGAACGCGGTGTTCTGCTCGCCGAGGTACTTGTCGGAGTCCGTCAGCTTCTTGCCGGAGTCCTCCATCCACGTCCGCAGCGGATGCGCGCCGGACTCCTGCGCGGCTTCGGCGCCCTTACCGGTCCAGGCGGCGTCCATCTCCTTCGACAGGTCGTCGATGGTGGTCAGCCTGTCCTGGTAACCGGCCTTGAGCCGGGTCGCCGCGGCCTGCCCCTCGGAGATCGACCCGGTACCCGGACCGGTGACGATCTTCTCCCAGATGTTGTAGCAGTCGATCTTGCGATCGCCGCCCGACGCTTCGAAGTCGCCGGATTTCGTGGTCGCCAGGTTGTAGGCCGAGTACCCGGCGATGATCGGCAGCAGGAACACCCGTCAGCCCTCCTTCAACGTCTCGATCATCGCTTCCCCCACTTTGCGCGCGACGGGGCACGGATCGCTCGCGCCGGGCCCGTTGTCGTACTGCACCAGGATGTTCACGGCCAGCTGGTCGGTCACGCCGACGAAGAGGCCACATTTGCCGCTCTTGCGGCCGTCGAGCGCCGCGGCGTAGACCGCCGGATACCCGGCGACCTCGGTCGGCTCGAAGTAGTCGTCGTTGGCCTTCGTGTCGTAGACATCGCTGAGGCCGTTCTTGTTCGCGAGCACCGGGCTGATCTCGATCTGGTTCAGCCGGTCGTCCGCGGCGAAGATCGAGCAGCCGGGTCCGACGCTCGTGGTCCGCGGTTCGCCTTCGCCGAGGCCGAGATCTGATCGCTTCGCCGCTGAGAGCGCGGAGCACGCGTCGCTCTCGAGCGCCGAGGTCTTCAACGGGCTCGGCACCTTGGGCGCGGAGCCGGACGAGCCGCTCGACGCGCTCGGGGAACCGGCCCCGGTCGTGTAGGACGGTTCCGAGGACGCCGTGCCGCTCTTGGTGCCCGAACAGCCCGCGACCAGCGCGGCGGCGGCGAAAACGAGTACGAGGGAACGTCGCATCACACGGCCTTGTGCTTGTTGAGCGAAGCCTGCGTTTCGGCCTCGTTCGTGGCGATCTTCTGCTTCGCCGCGGTCAGCTGGTCGATGTAGTTCTTGACGTAGTCCTGCATCTTCTGGTTCTGCTCCAGGAACGCCTTGCCCGAGGGGTTGGCCAGCTTCTCCCAGTCGCCGCTCGCGAACTCCTTGCCGGGTGCCTTGACGTTCGCCATCAGGTTCGCGTCGGCGAAGTCCTTCTTGAGCTCGACCTGCAGGTCGGTCCACTTCTTGATGATGCCGTCGATCTTGTCCTTGTCGAAGGTGAACCCGCCGCCACCCCCGCCCGACCTCGACGCCTGCTTGTCCGGGTTGGCCGGCGCGGACACCGTGACCTTCTCCTGCCGGTTCTGCTCGGCGTTGCTGTCGTAAGCCATAGCTCCCAGATCCCCTTTTGAGTCCCCGTGCCTCGACGTCGAGTCTCGATAATGCCCCGATCCCCCGTCAAGCCTAAGACGCGGGCCTTCCGGGTGGGGTTCCGCGGAAAGCAAAAGGCGGGACCTCTCCGCGATGGAGACGTCCCGCCCGTTGCCGAAGCGGTGTTACTTGGCCTTGACCTCGAGCCGCACGTCGACGCGGACGTCGGGGTGCAGGCGGGCGCCGACCGAGTGCTTGCCCACGGTCTTGATGTGGTCCTTCAGCTCGATGACGCGCTTGTCGAGCAGCGGGCCACCGGCGGCCTTGATCGCGTCCACGATCTCGGCGGTGGTGATCGAACCGAAGAGCTTCTTCGAGCCCTCGGCCGCCTTGCCGGTCAGCTGGACGGCACCGAGGCCCTCCAGGGTCGCCTTGATCTCCTTGGCGTGGTCGAGGTCGCGGATGCGACGGCTCTCCTGCGCCCGCTTGATCGTGCGCACGTTCTTCTCCGCACCCTTGGAGGCCACGATCGCGTAGCCGCGGGGGAGCAGGTAGTTGCGCGCGTAGCCGTCCTTGACCTCGACGATGTCGCCGGGTCCACCGAGGTTGGAGACGTCGGTGGTGAGAATGATCTTCGCCATGACGTGCCTCCTTAGCGCGCGGTCGAGGTGTAGGGCAGCAGCGCCATTTCGCGGGAGTTCTTGACCGCGATGGCGATGTCACGCTGGTGCTGGCTGCAGTTGCCGGTCACCCGGCGGGCACGGATCTTGCCGCGGTCGGAGATGTACTTCCGCAGCAGGTTGGTGTCCTTGTAGTCGATGTTCTCCGGGCGGCCCTTTTTCTCGGCCTTGCAGAAAACGCAGACCTTCTTCTTGGGCTTGCGGATGGGTGGCTTGGCCACGGTTTTACTCCTGGATTCCTACGTAGTGGTTGTCTCGAGGCGTCTCGCGGAGCTTTCGCCCGCGGTGGACGCACCTGATGCGACTGTCGATCAGAAGGGCGGCTCGTCGGAGAAGCCACCGCTGCCGCCACCACTGGCGGGCGGGGCGGAACCCCACGGGTCGTCGGCGGGCGGGCCGGACTGGCTACCGCCACCGCCGCCGCCTCCACCGAAGCCGCCGCCTCCGCCGCCGCCACGGCTGACCTTGTTCACCTTGGCGGTGGCGTAGCGCAGCGACGGGCCGATCTCCTCGACCTCAAGCTCGACGACAGTGCGCTTCTCGCCTTCCTTGGTCTCGAAAGACCGCTGCTTGAGGCGCCCCTGCACGACGACTCGCGCACCGCGCGTCAGCGACTCGGCGACGTTCTCGGCCGCCTGACGCCAGATGTTGCAGCGCAGGAACAGGGCCTCGCCGTCCTTCCACTCACCGGACTGCTTGTCCAGCGTGCGCGGGGTGGACGCGACGGTGAAGTTCGCGACCGCCGCACCGGAAGGGGTGAAGCGAAGCTCCGGGTCGGACGTGAGGTTGCCGATCACCGTGATGACGGTGTCTCCAGCCATCGGGAAGTCCTTCGGCTCAGGCCTTGGCGGCGACGGGCTTGGCCGGCTTGATCTCGCGGCGCATGACCTTGGTGCGGAGCACGGTCTCCTGGAGGGAGAGCTGACGGTCCAGCTCCTTGACCGCTTCCGACGTCGAGTTCAGGTCGAGGAGCGCGTAGATGCCCTCGGCGTGCTTCCTGATCTCGTACGACAGACGGCGGCGGCCCCAGACGTCGACCTTCTCCACGCTTCCGCCGGAAGTGCGGATCACGTTGAGGAAGTTGTCCAGGGTCGGGGCGACCGTACGCTCGTCGAGCGTGGGGTCCAGGATGACCATTACCTCGTAATGGCGTGACACAACCACTCACCTCCTATGGGCTCGCGGCCACGGACTGTCCGTGGCAGGAGGGTTTGTCCAGGTAAGCGTACCTGGCGGCTTCCGGCGGCTTCGCCTCAGGTCAGGAGACGCGGCGCAGGACCCAGGTGCGGACCAGCGCGGCGGTCACCCCGGCGAGCACGAGCACCGCGAGCAGCATCGGCAGCTGGACGTCGCCGCCGGGCATGCCGTCGGTCGCGAGCGCCTCGGCGTTGCCCGCGTTGCGGACGTCGCCGTTCTGTTCTGGCGCACCGGGGAGGCCGAACTGCGGGCCACCCTCGCCGGGGAGCGGGCTGTTGGCCGGGTAGCGCACGCCCGGCGCCACCGCGACACCCGGCTGCGCGACCGGCAGGTTGCCGTAGTCGCGCGGCGGGGCGTGGCCGGTTCCGTTGCCGTTGCCGCCGGGCAGCAGATTCGGCCCCGCTGGGGTGCCGTTGGTGCCACCGCCGGTGCCGCCCTGCTGCGAGGCGGTGGTGCCGGGGGCAGGCAGCGCGGGGGCGACGTAGTTCGTGGCGACCGTGGTCAGGCCGCAGCTGCCGGCGACCTTGTGCTCGATGGAGTTCAGCGTCTTGTTCGGGTCGAGACCGAGGCCCCAGGACTTGGTCTCCTTGACCGCCTGCTTGACGGCCGCGCCGATGGCCTTGCCGTCGACCGAGCCGCCCGCGGCGTTCGGGACCGCGCCGATGTCGATCCTGTTGACCTTGGCGATGTCGTCCGCGGCGACGTCCCAGAGGGCCAGCGTGCCCGCTTCCCGCGCGCCCGCCCGCACCAGTTCCTTGACCGAGCCGCCGGTGATGGCGACGGTGTCGCCCATCCCGCCGTTCACGGTGCCGCTGCACGCGTTCGCCAGCGTGGTCGCCGCCGAGGCGGTGCCCGAGGTCAGGAACGCGCCACCGGTGACCAAAGCCGCGAGTGCGGTGACGGTGAGCGCGTTGCGGGTGGTCTGCCAGATGGTGGTCTTCCGCACGAGCGCGATCCTCCGGGTCGGTGGGGGCGTGAGGCAGTGCGTCAGGTTTTCACCCCGAGAGAAAAGCACTACCAACGGGGATAACGAGGGGGTGACCAGAAAGATACTGGAGAGCCGGGAGCGTAGCTCTCCGTTGCGGGTGGTGGCGGGGGCATGGATGGAGGCAGGACTAACTTGAAGCGGCCATTCGGCGGAGGACCCAGGTGCGGACCAGGCCCGCGCTGACCCCGGAAAGTAACAAAACGGCGATCAGTAGCGGAAGTTTCCCGTCCTGAGTGAATCCGTCGCTCGCGCTGGGTAGCGCCTCGGCTTGTCCCGCATTCTGGACATCCGGATCACCGGTCTGGTTTTCGGTCGTGATGCCGAACTGCGGCGCGTAACCCGGGATCTGACCGCCGTAACGCAGTCCGGGCGACGGGCTGAAGAGACCGGCCATCGCCATCGGGATGGAGCTGTAGTCGCGCATCGGGGCGTAGCCCGTGCTGACGCCCCACGGCAGGCCGCCGAAGTTCGGCGTGAAGGTGCCGGGCAGCAGCGGGCTGTTCGCCGCCGGGATGCCCGGGCCGGTCGCCGGGTTGCCGCCCTGCGCCGGGGCGCCGGGTCCGCCTGTCTGCGGACCGCCGCTACCGGGCGTACCGGGGGCGGGTTTCCCGGGCTGGGGCTGGGTGCCGGGGGCGGGCTTGCCGCCGCCGGTCAGTGCCTGGGTGGTGCCGGTGACGGCGCCGTTCAACGCTTCCGCGGCGGGTTCGCCGACGACCGGGACCGGCGCGATCACGGCGTTCACCACGGTCACCGTCACCTTGCAGACCGTGCCGAGCAGCGCGTTGATCGTGCCCGTGAGCACTCCGGAGACCGGTCCGGCGTGGCCGAGGTCCAGCGGGATGCCGAGCAACGGCGTCTTCCCGAGGATCCTGTCGCCGGGTTTCGCGATCACCGATCCGCCGCAGGCGGCGGTCTTCGTCTCGGCGGCGGCGGCCGTGCCAGGTATGGCGAGGGCGGCCGAGCCCGCGAGAATGAAGGCCGAGGCACCCAGGGCGGTCGCCCTCCGTGTCCGTTCGCGCATGCCTTCGACTCCTCCGTCGTCGGGTTCACCTACCTGCATAACGACGCTGAGGGAGACGAGTAACGCCCGCTCACCCGAAGAGGCCAGGCATTCGAGTGGAGCGGGCGTCACTGACGGTGAAATCAGGCGGGCTTGCCCCGCAGCCAGGCGCGGACCAGCGCCGCGGCGACGACGGCCAGCGCCAGCACCGCGAGCAGCAGCGGCAGCTTGGCCGGGGCGACCGGCGCCTGGATGGCCTGCGCGTTGCCGGTGTCCTTGTCGTCGACGGTGGGCGGCGGTACCTCGCCGGGGACGATCTCGGTGATCACCGGTGCCTGGACGAAGTTGCCGGGAAGCAGCGCCGCGTTGCTGATGACGCCGGCGATCGAGTCGCCGCCGATGCCAATGCCGGTGGAGGAGCCAGGGCCGGTTTCGACCGGGAGTTCGCTGCTCGGTCCGCCGGGCTGTCCCGGCTTCGGCGGTTCGGGCTGCGGCGGGTTCGGGCCGGGGTCCGGCGGGATCGGGCCGGGGCCTGGACCAGGGCCGGGACCCGGACCCGGACCAGGCGGGATCTCGGGGCCACCCGGGACCTCTTCGATGACGCCCTGCGTCAGGTTGCCGACCGCGTTCACGGTTCCCTGCGCGACCGGGCAGACGCCCTTCGCGGCGAGGTCGCCGACGGCGTTGTCGGTGAGGCCGGTCGCCTTGACCAGGTCGCCGACCGGCAGCGAGAGCAGCGGGTTCCGGCCCGCGGCGGTCTTGGCCTTCGAGTCCAGCCCGACGGTCAGCGCCTCAGGCGAATTGAGCGGAGCGCCCGCGTCGAGAACGAGGCCGTTGGCGGACTTCCCGTTCTGCAGTGTCGCGGCGCAGTCGCCGGAAAGGGTCGGATTCGGTTCTGCGGCCATCGCGATCGTCGGGAACGCGAGTCCGGCCGAAACCGAAAGTGCGAAACCCAAAGCCGTGATCCGCCCGGCAGTCTTCCCCATCGAGCTCGTCCTCCGCCCCTCAGACCCAACGCGGTTTTAACGGAACGCGCTCACGCTACCCCACGAGCGTGACCATCCGGTCCGCGACGGGGAAACCGGTGAGGGTGATCTCCGCCTTCCGCCTCGCCACCGCCCTCAACGGAAGAGCTTCGCTCCGCGTAGATTCTTCCAATATGAAAATCGGTGCCCATGTCCGTGACGACGACCCCCTATCCGCGGTCGCCGAACGAGACGCCGAGGTCCTCCAGTTCTTCCTTTCCGACCCGCAGGGCTGGAAGGCTCCCAAACCCCACCCGCACGGCGAAGCGATCAAAGAATCGCCCGTCGAGGTGTTCGTCCACTCGCCGTATCTGATCAACGTCGCGTCGATGAACAACCGCATCCGCATCCCCTCGCGGAAGAACGTC
Organism: Amycolatopsis sp. cmx-11-32; assembly: GCF_047608695.1. Lineage (NCBI taxonomy): Bacteria > Bacillati > Actinomycetota > Actinomycetes > Pseudonocardiales > Pseudonocardiaceae > Amycolatopsis > Amycolatopsis sp. cmx-11-32. Next base: position 620,182 of record NZ_JADNQN010000002.1, on the reverse strand, counting down.
ACGCAGCACGCGAACGGCGCGGCGGAGATCGGCGCGAAGGGACTGGTCGTGCACGGCGGCCATGTCGGTTCTTCGGAAGACGTCGAAGAAGGTCTTGTCAACTGGCGCAAGCTTTTCGAGCGTGAACAGGAGAAGGGCGGTTTCGCGGTGCCGATCCTGATCGAGAACACCGCGGGCGGCGACAACGCGATGACCCGTGACCTCGACACGATTGCCCGGCTCTGGGACAAGGTCGGCGAATTCGGCGCGGGCTTCTGTTTCGACACCTGCCACGCGTACGCGGCGGGCTGGGAGCTGACCGAGGCGGTCAAGAAGGTCAAGGCCATCACCGGCCGGATCGACCTGGTGCACCTCAACAACTCGCGCGACGAGTTCGGCTCCACCAGGGACCGGCACGCCAACGTCGTCGGCGGCGACGGCACGATCGACCCCGAGGTGCTCGCCGCGGTCGCCGCCGAGGCGGGCGCTCCCGTGATCGTCGAAACCCCGGCCGACGGCCAGGCCGCCGACATCGCCTACGTCCGCGAACGCGTCGCCTCCGCCTGACCCCGCCGCAAGTAGTCCTCTAGTTGCGCTCAAATCGCAACTAGAGGACTACTTGCGTCAGACGGGGCAGGAAGGCCGTGCGCGCGGACCACTCAAGCGGGAGTTCGTTCCCTCTTCAGCGGGAGGGCAGGGCGGGCCCGGGACGGAAGGCTCATTCCCACCAGGACGGTCCTGGCACTGGAGGGAAGTCATGAACATCAAGTCGAAGATCACCGCCGCCGCCGTACTCGCCGTCGCGGCGACGACGCTGGGCGCGACGCAGGCGAGCGCGGCGCCGGAGCGGGGTTCGGTCGTCTTGGGATCGGCGGGCGGACCGCTGACGTTCCCGGGCTACGACAATGACCCGGTCCGCTTCGATTTCGCCGCCTTCGGCGAACCCGGCAAGTCCTCGGGCCGGTTCCACGTGAACCACTTGACCAAGGACGGAAAACTCGTCGCCGACTTCGACGGCAGGGTCGACTGCGTCTCCAGCGCCGGCGACCTCGCCATCGTGACCGGCGTGATCGAACGGGCCGACATCCCCGGCCTCCCGGTGAACGTTGTCGGCCGCCGAGTCGGCTTCTCGGTGCGGGATGAGCCGCGCGGCCACGATCGGATCGGCTGGAGCTGGGCTTACGGCGGAATCGAGCACGACGTCCTGCCGTGCACCGGGCCGGTACCGTTCTTCCGGACGAGCACGGGCGGCTACACCGTCCGCTGAATCGGCTTGACCCTCACGCCACGGGAGGGTCGAACCTGATCCGCATGAAGAATCGAACCGTGTACCGGGCGGAGGACGGCGAGCACGTCGGTTACGTCGTCCCCTCGCCTGAAACTCGTCGGCAGGCAGAGACTCGTTGGCAGGCGTTGACCGTTTTCGGTTACCCGCTCGGCGGGCCCGCGGCGTTCGACGACTCCGTCGCGTTGCTGGAGGCCGAAGGCCTGGCCGTCCTCGCCGAGCGCTGGTCGGTCAAGCACGGCGACAGCTGGTTCGCCTGCCGCCTGGTCGAGACCTCGCCCGACGAGGTCGTCGTCCAGATCGACGACTTCGGCGCCGAGGACTTCGGCAGGCACCTCAAGCTGGAACGTCCTGGGCCCGAGGTGCTGAAGCGCGCTTAGCGTCCGGTGCGCCGTCGAGGAAGCCGCCGACGGGATCGTCGTCCCCGGCGAGGCGGACGGGGTCTGTGCGCGGCTGGTAGATGTCGCGGATCACCAGCGCGCACAGGCCGAGTACCGCGAGGTCGCGGACGACGACGGTGCCGAGGAACCAGTCATCGGGCAGGCCTTTGTTGTCGACGCCGAGGTAGTACATCATCCGCGGCGCCCAGACCAGCGCGTCGATGAGCATCCAGCCGAGCAGCAGCCGCCAGCGCGGGATCGCGAGTACCGCCAGCGGCACCAGCCACAGCGAGTACTGCGGGCTCCATACCTTGTTGGTCAGCAGGAACGCGGCCACCACGAGGAAGGCCAGCTGGCCGAGCCGCGGACGGCGCGGCGCCTTCAGCGCGACGTACCCGATGCCGGCACAAGCGGCGAGGAACAGCACCGCGACGATGAAGTTGAGCACGACCGGTGTTTCGCCCGCGGTGAGTTTCCCGTCGAAACCGGCCCAGCCGGACAGGTGGGAGATCACGTTGTAGAGCGAGTCCGGGTCCATCGGGCGCACCGTGTTGAGCCGGAAGAACTCCCACCAGCCGGTCGGCGCGGTGAGCGCGAACGGGACGTTGACGACCACGAACGTCGCCGCGGCGAGCCCGGCGGTGAGCGCCCACTGCTTGACCTTTCCCGCGCGCAGGCACAGGAAGAGCAGGGGGATGAGCAGGAGTAGCGGATACAGCTTCGCCGCCGCGCCGAGGCCGAGCAGGAATCCCGCGACCTCGGGCCGCCGCCGGGACCAGGCGAGCAGCGCGGTCGCGGTGAACGCGGTCGCGATGGCGTCGAAGTTGGTGAAGGTGTGCACCAGCACCAGCGGCGAGATCGCCACCAGCGCGACATCCCACGGACGGCGTTTCAGCGATCGGCCGGTCGCCCATACGGTGACGAGCCAGGCCAGCGCGAGCCAGAGCGCCGAAATGTTGAAGTAGACGGCGACCGGGAGCGCGCTGGGCAGCCAGCCGGCTTTCGCGACCGAAAGCCACGCCTCGGTGAGCTTCGCGTTGATCCACTGGAACAGCCCTGTCGCGACCGGGTACTCCATGTACCGCGTGGTCTCCTTCGCCGTTCCCGCGTCTTCGGTCCACGAAGTCACGTACGGGAAGGTGTCCGGATCGTTCAGCCGCTCGGAACTGTAGAGCGGGATGATGTCCGAGTAGCACATCGCGACGAACGGGCGGCCCGCCCGCCAATCGAGCTGGTGCGTCCCGGAGTCGTCGGTGTACTCCTGGATGCAGGACGCCTTGCCGAACCACGAGAGCAGCAGCGCGAGGCAGGCCAGCAGCAGTCCGACGCGCTGCGGCGACCAGAACCAGTGCCGCCCCACGGCCGCGTGCTCGCCGAGCGGGCCGCCGATCGGCCGGGTGGCGGCGGCAACGAGTGGTTCGTTCCAGCTCGGGATGACCCGTTCGCCGGGGGTGAGGGAGAGCGGGGCCTCGGGCTGGGTCGTCTGGTCGGACACTTGGCGGATGTTAGCGCCTACCCGGGTGACCACCCGGTGATATCGCCGCTGTCGTAGAACCCGGCCAGTACCTCGGCCGCCGCGCCGAACGCGACGACGTCATCGCCCATCTCGTCGAGATCGACCTGGATCCGTTGCCAGTGCGGCAAAGGCAGCAGTTCCCGCAGCCGTGCGGCGACCGTTTCGCGGTAGATCTCCGGCTCGGCGCGGACCGAACGCCCGGCCAGCACGACACGTTCGAGGTCGAGCACCTGGACGAGGTCGGCGAGCCCGATCCCCAGCAGGCCGGCCGCCTCCTCCGTGGTCGCCGCCGCGTTGTGCAGCACTTCGACGCAGCCGCGGCGCCCGCACGCGCAGCGCGGCCCGTCGAAGGCGAGCGTCGTGTGCCCGAATTCGCCCGCGTTGGTACGCGGCCCGCGGTACAGCCTGCCGTCGATCAGCAGGCCGACGCCGATCCCGGTGCCGACGAGCACGACGGCGGTCGCGACCTGGCCGCCTTCGGTCCAGTGCTGGGCGAAGGCGGCGGCGTTGGTGTTCTTGTCGAGCCGCACGGGTAGCCCGGTGCGTTCCGCGAGCAGGTCGCGCAGGGGGACGTGGTGCCAACCCGGCATGTTCGTGGCGTCACGGACGAGCCCCTCGCGGTGGTCGAGCGGTCCGACGGCGCCGACGCCGAGGCCGAGTACGCGTTGGCGCTCGACACCGTCGAGTAGCGCTTCGGTCGCTTCGGCGACGGCGGAAACGGCCTGGTCAGGGGTGAATCCCGGGGACAGCGGGCCGCCACGCGACGCGATGACCATCCCGGTCAGGTCGGTCCTGAGCACCCGGAAGGAGTCCCGGTCGAGCTGTGCGCCGAGTGCGTACCGGGCGTCCGCGCGCACGCGCAGCAGCGTGCGCGGCTTGCCGACGCCGGACGCGGGCTGGCGTTCCTCGTCCAGCAGGCCGGCTTCGAGCAGTTCGGGGACGATCTTCGAGACGGCCTGTTGCGTGAGCCGGGTGCGTTCGGCGAGTTCGACGCGGCTGAGGCCGCCCGCGCGCAGGATGTGCGTGAGCAGCAGCGTTCGGTTGTGCTGGCGCAGGCCGCGCAGATTGACCCCGGTCTCCGGCATAGCGCGCATCCTGCCACGACTGGCTGATTACGCAACACTGTTGTTTAATAGGGGGCATGGCTGATTTGCGAGTGGGGATCTTCGGATACGGCATCGGCGGGCGCGTCTTCCACGCCCCGCTGATCAGCGCGACGCCGGGGCTGACCCCGGCCGCCATCGTCACCTCGAACCCGGATCGGGCCGGGCAGGCGGGCGCCGACCATCCGGCCGCCGAAGTGCTGCCGGACGCGGACGCGTTGTTCGCGAAGGCGGACGACCTGGATCTGGTCGTGGTCAGCACGCCGAACCGCACGCACGTCCCGCTCGCGCTTCGGGCGATCGAGGCGGGTCTGCCCGTCGTAGTCGACAAGCCCTTCGCGCCGACGGCGGCCGAAGCGGCGAAGGTCGTCGAGGCCGCGAAGGCCAAGGGCGTCGGACTGACGGTGTTCCAGAACCGCAGGTTCGACTCGGACTTCCTGACCGTGCGGAAGCTCGTGGACGCGGGCCGTCTCGGCGACGTCTTCCGCTTCGAGTCGCGCTACGACCGCTGGGTGCCGAAGCCGCGGGACAACTGGCGCGAACTCGGCGACCCCGCCGAGGCGGGTGGGCTGCTCTACGACCTCGGCGCGCACATCGTCGACCAGGCGCTGCAGCTGTTCGGCCCGGTCGACGAGGTCTACGCGGAGGTCGACAAGCGCCGTGCCGGGGTGTCGGTCGACGACGACGTCTTCGTCGCCCTCCACCATGCCAACGGCGTGCGCTCGCACCTGTGGGCGTCCGCGCTGGCGGGGACCCGGAACCCGCGCTTCCGCGTGCTCGGCGACAAGGCGACGTTCACGAAGTACGGCCTCGACGTCCAAGAGCCGCAGATCAAGGACGGGCTCCGGCCCGGCGACCCCGGCTGGGCCGTGGAACCGGCGTCGGACGCCGGCCTGCTCGGCGTGAACGACGATGTCGAAACCGTCCCCACCGAGGTCGGCCGCTACGAGGACTTCTACGCACGGGTGCGCGACGCGCTGCTCGGCGAAGGCGAGTTCCCGGTCGATCCCGCCTCAGCCGTCGAGGCGCTCCGGGTCATCGAAGCCGCTCACCTTTCCGGTGCCGAGCGGCGCGTCGTCACCCTCTAGCTAGCCGTTGTCGCCCCGGCCGCCACCGCGGCCGTTGCCGTTGCCGTTGCCTTCGCCGTTGTTCTCACTGGACGAAGGAGGATTCCGCGAGCTGGACGGCGGGTCCTCCTCGTTCCGTGAGGACGACGGTCCGGTCGACGGTCCGGTCGACGGCGTCCCGGTCTCGCCGGTGCCCTCGTTGTCGTCGGGCGGGGTCTGCGTCGACGGGACGGTGTTGGTGTTGTCGCCCCCGCCGATGATCTTGACCTTGTCGAAGCGCTCCCCCGGCTTCCCGTTCAGGTACTGGGAGAGGAACTTCTGCCAGATCGGCCCGGCGATCGTCGAACCGAAGATCGCCTTGCCGTTCCTGCCCTTCAGCGCCTTGTCGCCGTCACCGCCGACCCACACCGAGACGGAGATCGACGGCGTGTAGCCGACCATCCAGGTCTGCGAGTTGGAGTCCTTCGCCGACGCGGGTTCGCCCGACCGGTAGGTGTGCTGCTGGGTTCCCGTCTTGCCGGCGCACTCGTGACCGTTGGGGCACTTGAGCTTCGAGAACGGGATGACACCCTTGAGCGACTCGGTGACGTTGCCGGCGATCTGCTTGCTCTTGTCGGCGTCGTCGGAGAACGCGGGGTTCGCCTCTTCCGGAGCGGAGTACGCGGCCTCGTCCTGCGAGTTGGTCACCTTGGCGACGAAGTGCTTGGTCCGCCGCTGGCCATCGGCCGCGAAGGTCGCGTACGCGGCGGCCATGTCCTCCGGGCTGACGACCGTCTTGCCACCGCCGAGGGCGATGTTGTTGTCGCCGGTGAACAGTTCGGCGGTGCCTTCGGGCGAGGGCTTGACCCCGGCCTCCTTGGCCGCTTCGGCCACCGGCCCGGTCTTGGTGACGTTGGCGACCATGTCGTAGAACACCGTGTTCGCCGAACGCTGCATCGCCTCGGACACCGTGCACTGCGCCGAGCACGAGCTGCCGGGTCCGGCGTTCCGGATCGTCTGCTTCCCGAACTGCCGGTTGTTGGACCCGTCGAACGTCGAGTTGATGCCGCCCTTGCCCGACTTCAGGTACGCGGTGAGGTCGAACGGTTTCATCGACGATCCGGGGTTCTGCGGCGTGTTCGCCCAGTCACGGCCCTTGAGATCCTGGCCGTTCGGTCCCTTCACGATGGACGGGCCGCCGTAATACGCCTTCACCCCACCGGTTTTGGGGTCGACCGCGACGAGCGCGTTGAGCAGGTTCTCGTCGGTCTGGCCCTTCATCCCGTCGGCGACCGCCTGCTCGGCCGCGGCCTGCGCCTTCGGGTCGATGGTCGTGTAGACCTTGTAGCCGCCCGTGTAGTAGACGTCGTCGGTGATACCGTGCGCGGCCAGTTCTTCCTTGACCTTGTCGCGGATGAACGGGTTCACCACCCCGGCCTGCTGCTTGTCGGTCTGCGGGATCGGCGTCGGGAACTGCAGGTTCGCGCGGTCCGCGGCGGACAGGACGTTGTTCTGCACCATGCGGTTCAGCGCCACGTTCCAGCGTTCGTTCGCGACCTTCTCGTTCTCCGAGCGGCCCGGCTGCTGGATGAGACCCGCGAACAGTGCCGCCTCGGACGCGTTCAGTTCGCCCGCGGGCTTGCCGAAGAACGCCTGCGCGGCCGATTCGATCCCGTACGCGCCACGGCCGAAGTAGATGATGTTCAGGTACGCCGCGATGATGTCCTTCTTGTCGTACGTCTGGTTCATCTTGAAGGACTTGGCGAGTTCGGTCCATTTACGGGTGAGCGACGATTCGTCGTCCCCGCTGGCGACCTTGATGTACTGCTGGGAGATGGTCGAACCACCGCCCTTGCCCGCGGTCACCTGGTTGTAGACCGCGCGCAGGATGCCGCCGACGTCGAAGCCGGAGTTCGTCTCGAAGGAGGCGTCCTCGGTGGCGATGACGGCCTTCTTGACGATGTCCGGGATCTGCTCCGGCGTCAGGATCTGCCGGTTGCCACCCTTGGGTACGTCCTTGCCCATCTCGGTGTTGTCGGCGTAGAAATAGGTCACCGCCTGGCCCTGCTTGGCCGCGATGGTCTGCGGCGACGGGACGTCGACGATGAAGTAGGTGATCACGAACGCGATCGCCGGGACGACGAAGAAGAGGCAGAACAGCGCGAGCAGCACTCGCCGGATCCGTCTCCACCGGCGCTTCTTGCGCTGTGCCGGGCTGAGGATCGGTTTCCCGTCCTCGCCGACCTCCTGCTCGTACTGGTCGTCTTCGTAAGGCTCTTCGTAGCCGCGATCCGCGTCGTAGCGGTGCTCGGTGCCGTTGTGCTCGTGATGCGTGATGAGGTCCGGCTCGTGCTGCGGCGCGACGGGCGGCCGCTGCGAACGTCGCGGCGGTTGCTGGGGCTGCGGCGGTGGACCCTGTCGCTGCCACGGCGCCTGCCCCTGGCCCTGCTGGCCGGGGCCCGTTCGCTGCCCGTATCCCGGGGGCGGGCCCCCGGCGGGACGGCGGGGTGGTCCGGCCGGGCGTTGCGGACGACGTGCGGGGTCAGGGTCCTGACCTGGCCATCCGCCGTGGGGATCGTCGTTCACTTTGACGTCCTCCGAACCTTTCGTGGGTGAGCGCGGTCCTGCGGTCGCAGGTCTCCTTCTAGTTAAGACGTATCAAATCGGTTCAGGTTCATCGGTGTGACGAAAGAACGGGGTGCCGGACCGTCGCCCGGCAGCCACCAGCCGGTGGGCCCGGCGTCGCCGGGTGGCACGTCGAGCTGGAAATGACTCACTTGAGGCGTCGTCCGGTCGGCGACGATGTCCCGGACGATCACTTCCTCACGCCGGAACAGATCGCCCCGGATGCCCGGCGGTCACCGCCCGGTCCGTGCGGTGCCCCCGCAGGTCATGGCCATCGGTTACCACGAAAAAGGTGTGCCGGGCCAATGCCCGCCACACCTTCTTCAGTCGCTTCGCCCGGTCATCACGGATCTTCGGCGTTCGGGAACAACGGATCCGAAGTACCCGGCCCCGGCCTGGTCGGCCAAGAGGGTTTGGTCGGCTTCGTGGGTTTCGTCTCGGTCGTCTCGGGCGGCTCAGTGGGGGTGGTCGGCGTCGGGGTGGTCGACGGTGTCTCGGGCGGCGTCGACTTCTCCGGCGGTTTCTGGGCCGTCGTCGTCGGCACGTAACGTGCGTCCTTGCCGATCGGCTTGACCTTGCCGAACTTCTCCGACGGCTTGCCGGTCAGGTACCGGGACATGAAGTCTTCCCAGATCGGACCGGCGATCGTCCGGCCGAAGACCGGTTTGCCGCTCTTGTCGTGCAGCGGCTTGTTGCCGTCGCCGCCGACCCAAACCGAGGTCGAGATGGTCGGCGTGTAGCCCACCATCCAGGTCTGCGCGTTGCGGTCGCGGTAGCTCGCCGGGTCGCTGTCCTTGAAGTCGTACTGCTGCGTCCCGGTCTTGCCCGCGCAGTCGTGACCCTTCGGGCATTTCAGCTTCGAATACGGGATGACTTCTTCGAGCGCGTCCGTGACGTTGCCGGCGATCTGCTTGCTCTTGTCGGCGTCGTCACTGAAGGCGGGAGTGCCCTTGGGGGTCGTCTCGTCGAACTCGACCTCGTCCTGGGAGTTGGCCAGCTTGGCGACGAAGTGCTGTTTCTGCCGGACGCCTTCACCGGCGAAGGTGGCGAACCCGGCCGCCATGTCCTCGGCCGTGGTGACCGTGCCGCCACCGCCGAGGGCGATGTTGATGTCGGGGCTCAGCTTCGCCTTGCCACCGTCGGCCTCCACCATCACGCCGGCTTCCTTCGCGGCCTTCGCCACCGGGTCGATCTTCGTCTCGTTGCGGACCATGTCGTAGAACACGGTGTTCGCGGACACCTTCATCGCTTCGGCGACCGTGCATTGCGTGCCGCAGTTGGAGCTCTCGCCCGCGTTCCGGATCGTGCGGCCGTCGAACTTCCGGTTGTTGGAGCCGTCGAAGGTCTCGCCGAGCCCCTTGCCCATCTTGAGGAACGCGGTCAGGTCGAAGGCCTTGAACGCCGAACCGGGGTTGTGCGGCACGTTCGCCCAGTCGATGGCCTGGACGTCCTGGCCCTGCGCGTTCTTCGTCCAGTCCGGGCCACCCCAGTACGCGACCACACCGCCGGACTTGGGATCGATCGCGACCAGCGCGTTCAGGATGTTCTCGTCGGTCTGGCCCTTCATCCCCTCGGCGACGGACTCCTCGGCCATCTTCTGCGCCTTGGGGTCGATCGTCGTGGTGATCTTGAAACCGCCCTGGTGCAGCCGGTCCTGGTCGTAGCCGCGGGCTTCGAGTTCGTCGATCACCCGGTTGCGGATGTGCAGGCTCAGCGTCCCGGCGTCCTCGGCCTTGGCCTGCGCCTTCGGGATCGGCTTCGGGTACTCCGCGGTGGCGCGCTGACCCTGGTCGAGCCACTTGTTCGCGACCAACTGGTCCATCACGAAGTTCCAGCGTCGCTGCGCGTACGCGTCGTTCTCGGACTTGCTCGGACCCTGGATCAGGCCGGCGAGCAGAGCGGCCTCGGCGGAGCTGAGCTCCTTCGCGGGCTTCTTGAAGTAGGCCTGCGCGGCCGCCTCGATGCCGTTCGCGCCGCGGCCGAAGTAGATGGTGTTGAGGTAGGCGGTGATGATCTCCTCTTTGGACATCTGGTTGTTCATCTTGAAGGATTTAGCCAGCTCGGTCCATTTACGGGTGAGCGTCGGCGCCTCGTTGGCCGTGGCCTTCTTGATGTACTGCTGGGAGATCGTCGAACCGCCACCCTGGCCGCCGGTGACGTTGTTGTAGACCGCGCGCAGGATGCCGCCGACGTCGAAGCCGGAGTTCGTTTCGAACGACGAGTCCTCGGCCGCGTACACGGCGCGTTTCACCGCGTCCGGGATCTCGCCCGGCTGCAGGAGGTACCGGCTGCCGCCGCTGGCAGGCGCGATCTTGCCCATGGGACTGCCGTCGGCGTACGTCAGCGTGATCGGCTGGCTTTGCAGGGTCGCGATGCTTTCCTGTGACGGGACGTCCACCAGGAAGTAGGTGATGACGAACGCGATCGCCGGTACCACGACGAACAGGCCGAACATCGCGTAGAGCACCCGGCGGACGAGCTTCCAGCGGCGCTTCTTGCGCTGCTTCGGGGTAAGGACCTTCTTCTGGTCGCCGTCTTCGTCCTCGGCGGGTTCTTCGTCGTACTGGTCGTCGCCCTCGGCGCCGAGCGCCGCGCTTTCGTGACGATCGTCATAGCGATCGTCGTACGGGTCTTCGGTGCCGTTGTGCGCGTGGTGCGTGATGAGGTCCGGCTCGCGCTCGTACGGATCCGGTTCGACCGGGCGGACCAGCGCGGTCGGTTGATCGGCCGGTGCGGGAGGACGCCGGTTGCCGGGCGGAGGCGGCGGCGGACGGTGACCGACGGCGCCCTGCTGGGAACGCTGGGTTCCGGCACCGACGGGACCTCGTGCGGGCGGCGGCGGGGGTCCCTGCCTGCGCGGAGGCATGCCGTTGGGGCGGCGCGGGGCCGCGGGACGGCGCGGTTCTTCGTCGGACGGCCACTCCGGCCCGCCACCGTCACCGCCCGGCCACCGGGGATCCACGGAGTGTGGGGCCGCCGAGCGGGGGGTGCCGTTCGGGGGTGTCCGGCGCTGCGGGCGGCGCGGGGGTTCCTCGCCCGGCCAGCCGGGATCGTCGGTTTCACCCGGCCATTGGGCACGGCGAGGTGCATCAGGCTCCTGGCCTGGCCAGGAGCGGTTGCGGTCGTCGTTCACGAATGGGCCTCCCAGACCGGCGCTTCGGGGAACGCCGCTCTGTGGTCAACTGCGTTTTCGATACCCGTCACTGACCCGCTGTCCTCTGTGACCGGGTCCGTGGCCTGGTGGTTCCAGGATCTCCCGTTCCGAGGACGTAGGACCGCACCAGGTGGTTCCAGTGACAGCTCCGGCAGACCTCGACCTCGTAGACGGTGAACTCCGCGAAGAGCCCGTCCATCCGCACCAGTTCGTCCGGCGTCTTGGCGGATCCGGCGACGTGCTTGAGCTCGTCGCCGTAGACCCAGGACACCAGGGTCAGTTCCTCCCGATGGCAGACGGGGCAGTCCTGCTCACCAGGTCGTCCGTGGAATTTCGCGGCCCGCAGGAGGTACGGACCCGCGTCGCAGACGTCGTATGTGCCGACCCGCCCGGAGTGGACGCCCTTGAGCAGCGCGCGCCGCTGTAAGGCGTAGTCCACGACCTGCCGCTGGTTTCGCACGTCAACAGAGTACGGGCTCTTGCTGTGTGGTCCACGCCCTGTTCCTGGCGGGACAGTGCGTGCGCGGTCGGACACGCCGACGATTCGATAACTCTCCGGTGAATTTCGTCGGTGCTCCCGCACTCGATCGGGGTTAGCTACACCACTTCGATGTATCGGCGCGATATAGTGGACCGGTAGGTTGACCGAACCGGTCTCGGTGGCCAACGCGACCGGTCGCGGTTTGTTCCCGGAAGGGGGTGCGGTGTGCTCGAGCTCGCGATCTTGGGGCTGTTGCACGAGACCCCCATGCACGGTTACGTGCTGCGCAAACGTTTGCATGAGACGCTCGGAATGTTCCGGACGTTCTCGTACGGCTCGCTCTACCCGACCCTGCGTCGGCTGCTCCGCGCCGGATACCTCGTCGAGGAGCTCGAAGAGGTGGAAGACCGGGTGTGGGCCCGTCGGGGCAAGCGGGTGTACAAGCTCACCGCCGAGGGCAAGGAACGGTTCGCCGAGCTGCTCGGCGACGCGGGCCCGCAGACTTGGGACGACGAAGGCTTCGGCGTCCACCTGGCGTTCTTCTCGAGGACGCCGGCCGACGTCAGGATGCGAATCCTGGAAGGCCGTCGTCGTCGGGTCGAGGAGCGCCGAGAAGGACTTCGGACGGCGATGGCGCGGGCCGAGGAGAAGATCGACCGCTATACCCGCGAGCTGCACCGGCTCGGGCTGGAGTCCAGCGAGCGGGAGGTGCGCTGGCTCAACGAGCTGATCGCGCACGAACAGGCCGAGCAGCGCGGACCGGAGACCTGAGGTGCTCTCCGTGCCCGCTGGGCACTACCTACAACTGTTGGACGAATTGAAGGAGAAACCGGCATGGGCGAGAACCGCCGCGTTCGGGTGGCCATCGTGGGCGTCGGCAACTGTGCGGCCTCGTTGGTCCAGGGCGTTCAGTACTACAGCGACGCGGATCCCAGCACCCGCGTGCCCGGTTTGATGCACGTCGAGTTCGGCGAGTACCACGTCCGCGACATCGAGTTCGTCGCCGCGTTCGACGTGGATGCCAAGAAGGTCAGCCGCGATCTGTCCGAGGCGATCTTCGCCAGCGAGAACAACACCATCAAGATCGCCGACGTGCCGCCGCTGGGTGTCACCGTGCAGCGTGGTCACACCTACGACGGTCTCGGCCGCTTCTACCGCGAGACCATCGAGGAGTCGGACGAGACCCCGGTCGACATCGTCGCCGCACTGCGCGAGGCCGAGGTCGACGTGCTCGTCTCCTACCTGCCGGTGGGCTCCGAAGACGCCGACAAGTTCTACGCGCAGGCGTGCATCGACGCTGGCGTGGCGTTCGTCAACGCGCTGCCGGTGTTCATCGCCTCCGACCCCGTGTGGGCGGAGAAGTTCCGCGCGGCGGGCGTTCCGATCGTCGGTGACGACATCAAGTCCCAGGTCGGCGCCACCATCACGCACCGTGTGCTCGCGAAGCTGTTCGAGGACCGCGGTGTCCAGCTCGACCGGACCATGCAGCTCAACGTGGGCGGGAACATGGACTTCCTGAACATGAAGGAGCTCGAGCGGCTCGAGTCGAAGAAGATCTCGAAGACCCAGTCGGTCACTTCGCAGGTCGACCGCGAGCTCGGCAAGGGCAACGTCCACATCGGACCGTCCGACTACGTGCAGTGGCTCGACGACCGCAAGTGGGCCTACGTCCGGCTCGAGGGCCGCGCCTTCGGCGACGTGCCGCTGAACCTGGAGTACAAGCTCGAGGTGTGGGACTCACCGAACTCGGCGGGCATCATCATCGACGCCGTGCGCGCCGCGAAGATCGCGAAGGACCGCGGCATCGGCGGTCCGATCCTCTCGGCTTCCTCGTACTTCATGAAGTCGCCGCCGGAACAGTACGACGACGCCACCGCGCGCGACGAGGTGGAACGTTTCATCGCCGGCGAGGCGTGAGCCCCCGCTAGCGTGAGATGAACGGGACTTTCATCGCAAATTTTGCGATGAAAGTCCCGTTCATCGCGTCTGGCGGCATCCGCGAGCCGAGCGGGAGACCGTCAGAGGGAGGCCCGGCCCAAAAGCCCGCTTCAGCCCAGCGGTGCCTGAAGCGCCTCCGGCAGGTCCGTGATCCTCTCGAGCACCGTCGTCCGCGCCAGCACCGAGGGATCCGGCGGGAAGTGCGGATTCGGCACCGCGTACACCGTCATCCCCGCGGCCAGTGCCGCGCGAAGCCCGTTCGTCGTGTCCTCCACGGCCGCACAGTTCTTCGGCTCCGCGCCCAGCAGCTCGGCCGCCCGCAAGTACACGTCTGGCGCCGGCTTCCCAGCGCCGACCTGCTCCGAGGACACCGCCGTCGGCACCGGTAGCCGCGTGATGTCCAGGAACGCCTTGATCAGCAGCGGCGGCGACGAACTCGCGATCGCCACCGGCCAGTGTTTCGCGACCTCGCGCACGACGTCCGGTCCGCCCGGGATGATGGGCGGCTTCTCCGCGTACCGCCGCGCCATCCGCTCGATCACCACCTGCGCGACGTCCGCCGGGCGGAGCTGAACGCCCAGGTCGTGCGCCAGGTAGGCGGCCCACTCCGGGGTGCTCATCCCCTGCATCGCCCTGGTCGATTCGTCACGCCAGGTGCCGTGGAACTCGTGGGCGACCGCCCGCCGGACCTCGTCCCACATCTTTTCCGAATCCACCAGGACACCGTCGAGATCGAAGATCACCGCTTCCACACCCCCAACCCTAGGCCGAGGCGACCTGTGCGGCAGATTACTTAGCCATGCTCAGTAATTTTAGTTAGCATGACTAAGTGACCCCGAGAGTCGCCGACCTCGTCCACCGGCTCCGCCCGCCGTACTACCTCGTACGCCGGAGGACCCCGCAGGTGCGGCTCAGCCTCACCCAGGGTTCGGAGCTGCTGAACGGCTCGGCCTGCTCAGCCGCCGTCCGGGCCGTGCTCGTCGAGGTCACCGAGGTGGGGCAGCGCTTCCATCGCCGGCTGATCGTCGCCCATCGAAGCCGCGCTCCCCGCTCTGACGAAAGTCGCTGCGGCACGAATCCAGGAAGACAAGAAGGAGGAACTGATCCGCGATGAGCGCTGAGTCTCACTCGAGCCTGTTGGACGCCCTCAAAGGACAGCCCAAACAGGTATGGATCACCGCGTTCGCCGCGGTCATCGCGTTCATGGGGATCGGGCTGGTCGACCCGATCCTGCTGTCGATCGCCGAGGGCCTGCACGCGACGCCGTCCGAGGTGACGCTGCTGTTCTCCAGCTATCTCGGCGTCCAGGCGATCGCCATGCTGGTGACCGGCGCGATGAGTGCCCGGTTCGGGGCCAAGCGGACCGTGGTCGTCGGGCTGACGCTGGTCGTCGTCGCCACCGCGCTGTGTGCCGCGTCCGGGTCGATCGAGCAGCTCATCGGGCTGCGCGCGCTCTGGGGTCTCGGCAACGCCTTCTTCATCGCGACCGCGCTTTCGGTCATCGTCGGCGCCGCGACCGGCGGCCAGTCGGGCGCGATCCTGCTCTACGAAGCCGCGCTCGGTGTCGGCCTCGCGGTCGGCCCGCTGCTGGGCGCGCTGCTCGGCAGCATCTCGTGGCGTGGCCCGTTCATCGGCACTTCGCTGCTGATGCTGTGCGGTCTCGTGCTTTGCTCGATCTTTCTGACCAGTGACGCCAAGGCGCGGCGGCCGAAGGTCCGCCTGCTCGATCCGTTCCGCGCGCTGAAGCACGGCGGGCTCCTGCGTACCTCGATCGGTTCCGCGCTCTACACCGCCGCGTTCTTCGTGGTGCTGGCCTGGTCGCCGTTCGTGCTGGAGTGGAGCGCCGTCGCCGTCGGCCTGATCTTCTGCGGCTGGGGCCTTTCGGTCGCCGTCGCGGGAGTGGTGCTGGCGCCGAAACTCGCCGCGAAGCTCGGTGAACGGCACGCGACCGTGGTCGCCGTCTTCGGGTACGGCGTACTGCTGCTGATCATGGCGATCCCGAGCAAGCCGGTGCTGGTCGTCGGCATCATCCTGTCGGGGCTGGTCTCCGGCCTGCTGAACACGCTCTTCACCGGGACGGCCATGTCGATCAGCGACGCCCCGCGTCCGGTCGCGAGCGCCGGGTACAACTTCTGCCGCTGGCTCGGCGGCGCGGTCGCCGCGACCGTCGTCGGTCACCTTGCCGAGTGGTTCGGCGCCAAGCAGGCGCCGTTCGTGATCGCCGCGATCCTGTGCGTCCTCGCCGGAGCGCTGCTGACGATCCGCGAAAAGTCCGCGGACCCGCACACGATTCCGGCCGAAGCGGTCCTCGTCGGCGAAGAGATGTAGTCCGTACAAAAGGTGAACGCCGGACCAACGGGGGGTTTCCTCCCGCTGGTCCGGTGTCTAGCGTCGACCTCCCGAACTGCCTGACCGGAGGTCCGCGTGAAGTTCCTTCCGTTGCTGGCCGGCCACTCACCAAGCCGGGCGTCAGTGACCTGTACCTACCGCTGTGGCGACGCGTGCTTCCACGACGCGCCGAACACCTCGGACAACCCCACCTTCGCCGACGTGCTCGGCGCGGTGAGCCGCCGTGGCGCGCTGAAGGCGAGCGCCGTCGTCGCGCTGGTCGCCGGTGCGCCACTCGCGCTCACCGCGCCCGCCACCGCCGCGCCGGCGGGGAACAGCAGGCCCAAACCTTCACCCGGCACCGACTACAAGCGGGTCCAGCCCAACACGCTCGACGCCGTCGTGGTGCCCGAGGGCTATCAACAGGGCATTGTCATCCGCTGGGGTGACGCGGTGCTGCCCGGTGCGCCGGAGTTCGACTTCGACAACCAGACCGCCGCGGCGCAGGCGAAGCAGTTCGGCTACAACTGCGACTTCGCCGCGCTGCTTCCCCTGGACCATTCCGGGCTTTCCTCGCTGCTGGTGACGAACCACGAGTACACGTCGGAAGAGTTCATGTTCCGCGGGTACGACCGGAACAACCCGACCGTGGAACAGGTCGAGATCGCCTGGGCCGCCCATGGCCTGACCGTCGTCCAGGTCACGCGTGGGCGGGACACCGGGCACCTGCGGCCGAAGATGTCCCGCTACAACCGGCGGATCACACTGCACACCCCGTTCAAGGTGACCGGCCCGGCGGCGGGCAGCGATCTGCTCAAGACCGCCGCCGATCCCACCGGAACGGTCGTGCTGGGCACGATGAACAACTGCGCCGGTGGTGTCACGCCGTGGGGCACGATCCTGTCCGGCGAGGAGAACATCAACCAGTACTTCGGGAACGCGGACACGGTGACCGATCCCGTGGCGCGCAAGCGTTACGCGCGCTACGGCATCAACGGCACCGCGACCACCAGGAAGTGGGAGCGGTTCGACGCGCGCTGGGACATCGCCAGGGAACGGAACGAGGCCCACCGGTTCGGCTGGGTGATCGAACTGGATCCGAACGATCCGGACAGCACCCCGGTCAAGCACACGCATCTGGGCCGGTTCAAGCACGAGACGGCGAACATCCGCGTCGCCAAGGACGGCCGCGTGGTCGCCTACTCCGGTGACGACGAGCGTTTCGAGTACATCTACAAGTTCATCTCGAAGGGCCGGATGAAGCCGGGTGACAGCGGCCATGCCCGGCGGCACAACATGACCCTGCTCGACGACGGCACACTGTACGTCGGCCGGTTCACCGGCGACAGCCCCGCCGCCGAGATCGACGGCACCGGGAAACTGCCCGGTGACGGCGAATTCGACGGCAGCGGCGAGTGGATCCCGCTGGCGTCGGGCAGGAAGTCCTTTGTGGACGGAATGACCGCTGAAGAGGTGTACGTGTTCACCCGTGAGGCGGCCGACCGGGTGGGTGCCACCAAGATGGACCGCCCGGAGGACATCCAGGCGCATCCGCGTACCGGCCGGATCTACTGCGCGCTGAGCAACAACGTCGACCGCGGCAAGCCGGGCAAAGAGGGCGCCACCGAGCCCAATCCGCGGCTGAACAACAAACACGGTCAGGTGCTGGAGTTCGAAGAGCGGCGCGGGGACGCGCTCGCGCTGACGTTCAGCTGGCGGCTGTTCCTGGTGTGCGGCGACCCGGCCTCGCCGGACACCTACTTCGCCGGGTTCCCCAAGGACCAGGTCTCGCCGATCTCCAGCCCGGACAACGTGGCCTTCGACAAGCACGGCAACCTCTGGATCTCCACCGACTCGGCGGGCGCGCTGGGCATCAACGACGGCCTGTACTCGGTGCCGCTGGAGGGCCGCAACCGCGGGGAGCTGAAGCTGTTCCTCACCGTGCCTCGCGGCGCGGAGACCTGTGGCCCGATCGTCGAGGAGAAGATCGTCACGGTCTGTGTCCAGCATCCGGGTGAAGTGGACGGGGCGAATGCCGACAGACCGGCCTCCCATTGGCCGGACGGCGGCGAAAACCAGCCCCGGCCGTCGGTGGTGGCGGTGTGGAAACCCGGCAGGCGCGGCCTGGCCGACATCGGTTCTTAGTCGGTCAGCAACGTCCTAGCAGTACTTTCCGTCGATGGCGCGCGGTCGGTCCCGGCAGCGCGCCATCGCTCGTTCGCGCGCTGTTCATCTGTCGTCCAGGACTGGATCGTTTTGGTCGCTTAACGTCACGTCGTTCCCCCGACTGGACTATGTGAACCCACCGCGAACATGGAGGCCCTGTGTCCTTCGAGCCTCAGCGGCTCCTGCCGTTGATCACCTCCCATCCCGGCGGCCGCTCCGCGGTCACCTGTGAGTACCGCTGCGGCAACGCGTGTGCCCACCCCGAGCCCAACACCTCGGACAACGAGTACTTCGGCGACGTCGTCAAGAACGTGCTGTCCCGGCGCGGCGCGCTGAAGGCCAGTGCGGTGATGGCCGCCGCCGCGGGTGGCTTCGCCGCACTGTCCGGCACGGCCGCGGCCGCCGAACCGGCCGACGTCGCCGCCGCGGGCCACGGCAAGCCGGGCCGCCCCGGTCGTCCGGTGCCCGGCACCGACTTCGACGCGGTGCCGCCGAACACGCTCGACGCGGTCACCATCCCCGAGGGTTACGACCAGCGCGTCGTCATCCGCTGGGGCGACGCCGTCGAATTCGGCGCGCCGAAGTTCGACTTCGCGAAGCAGACCGCGGCCGCGCAGGCGAAGCAGTTCGGCTACAACTGCGACTTCGTCGGCCTGATCCCGCAGGACCCGCTGGGCATCCGGAACCTGCTGGTGGTGAACCACGAGTACACCACCGAGGTCCACATGTTCCCGGCCGACCAGTACGACCCGGCCAACCCGACCGAGGAACAGGTCAAGATCGCCTGGGCGGCACACGGCCTCTCGGTCGTCCAGACTTTCCGCGACCCGATCGGTGGCGCCCTGCGCGCGGTGCCGAGCCCGTTCAACCGCCGCATCACGCTGAACACCGCCTTCGAGGTGCGTGGCCCGGCCGCCGGTTCGAAGTACCTCAAGACCGCCGCGGACCCGACCGGCCGCAAGGTCTCCGGCACGCAGAACAACTGCGCCGGCGGCGTGACCCCTTGGGGCACGGTGCTTTCCGGTGAAGAGAACGTCAACCAGTACTTCGCGAACGCGGCGAGCGTCACCGACCCGGTCGCGGCCGCGCGGCTGAAGCGCTACGGCTTCTCCGGCACCGCGAGTACCCGTAAGTGGGAGCGGTTCGACAAACGCTGGGACCTCGCGCAGGAGCCGAACGAGGCCAACCGGTTCGGCTGGGTCGTCGAGATCGACCCGAACGACCCGAACTCGACGCCGATCAAACACACCGCGCTCGGCCGCTTCAAGCACGAGGCCGCGAACATCAAGATCACCAAGGACGGCCGCGTCGCCGTCTACTCCGGTGACGACGAGCGCTTCGAGTACATCTACAAGTTCGTCTCCAAGGGCAAGTACAAGCCGGGCAAGAGCGCGCACGCGCGGCGGCACAACTCCGCCCTGCTCGACGACGGCACCCTGTACGTCGGCCGCTTCACCGGCGACAGCCCCGGCGAGATCGACGGCACCGGAAAACTCCCCAAGGACGGCGAGTTCGACGGCGTCGGCGAGTGGATCCCGCTCGCCTCGGGCAACAAGTCCTTTGTGGACGGTTTCACCGCCGAAGAGGTCTACGTCTTCACGCGCCAGGCGGCGGACAAGGTCCAGCCGACCAAAATGGACCGCCCGGAGGACATCGAGCCGAACCCGGTCAACGGCCGGATCTACGCGGCGCTGACCAACAACAGCCAGCGTGGCCCCGCGGGCAAGGCGGACGTCGACGAGGCGAACCCGCGGCCGAACAACCGCAACGGGCACATCCTGGAGTGGGACGAGAACGGCGGGGACGCCGCGTCGACGAAGTTCTCCTGGCGCCTGCTGCTCGTCTGCGGTGACCCGAAGACCGCGGACACCTACTTCGGTGGCTTCCCGAAGGAGCAGGTCAGCCCGATCTCGTGCCCGGACAACGTCGCGTTCGACCGGCACGGGAACCTGTGGATCTCCACCGACGGCAACGCGCTCGGTTCGCACGACGGCCTGTTCTCGGTGCCGGTCGACGGTCCGGAGCGCGGGCACGTCAAGCAGTTCCTGTCGGTGCCGGTCGGCGCGGAGTGCTGCGGTCCGGTGGTGACCGACCACCTGGTGCTCGTCGCCGTACAGCACCCCGGTGAGGACGCGGCCAACTCCGGCAGCCCGACCTCGCACTGGCCGGACGGTGGCACGGCGCAGCCGCGGCCGTCGATCGTGTCGGTGTGGAAGAAGGGCCGCTGGGGCCAGGTCGGCCGCATCGGCGTCAAGTAGGGGTGGCGGGGTGCCGCCGCCGTGGGAAGACGGCGGCGGCACCGGCGATCACTCTCGGTTCTGCCTGATCGGGGCGATCGTCGACACGGTTCAGCGATTACGGAACCGGGACCGGGTAACTAGCTTCAGCCCTGTGAAAAGGGCACTGGTCTTGATGACGGCAGGGACGCTGGCACTGGTTTCGGGCATCGTTCCCGCTCAGGCACAGTCACCCGCCGTGCCGTCCGGCTGCACCGGTGGCGTCGCGCCGAATCCGAGCGTGGAGCAGGGCAGCCCACCGGCCGGGCACTCGTTCAACCCTGCCGCCCCGGTGCCGCCGAGTATGCCGAAGAGCAAACAGCCCCGGCTGTCCACCGCCGTCGGCTACCAGCAGGACGGCGGCGAGTACGCCCTCGCGACGCCGGACAAGATGGCCGGCACCGCTTACGCGGCGATGAAGTTCGTGCGCTTCTACAACGCGTCGGACAAGGTCGTACTGGAGAACAAGTTCAAGGCCACCGACGGGACACTGGCACGCCAAGTCTTCCCGCCGTCGACCGCTCCGGCGTCGGCGACCTCGGTGAAGTTCTTCGCCGCCCCCGACCGCGACTGGGTCAGGTGGGACTGCGTCCACCTGCAGGTCGCCTCGTTCGCGGCGAAGGCGGAGGTGCGGGATCCGGCGAGTGGTGCCTGGGGAACCACGGCCACCCTCGAGGCGGGCACCACCGCGAACTACCGGTTCACGGTGACCAACGACGGCACCACGACGCTGGCCGGCATCAAGGTCGACGACCCGTATTGCGACGTGAAGCCCGCGCCGATCGCGAGTCTCGACGGCGGCAAGTCCACGACCGTCACCTGCGACCACAAGAACATCACCGAAGCCGACAACGGCCATGTCAGCACCGTGACCGTCTCCAGTGGCACGTTGCCGAAGAAGATCGCGACCACGACCATCAAGGTCACTCCGCCGCCCGCGATCGACGAGATCGGCGAGTTCGTCTGGAACGACGTCGACCGGAACGGCCTGCAGGACGCCGCGGAGCCCGGTGTCCCGGGCGCGAAGGTGACTTTGAAGGACGCCTCGGGCAAGGCGCTGGGCACCGTCACCACCGACGCCGGCGGCAAGTACCGCTTCGCGAAACTGAAGGACGGCATCTACCAGATCTGCTTCGACATCAGCGCGCTTCCTGCCTACGGCTATACGTCGAAAGACGCGGGTGACGACGCGAGGGACTCCGACGCCGATCCGGCGACCGGCTGCACCGCGACCACCACGGTCGGCCCTCGGAAACGCCAGGACCTGACGCTCGCCGCGGGCCTCGTCGAGCCCACGGGCGAACTGGGCGACTTCGTCTGGCTGGACAAGGACAAGGACGGCCTGCAGACCCGGGACGAGATCGGCGTCCCGGACGTGAAGGTGACTTTGCGGGACGCGGACGGCAAGGAGGTCGGCTCTACTTTGAGCGGGCCGGACGGCCGGTACGCCTTCGAGGGCTTGCGCAGGGGCCCGTACCAGGTCTGCTTCGACGTCGGCACCCGGCAACTGACCCGGTCCGGCGCCGCGCGGTACAACGGCACGGACTCGGCGGCGGACCCCGCGACCGGGTGCACATCGGTGGCCACGCTGGGGGCGCCGGAGGATCTGAGCAGGGACGCCGGGCTGATCGAGCCCTGAATTGTCGGTGGGTGCCGCTAGCGTCGCCCACCGTGACCACTCACCTGGATGCCACCCGCGAGTCCTACGACACCGTCGCCGAGGACTACGCGGTCTTGGTCGAACCGCTCTTCCGGCAGGATCCCGTCGGCCGCGCGATGCTGGCCGCGTTCGCCGAACAGGTACGCGGTCCGGTCGCCGACGTCGGTTGCGGGCCGGGGCACGTCACCGCGCATTTGGCCTCGCTCGGAGTGTCCGTGTCGGGTGTCGACTTGTCGCCGAAAATGATTGATGTCGCCCGACGTCAGTACCCTGACCTGCGATTTTCCGTCGGCTCGATGACCGCGCTCGACTTCCCGGACGGTGAACTGGGCGGTCTCGTCGCCTGGTGGTCGATCTTCCACCTTCCCCCGGCCGAACTCCCGGCCCTGTTCACGGAATTCCGCCGCGTGCTCGTTCCCGGCGGGCAGCTGCTGGTCGGCTTCCACGTCGGCGACGAGCGCCTCAGCCCGGAGAGGGCGTACGGCCACCCGGTCTCCTACGACGCCTACTTCCTGCGACCGGGCGCGGTCGCCGATCTGCTCGGCGAGGCGGGATTCGAGGTCACCGCACGGCTGGCCATGGAAGGGAGGAAACGACCGCAATCGTGCTTACTCGCCAAGACGGTTTGACTCGCGGGCCGCGGACCTGATCTCCTGCCAACGCAACCGAGTCGGGCGGGATCATGGCGCAAACGAGTACGACCACGGGCGAAAACACGCCAGCTTGGCCTTCGCGCTCCTGGTTCCCGCGGCCCTCGACCTGGACTTGGTTCGGGTTCGGCCTGGTGCTGGTGGTCTACGCCGACCTCGCCTGGCGCCGTCGCTGGATGAGCGACGACGGGCTGATCGTGCTGCGGACGGTCCGCCAGATCCTCGCGGGCAACGGTCCGGTGTTCAACATCGGCGAGCGGGTCGAGACCAACACCAGTCCCTTGTGGACCGTGGTACTGAGTGTTCTCGGTTTGCTACCGGGAGTGCCGCTGGAGTGGATCTCCGTGGTGACCGGGCTGGTCTTCTCGGTCGCCGGGCTGTTCTTCGGCCTGGACGGCGCCCG
Source organism: Amycolatopsis sp. cmx-11-32 (assembly GCF_047608695.1). Classification (NCBI taxonomy): domain Bacteria; kingdom Bacillati; phylum Actinomycetota; class Actinomycetes; order Pseudonocardiales; family Pseudonocardiaceae; genus Amycolatopsis; species Amycolatopsis sp. cmx-11-32. Next base: position 597,192 of record NZ_JADNQN010000002.1, on the reverse strand, counting down.
GCGGCTCTACCAGCCGCTGGCGTTCCACGGCCTCGCGCCCGCCGGGGCACTGGTGGTCTGCGCGCTGCCGCCGTTCCGCGACTTCGCGACGTCCGGGCTGGAGACCGGCTTGATCACCCTGTGGCTGGGCGGGACCTGGTGGCTGCTCGTCCGCTGCGTGTCCACAGTGGACGGACCGCGTACCTGGCCGGTCGCGCTGGCCGCCGGGCTGGGACCGTTGGTGCGGCCTGATCTCGCGCTTTTCAGCGGCGTCGCGTTAGTGGCGTTGCTCGTGCTTTCACGGCCAGGACTTCGCGGCGCGCTGGGCCTGGTGGCCGTGGCGGCGGTGCTCCCGTTGGCGTATCAGGTGTTCCGGATGGGCTACTACGGCCTGCTGATGCCGAACGCCGCGTTGGTCAAGGAGGCGTCGGAGGCGAACTGGGCTCGAGGCTGGGCGTATCTGGTCGATCTCGTCCAGCCGTACTGGCTGTGGCTCCCGTTGTCGGTGCTCGCCGTCGCGGTCGCCACCGTTTTGTCCGCTGTGGACAAGACTTTCGCGGTGCTCACCGCGGTCCCGGTCCTCGGCGCGGTGCTGCTTTCGCTGTACGTGATCCGGGTGGGCGGGGATTTCATGCACGGGCGCATGCTGCTGCCCGCCTTGTTCTGCCTGCTGCTTCCCGTACTGGCCCTGCCGCTGACCAGAGTGACCGCGGTTCTCCTCCTGGTCGTCGGCATTTGGGCGATCGTGGCCGCCGGATCGTTGCGGCCGCCGTACTCCGCCGCGCCGCGTGCCGTCGGCATCACCGACGAGCGGGCGTTCTGGTCGCGGTCGACCGGGCACGAACATCCGGTCCTGGCCGATGACTACGCCGACTACCCGTCGATGCCGGCGACGCTGGACGCCATCCGCGCCGTGAAGGGCCCGGCGGTGCTGATCCAGGACTACTCGACCAGACGCTGGTACGCGTACCCGACAGATCGGCCTTACGTGACCGTCGCCGCGGACAGCATGGGTGCCCTCGGCCTGCTGATCCCGCTCGAAACGCGGTTGCGTGACGGCTACGGTCTCGCCAATCCGTTCGCCGCGCATTCGACGTCACTCCCCAACGGCCGGACCGGGCACCAGAAGTGGCTGCCGCCGGTCTGGGAGCTGGCGAATTCGGCGCGGCTCCCGATCGCCGAGGGCGGTCCGGTCCGGGCCGCGGACGTCGCCGCCGCGCGGCTGGCGCTCGACTGCCCGGAGATCGTGGCGATCGACGCGTCGGTGCGTGATCCGCTGACGGCCGGACGGTTCGCGGACAACCTCATCGGGTCGTTCACCAGGGGTTCCGTGCGGTTCCCTCGGGTGGCGTCGGTGCCGGTCGCCTGCGGGTGACTAGCGTGGCGGCCATGGCTGATCTTCCCCTCGCTCTCGTCACCGGCGCCACTCGCGGCATCGGCGCGGCGGTCGCCCGCGCGCTCGCCCCCACCCACCGGGTGCTGCTCGGCGGCCGCGACGCCGACGCACTCGGCGAACTCGCCGCCACGCTGCCCGGCGCCCGGGCGTGGCCGGTCGAGCTGACCGACGCCGAAGCACTGGAAGCGGCGACCGCCGAGTTCGGCGAACTGGACGTGCTGGTGCACTCGGCAGGCGTCGCGCGGCTCGGCACGGTCGAAACCGCCACGGACGCCGACTGGCGGGCGAACTTCGAGGTCAATGTCCTCGCGGTCGTCACGCTGACCCGTCAGCTGCTGCCGGCGTTGCGGTCCGCGAAGGGCCATGTCGTCGTGATCAACTCGGGTGCCGGGCACAACGCGCGTCCGGGCTGGGGTCCGTACGCGGCGAGTAAGTTCGCCGTCCGCGCCTTCGCCGACGCGTTGCGGGACGAAGAGACCACCCTGCGGGTGACGTCGATCTACCCCGGCCGTACGGACACCGAAATGCAGCAGACGATCATCGCCGCCGAAGGCCGCTCGTACGAGCCGGAACGCTTCCTGCGCCCCGAATCCGTCGCGGCCGCCGTACTCGCCGCGGTCTCCGCCACCGCCGACGCCCACCCGACGGACGTGACCCTCCGGCCACGAGGCCTGGTCTAGCCAGCGTCTGGCTCGCCTGCCGACGCGCAGTTCCGGCGCCCGCGCCCAATGTGGCATTGGTGGCACTCAGCGTCCCCAATGCCACATTGGAGACGCTGAGCGTCCCAAACTCGGCATTGGCCCGAGCCGCGTGGCTTTCAGGCACGCCTTCCCGAAATGCCAAGCCTCAGCCCAGTTGTCCACAACCCCTCACCATTGTGGACAACCCACCCCGACCAGCGCTTTCCCCCGATTCCCGCCAAGGAGTCCCGATAGACTGGCCTCGGAGCCCGCCCCCCGGGGTCCAATGCCACTTACTCAGGGAGCTGCCCCGGTCGGACGAGCCTCATCGACCATCGCGCATCAAATCCACGGCGCGAACGCTGACGCGCAACTCGCCCGCGAGGACGGCAACTACACCGTCACCCACCCCAGTAGCCCTAAGTAAGTGGCCGCACCCTGGGACGGGAGGGGGCTGCGTAGGTGAGTCAAGAGCGCAGCCGGGCCGAGATTTCGGCGACTTCCGCTTGTACCTTCGCGCGGTCCACCCGCAGGGATTCGCCGTCGCCGACGACCTGTTCGCCGGCGACCCACACGTCGCGAACCCGGCGCGAACCCGCGGCCCACACCAAATTCGAGAGCAGCTGCTCGTCCGGGACGTCGACGCCGGCCGCGAAGGCCGGGTCGTCGAGGTCGACGTGCACCAGGTCCGCCCACCGGCCGGTCTCCAGCGCGCCGATGTCGGTCCGGCCCAGCGCGTCCGCGCCGCCGCGGGTGCCGAGCAGGAACGCGTCGGCGGCGGTCAGCACGGTCGATTCGCCGGTGGCGAGCCGCGCGAACATCGCCGAGAGCTGCAGCTCCTCCCACAGGTCGATGTCGTCGTTCGACGCCGGGCCGTCCGTGCCCAGCCCGACGGCGACGCCTGCCTTTCGCAGCTCCGTCACCCGCGCGATGCCCGAAGCGAGTTTCGCGTTCGAGCCCGGGCAGTGCGCCATCCCGACCCCGCGCGCGGCGAACAGGGCGATGTCCTCGTCGGACAGGTGGACGGCGTGCGCGGCCAGCGTGCGGCCCCGCAGCATTCCGACCTTCTCCAGCAGCGCGGGCACCGAGCCGTGCTCCTCGCGCTGCTTGACGTCTTCGAGCGCCGCCTCCGCCACGTGGATCTGCACCAGCGCGCCGCGTTCGGCCGCCGATTCCGCGGTCGCGCGCAGCGCTTCGGTGTTCAGCATGTACGCCGAGTGCGGCCCGTAGCCGACCTCGATCCGCTCGCCGGGGCCGAACCGGAGACCGTCGGTGTCGATCCAGCTTTCGATGCTCTTCAGCATCGCGCGCCAGTCCATCCCCGGCAGTTCCATGATCGGCGGGCCGAGAATCACGCGGCCGCCGGTGGTGAGCACCGCGTCGGCGAGCTGTTCGCTTTCGAAGTACATCTCCGCGCTGGTCGTGACACCGTGCCGCAGCATCTCGACCGAGCCAAGCAGCATGCCGGTGCGGATGTCGGCGGGCTTCAGCTTCGCCTCGGTCGGCCAGATGATCTCGGTCAGCCACCGCAGCAGCGGCAGGTCGCCGCCCATCCCGCGCAGCAGCGTCATCGGGCTGTGTGCGTGCGCGTTGACCAGCCCTGGCAGGAGAAGACCGCTCAACCGGGTCACGGGAGCGGACGTTTCGGGAGCCCCGGACACGGGACCGACATGGGTGATCCGCCCCGCCTCGTCCACGTCGACCACGGCATCACGCAGCAGCGAACAGGCGGGGTCGGCGGGGAGAACGACAGGAGCGTGGAAACGGCGTTGCATGAAGGGAGCTTAGGTCAGTCGACGACGCCGCTCCGCCACGCCCAGGCCGCGATCTCCACCCGGTTCCGCGCACCCACCTTGCCCTGCACCGACGCCAGATGCGTCTTCACCGTCGACAGCGACAGGAACAGCTCGGCCCCGATCTCGGTGTTCGTCAGTCCCTTCGCGGCCGCCTTGACCACGTCGAGCTCCCGTGCGGTCAGCGGCTCCGAAGGCGGGCTGACGTCGCGTTTCACCGTCCCGCCGTCGAAATGCTTCAGCAGCCGGACGGTGATCTGCGGCGAGACCAGCGCGTCCCCGCGCGCGGCCGCGCGCACCGCCTCGATCAGCAGCGCGGGCCCGGCGTCCTTCAGCAGAAACCCGCTCGCGCCGTTCCGCAGTGCGGTGTGCACGTACTCGTCGAGGTCGAAGGTCGTGACCACCACCACCTTCAGCGGATCGGCGACGTCCGGGCCCGCCAGCTGCTTGGTGACCTCGAGCCCGTCGATCCCTGGCATGCGGATGTCCAGCAGACAGACGTCGGGGCGCAGTTCGCGCGCCTTCGCCACCGCCGAGACGCCGTCTGCCACGTCGGCGACCACCTCGATGTCGTCGTGGCTGTCCAGGATCATCCGGAAGCCGGTTCGCACCATGTCCTGGTCGTCGGCGATCAGTACCCGGATCACTCTTCTCCTTCAAGTGGTAGCCACGCTTCGACGCGCCATCCGCCGCCTGGCGCACGCCCGGCGGAAAGCCGGCCGCTCAGCAGGGCGACACGTTCGCGCATCCCGATCAGACCGTAGCCGCCCGACCCGCCGGCCGGACGGTGCTCCTGCTCGCGTCCGTCATCGGTCACCTGGAGGTGCAACTCCGTCCCGGAAACCTCGGCGATGACCAGCGCCTCCGTCGCGCCGGACGCGTGCTTGCCGACGTTCGTCAGCGACTCCTGCACCAGCCGCAACGCCGATCGCCCGACCTCGTGCGGCACGTTCGGCGGCAGTTCGAGCTTCATCGCCGTCTTCACGCCGTGGTTCGACCGTTCGATCAGCGTCCGCAGGTCGGCGGCGAGATCGGTGGTGGCCTGCTCGCTGAACTCGCTGCTCCCGGCCGGGGCGTCGCCGCGCATACTCCGCACGAGCCGCCGCATCGCCGCGAGCGCCTCCACCCCGGCGTCCTCGATCCGGCCCATCGCCTCGACCGCGATCTGCGGGTTCCGCTCGCCCATCAGCTTCGCCGCCTGTGCCTGCACGACGATCCCGGTGACGTGGTGCGCGACGACGTCGTGCAGTTCGCGCGCGAGCGCCATCCGCTCCGACGTCTGCGCGTCACTGATCGCCGACTGGATGACCTGCGTCCGCTCCGAGTCCCGCGAACGCAGCGCCAGGCCGACCGCCACCGAGATGCCGAGCAGCAGCAGCCCGGCGACCGCGAACCCGGCGATGTCGTCCGGGTCGGTCATGAGCCGGGGCGTCGGCCGGTTGGTGTTGAGAACGCAGGCGCCCGCCACCACCGCGGACAGTCCGGCGATCCGGGTCACGGCTTTGCTCAGCCCGACCGCGCGGACCAGGGTGACGACCAGCCCCATCCCCGCGACTATCTGCGTCCCCGGCACACCGCCGGGGGTCGGGTAGTCGTAGTCGAGCCGGAGGAAGGGCATCACCAGCGCCGAGAGCAGCATGACCGCGGTGAGCCCGACCATCGCGTCGGCCGGTCGACGGGGTGCGGCGATCGCGATGAACGCGGCGATGATCGAACAGGCCAGCACCGGCAGGCCGTGCGCCCTGCTGGCGTAGGTGAAGCTGAATTCCAGGATCAGCGCCAAGGCGAGCATGCCGATGAGCGGCCATTGCCCCAGCACCAGCTTGTTGATCTTCTGCAGCTTCTCGTAGCGTTTCGGATTCGCCGTGCGGTCGCGCCCGGGAATCGCGAAGACCAGCGTGCCGCCCAGCAGGACGCCGCCGAAAAGCATCGCCTGCGCCATGGTGCCGTTCGAGGTGCCGTCGAAGTTGGTGTACCGGCCGGACACCGCGGTCAAGGTGGCCATCACCAGGCCGGCGATCATGGCGGCCGCGACGCCCGGACGCGTCCGGCGGGCGGCGTAGAACAGGATTTCGACTCCCGCCACCACCTCGGTGATGGACAGGTGGGCGAGCACGCTCGAGTAGGTCGGGATGGTGAAATACCGGACGACCAGCGTGTAGGCTACCAGCACGACCGAAGCCGCGACGGCGGCCACCGCTGCCCGGTTCTGTGCCCAGAGCGCGCAGAACACCATCCCGAAGATGCCAGGGAACAGCAGCAGGTCGATACCGCGAGGGCCCGCCTGGTCGAACGCGGCGTCGGTGATGAAGAACAGGTCGAACGCGAGCGCGGCGAGCAGCACGACGGTGGGCATGCCGAGACGGCGCACGAGTGAACTCACGCGTGCGTAGAACTTGTTCTGGGATGGCCCCGCTGTCACACCGTGACGGTAGAGGATCCGCCGCCGTCCGCACCTTGGCCGACCGGCCCGACCCGCATCGGCCGATCGGCCGATGCGGGGGTGATCAGCACTGGCCGTCTGCCCGAAGTGGACAGACAGCGGGTTCGCGAAGCTGATCGCGGCTGAAGTGCCCAAGGTCTTTCGGTCTTTTGAAGTCGCGCCCCCTTTTCGACCGTCAGGTCCCGTGATCGTGATGGCAGGGCGCCCTTGAGTGGGAGGTAACGTGAATTCCGAAGCAGCGCCCTGGCAGCACGATCACGGCAGGCGCGACAACGGCGCGGTACTCGCCGGCCGTGGGCTGGTGAAGCGGTACGGCACGCAGTACGCGCTGGCCGGGATCGACATCGACATCCAGGCCGGTGACGCGGTCGCCATCGTCGGGCCCTCCGGCTCCGGCAAGACCTCCCTGCTGCACGTGCTCGCCGGGATTCTCCGCGCCGACTCCGGGCAGATCTTCCTCGCCGGGCAGCGGGTCGACCAGCTCAACGAGCGCAAACGCAGCGAACTGCGGCGGACCGAGTTCGGCTTCGTGTTCCAGTCCGGGATGCTCGTCGCCGAATTGAGCGCCGAGGAGAACGTCGCGCTGCCGTCGCTGCTGAGTGGCAAGGGCCGCAAGGAATCCATCGAGGCCGGCCGCGAATGGCTGGCGAAGCTCGGCCTCGAGGGCAAGGAGAAGCGCCGCCCCGGCGAGCTCTCCGGCGGTGAGGCGCAGCGTGTCGCGATCGCACGGGCGCTGACGCACCGGCCGAAGGTGATCTTCGCCGACGAGCCGACCGGCGCGCTCGACACCCGAACCGGCCGCGCCACCATGGACGCGCTGCTCGCGGCCGCCGCCGACAGTGGCGCCGCGGTGATCGTGGTGACCCACGACCGCGAACTCGCCGAAGCCATGCCGCGCACGGTCTCCATCCGCGACGGCCTGATCGCGACGAGGTTGGCTGCCTGATGAACAGCTTCCAGCTGGCCCTGCGGGTGCTCCGGGTCGACCGCCGGACCCGCATGTCGGCCATCCTCACCGCGGTCGGGGTCGCCGTCGCGACCAGTCTGGTGCTCCTGCTGGCGTCTCTCCCTGGCGCCACGCAGGCCCGCTCGCAGCGGGCGATCTGGCAGGACATCCACAGCTACTACTCCGAGTCGGGGCAGGCCCAGCGTCCGGCGCCGCTGCTGATGGCGGCGAACAAGGACTACTCGGGTGACCGCGAGATCATCCGCGTCGACATCGCCCAGACCGGCACCTCACCGATGCTCAGCCTGCCGCCGGGCATCCCGAAGCTGCCGGCCCCCGGCGAGTCGATCGTTTCGCCCGAACTCGGAAAACTGATCCAGTCGACGCCGCAGGTCCAGCTCGGGGACCGGTTCGGCAAGCTCGTCGACTCGCTCGGTCCGGATTCGCTGATGTATCCGGAGCAGCTGGTCGCCGTCGTCGGCCACACCCCGGAGTCGATGCCGCAGTCGGCGCAGGCCGCGGACGGCTTCCCCGACAAGCAGGCCAAGCCCGACCCGCTCCTCGAACTACTCGCCTGGGTCGGCGTCATCGTCCTGCTCGTGCCGAGCCTGGTGCTCGTCGCGTCTTCGGCCCGGCTCACCGCCACGCGGCGTGAGCTGCGGATGGCGGCACTGCGGCTGGCAGGCGCGACCCCGGCGCAGGTGACGAAGATCGTCGCCGCCGAGACCGCGTTGTCCGCGGTCGTCGGCGCCCTGCTCGGCATCCTCGTGGCACCGGCACTGCAGGGCCTCTCGACGTTCGTCCCCTGGGGCGGCGGAACCTGGCTCGCGTCGGACTTCAGCCTTTCGCTCGGCTCGACCATCGCGGTCGCCGTGGCGATCCCGCTCCTGGTCGTCCTCGCCGGGGTCCTCGGTATCCGCCGCGTGCTGAAGACGCCGCTGTTCGCGGCTTCGGCGCACGCGCGCAAGCCGTTGCACTGGTGGCGGCTGCTCGCGGTACCCGTGGCCGGTGCCTTCTTCCTCTTCGCGGTCAGCCAGGACAACGCCAGCTTGCCGATGGTGATGTTCGGCCTGTTCCTGCTGGTCGCGTCGGCCGCGATCATCGGGCCGTGGGTCACCTCGGCGGTGGGCGGCACGTTCGTCCGCATCTGGCGCAAACCGGCGTCGCTGCTGGCCGGGCGCAGGCTCCGTGACGACCCGAAGAGCGCTTACCGGGCCACGGCGGGTGTCGTGCTCGCGGTCTTCACCGGTTCGATGGCACTCACGCTGCTGCCCTCGTTCGAGTCGATGGCGGGCGGCGGGCGGACCTTCAAGGACAACGTCCTCTACGCCGAGGCCGATGCGACCCACTCGCAGCAGATCGTGGAGGAAACCAACGCCTCCCTCGCCCGCAACGGGATCGCCGACAAGGCCGTCGCGGTCGGCCAGGTCTACCTGTCCACCGGCGAGGTGGGGACCCGCGACCAGACACTGAACCGGGCCTTCGTGATGACCTGCGAGGACGCCACGAAGCTGCTGCGGGTGAACATCGGCGGCTCCTGCCGGCCTGGCCCCGCGATCTACAGCAGCTCCAAGATCGACCCGGCGTCGTACCGCGTGACGCCGGACTACGACAAGGCCGGTACTCAGCTCGGGAACGTCCCGGCGCACACGTTCCCCCAGTCCGAAGAGGACACGTACGGCACGATCGTCATCGACCCGGCCCTGCTGCCCGCGGACGTCGAACCGGAGCGCCTCGACGTGGTCGTGCCGACGACGCAGGCGAACGGCGAGGTCGTGCGGACCGCGCTGGTCGGGGCGGCACCGGGCCAGGAGATCGGCAGCCGCGGCTTGCGCCTGGTCAGCCAGCAGCAGGAACTCGCCGACCTGCGCCGGGTCACCGTGATCGGCCTGATCGCCGCCGGTGTGCTCGCCGGCTGCAGCGCGGCCGTGGCGACCGCCGGTTCGGTGATGGACCGCCGTCGCACCTTCGGGGCGCTCATCGCGGCCGGGACCCCGGTCCGGGTGCTGGCGAGGGCGCTGCGGATGGAGGCGGCCCTGCCCGCGATGGTGGCCACCATCGGCGCGGGAGTGGTCGGGATCGGAGTCGGCATGGGGCTCTACAGCATGGTCGAAAAGGACCCGGTCGTGCTGAGCCCGTGGCTGCTGGCGCCCGTGGTGCTGGGAATCGGGGTGGCGTTGCTCGGCGCATCCGTCTCGACCCCGGCGCTCAAGCGGGTGCAGTCGGAGCCGCTGGCCGACGAGTAAAAGGTTCGCCCGAATGGCGTCATGCCACTGGGGCGGACGGGTCTCGTGGGTGGAGTCGCTGGTTACACCCACGAGCCGGGTGCTCGGTCGTCCCTCCGTCGGGGGAGGGATGAACGGGCGCCGGGGACGCGCAGGGGGCTTCCCAAGGCGCGGGGTGTGACGAAAGGGCCGGTCAGGACGTGGGGACGTCCTGACCGGCCCTTTCAGTCGTTTTCAGACTCGCTCGAAGATCAGATCGTGCGAGACGCGCCCCTCGACGTCGGCGCGGTTCTCGAACTTGGTGACCGGGCGCCACTCCGGCCGCGGGGCCCAGCCGCCGGGGTCGCCGGCGTGGCGGTTGCGCAGGAGAGGCTCGGCCGAGCAGACCTCCAGCATCTGCTCCGCGTAGTTCTCCCAGTCGGTCGCCATGTGGAAGGTCCCGCCCGGCGCGAGCCGCGAGGCCACCAGCGAGACGAACTCCGGCTGCACGATCCGCCGCTTGTGGTGGCGCTTCTTCGGCCACGGGTCCGGGAAGAACAGCCGGACCCCGGACAGCGAGCCCGGCTCGACGTGCGAAGTCAGCAGCACGACGGCGTCACCGTGCATCAGCCGCAGGTTCGTCACCCCGAGCTTCTCCGCGCGTAGCATCAGCTGGCCCAGCCCGGGGTCGTACACCTCGACCGCGACGTAGTTGAGGTCCGGTGCGGCGGCCGCGAGCTGGGACGTGGTCTCGCCCATACCCGAGCCGATCTCCACCATGACCGGGGCCCGCCTGCCGAACCAGTCGTCGAAATCCACCTCGCCTTCGGGCAGTTCGCCGACCGTGCGGCCGAGCGACGGCCAGAGTTCGTCCCACGCTCGCTGCTGCCCGACGGTCATCCGGCCGCCGCGGTTGACATAGCTGACCACGCTGCGCATCCGTGGCTGGTCCTCGTTTTCCACCCGCTCATTAAACGTGGGTGCTGTGCTCATCGGCGAACCGCATGGCGGTGGCACAGCGGGTTCGTCCGCGGTTGATTTGCGCGGCGCGCCCTTCTGCTCCGCCTGTCGTCCTTACCGGACCGCTTCGAACTCTCCCAGCCGTGCCCGCAGGCCGGCGAATCCGGCGACCGCGATCGGCGGCGGCGTCGTACTGGAATGGGCGGGGAGAACGTCGATCCAGCCGTCGTGGCGGCTGGTGTTCAGCACCGTGGTCGGGATCGAATGCCCGGATGCTCCGCGTTCGGAAGGTATGAACTCCCAGTAGCCGGATTCTCCGTCCGCGGCCCACGGGACGAATTCCCACCCGGGACGTCTGCCGAGCAGGCCCGCGATGCGATCTTCGATGCGGAAACCGAGTTCCCGCGATTCGAGCCTGCCTTCCACGACGGCGCGAAGCCACCACGGCGCGGGGATTTCGCCGTGCATTCCACTCGACGCGCGGTACAGCGCGACAACGAGATCTTCGGGCGCGCGATGCACCCAGGCGCGGCGAATGTCGGATGGCCGGGTCGCGGACGCCACCGTGCGGGGCAGTTCGATCGCCTGTGACCATTCGAGATCGAGCATGGGCTCGAGCCGGGGCGGCATACTTTCCGTGCGGGCTTGCGGGATCGTGCGTTCCACTCCCTGATCGGAATCCACCGTCAAGGATCACCTCCGAGGCTGAGAGCCGAGAAAGTAGGCTCATACCGAGCATTGCCCGATCAGGAACAGTATGTCCGCTTCCTGTGAGAGAAGCCACAGGCTCTTAACGTGGACTTAACTCCTTTGGAGGCGGTAAAAGCTCACGCGTCCCGCCGGTGGGTGATCATCAGTCCGGCCGCATAGACAATCACGCAGATACCAGCGAAATAAGCCAAATAGCCCCAAGCTCCCATCGGCGGTGCGAGTTTCAGCATCGAAACCGTCAGATCCGGGCCCGAGAACTGATTCGCCGCGAAGAACGGCATCCACTGGTAGATGTCGTCGCCGATGTTCGGAATCAGCATGACGAGACCTTCGACCAACTGCGTCCAGACCAACGCGAACCCGAGGGCGAACGCGGGGCTGCGGAACAGCAGGCCGAGTCCGACGCCGAGCAACCCGGTCAGCAGGAAGGTCAGCCCCTGGCCCGCCACCGCGCGCCAGTCGGCGCCGGAGGCCAGCCCCAGGTCGGAGGCCGGTTTGATCAGGTAGGCGACAGCCCATGAGCCGAAGCCCACCAGCAGCCCGATCAGGGCCGAGAACACTCCGACGACGGCGCCCTTCGCCAGCAGGGCGGGCACGCGGGACGGCACCGCCTGGAAGGTGAGTTTCATCGTGCCCCAGTTGAACTCCGTCGCCGCCGCGAGGATGGCGAGGATCAGCACCACGGTGCGGCCGAGCGCACTGGCGATCTGGGTCGAACCGACGCCGGTCTGTCCCTCCAACGGAACGAAACCGAAGAACAACGCGGTGTAGGCGAGCGCGACCACGATCGCGATGGCCGCGCACCACCAGGGCGCGCGCGTGCTCAGCAGCTTGATCCGCTCGGCGCGGAGCATGTTCGCCGCGGTCATCGGGCGACCTCCGGGACCTGGCCGGTGCCGTATTCGACGGCTTCGGCGGTGAGTTGCATGTACGCGTTTTCGAGCGAGCCGGTGAGCGGCTTGAGTTCGTGGAGGGTCGCGCCCGCGGCGAAGGCGAGTTCGCCGATGTCGTCGCTGTCCATTTCGGACACGATGAGCGCGCCGTCCTCCTCGCGGAATTCGGTGCCCTTCTCGGTCAGCGCCGTCCGCAGTTCGGGCAGGTGCGGGCTGCGGACCCGCACGCCGAGGCTCTTCGCGCGGCCGACGAAGTCCTCCATCGTGCCCTGGTAGATCAGCTTCCCCCGGCCGATCACGACGAGGTCTTGCGCGGTCTGCGCCATCTCCGGCAGCAGGTGGCTGGACACGAACACGGAGCGGCCCTCGGCGGCGAGCGCGTGCATCAGCTGCCGGATCCACACGATGCCCTCGGGGTCGAGCCCGTTGACCGGTTCGTCGAACAGCAGCACCCGTGGGTCGCCGAGCAAGGCCGTCGCGATCCCGAGCCGCTGCGACATGCCGAGCGAGAACTGCCCGGCCCGTTTGCGGGCGACCGACTCCAGCCCGACCAGCCGGAGCACCTCGTCGACGCGTTTGTCCGGCAGGCCGTTGGTCGCGGCGACCCACCGCAGGTGCTCGCGGGCCGTGCGGCCGGGATGACGCCAAGTGGCGTCGAGCATCGCGCCGACCGTCCGAAGTGGATCACGGAGTTCCCGGTAGGACTTGCCGTCGATGGTCACCGAGCCCGACGTGGGATTGTCGAGGCCGAGGATCATCCGCATCGTGGTGGACTTGCCTGCCCCGTTCGGCCCGAGGAACCCTGTCACGCGCCCTGTTTCGGCGGTGAAGGAAAGGTCGTCGACGGCGGTTTTTGCGCCGTAGCGTTTCGTGAGTTTGGTGGCTTCGATCATCGGCCCTCCCTCCAGTGGATTACGACATTACCCAACGTGGTGCCTTGCGGCCCGACAGGAAAGGACCGGGCTGCCCCCCGACAGGCGGCCCGGTCCTTGTTCCCCTTTTCTCCCCGTCCGGTCGCACCGCTCCCCCGAGCCTGGCGACCGGCTTTCTCCCCGGTGGAGGTTCCTTACGCGTCGCGCTTGTTCGCGACGACCAGCGAGATGGTCAGCAGCACCAGCGCGAAACCGGCGAAGTAGGCCAGTGCCCCGCCTTGGCTCAACGCCGACTCGGACGCGGCGGGCCCCGCACCGTTGAGGAACCTGTCGGCGACGCGGAACGGCATCCACTCGTAGATGTCCTTGCCGATCTTCGGGATGAGCTGGATCAGGTTCTCCACCGCGAGGGCGTAGATCAGCAGGAGCGAAATGGCGCCGGCGCTGTGCCGGATCAGGACGCCGAGGGCGACCGCGATCACCGAGGCGAGGGCGAACACCACACCCACCCCGGCGACGCTGATCCACTCCGCGGTGGTGTTCAGCGTGAGATCTTCCGGCCGCATGACCGAGGCGAGGCCCCAGGCGCCGAACGCGGCGATCTCGCCGATCACGAACGACAGCATCGCGACGACGCCGGTCTTGGCCAGCAGCGCCGAGGTGCGGTTCGGCACGGCCTGGAAGGTGGTCCGGATGGTGCTGAAGCGGTATTCGGTGGTCACCGAAAGCGCGGCGAGCACCATGATCACGGCCATGCCGAAGCCGTAGCCGAACTGGGTCAGGCTGACGTCGGTGAGTTCACCGGCGGGTGCGGCGCCGGCGACGATGGCGGCGAAACCGATCACGACAGCGAGGGCGGCCAGCGCGCACCACCAGGGCGAGCGTGTGGTGAACAGCTTGATGCGTTCCACAGCGAGCAGAGTCATGGCTTTTCTTTCCTCGGCAGTGTTGAAAAGAGTGAGTGGCTACTGGGCGGCGGCGACCACTTCGGCGGCTTCGGCTTCGAGACCGGTGTGGTACTCGACCGAATCGCCGGTGATCTGCATGAAGGCCTGCTCCAGGGAGCCGGTCTGCGGGCTGAGCTCGTGCAGCACGATCTGGTTGGCCGCGGCGATTTCGCCGATCTTGTCGCTGTCCATACCGGACACGACGAGCGACTTGTCGACGTCGGTGACCTGTGCGCTCGCCCGCGTCAGCGCGGCGCGCAGCGCGGGCAGTTGCGGCGATCGGACCTTGACCGTGTTCTCGGCGGCCCGCGCCACGAAGTCCTCGGTGGAGGACTGGGAGATCAGCTGCCCCTTGCCGATCACGACCAGGTGGCTCGCGGTGAGCGCCATCTCCGAAAGCAGGTGCGAGGAAACCAGCACCGTGCGGCCTTCGTCGGCCAGCCGGTGCATGAACTTCCGGATCCAGAGGATGCCCTCGGGGTCGAGGCCGTTGACCGGCTCGTCGAAGAGGAGGACCTCCGGGTCGCCAAGCAGGGCCGCCGCGATCCCCAGTCGCTGCGACATGCCGAGGGAGAAACCACCGGCGCGTTTTCCGGCGACGCTGGTGAGCCCGACGGTTTCGAGCACCTCGTCGACCCTGGCCGCCGGGATCTTGTTGGACTTCGCCATCCACTGCAGGTGCGCCCGCGCCGACCGGTTGGGGTGCACCCACTTGGCGTCCAGCAGTGCGCCGACCGTCCGCAGCGGGTCCTTCAGCTCGCGGTAGAGCTTGCCCCCGATGCGCACCTCACCCGAGGTCGGGTTGTCGAGGCCGAGGATCATGCGCATGGTCGTCGACTTGCCCGCCCCGTTGGGGCCGAGGAATCCGGTGACCTTCCCTCCCTCGACGGAAAAGGACAGGTTGTTCACCGCCAGTGTCTTGCCGTACCGCTTGGTGAGGCCCACTGCCTCGATCATGTCTGCTCCCCTCGGCGACTGCGAAAGCAATCGTCGTCCATGTGGGTGGCCGAGCGCGTCATCCTGAGGTGCCAACCTGATACCCGACCTGAGTCGTAGCTTGCCGTCTTCCGGCGGCGTACGCGATCGGTGACACCCCTGAGTGTGACCCTGAATCGCCAGGGATATTGAACCATGGTTCAATAACTGCGTGGCGAGACCTCGCACCATCACCGACGAACGACTGCTGAAGGCGGCGGAAATCGTCATCGGCATGGTCGGCCCGGGTTTCACGCTGGCCCAGGTGGCCGCCGAGGCCGGGGTCGCGGTCGGCACGGTCGCGCAGCGGTTCGGCTCCAAAAACGGCCTTCTGCAGGCGTTGAGCAAGCTGAACACGCGGTCGGTCGTAGGGAGGATGCGGGAATGCGGCGAGCTGGCCGATCCCGTGGAAGGTCTGCGGGCGGCGGTGGTCGTGATCTACGAGGGCATGGGTTCGGCGGAAACCGCGGCGAACCACCTCGGGCAGCTGGGGGTGGACATCGGGGATCCGGAACTCCGTGCCCTGCTCGGCGAGCATTTCACCGCCGTGGAAGCGGAATTGCGACGGCTGGTGCGGGTCGCGGCGCGTGCCCTGCCGGGTGCGCCGGGTGTCGTCCGTGCGGCGCGAGTGCTGCTGGGGGTGGCGAACGGGGCCGCGCTGGACTGGTCGATCCGGCCGAAGGGCCGCTACGTCGACCGCGTGGGGCAAGACATGGACGCGGTGCTGACCGCGTGGAAAGGGGTGTCCTGAGTGGAACAGAAAGTGGCAGTGGTCGCGGGGGCGACCCGAGGATGTGGCCGGGCGATCGCGGTGGAGCTGGGCAGGCTCGGCTGGACGGTGTTCGTCACCGGCCGCACGACGCGGGAGCACCAGTCGCCGATGAAGCGGTCGGAGACGATCGAGGACACGGCGGAACTCGTCGACGCGGCGGGTGGCTGGGGAATCCCGGTCCGGACCGATTTCACCAAGGTGTCCGATGCGGACGCACTGCGGGCGCGGATCGAGTCCGAAGTGGACGGTCGGATCGACCTCCTCGTCGACGACGTCTGGGGCGGTGACCCGTTCGCGGACTTCGAGCGGGCGTACTGGGACTCCAGCCTCGACGACGCGCTCACGCTGGTGCACAACGCGATCGACACGCATCTGATCGCGTTGCACCGGCTTCTCCCGCTGGTCGTGCGGCGGGAGGGTGGTCTCGTCATCGAGGTCACCGACGGGGATCACGACGAGTACGTCGGCGCGGGGATCCCGTATTTCCTCGCGAAGTCCGGCATCCGCGCGATCGGCCGGGCGCTGGGGGCGGAACTGGAGAAGTACGAGTGCGTCGGCATGACCGTGACGCCAGGCTTCCTGCGGTCCGAGTCGATGCTGGACCACTTCGAGGTCACCGAGGAGACCTGGCGGGACGCGGTGGGCAAGACCGCGCCGGTCGACTTCGCCATCTCGGAGACCCCGACGCTGCTCGGGCGGGGCGTCGCGAAACTGGCGACCGATCCGGAGGTCTCGCGGTTCGCGGGCAAGACGCTGGCCTCGTGGACGTTGATGAACGAATACGGCCTGACCGACGTCGACGGCTCACGCCCCGACTTCGGCAAGTGGATGGCCGAAGTCAGGGACGCGGGCAAGGACCCGGAGACGGCGGACCACGCTCTGTACCGCTGAGTCACCGTGCCGGCCGGGAACTACTTCTTCCCGGCCAGCACGTCCAGGTAGTGCTGGTTGAACATGACGCCGAGGACGTTGCCGAACGGGTCGACGACCGCCCCGGTGACGAAGCCCGGCCCGCGCTCGATGATCGGCTCGTACTCTTTCGCGCCCTTCTCGAGCAGTGTCGCGAAGGCGTCCTCGACGTTGTCGACGGCCCAGTTCGCGATCGCTCCGCCAGGACCCGGCTGGGCCGTCGCCGGCCGGTAGTCGCCCCGGACCAGGCCGAACTCGTGCTGGTAGTCGCCGATCCGGAACTCGACGTAAGCGGGCTTCTCGTCGGGACCGTTGCGGACGAAGTACGGCTCGACCCCGAAGAGGTCGGAGTACCACTCGATCGCCGCGGTCATGTCGTCGGCGTAGAACGTGGTGGTGGTGAGTCCTCGCAGCATTTCCGTCTCCTCCGGTAAGTGGCTCTGGAGACAAGGATCCACCGCAAAGTGCTCACCGAATGACCACTTTCCGGCCCGATTCGCTCAGGCGACCCCTGGCCGGGCCAGCCCGGTCTCGTAGGCGAGCACCACCGCCTGCACCCGGTCGCGCAGGTCCAGCTTGGACAGGATCCGTCCGACGTGCGTTTTCACCGTCGCCTCGGACAGGAACAGGGTCTCGGCGATCTCCAGGTTCGAGAGGCCTTTCGCGATCAGGACGAGCACCTCCCGCTCCCGCTCGGTGAGGACGTCGAGTTCGGCCGCGTCCCGTATCGGCTTCCCGCCACCGCCGACGAACCGGTCGAGCAGCCGCCGGGTCACCGACGGCGAGACCACGGCGTCACCCGAAGCGACCGCCCGCAGCGCCGACACCAGGTGATCCGGCTGCGTGTCCTTCAGCAGGAACCCGCTCGCCCCGCCCTGCAGCGCCGAGTAGACGTACTCGTCGAGGTCGAACGTCGTCATGACGAGCACCCGCGCCGTACCGGCCTCGACGATCCGTTTCGTCGCCTCGACCCCGTCCAGCACCGGCATCCGGACGTCCATCAGCACGACGTCCGGCCGCAGTTCCTCCGCGAGGCGGATGGCCTGGGCACCGTCACCCGCCTCGCCGACGACGTCGATGTCCGCCTGCGCGCCCAGCACCATCCGGAACCCGACACGCATCAATTCCTGGTCGTCGACGACCACCACCCGGATCATGTCGCCAACCTAACCGGGAGCCTCGCGTGCACTCGCCACCCTCCACCGGGAGCGGGCCCGACCTCCAGCGTGCCGCCGAAGACGTTCGCCCGTTCCCTCATGCCGATCAAACCGTTCCCACCGGGGACCGCGAGTTTTCGCGGCCCGGCCGGTGTGGCGTGTGACGCCGTCTTCGTGGCAGCGGGCACCAGCTGTTTCGCGCGGCCGGCGCCGTCGTCGGTGACCCGGACGTCGATCACGTCCTTCTCCCGGCGCACCAGCACCTCCGCCTGCGCGCCGTGCCCGGCGTGTTTCAGCGTGTTCGTCAAGGACTCCTGGACGATCCGGTACACCCCGAGCGAGACACCGGCGGGCAGTCCGGCCAGGGCGTCCGCGCTGATCGCCAGCGTCACCGGTACGCCTGCCTGCCGGATCCGGTCCGCGAGGTCGGTCAGCGCGCTGGCGTCCGGCTGCGGTACGCGCGGCTCGTCGTCGTCGTCGCTGCGGAGCACGTCCAGCAGCCGCCGCAGCTCGGCGAGCGCGCCGCGGCCAGTCTCCGAAATCGTCTGCAGGGCCCGTTTCGCCATCTCGGGATTCCCGTCGACCGCGTAGGACGCGCCATCGGCCTGCACGACCATCACACTCACCGCATGCGCGACGACGTCGTGCAGCTCACGGGCGATCCGTCCGCGTTCTTCACCGACGGCGATCCTGGCCGCCTGGTCCCGTTCCGTCTCAAGTAGGTGCAACCTGGCTTCCACCTCCTCGTGATAGGCGCGCCTCGCGCCGGCGAACTCGCCGAGCGTCCAGCACAGCGCGGTGGCGAAGACCCCGATGATCGCCAGCACCCACAGGTCCTCCGGCGGGTCGACCCACAGCTGGATCCCTGACGTGACGAGGGTCGCCAGCAGGTACAGCAGCCCCTGCTTGCGCCCGACGTAGACCAGCACCGAGTAGATGCTGATCATCACCGCCAGCCCGCTCGCCGCACCCAGTTCGAGCGCGCTGTGCGGGATGCCGATCAGTAGTGACAAGTACGCCGACCACAACGTCGCCTTCCGCCGGAAGACCAGCGGCACGACCATCGCGATGTCCAGCGGCACGACCACGTACCAGGGCGGCATCGGGACTTCCGGCGTCTCGGCCGCGGCCACGTAGAACAACAGGTCGGTCAGCAGCAGGACGACGGCGATGAAACTGTCCCCGGCCATGGGGTGGGCACGCATCCAGAGGCTTAACCGTCGCACCTGGTAACACTATGTCGGCCTCGGCCGTTCGCGCGTCGGTCGCCGGTACCACCTTCGGTGCGACCCGAGGATGAGCGGCATGGCACGATTCGAGTCGGCAAGCTCGGCGACTGGGAGGGCGGGTGTCGTGACGTCAGGGACGGAGCAGGGGCGTCTGGCCGGCCCGCTGTCGATGTCGGTGGCGAATCTCTGCCACCGCCTGCAACCGCAGGTGTCCGCGCGGACCGCCGCCGGATTCGCCGAGGTGCTGCGCAGACTGGGTGGTCCGCTCCAGGTCGCCGTCGCCGGCCGTATCAAGTCGGGTAAGTCCACGCTGGTCAACGCCCTGATCGGGCGCCGGGTCGCGCCGACCGACGTCGGTGAGTGCACCCGGCTGGTGACCCGGTTCCAGTACGGCACGGTCGACCGCGTCGAGATCGTCTTCAACGACGGCCGCAAACAGGTGCTGCCCTTCGCCGCCGACGGGATGATCCCGGCCGAGCTGGGCATCGACATCGACAAGGTCTCCCATATCGAGGCATACCTCACCAACGCGGTCCTGCAGGGTATGACCGTCATCGACACCCCGGGTCTCGGGTCGCTCGACGCCGCGTCGGTGTCGCGGACCGAGCAGCTGCTGGGCGCGGCGAAGCATCGCAAGCCCCAAGACGGCGAAGAAGAGAATGAAGAGGGCTCCGACGAGCTGGACGACACCTCGCGCAACGCCGTCGCGGGTGCCGAGGCCGTGCTCTACGTGGTCACGCAGGGCGTACGCGCAGACGACCAGCAGGCGCTGGCCGCGTTCACCGCCGCGACCGCGAGCCGCGAGGCCGGTCCGGTCAACGCGATCGCGGTGCTCAACAAGGCCGACACCATCGCGCCGGAGTCGGTCGAAGGCTCGGGCGGTGACGTGTGGAAGGCCGCGACGCTGTTGTCGGAAAAACAAGCGTCGACGCTGAAGCCCCGCGTCGCGGACGTGCTGCCGGTGATCGGGCTGATCGCGGAGTCGGCGGAGTCCGGCGGGTTCACCTCCGGCGACGCCGAGGCGCTGCGTCAGCTGGCCGACACGGACGACGACATCCTCGAGACCATGCTGATCTCGGCGGACATCTTCACCAGCTGGGACTGCGACGTCGCGGCCGGGACCAGGCTGCGGCTGCTGGAGAAACTGGACCTCTTCGGCGTCCGGTACGCCGTCGAGACGATCCGCGCGGAGCCGGAGATCACCGCGGGTTCGCTGCGGCGGAAGTTGCTCGACGCCTCCGGGCTCGAAGCGGTCCGCCAGCGGCTGAGCATCGTCTTCGCCGCCCGCGCCGACGGCATCAAAGCGGCCGCCGCGCTGGCTTCGGTCACCGCGCTGGCCCACGCGTCGGGCGACCAGGCCGAACGGCAGCGCGTCCACGACGCGATCGAGGTCCTGCTCGCCAAACCCGAAGCACACCAACTCCGGCTGCTCGAAGCGCTCACGCTGGTCGCGTCCGGCGCGGTGGACATGCCCGAGGACCTGTCCGAGGAGGTCCTGCGGGTCGGGAGCAACGCCGACATCGGCGCCCAGCTCGGCAAACCGGGCGCTCCCCGGACCGATCTCGCCGCGCACGCGCTGGAACGCGCCGGCTGGTGGCGCTCCTTCGCCTCCTTCGGTGCGACGCCCGCCCAGAGCCGCGTCGCGCACGTCGTGCACCGGGCGTACTTCCTCATCTGGCAGCAGATCCGCGCCTGACCCTCCCGCAATTCGTCCTCTAGTTGCGGTAGTTCGACACCGAACTACCGCAACTAGAGGACGAAACGCGACCCCCCCGGATTGATAAACCGAGCGCTCGGTCTAATAATGGACCCCATGGAAACGATCGTCGACGAGCCCCAGTGGCTGCGCACGGCCTCCTGGCTCGGCTGCCCGCTGGCGGGCGCCGCGGTCGGCTGGTTCCTCCAGTCGATTTCAAGCTGGGTGCTCTCTCTGAGCTGGGCCCCGTTCAAAGGCCCCTTCCAGCTCGTCTCGGACATCCCCCGGCCATGGGGCACGGTCGCCGTGATCGGTGCGGGCCTGGCCCTCGGACTGTTGTTCGCCGCGGTCTGGGCGTACGAGCGGCTGATCGTCAAGGTGACGCCGACACGCATCACGCTGACCTCGAAGGGCCGCAGCCGCGCCTACGAAGCACGGCTTCAGGCCGTCTTCCTCGACGGCAAGGAACTCGTCCTCCTCGCCGACGACGGCCGGGAGCTGGCGCGGGAGAAGGGCGACGTCGACCGCGAAGCCGTCGCCAAGGCCTTCACCGAGCACGGCTACCCCTGGCACGCCGAGCCGCCGGCGGTGAAATGAGGACGGTCGACCCGGCCAAACACGAGGCGAAACGCCGCGCGATCCTCGACGCCGCCACGATGTGCTTCGCCGAGAAGGGCTTCGAGAAGACCACGACGGCGGAGATCTGCCGCGCGGCGGGGATCAGTACCGGCAGCCTGTTCCATTACTTTCCGAACAAGCGCGCGGTGTTCGCCGGCATCTTCGAGCAGGACGGCGACGAGACCGCGGCCCTGCTCGCGGCGGCCGGGGAGATCGAGGACCCGTGGGAGGCCATCCTCCATATCCTCATGTACCTGTCCGAACAGTTCCTGCAACCTTTCGCGGCCAAGCTCGTCCTCGAGGTCGCCGCGCAATGCACCCGCGACGCCGAGCTGGCCGAGCTGGTCCAGGGCAACGACCGCGTCCTGCGCGACGGGCTCGTCGGCCTCGTGACGAGGGCGATGGAGGCGGGCCGGATCGATCCCGGTATCGAACCGAAGGCGGCGGCAAGCTGGCTCGTCGCGTTGATGGACGCGCCGCTGTCCCGCGCGATTCTGGAACCGGACCTCGACCCGGCCGCGGAACTCGCGGTGATGAAGGTGATCCTCGCCAGATTCCTCCGCCCCGTTCTGCCGATTCGGCCCCCGGACGGCGGGGAAGTATCCGACACTGGTGAAATCTCTCCGGGCCGATCGGGAAGCCCGGGACACCAGTAACGGGGGTCGATGCGGGTGGGAGCCTGGCTGCGTAAGAAGGCCGTCGAAGAGGTGAATCCGGACGAGGTGCCGACCGGTCAGATCCCGGCGGTGAACATCGCGGCGATCATCGCCGAAGTCGACGGCGAGACTTCTCCGTCCGAGGGAACCGAGGCCGTCGAAGCCGCGTCGAAAACCGATGTGGAGTCCACGACCACGGGTCCGGCCGACCTCGAACAGGCTCTCGCCGACCGGCAGGCGCTGATCCAGCTCTGCCTGTACGCCCTTGACCGCGCCCGCAGCGGCGGCGTCGTCGAGCGGCTCGAACACGGTCTCGCCGGTATCGGCGTCCGTGCCCTGCGCCCGGACGGCGAGCGATTCGACCCCGCGATACACGAGGCGGGCGGTGCGGTCGCGACCGAAGACCCGGCACTCGAAGGGCTCGTCGCGGAAACCGAGGTCGTCGGCTTCGCCGATCACGACCGGGTCCTGCGCGCGCCGATCGTCATCGTCTACGCGAAGAAGGCCCAGTGACCGCTCCGAGCGCGGCGGCCAACCTGCCGGCGATCGTGAAGAGCACGCGCGAACAGCTGCTCACCGTCGTCCGCGAAGCCGATCCTCAGGCCGCGAAATGGGTCGAGGACATCCGGAAGACGCGGCCGAAGAAACCGTCGGTCGTGGTGGTCGGCGAGACCAACCGCGGCAAGAGCTCGCTCGTGAACGCACTCCTCTCCATGCCGGGACTGTCCCCTGTGGACGCTGACGTCGCCACGGCGACGTACCTCGTCTTCGAGCACGCCGAGCAGTGGTCCGCTCAGGCCTGCTACCCGGGGCAGCCGGCTTCGGTGCCGATCAACCTGAACGACCTGATCCACTGGGTCTCGGCCGCGCACGAACTGCCGGAGGGCCAGATCCCGCCGCGTTACGTCGAGGTCTCCGGTCCGGTCCCGCTGCTCGACCGCGTGTCCATTGTGGACACTCCGGGCGTCGGCGGACTCGACTCGATGCACGGCGAATTGGCGAAGGAGGCGGCCGCGGGTGCCACCGCGCTGCTGTTCGTCGTGGACGCCTCCTCGCCGTTCACCGCGCAGGAACTGCACTTCCTGCAGGACATGGGTGAGCGCGTCGAGACCGTGTTGTTCGCGCTGACGAAAACCGACCAGTTCCGAGGCTGGCGCGAGGTCCTCGAAGCCGATCGGCGGTTGCTCGCCGAGTACGCTCCCCGGTTCGCCGACGCGGTGTTCCACCCGGTGTCCGCGCGCATGTTCGAGACGGCGGCCAAGGCGCCGAACGAGCAGATGGCCATGATGCTGCGTGAGAAGGCCGGTATCGCCGCGCTACAGGGCGCGTTGCAGGAGATGCTGGTCGGCCGCTCCGCGATGCTGGGCGAGGCCAACACCCTGCGCGCGCTTTCGAGCGCGCTCGGGGAACTCAAGGCGAAGCTACGGGCGGAAAGCCGCGCGCTGTCCGCCGGTGAGGCCGAGGCGGAACAACTGCGCCAGCGCCGCGACGACCTGAGCACCGAACGCCGGTCTTCGACGCGGGGCTGGCAGCTGAAACTGCGCGCGGAGATCCAGCGGACCCGCGTCGAGCTCGGGCACGAGACCAGCAGGCAGATGCGCGACGCGTCGACTCATTTCCGGCAGCGGATCGACGGCGCGAAGCGGGACGACCTCGCCGCGCTGCCCCAGCAGGTCGACATCGCGCTGCAGACGACGTCGCAGCGGATCTCGATGCTGCTCTCCCAGCGGCTCAACCAGGTCACCAACGTCTCGCTTTCGGAGCTGTTCTCGGCCGAAGAGCTCGACATCATCCGTGGCCAGTTCGCCAGGGCGGGCGGTCCGCCGGTCGTGCTGCGCCCGCCGGACAAGAAGCCGCCGTCGGCCGAAGACAAACTGCTCATCTTCATGGGCGTTTCCGGTGGGCTCGGCGCCGGGAAGGTCGCCGCGCTGCCACTGGCGGGTGTCGCGATCCTGAACCCGGTGATCCTGCCCGCCACGATCATCATCGGCCTCGGCGCCGGCTGGTGGATGGCGCGGACGCGCAAGCACGCGTCGGACAAGCAGCATCTGAAGCAGTGGCTGGTCGAGGCGATCGCCGACGCACGGTCCACGTTGGACCAGCTCGTCGCGGAGCAGCTGATCGAGGCCGAACAGCAGCTGTCGATGGCGCTCGACGAAGCCCTCGGCCGCCGCATCGAGGCGATCGAGGCGGAGCTGAAGGAAGTCGACAAGACGATCAAGATGGGCGCGCAGGAACGGGCGAAGAAGATCTCGGTCGTCGCGAAGCGCCTGAAGGACGTCTCCGACGGCCGCGACCGCGCGGAGGCACTTCTCGGTCGCATCCGGTCACTGCGCGACGCCTGACCAGGGTGGTCCTGTTGTGGACCGGAACCGAACGGGCCTACGGTGAGTCATAAGCTTCGACACACCAGCAGGTCAACGAGGGGGTTATCCCATGTGGGTCGACGAGAGCGGCGGCACGGACACCGAGACGGGCTCCACGGAGGCGGTCACGGTCCACGTTGACGGCGAGGAGTACCAGGCCGAGCTCAACTACGACCTCGACAAGGACGGCGTGAACGACGCCGCCGTCATCCAGCACGACGACGGCACCGGCCAGGCGTTCGTCGACACCGACGGCGACGGCGACGCCGACCAGTACGCGGTGCTCGACGAGAACGGCAAGGTCGTGCAGGAGGCCGTCTACGACGAAGCTTCCGGAGCCTGGGTCGAAGCGGGCGACAACGACGACAGCGGCAGCGACGCGGGCACCAGCGGCAGCATGCGCGCCGACATGCCCAGCGGCGACGTCGAGGTCGGCCCGCCGACGATCGACACCAATGGTGACGGGACCCCGGACACCGTCGTCGTCCAGACCGAGGATGGCCGCACGATCGCCTTCACCGACAAGGACGGCGACGGCAACGCGGACATCGCGGTCGAGACGGACGCTTCGGGCAACTCGAAGACCTACGAGCACACCGGCCCCGGGCAGTGGACCGAATCCGGCAGCGGCATGGTCAACGAGGACATCGGCTCGGCCTTCGTGAGCACTCCGGCGGCCACTGAAGGCGACCCCGCGGGCGACGCGGCCTGGGGCGGCGCGGGCACCGAGAAACTCGAAGGAGTGGCGAAGATCGATTCCGCCACCGGCCAGTGGATCAGTCCCAACTAAAGCCCAGAATGGACTAAACCAAGAGAAGAGTGGTCCAGTCCATTCTTTCAGGCGAATCGATGTAATTCTGGTCACAAAACGGCCCGGTACGAGACCTCGTACCGGGTTTCTCCTGTCCGGTTCGCCTGTTCGTTGTGCCGTCGATCACCGGAAGAATTTCTGCGTATGGCCCATTCCGGTGATACTGAATCGATTCCCTTATCGTTCTTGTGAGAGAACCGACAGGTCAGCTCTCGGTTACCCGCCGGTCATCCGGCTACTCTCGGGGAATCCCAAAACCCGCACACCGGTCTTCCCGCCGGTGTGCGAAGCCATTCGGTCGCCGGCACTGGAGCCCGCATCGGAACAGCGTCGTTCCCGATGTGGGCTTCTGCCGTCGGAAGTCAGGAGTAGAGATGACCGCAGTCGCCATCCCCGGACTGGAAAATGCGCCGACGACGCACAGCGGCGTGCTGTCCTGGGTCCGGGAGGTCGCCGAACTGACCACTCCGGACCGCGTGGTGTGGGTCGACGGGTCCGACGAAGAGGCCGCTCGGATCAACGCCGAGCTGGTCTCCGCCGGCACGTTCGTGCAGCTCGACGCGAAACCCGATTCGTACTGGGCCGCCTCCGACCCGAATGACGTCGCCCGCGTCGAAGAGCGCACCTTCATCTGTTCGGCCGACGAAGCCGACGCCGGTCCCACCAACAACTGGATGGACCCGGCCGAGATGAAGGCCACGATGACCGAGCTGTACCGCGGGTGCATGCGCGGTCGCACGATGTACGTGATCCCCTTCTGCATGGGTCCCCTCGGAGCCGAGGACCCCAAGCTCGGCGTCGAGATCACCGACTTCGCCTACGTCGTCGCCTCCATGCGCGTGATGACCCGCGCCGGCAAGGCCGCGCTGGACAAGTTCGTCACCGAGGACGGCACCGAGCGCGAGTTCGTCCCGGCACTGCACTCCGTGGGCGCCCCGCTGGAGCCGGGCCAGAAGGACGTTTCCTGGCCGTGCAACACCACCAAGTACATCTCGCACTTCCCCGAGAGCCGGGAGATCTGGAGCTACGGCTCCGGCTACGGCGGCAACTCGCTGCTCGGCAAGAAGTGCTACTCGCTGCGCATCGGCTCGGTCATCGCCCGTGACGAGGGCTGGCTGGCCGAGCACATGCTGATCCTCAAGCTGATCTCGCCGGAGAACAAGGTCCACTACGTCGCGGCGGCGTTCCCGAGCGCCTGCGGCAAGACCAACCTCGCCATGCTGCAGCCGACCATCCCCGGCTGGCGTGCCGAGACCCTCGGCGACGACATCGCGTGGATGCGGTTCGGCGAGGACGGCCGCCTGTACGCGGTGAACCCCGAGTTCGGCTTCTTCGGCGTCGCGCCGGGCACCGACTGGCACACCAACCCCAACGCGATGCGCACCATCGAAAAGGGCAACACGGTCTACACGAACGTCGCGCTCACCGACGACGGCGACATCTGGTGGGAGGGCATGGGCGAGAAGCCCGAGCACGCCACCTCCTGGAAGAAGCAGGACTGGACGCCGGAGTCGGAAGAGAAGGCCGCGCACCCGAACTCGCGCTACTGCACGCCGATGTCGCAGTGCCCGATCCTCGCGCCAGAGTGGGACGACCCGAAGGGCGTGCCGATCTCGGCGATCCTGTTCGGCGGCCGTCGCAAGACCACGGTCCCGCTGGTGAACGAGGCCCGCGACTGGCAGCACGGCGTATTCATGGGCGCCACCATGTCTTCGGAGACCACCGCGGCCGCCGCCGGCGCGGTCGGCAACGTGCGCCGCGACCCGATGGCCATGCTGCCGTTCCTCGGCTACCACGCCGGTGACTACTTCAAGCACTGGCTGGACCTCGGCAAGAACGCCGACGCCGACAAGCTGCCGAAGATCTTCTACGTCAACTGGTTCCGCCGTGGCGACGACGGCCGCTTCCTGTGGCCGGGATTCGGCGAGAACTCGCGGATCCTGAAGTGGGTCATCGACCGCGTCGAGGGCAAGGGCAACGCGAACGAGACCCCGGTCGGCTTCGTGCCGAACGCCGAGGACCTCGACACCGACGGCCTCAAGGAGCCGCTGGCCGACATCCAGGCCGCGCTGGACGTCTCGGCCGATGAGTGGCGCCAGGAACTGCCCCTGATCCAGGAGTGGTTCGACAAGATCGGCGACAAGGTCCCGTCTTCGCTGCGTGACGAACTGGACGCGCTGAAGCAGCGTCTCGGCTGATCACCTGAACGGGTCGAAGGCCTCATCCTCATGGTCATTCCTGAGGATGAGGCCTTCTTCTGTCGCTCTTGGGTACCGTGGCCGCATGGTCAAATTCGGCGTCAACATGGTCGTCCCGGAGACGCGTGGGGCGTGGGTCGACAAGTGCCGCAAGGCCGAGGACCTCGGTTTCGACGTCATCGGCGCGGCCGACCACCTCGGGATGGCTCCGCCCTTCCCGGCGCTCGTGCTCGCCGCCGAGGTGACGAACCGCGTGCGGCTCAACACCTTCGTCATCAACACCGCTTTCTACAACCCGGTGCTGCTCGCCCGTGACGTGACCGGCACGGACCGGTTCACCGAGGGCAGGCTGGAACTCGGCCTGGGGGCCGGTTATGTGAAAGCCGAATTCGAAGCGGCGGGTATGGAGTTCCCCCGCGCCGGAAAGCGCGTCGACCACCTCGAGCACACCATCAAAGAGCTCAAACGGCTCTACGCGGACGAAAACCACAAACCGCGGGCCGTGCAGAAACCGGGCCCGCCGCTGATGATCGCCGGCCGCGGCGACAGGCTGCTGACCCTCGCCGCCGAACACGCCGACATCATCGGGTTCCCCGGCACGGCAGCCGTTCCCGACGGCGGCGCTCTCGTTCCCGACGACGCCGCCGGAATCGAAGAACGGGTGACCTTCGTCCGCGGAAAACTGAACGGCCGCGAAGCCGAATTCAATATCCTCCCGCATTTCGTCTCCGTGGTCGAAGACCGGCGGACGGGTCTGGAAGATCTCGGCGAACTGCTGGAGGGCGCGCTCTCCGTCGACCAGCTCGCCGAACTGCCGACAGCTCTGGTCGGTACCCACGAACAGATCGCCGAACAGATCCTGGCGCATCGCGAGCGGTTCGGCTTCACCTATTTCACCGTGCTGGAGCACAACATGGCCGCGCTCGCACCGGTGATCGAGTTGTTGCGCGGCCGATGATCGACGTACGCGGGCTCGGCGTCCAGGCCGGGGAAAACAGTTTGTTCGACGGCCTCGATTTCGAGGTCGAAGCGGGTGAATGCGCGGTGATCTTCGGCCCGAACGGGGTCGGGAAATCGACCCTGCTGAGGTGCCTCTACGGAACGCAGACGCCGCAGCGGGGCCGGGTCGTCGTCGCTGGTGTGAAACCCGACGAGCGGAACCTCTCCTTCCGCCGCAAGGTCTCCGTCCTGTTCGACGATTCCGATTTCTTCGCCGAACTGACTCCCCTCCAGCATCTCGAACTGCTGGAGGGCTCGTTCGGAGCCGATCTCGGCGATTTCGACGCGCTGCTGGCGGACGCGGGTCTTTCCGAGCGGGCCAAGGTCACCGCGGGCAAGTTCTCCGCCGGGCAGCGCCGCCGCCTGCTGCTCCTCGGCGCGACGGCGCGGCCGCACGACGTCCTGCTGCTCGACGAACCCGAACGGGCGCTCGACGTCGCCGGGAAGGAATGGCTGACGTCGTTGATCGCGCGTTCGACCAAGGCCGGGGCCGCGGTCGTCGTGGCCACGCACCATCCTCCGCTGCTCGAAGCGGCCGACTCGACCCTCGAGTTGTGGTGAGCACGAAAGCCCCCACGCACGTCCCGGGGCGTCAGCGATTCGGCGGGCTGCTCAACGGGGACTACCAGACTTTTCTGGCACTGTTCGGTTTCGGCGTGCTGTTCACGGCTTTCGAAAACCTTCCGAAGCTGCGATCGCTCCTTTTCGGACAGTCCGTTGTGGACTTCTCGGCGGTGTTCGGTCTGTTGATCGTGCTGTGCGCGATCTTCTGGCGCGCCCTGTTGCGCCGCGGCTTCGTCTGGGCCGAACCGGCGACGCTGACGTGGGTGGACTTCGCCGGCATCGACAGGCGCCGCGTCGTGGTGAAGCGGATGTGGACGCTTTGGCTCGGGCTGGTCGTGGTGGTCGGCTACACCGGCGCGCTCGTCACCGCGATCGGCGGCGGGTCGAGGGACGTGTGGATCGCGATGTCGGCGCTGACCGCCTCCGGGGCGATCCTGGCCGCCGTCACCGCTCGCCGGACGGCGATCCGCGGGGAGACGGCGGCGCCGGTCGTGCTCGCGATGGCCGGTCTGGCGGTCGCGACCGCCGGGCTCGGCCCGATGGCGGTCGAGGTGCTGGCCGGTGCGCTGTTCGTCGTGGCGGTGGCGGTGGCCTTCGGCGGCGAGCCGGTGGCCGGTGTGGGGCGCCAGGAACTCGTCGACGGCTGGAACGCGCGGCTCCTGCGGGCGATGGCCGCGGTCTTCATGGATCCGATGCTGCTGATCCCGGAATCGCGGCCGGTGCCGTGGCTGTCGCTGCGGCGGCCGACGACGCTGCGGCTCGCGTGGGCCGGGGTGCTCGGCCGGTCGCGCTACGCGGCGGCGAGTGCGGTGATCGCGTGCCTGGTCGGGGTCGGGCACCTGGCGTTCCCGGCCGTCCCGGTGGCACCGCTGTTCGCTCTCGGCGCGTACGCGGCGCTCGTGCCGTTCGTCGGCGGGCTCGGCGAACTGTGGCGCAACCCCGGCCGCAGGCGGTGGCTCGGCGCGTCCGACTGGGAGTTGCGGCTGGTCAACGGCCTGGTGACCGCCGTGCTCGGTCTCGGGTGGGGGGTATTGCTCGGCCTGGTGACGCTGACCCTCGGGGTGACCCCGGGCTGGCCGGTGTGGCTCGCGGTCCCGCTCGCCGTCGCCGCCGCGCTGCGGACGGCGACCCGGCCGCCGATGGACTACGACGTCAGCGGTGGGGCCGCCGGGGTACAGGCCTTGCGAGGCGTCGACGTGCTGGTCGTCGGATCCGTGCTGCTGTCCACGCTCGCCTGAAGTCACCCGCTCCCGCTTTCGGATCATTCGGATACTCCGAACGCGGGTTACCCTCGATGCGACGAAAGGAGCACGAGTGGGCGGCGGGCACGCACCGGGTAAGGGGCGGCGGGCAACCAGCGAGTTCCCCGCGGGCTGGACCGACGAGCAGATCATCGCGGTCGTCAAGGACATCGCGAACGATCCGAGCGAACCCCGCCGCAGACAGTTCAACGGTCGGTGGCGCTGCGCGGGTGAGCGGTACGGCGTCCACGTGATCGTGCTGGTCGAGGACAACGGCAACGTCAGAACCGGCTATCCGGTGGCGGGCCCCGGCGTGGTCCGCAATCCCGATACCGCGGCCGACCCGGCGAACCCGACCGTCGCCGACCTCGCCGCGGGCCGCATCAGCTTCTTCGGCGAGAGCCTGCTCGACCAGATCGCCGACCGCATCGCGCCGGACATCCTGGCCTTTTATCGCACCCTGCACTGGTCGGGTGAGTGGGAGGAACTGGCCGACGTCCTCATCGCGCACGCGGTGAACGAGAACCTGCGGCTCACTGTGGACGAGTTCGCCACCCTGGAAAGCCTGCTGAACAGCTTCGACCTGCCGATCGACGGCTTCCTCTACCTGAACGACCGGGCCCACACCCTGGCCACCCTGCGTCCTTAACTCGCTTCGGCGACCTCTACGGAGCTGTCCTCAGTGGCGGCCCGAAGCGCGTCCAGCGGCAGCCCGACGGCGTCCGCGATCGCCGCCACCGTGAAGAAGGCGGGTGTCGGGATCCGGCCGGTCTCGATCTTGCGGAGCGTCTCCACCGAGATCCCGGCCTCCGCGGCGACCTCGACCATGCTCCGCGACGCCGACGCGCGGGCGTCTCGGAGCGCCAGCCCCAGCCGCTCGCCACGTTCGCGTTCCTCGTTCGTCAACGGCACTCGCACCATGGACCCGATACTAATACCGGTCGTGCGCGGCCAGGCAAGTACACGAAGGCCCCCTTCCGGTAACCAGGCGCAAGGAAGGGGGCCTTCATGTACTAGCGGTCCGAGTTACCCACAGCCTGTGGGCAACTCTGTGCACAGGTAATCCCTAGTGGCTTCAGCCGCCCGCGGGCACCGGAAGTGGGAGGCCGGGGAGGCTCTGGTCGTTCGGCACCTTGCCGTCGACGAGGAAGTCCTCCACGACCTTGTCCACACCCGCGTTGCCGCCGGCGTAGATGCCGTGGTCACCCTCGCCGGTCACGGTGATCATCCGCGAGTTGGCGAACGCGCGGTGCGCACGGGTCGCACCTTCGATCGGGGTCGCCGGGTCGTGCACCGACTGGACGATCAGCACCGGCGGGACGCCGCGGCCGTCGAGCTTCGGCAGGTCGACCGGCTTGTTCTTCCAGAAGATGCACGGCTGGATCAGCCAGCCGGCGCCGAGCAGCGGCAGATCGCGGTCGATCAGCTTCTGCGACTGACGGATGACGCTCTGCCGATTGCCGGTCCACGGGCCCTCGTTGCAGGGGATCGTCCAGAAGCTGGCGTTGTAGGAGTCGCCGTCGGTGGGGACGAACAGCGGCTGCGGGCCGATGACGCCGTCGCCGTCCACGGTCTCCGCCTTGACCTTCTGCGCGGCCGAGGCCTTCTGCTGCTGGGTGCCGGTGCCCTCGGTCAGCGTCTTCAGGTTGACCAGGTAGTCGGCCAGCGCCGGGAAGTTACGCTTCGAGTAGAGGTACGACGCGATGGTCGAGTCGAGGGCGTTGGCCGAAACCGGGACGCCGTCCACCTCGACGGGGTTCTGCGTCAGCGCGAAACGGACCTTCTCGTAGCTCTGGCGAGCGGCCTCACCGTTCTTGCCGAAGTTGTAGACCTTGTTGTACTTGCCGATCCACGGCAAAAAGTCCTGACGCCAGCGGCGCTCGAAGCCGAGCGGCTGTCCGTCGAACGAGTTCTGCCAGGTGGTGGTGAACTCGGTCGACGAGTCGAGCAGGAACTTGCCGGTGCGGGTGGGGAACTGCTGCGCGTAGTGCGCGCCCATCCAGGTGCCCGCCGAGTAACCGACCCAGTTGATCTTGTCGCGGCCAAGGAGGACGCGCAGCAGGTCGATGTCGCGGATGGTCTGGGCGGTGTTGATGAGCGGGCCCAGCTCGCCGGACTTCACCTGGCAGGAGTTCGCCGCGTACTTGGTGGCGTCCAGGATCAGGTTGAGGTTCGCCCGGCTGCGGTCGCGCGGGTCGAGGTCGGAGCCGGTGCCGATCGCGTTTCCGCAGGTGATGTTGGTGCTCTTGCCGGTGCCGCGCGGGTCGAGACCGATGATCTCCTGGTTCGCGCGCAGCTTCGTCTGGTTGCGCAGACGGGCCGGGAAGTTGCGGCCCGGAGCGCCGGGGCCACCCGGGTTCGTGATGACGCTGGCCGTCGCTTTGCCGCTGGTGGCGGCGAGGCGGCTGACGGCGATCGTCAGGTCGATGTTCTCGTTCGACTTGTACCAGTTACGCGGTGCGCGGTAGGTCGCGCACTCGATGTTCTCGGCCCCCGGAGGCGGTGCGGACGGCAGTTCGTTCGCCGTGCACTTGTGCCAGTCCAGCTTCTGGCTCGCGTACTGCGCCGGAATGTTGGTGGAGTTCAGAGGCGGCTGCTTGGCCGCCTCCGGTCCTGCGAACGCAGGAGTGAACCCGGCCAGCATGGTGCCGGCGACTGCCGGGATCACCACCGCATAGCGGAGTTTCTTCATCCGATGCCCCTTTGATCTTGCGTGCGAAAATCTTGTTCGCGACTTGCGGCTATTGATATCCGGCGGGGCGCGGGACGGCAACCGTCCTTCGTCGTATGAGGCGTCGCGGATCAAATCGATATCGGGGGCCGGGGCATGGATCGACTAGGGTCATCGGGTCAATCCGCCGGTTTCGGGAGTGTTAGGTGAGGTCCGATGGCGTCAGGTAAGGCAGACGGGAAGGTGCGGGGTTTCCAGTTCAGCCCCTGGAACCTCCTGCTGATCATCCCGTTGCTGGTGCTGATCACGTCCTTGTTCAACACGGACGGCCCTCGGTTGTTCGGGATGCCGTTCTTCTACTGGTTCCAATTCGTGTTCGTCGCCGTCGGCGTTCTGTGCACCGGGATCGTCTACGCGATGACCAGGGACAGGCCGACCAGTGACCGTCCCGACCGGCTGTCCGTGGACGAACTCGACGAGGGGGACGTCAAGTGAGCAACATCCAGTGGCCGGAGCTGATCATCTTCACGGTCCTCTTCGCGGTGGTCACGGTCCTCGGCTTCGTCGCGTCCCGCTGGAAGGCGGGCAACACCCTCGACCATCTGGACGAATGGGGCCTCGGCGGCCGCAAGTTCGGGTCGTGGATCACCTGGTTCCTGCTCGGCGGTGACCTCTACACGGCCTATACCTTCGTGGCCGTGCCCGCGCTGATGTTCAGTGCCGGCGCGATGGGCATGTTCGCGCTGCCGTACACGATCGTCGTCTATCCGATCGTGCTGATGCCCGCGCTGCGCATGTGGTCGGTCTCCCGCGTTCGCGGCTACGTGACGCCCGCCGACTTCGTCCGCGGCCGGTTCGGTTCGCCGACACTCGCGCTGCTGATCGCGATCACCGGGATCATCGCGACGATGCCGTACATCGCGCTGCAACTCGTCGGCCTCGAAGCGGTGCTGCGGACCATGGGCATCAACGGCTCCGGCATCGTCGGGCACCTGCCGCTGCTGGTCGCCTTCATCATCCTGGCGGTCTACACCTACCAGTCCGGCCTGCGCGCGCCCGCGCTGATCGCTTTCGTCAAGGACATCTTGATCTACCTCGTGATCATCGTGGCGATCATCTACCTGCCCTCGAAGCTCGGCGGCTGGTCGGCGATCTTCGACGCGGCCGACGCGAAGTTCGACAAGACGCCTTCGCCGTCGGACGGCATCCTGCTCAACGCCAACAACCAGCTGCAGTACGCCACGCTGGCGCTCGGTTCGGCGCTCGCGCTGTTCCTTTACCCGCACTCGCTCACCAGCGTGCTCGCCTCGCGCGGCCGCAGCGTGATCAAGCGGAACATGGTCGCGCTTCCGGCGTACTCGCTGGTCCTCGGCCTGCTGGCGCTGCTCGGTTACGTGGCGATCAGTGCCTCCGTCTCCCCGATCACCAACAACGCCACCGGTAAACCCGACACGAACACCGTCGTCCCGGTGCTGTTCGACTCGCAGTTCTCGTCGTGGTTCGCGGGTATCGCGTTCGCGGCGATCGGTATCGGCGCGCTGGTGCCCGCGGCGATCATGTCGATCGCGGCGGCCAACCTGTGGACCCGCAACATCTACAAGGAGTACATCAAGAAGAACGCGACGCCGGGCCAGGAGGCGAAGCAGGCCAAGCTCGCTTCGCTGATCGTGAAGTTCGGCGCGGTGGCGTTCATCCTGTTCATCGATCCGCAGTTCTCGATCGACCTGCAGCTCATCGGCGGGGTGCTGATCCTGCAGACGCTGCCGGCGGTGGCGATCTCGCTGTACACGCGCTGGTTCCATCGCTGGGGCCTGATCGCGGGCTGGATCGTCGGCATCGGGTGGGGCCTGATCATGCTCTACGACATCCCGAACGCGGCGAGCGGCAAAGCCCATTTCGGTGGTTCGGCGCTGGCGCTGGACAAGCTGTCGATCTTCGGCTGGCACCCGTTCGGCGGCTCGCAGCTGCAGATCTACGTCGGGTTCGTGGCACTGGCGGCGAATCTGCTGGTCGCGGTGATCTTCACGGTGGTCGCGCGGCAGATGAAGGTCTTCAACGGCACGGACGACACCGCGGCCGAGGACTACCACGCCGACGAACACGACAAGGATCTCCGCGAAATCGGCGTCCACTAGATCTCAGGTGAGCGAAGGGGCCGCGTCCTGCCGGGACGCGGCCCTTTTCGTCGTCGCGGTCGCCACCAGATAGAGGACGAGACCGTTCAGCAGGTGCCAGACGAAGTGTGTCCCGGCAGCGGCGAACACTTCACAGCTCCAACCGCCAGGTCTGCCCGGTCAGTTCGTAGCCGAAGCCGGGGATCGTCTCTTCGCTCACCAGCTCGAAGCCGGCCTTCCGGTAGATCGCCCTCGCCGCGACCAGCAGCGAGACCGTCCAGAGCTCCATCGCCCGGTAGCCGGACGCCCTGGCGAACTCGACGCACTCGGCGACCAGGCGTTTCCCGACACCGCGTCCTCGTGCGGCCGGTTCGAGGAACAGCATCCGCAGTTTTGCGGTGGTGCCGTCTTCGGCGGGCATACAGAAGACGCTGCCGACGCGCTCCCCGTCGAGTTCGGCGATCCAACCGGCTTGGCGGGGCTCGCCGCGTTTGTCGACGTAGTCCGCGACGACGCGGGCGACGAGGGCTTCGAACCGTTCGTCCCAGCCGTACTCGCGGGAGTGGAGGGCGCCGTGCCGTTGGACCACCCAGCCGAAGTCACCCGGTCGTGGTGGGCGAAGGACCAGCGTGGGGTCCGGAGCACGCTCGCCGACCAGCGACGTGATCGTGTCCATCGCCCCGAGCAGGCGCTGCTGCTCGTCGTCGGCGAACCGGCCGAGCAGTGAGCCGATCCGGTCCACCGATCGCGCGTCGAGGACGGCGAACGCGTTCCGGCCGGTCTCGGTGAGCCGGATGACCTGGCGCCGGGCGTCTTCGTCGCTGCGCTCGCGCGTGAGGAGGCCGCGGTCTTCGAGCCTGCCGAGCAGCCTGCTCGCGTAGCCAGCGTCGAGGTCGAGACGTTTGCGCAGGTCGGTGACCTGGGTCGGGTCCTGTTGCGCGAGTTCGAAGATGACCCTGGCTTCGCTCAGGGAGTACTCGGAGTCGGCCGGTCCTTCGTCGAGGATGCCGATCACGCCGGTGTACAGGCGGTTGAAGGCCCGGACGGTCGCCACCCGGTCCGGTGGAACATTCATTTGACCACCCCAACTGATTCGTTGACGAAGTCAAAGATTACTCCACGAACTGGTGAAGGCAAGAACTTTTCCGGATCCGGACAGATGGAAACCCCGTGATGCTGCCAGGTCGGGGGTCCGCCAGCATCACGGGGTCGTAATGGGTATCGACGCGGCGTTCCGCGTCGTTACACCTCGCACATCATGTGTCGTAGGTCACTCGAATGGGCGACATCTACAACGGTTGTTGTCAGGTCAGCGCATGTGCGTGTGGTGCGCCTGGGAGATAGCGATGAGTTCCTGACGAACGGTCGCGGTGGCCGCGGTGTCGATCGCCCGGTTCAGGGCCCGGCGAGTGCGAGCCTCGGCGCGACGGGCACGGAGCTTGGCGGCGATGTTGTTCATCGGTTTGAGTCATCCCCTTGAGGGTCTTGAGTCTTGGTGGCTGTGTCTCTAGTATGCACTCTTTTTCACAAGGAATCCAACGATTATCCGGTGACTTGGCACACCTGCCGATGAATCGTCGGTAACCAGAGGGAAAATCCGGAGAGATTTGGTGGCACCGGTCACATCTTGATAACGCGAAGTGCCTCTGGCGTTCGCGGGATTTAGCGGAAGAAGACACGACGAAACCGGTGGTAGGGGTCTCTACCGCTTTCTAGCGGCCACGCTATAAAGCCCCAGAGAGCACTAGTCCCGGCCGAGCAGGTAGTGGCCGAAGTGCGGAACGGTGAACGCGATGTGCCCGCGCTCGGCCGAGTACACGAGGCCCTTCTTCATCAGGCTGTCCCGCGCCGGAGACAGAGACGAAGGCTTCCGCCCCAGGTAAACGGCAACATCGGCGGTGCCTGCAGCCTCGTCGCGGCCCTGCGTCAGCTCGGCCATCGCGAGCAGGTACTCGCGTTCGGCAGGCGTCGCGCGCTCGTAGCGGGAGCCGAAGAAGCCGACCGCCAGTTCCGATTCGGCCTCCGGGGCCGCGACCTGGACGTCCTTCACCGTGATCGGATCGGCCGGGGCGGCGTCCCAGGCGGCCTTGCCGTACGCCTGGATGAAGTACGGGTAACCGCCGGACGCGTCGAACAACGCGTCCAACGCTTCAGGTTCGATCCCCGCGTCCTCGCGTTCGATGGGCGCCATCACCGCGAGATCGGCGTCTTCGCGCTCCAGCCTGTCGATGCGCGCGTAGCGGAAGAGGCGCTCCGAGTACGACTTCGACGCCGAAAGCACGGCAGGCACGTGCGGGAGACCAGCGCCGACCACGACCAACGGCGCTCCGGACTGCGAGAGTTCGTGGCAGGCGGCGCAGAGCGCGGAGACGTCCTCGGGCAGCAGGTCCTGGATCTCGTCGATCAGCAGCGCGACGCCGGTGCCGACGTCCGCGGCCAGTTCGGCGACCTCGGTGAACAGCTCGACCAGGTCGATCTCGATGTCTCCGGAATCGGCCCGGCCCTGTGCGGCGGGCACGTCGATACCGGGCTGCCAGCGATCGCGGAGCTTGGCGTCCGGTTTGTTTGCGCGTAGCGCGAACGCCTTGAGCACGCCGAGCACCTGCTCGACCCGGTCCGGCGCCCGGTGGCGCACGGCGAGGTCGCGGATCGCACGGTGCAACGCGGCCGAAAGCGGTCGCCGGAGTTCGATGTCGGGGCGGGCTTCGATCTTGCCCGCGCCCCAGCCGTGCTTGATCGCCTTGGAACGCAGCTCGCCCAGCAGCACGGTCTTCCCCACGCCACGCAGGCCGGTCAGCATCAGGCTGCGCTCCGGTCTCCCGCGCGCGACCCGTTCGAGGACGACCTCGAAGGCTTGGAGCTCACGCATGCGACCGGCCAGCTCGGGCGGTCGTTGACCGGCGCCCGGCGCGAAGGGGTTGCGGATGGGATCCACTCTCGCACGCTATCGGCGTTTCTAGCGTGGGTCCGATATTCCGCCATAGAGGGGTAGGCGTGTCGCGGCGGGTTACTCCGAGTGGACGGGTCTGCAGCCCCGTCGCTCGTTCTCAGTCACTCAGGTTGCGCTCGGCGTAGAACTTCGTCGCGTCACGGATGTACTCCGCGGTACCCGAGCCGTGCTTCTCGTCGTATTGCCCATAGCGCGGGTCGTCGACGTAAAGCTGTCCGAGACCGGCGAAGTAGCTCTTCGAGACGGTACGCACGGCCGGCCGAAGCCACTCGTACAGCCGCCGCGTGATCGCCTGAGCCTCGTCACCGTCGGCGGGCAGGCCCTTGGTGTGAGCCTCCCCGAAGGCCACCGCGATGTCCTTCTGTTCCTGCTGGTGCGCCTTCTTGTCCTCGGCGCTCAGCGACTTCCACCACCGATCACCCTGCTTGTAGGCGTCGGCACCCCAGCGTTCGGTGACCTCCTTCTCGTACTTCGTGTGGTCGAAGCCGTCGAACACTTCCGCTGCCATCAGCTGTTCACCTCTCTCTGTCTTCTTCAAGGTCGTCCTGACCGATTCGATCTGCCGTCCGAGCCGCTGTCGCTCCTGCTCCAGCCACTTCAGGTGCGTGCGTAGCGCCGCCGTCGTGTCCTGCTCCCCTTCGAGCACCTCGCTGATTGCGGGCAGGCTCAGCCCGAGTTCGCGAAGCAGCAGGATCCGTTGCAGCCGCACCAGCGCGTCCTGGTCGTAGTAGCGGTATCCGTTGTTCCCCACCCGGCTCGGTTCGAGCAGCCCGATGTCGCCGTAGTGGCGCAGCGTGCGGCTCGTGGTCCCGGCCGAGCGGGCGATGTCCTGGATCGACCACTCCTTCTCGATCGGCATGTCCACGAAGGTAGAGGTTGACGTTGCGTCAAAGTCAATCGAAGTTCATCCGACGGTGGCATGGTTCATTCATGAAGACATTCGCGCTGGTCATCGCCGCTGCGCTGACCCTGACCACGGCCGGGGTCGCCGACGCGCATCCGCGTCGCACCTTCGACGTCCAGGCCCATCGCGGCGGGCTCGGCCTCACTGTCGAGAGCACACTCGCGTCGTTCGGCAAGGCGATGGAGCTGGGGGTGACCACACTCGAACTCGACATCCAGATCACCAGGGACGGTCGCGAGGTGATCACCCACGACCGCAAGACGACATCCGCGAAGTGCCGCGACACCGCGCCCGCGACGCCCGGCGACCCGGCGTACCCGTACGTCGGGAAGTACGTGAAGGATCTGACGTTCGCGCAGGTCCGCACGCTGGACTGCGGGTCGATCCGGCAGCCCGCGCACCCCGGTCAGACCTTGTCCCCCGGCGCCAAGATGCCGACGCTCGCCGAGTTGTTCCAGCTCGCCCGTGACCACCGCGCGTGGGGGATCGAGTTCAACATCGAGACCAAGGTCGAGGCCGCCGCTCCGCAGGAGACGGCGCCGCGCGAGCGGTTCGTCCACCGGGCGGTGCGCGAGATCCTGTTCTCCGGGTTCGCGCACAACGTCACGATCCAGAGCTTCGACTGGGGCTCGCTGATGCTGCTGCGCAAGGTAGCGCCGTGGATCCCGGCGGTCGCGCTGACCCAGCCGGAGTTCCTCCAGGTCGGGCAGCCGGGCAAGTCGCCGTGGCTCGGCGGGCTCGACATCGACGATTTCGGTGGCAGCCCCGTCCGCGCGGTGAAGTCGTTCGGCGCGAGCGCGCTCTCGCCGGTGCACGGCAACCCGCAGGGCGGCAAGATCGGCGACCCCGACTACCGGCCGTTCACGACGAAGGCACTGGTCCGCGAGGCGCACCGCGCCGGGATCAAGGTCGTGCCCTGGACGATCAACGACCCCGCCACCATGCACAAACTCATCGACGACGGTGTCGACGGCATCATCACCGACTATCCGGACCGACTGCGGGAGGTCGCGGCCGACCGCGGCTTCAAGTTGCCGCGGGCGTATCCGGCCCGCTAGCGGAATCTATGGCTTTCTAGCTTGAGAGAAATATTCGAAGATACTCCGTTAGCGCGGTTCGGCTCCCCTTCGGACGGGAAGTCTGGGGATAGGTTTGCTTTCCCCGGGTTCGATCAAGAAAGGCAACGACCGTGATTCTCCGCCGCGTCGCACGTCCGCTCCTCGCCGCGATCTTCATCTCCGGCGGGATCGGCGCGCTGAGGGACACCCAGGGCCACGCGAAGGCCGCGGAGCCGTTCCTCACCGGGTCTTTCGACAAGCTGGAGGGCTTGGTGCCGGAAGCGGTGCCGCGCGACCCCGCCACTCTGGTCCGCATCGACGCGGCGGTGAAGGTCGGTGCCGGTGTCGCGCTCGCCGCAGGCAAGGCGCCCCGGCTGGCCTCGCTGCTGCTGCTCGGCAGTCTGGTCCCGACCACGCTGGCCACGCACCGGTTCTGGGAGATCAAGGAGCCGGCCGAGCGCCAGCAGCAGCAGATCCAGTTCATCAAGAACGCCGGCCTCGCCGGTGGTCTTCTGCTGGCCGCCGCCGACACCGCCGGCAAGCCGTCGCTCGGCTGGCGTGCCCGCCGGGCCGCGTCCAAGGCGGAGAAGCACGCCGAAAAGCTCGCGAAGCGCGCCGAGAAGGCCATCACCAAGTAGCCCCGGACGTTAGGAAAGGTCCGTTCATAACAGGATTTGTTATGAACGGACCTTCCTGACACTCTCGGGCCCGTGGGCTCACTCGGTGAAGGCGGCGATGTCCTCTGCCTCGACCACCGTCCGGACCTCGACCTCGATCTCGTCGAACAGGGCCGCGTAGGTCTCCGCGAAAGCGACGGCCTCGGCCAGGTCTTCGGCGTTGATCAGCGCGAAGCCGCCGATGACCTCCTTGGCCTCGGTGAACGGGCCGTCGGTCGCGGTGATCTTGCCGCCGCGCCCCTTGCGGACCCGCGCGCCCCGCTCGGAAGGGTGCACGCCCTCCGCCGTGATCAGGATGCCCTTCTTGAACGAGTCCTCGATGAAGGCGCCCATCTGCTCGACGAACTCTTTGCTGGGGTTCCAGGCTTCCGGGGCGTTCTCGTCCAGCCGGTGCATCATCAGAAACCGCATCGCTGCTCCTCAGTGTCTTGACGGGGCCTTGTCTACCCCGCCTTCACCAGCGCGTCGAGCGGCTCGACGGCGGTTCGACATTTCCGCCTTGAAGTTTTCTAGCGGCTCGCGACCTTCTTGTACTGGGCCGTCGCCAGCGGCGCGAAGATCGCGATGATGGCGATGCAGCACAGAATCGCGTACAGCGACGCGTTCTCGGCGGGCCAGCCCGTCGGTGCCGCGCCGAAGCGGTTGCCGAACAGGTCACGCGCCGAGTTGATCACCGCGGTGAACGGGTTCCAGTCGGCGATCGCCTTCAGCACGCCCGGCAGCTTGTCCGCCGGGACGAACGCCGTCGAGATGAAGCTCAGCGGGAACATCCACATCAGCCCGGCGCTCTGCGCCACCTCGACACTGCGCGCGACGAGCCCGATCCACGCGCCGACCCAGGACAGCGCCCAGGCGAACATCAGCATCACCAGGTAGCCGAGCACCGCGTCGAGGAAGCTGCCGCGGATCCGCCAGCCGACCAGCAGCCCGCACAGCGACATGACGATCAGCGCGACCACGCTGATCACCAGGTCGGACGTCGTCCGGCCGAAGATCACCGCGAGGCGGGAGATCGGCAGTGAACGGAACCTGTCGATGATGCCCTTCTGCAGGTCGTTCGCGAACCCGATCACGGTGAACGCCGAGTTGAACGCGACCGTCTGCGCGAAGATGCCGGCGATCAGGAACTCGCGGTAGGCGAGCCCACCCGCTTCCCCGCCGATCGCGTCGCCGAAGACGTACGCGAACAGCAGCACGAACATGATCGGCTGCAGCGTCGCCGCCATCAGCCAGTCCGGGTTGCGCTGGACGTTCTTCAGGTTCCGCCAGGTGATCACGCCACCGTCGGAAAAGGCCTTGGCGACCGTGCTCACTTCTTTTCCCCCTCGTCCGTGGCGTGTCCTGTCAGCGAAAGGAAGACGTCGTCGAGCGTCGGCCGGTGCAGCGCGACGTCCAAGACGGCGACACCGTGCGCGTCCAGCCGCCGCAGCGCCTCGATCAGCGCCTTCGGCCCGCCCTCGACCAGGACGTCGACCTTGCGGGTGTGCTCGTCGACCGACGGTGTCCCCGAACCGACTTCGGTCAGCACCTGTGTCGTCATGGCGAGGTCGCCCGTGTTCGCGACGACCAATTCCAGCCGTTCGCCGCCGATCTCCTGCTTGAGTTCGTCGGCCGTGCCGCGCGCGATGACCTTTCCCTTGTCGATCACCACGATCGAGTCGGCGAGCTGGTCGGCCTCCTCCAGGTACTGCGTGGTCAGCAGGACCGTGGTGCCGTCGGCGACCAGTTCCTTGATGACCTCCCAGGTGTCGATCCGGCCGCGTGGATCGAGCCCGGTGGTCGGTTCGTCGAGGATCACCACGGTCGGCTCGGCGACCAGCGCCCCCGCGAGGTCGAGCCGTCGCCGCATACCGCCGGAGTACGTCTTGGCGGGGCGGTCCGCCGCGTCCTCCAGCCGGAACCGCGCGAGCAGTTCGCGCGCCCTGGACTTCGCCGCGGCTTTCTTGCTCCCGTACAACCTGCCGACCATGTACAGGTTCTCGAACCCGGTGAGGTTCTCGTCCACTGCGGCGTACTGGCCTGACAACCCGATCGACCGCCGGACGGCGTCGGGCTGGGCCAGCACGTCATGCCCGGCCACCTCCGCTTCGCCCGAATCCGGGCGAAGCAGTGTGGTCAGGATTCGGACCGTCGTCGTCTTTCCGGCGCCGTTCGGCCCCAGCAGGCCCAGCACCTTGCCCGTCGGGATCGACAGATCGACCCCGTCGAGCGCCTTGGTGGCCCCGTAGGTTTTGACCAGCGCTTTCGCTTGAACTGCGAACATGCGGACAAACTAGACCCCGGCACCGACAAAGGCACCGGGTTTTTCCGC
Organism: Amycolatopsis sp. cmx-11-32; assembly: GCF_047608695.1. NCBI lineage: Bacteria > Bacillati > Actinomycetota > Actinomycetes > Pseudonocardiales > Pseudonocardiaceae > Amycolatopsis > Amycolatopsis sp. cmx-11-32. The sequence goes on along the minus strand of NZ_JADNQN010000002.1, from coordinate 554,492 downwards.
CGATCCGCTCCAGGCGAACGGATTACTTTTCGAGGATCGCGGTGATGCCCTGGCCGCCCGCCGCGCAGATCGAGATGAGTCCGCGGCCGGACCCCTTCTCGTTCAACAGTTTCGCGAGGGTGGCGACGATACGGCCGCCGGTCGCGGCGAACGGGTGCCCGGCCGCCAGCGACGAGCCGTTGACGTTCAGCTTCGCTCGATCGATGGAGCCGAGCGGCTCGTCGAGGCCGAGCTTCTCCTTGGCGAACGCCGGGTCCTCCCACGCCTTGAGGGTGGCGAGCACCTGCGAGGCGAAGGCCTCGTGGATCTCGTAGAAGTCGAAGTCCTGCAAGGTGAGTCCGGCGCGGTCGAGCATCCGCGGGACGGCGTACGCGGGCGCCATCAAAAGGCCTTCGTCACCATGGACGTAGTCGACGGCCGCGGTCTGCGAGAACGTCAGATACGCCAGCACCGGCAGCTTCCTGGCCCTCGCCCACTGCTCGGTCGCGAGCAGGACGGTCGACGCGCCGTCGGACAGCGGCGTCGAGTTGCCCGCGGTCATCGTGCCGTCGGCGCCGCCGAACGCGGGCTTCAGCTTCGCGAGCTTCTCGACGCTGGAGCCCGGGCGCAGGTTCTGGTCGCGGGCGAGCTTGAGGAACGGGGTCACCAGGTCGTCGAAGAAGCCGTTGTCGTAGGCGGCGCCGAGACGCTGGTGGCTGGTCGCGGCGAGCTCGTCCTGCGCCTCACGCGTGATCTCCCAGACCTTCGCGGTCAGCGCGGCGTGCTCGCCCATGGACAGGCCGGTGCGCGGCTCGGAGTTGCGCGGGATCTCGGGGACGATGTGGCCGGGACGCAGCTTCGCGGCGAGCTTGAGCCGTTCGGGAAGCGTCTTCGCGGCGTTGAGCTGCACGAGGATCTGGCGCAGGTCGTCGTTGACCGCCAGCGGCGCGTCGGACGTGGTGTCGACGCCGCCCGCGATGGCCGAGTCGATCTGGCCGAGGGCGATCTTGTTGGCGACGTTGACGATCGCCTGCAGGCCGGTACCGCAGGCCATCTGCACGTCGGACGCCGGAGTGGCGGGGTTCAGCTTGCTGCCGAGCACGCTTTCGCGGGCCAGGTTGAAGTCACGGGCGTGCTTGAGCACCGCTCCGGCGGCGACCTCGCCGATCACCTCGTCCTGCAGGGAGAAGCGGCTGACCAGGCCGTCGAGGGCGGCCGTGAACATGTCCTGGTTCGACGCTTTCGCGTACGGACCGTTCGAGCGGGCGAAGGGGATCCGGTTGCCGCCGATGATCGCGACCTTGCGCACGGGTGCCGTCCTTTTCGTGGCCATTTTTTTCCACTCCTCCGTAGGCTCTCTCACACTGTAACCTACTAGCGAGTAGGTTAGAATACGACGTGATGCAAACTGCACGGGAGGCACGTAATGGCTGACAGGTACCAGCAGTTCACGAAATCCCCGGTGGGGAAGTTCGTGGTGCCGAAGCTCGGCCTGCCGAACCCCGCGACGCTTCGCCGGTACAAGCCCGGTCAGCCTGCCCTTGAAGGTCCCGCACTTCTCGGCGCCGCGCCGGGCGGCCGCCTCGCAAAGGTGATCGAGGCGCAGCTGCACCGCGCCGGCATCGACGTCATCTCGACAGCGGCCGACAAGCACGCCGCGCTCGTCTTCGACGCGACAGGCGTGAAGGACCCGAAGCAGCTTCGTGAGGTCTACTCCTTCTTCCACCCCGTGATCCGCAGCGTCGGTTCGTCGGGCCGCGTCGTCGTCCTCGGAACGCCGCCGGAGCTGGCCGAAGGACACGAGCGGATCGCCCAGCGCGCGCTCGAAGGCTTCGTTCGCTCCGTCGCTAAGGAACTGAAGCGCGGCGCGACCGCTCAGCTCGTGTACGTCGCCGAAGGGGCCGAAGAGGCCACCGAGTCCACGCTCCGATTCCTGCTGTCGTCTAAGTCCGCCTTCGTCGACGCCCAAGTCATCCGCGTCGGCACGGAGACCAAGACCGCGTCGGCCCCGGCCGACTGGGCCAAGCCCTTGGAGGGCAAGGTCGCGCTGGTCACCGGTGCTTCTCGCGGTATCGGTACCGCCATCGCCGAGGTACTGGGCCGCGACGGCGCCCACGTCGTCGCACTCGACATCCCCGCGCAGGGCGCGGACCTGTCCAAGGTGGCCAACAAGGTCCGCGGCTCGGCGCTGCAGCTGGACATCACCGCCGCCGACGCGCCGGAGAAGCTGGCCGAGTACCTGACCACCCGGCACGGCGGCGTCGACATCGTCGTGCACAACGCCGGCATCACGCGCGACAAGACGCTGGGCAACATGACCGAAGGCGGCTGGGACTCGGTCATCGCGGTCAACCTCGCGTCGCAGCTCGCGGTGAACGAGAAGCTCCTGTCCGGCAAGGTGCTCCACGAGAACGGCCGGATCGTCGGCGTCTCCTCGATCGCCGGGATCGCGGGCAACGTCGGCCAGACCAACTACGCCACCAGCAAGGCGGGCGTCATCGGCATGGTGAATGTCGGCGCGCCGAAGCTCGCGGAGTACGGCGGCACGATCAACGCCGTCGCGCCGGGCTTCATCGAGACCAAGATGACCGCCGCGGTGCCGCTGTTCATCCGCGAGGCGGGGCGCCGGCTGTCCAGCCTCGGCCAGGGCGGGCTCCCGGTCGACGTCGCCGAGGCCATCGCCTGGTACGCGAACCCGGCGTCGGCCGCGGTCAACGGCAACGTGGTCCGCGTCTGCGGCCAGGCACTGCTGGGGGCGTGATCATGGCGGTCAAGGAACTTCGCGATTCGCCGAGCCTGTCTTCGCTGTACCCCAAGGCGTTGCTCGGTTCGCTGCGCAAGAGCGGCGGGAGCACGCTGCCGGGGACCGAGTTCGTCCGCCAGGGCGTCGTCGTCGACCCGGCGCACCTCGCCGCGTACAACCAGGTGTGCGGTTTCCGGCTGGACGACGTCCTGCCCGCGACGTATCCGCACATCCTGGCGTTCCCGCTGCAGATGGCGCTGATGACCGAGCCCGACTTCCCGTTCCCGTTGCTGGGCATGGTGCACGTCGAGAACCGGATCACCCAGCACCGCCCGCTGCGGCTCGAAGAGTCGTTCACCCTGCGTGTGCGCGCCGAAGATCTGCGGCCGCACGAGAAGGGCAAGCAGTTCGACGTGATCAGCGAGTTGCTCGTCGGCGACAGTCCTGTATGGACGGACGTCAGCACCTACCTGCGCCGTGGTGGCGGCAGCGGCGAGAAGACCTCGCGCGGCCAGCTCTCACAGCCGTCGCCCAACGCGATCTGGCAGGTGCCCGGCGACATCGGACGCCGCTACGCCGAGGTCTCCGGCGACCGCAACCCGATCCACCTGCACCCGATCACCGCGAAGGCGTTCGGATTCCCGTCGGCCATCGCGCACGGCATGTGGACCAAGGCGCACGCGCTGGCGGCGTTCGAAGGCAGGCTGCCGGAGGCGTTCACGGTCGACGTCAAGTTCAAGCAGCCGGTGCTGTTGCCTGCGAAGGCGGCGCTCACCACCTGGAGTGAAGGCGGTGGCTGGGCCTTCGAACTCTGGAACGCGCGCAAGCCGAAGCCGCACTTGGAGGGATCAGTCGTCGCTCTCTGACGGCTTCCAGACATCGCCCTCGACGAGGTCGTTGAACCCGAGCCAGACGAGGTTCATCAGCCACGAGGCGAGTACGCCGTCGGAGACATCGGGGTGGTCGAGCGCCCAGTCGGCCAGCGACTCGGCCGCCCCGACCAGCGCGGCGGACAGCCCGGCGCCGGAGAACTCGGCCTGCTCGCCGAGGCCCTTGCGGGTGCCGGCGGAGACGACCAGCGCGGCGACCAGTTCGATCGCGCGGGTGCGCATGGCGGTGATCTCCGCGGCGAAGGCGCCGCCGACGGTCATGGCCTGGCGGTGCAGCACCGTCCAGGACTCGCGGTAGTCGGCGACGAACCGGTAGAACGCGCGAAGCCCGTGCCAAAGCTGCATGTCGGGTGGCAGATCGGGCTTGATGCCGTCCTGCACCGCCTCGAGCAGGCGAGTGGCCTCGCGGCGGATGCACGCGCCGAAAAGGTCTTCCTTGGACCCGAGGTAGGTGTAGATCATCGGCTTGGACACGCCGGCGACCTCGGAGATCTCGTCCATCGACGCGGAGTGATAGCCGTAGCGCGAGAACACCGAGACCGCTGCGTCCAGGATCTGGCGTTCCCGCACCGCTCTCGGCAGCCTTTTGGCGCGTTCGGCGGGACGCGGTACTTCCTCGGACACTCAGGACCTCCCCTTAGTTCGCGTGAGACGCTACCGGGCTACCTCCGGCAAGGGTGATTTCGGCACGCTTGCCCACCTACCTACTGGCGGGTAGCCTTACGTCTTGGTAGGTGGAGCTGGAGGGAAAGATGACCGAGATCGTGGGGCTGACCGGCCGCGCGCTGGTCGACGCGCTGGACCGGATCGAGCCGGATTCGGCCGAGGCGCACGCTCTCGACGTCAACGAGGTCGCGGGTGCCATCGACCCGAAGGATCTCGGCAAGGACGACGTCCGGCGGCTGCTGGCCGCGCTCGGGCGGCTCGCGGAGTCCGCGCCCGCGTTCGACCTCCGCAAGGTCGACCCTGCCCGGTTCGCGAACCTCGTCGCCCGCGCCTCGCGCACGCAACTGGAGAGCGTCGTCGCCGAGCGGCCGCTCCGGGAACGCGTGCTGCGGGAGATCTTCGACCGCATGGGTGCCCACATCCGGCAGGACCGGGCGAAGACCCTGCACGCCGTCGTCCACTGGCGGCTTTCCGGCGGCATCGGCGAAGGCGGGTACGACCGCTACGAGACGGTGATTTCCCACGGTGAGTGCACGGTCGGCCGGGACATGAAGGAGAAGCCGAGGGTGACGATCACGATCGCGCCCGTCGATTTCTTCCGGCTCATCACCCATCAGGCGACACCCGCTGTGCTATTCGTCACCGGAAAGATCAAAGTAAAAGGTGACCTGGCCTTCGCGGCCGGCCTGATCGGTTTCTTCGACCTTCCGAAGCCTTCCTGAGCCCGGCCGAGCAGATACACTTCCGTGCCGTGCCCCGAAATTCTCCGAACCGGCGCAGGCGGGACAAGGTGCGCTTTTCCCGCCCGTTACGGCTGCACAAGACGCGCACCGGCGGTGAGCACGTCGTCAACGCCTTCGCGGAGAAGCTGGAGCTCGCCAAACTGAGCCCCGAGCAGTTCGTGCAGGTGCTGGAAACCCTGCATATGCTGGGCGAAGCCGGCGCGGGTATCGAGTTGAGCTCACTGGAGACCGAGGTGCTGGTCGACATCGTTCAGCGGGCGTCACGGGAGCAGCTCAAGGCGATCTCCGATCACCCGGAACTGCGTTCGGCGTTCCTCGACGAGATTTTCCGCAGAATGTCGGACCATTTCGTTCCCGAACGCGCGCGGCATGTCGAGTTCGTCGTCGCATGGCGTTTTACCGAAGGTGACGGAGAAGACGGTTTCGATCGTTTTCAAACGGTCATCGAAGACGGTGTCTGCGTTTCCAGCATTGATCTCGCGCGCTCGCCGGACACCACCATCACGCTGTCCGTCGACGACTTCATCCGGATGGCCACCGGCAACGCGGCCGTGGCGGCGATGTTCGTGACCGGCAAGGTGAAGGTGAAGGGCGAGTACGCGCCTGCCGTCCGGTTCAGCGGCTATTTCGACATCCCGAAGCCGAACGGGACCTGAAGGGGCCCTTCACCGCATGCGATGCGGTGAAGGACGCTTTCGTGGCTTGGGATGCGGGGAAAGTCCCCTTCAGCCCAGCTTCGCCGCTAGCAGCGTAGTGGCGAAGCTGAGGGGACTCAGCCCTCGACGATGCGGCCTTCGATCACCGGCGGTTGCTTCTTGGCGGCTTCGGCGGGAGGCGTGTCCATGACGACCTCGCTGTCCACCACCATCACCGGTCCACGCGCGTGGTTGGCGTACTTGACCGCCCGGCGCTGCATCCGCTTCTGCCAGACCTTGCGCGCGACACTCCGCGTCGGCGGCAGGATGAGCAGCAGTCCGAAGACGTCGCTCACGAAACCGGGCAGCAGGATCAGCAGACCGCCGAGGGCGATCAGCATCCCGTCGGTGAGTTCCTTCTCCGCGTCGGCCGGTCGGCCGAGGCGCGCGGACTCGGCGAACGCCCGGAAGGCGCGCCCGCCTTCGCGGCGTGCGAGCCAGGATCCGACGAACGCACCGGCGAAGAGCAGGGCGATCGTGCCGAGCACGCCAACAGCCGAGCCCACCGCCCACACGGCGGCGATCTCGGCGACGACATAGAGCAGGAACGCGACAGCCATACTTGGACAACGTACGGCTTGCCCGTTTTGCTCCCAACCCCCGATACGGTGGTCGGTCGGGTGGACTTGGCTGAGGCATGGAGACCCTCGTGTACTCGGTGGGATGACCGCGGCGGCGGCAAGCGGACGCTGAACTCACCGTCGTCGCCGGTCTGGGCGGTGTCGTGCTGCTCGTGGTGAGCCTGCGCAAGCAGCGAGTCGCCGTGAGCTGTGAAGGGGTTATCTTCCGGGGGCCGGTGACGCGGTTCGCAGGACGGCTCCTGTTCGGCGAGTTCACCGACTGGCGGGCGGGCTTCACCTTCTCGCGATACGAAGTCGCCCATCGTCGCCCCCACTTTCAAAGGAGAGTATGGGCTGGTGCTTTTTACTTCGCCGGAGCAAGGTCGAGGGCGTGAGTTTCGCCCTCGACCCCGATCCGGTCGAAGGTCAGCTGACGGCCTCGTCGAGATAGGCGGCGGCCTGCAAGGTGAACAGGTCGGCATAGCCCGCCTTCGCCGCCATCAGCTCGTCGTGCGTGCCGTATTCGGCGACCTTTCCGTGCTCGAGCAACAGAATCCGCTCCGCCTGCCGGACGGTGGAGAACCGGTGCGAGATGTACAGCGTCGTGCGTCCCTCCGAAAGCTCCCTCAGTCGCGAGAAGAGATCATGCTCCGCCTGGGCGTCCAGGGCGGACGTCGGTTCGTCGAGGATCAGGATCGGCGCTTCCCGCAGGAACGCCCTCGCCAGCGCGATCTTCTGCCACTCGCCGCCGGAAAGGCTGACACCCTGGTCGAACCAGCGGCCGAGCGGACTGTCGTACCCGCTGGGCAGGCGCTCGATCCGCTCGTCGGCCCCGGCTCGTTTGGCGGACTTCTCGATGCGCTCGCGGTCGACGAGGTGCGTCAGATCGCCGAGTCCGATGTTCTCGGACGCGGTGCCCTGGTAGGTCACGTAGTCCTGGAACATCGCGCTGACCCGTTTCCGCAGTTCCACCGGGTCGTATTCGCGGATGTCGACACTGTCGAGCAGGATCCGGCCGCCCGTCGGGTCGTACAGCCGGCACAGCAGTTTGAACAGCGTCGACTTCCCGGCGCCGTTGCGGCCGACGACGGCGACCGTTTCGCCAGGCCGGATCTCGAAGCTCACGCCGTCGAGCGCGGGTTCTGGTGCGCCGGGGTAGGTGAAGGACACTTCCTCGAACTCGATGTGTCCTTCCACAGTGGATGGAAGGGCGCGGGGTTCCGGCGGCGCGACGATCTCCGGTTTCGTGCCGAGGAAGCGATACAGCGTGTCGAGGTAGAGATTGTTCTCGTACATTCCGGAAAACGCGGTGAACAGGCCCTGGACCGACGTCTGCACCGAAGCGGCGGCGGCCGTGTACAGCGCTAGATCGCCGAGAGTGAGCCTGCCGCCGACGGCCTCCAGTGCGATGTACAGCGCGATCGCGGATCCGGCGGCGGTGCTCAGCAGACCCCATGACGTCGAACTGACACTGCGCTTGCGGGTCAGTTTCCGCTGGCGGTCGTAGGAGACCTGGCCGAGCCGCTGGAACCGGTCGACGAAGTACGGGCCGAGACCGAAGAGCTTGGTTTCCTTGGCATAGGTGTCCGTGGTGACCAAAGAGGACAGATAGTCCATGCGCCGTTTCAGCGGGGACATCATCAGCGTCAGCCAGAACGCGCGGGCACCGTACTTCGACTGCGAGATGAACGCGGGGATCGGCGCCACGAGCGCGACGAGCGCCAGCAGCGGGCTGATCGAGACGAGCAGCGCGACCATGCTGCCGAACGTGATCGCCGTCCGGACAAGGCCCAGCGCCGAGTTCATCATCGAAAGCGGCCGGGTCGGTGCCTCCTGCGCGGCCTGACGCAACATGTCGTAGGACGCGGAGCCCTCGAAGTACGACAGATGCAGCTTGCTCGCGTGGTCCATCACCTGGTGGCGGATGGTCAGCGTCATCCGTTCCTGCAGCAGGGTCTGGCCATAGGTGGTCAGCGCCTGCGAGAGCGCGGTGAGCACGAGGACACCGAACTGGAACAGCGCGACGCCGACGATCGCGCTCTTGGTCCCGTGCCCCTGGATCGCCGCGACCACCGAATCGATCAGCAGCTTCGCGATGTACGCGGTCGCCGTGGGCAGCAGCCCGGAAAGCAGCGTCACCAAGGTGATCATGATGGTCAGGAACGGGCTCGCCTGCCAGGTCAGCTTCGTGACCTTGGGCAGGCCGCGGAACGTGCCCGAGACGTTGACCCACATGCGGCCGAGCCGGGACTTCAGGTCTTTCGGGCCGGCTTCGGGTGCGGGCTCCGGGATGTCGACCGGACCGGTCAGCCCGCTGTCGGGCACCGTCGACGGCGGGCGGCGTCGCCTGCCACCCCGCGCCAGCAGCATCTCCATCCCGCCCCCGCCGGGCGGGCCGATCACACGGTCCCCAAGGTGCCGTTGAGGAACACGTCGACGAGTTCCATCGTGGTGGGTTCGTCACCGGTCTCGCCGAACCGGATCCGGCCGCTGAACAGCAGTGACAGGAAGAGCGCCGCGGATTGCGCCGCGGGCAGGCGGAGCCGGTCCTTCTCCGGTTCGAACAGTTCGACCATGGCGTCGCGCATCGCGCTCATCGATTCCTTCCGGCGGTCCCCCCGGCCGTCGGGGCCGTGGCGGTGTTCGGGTCGCCCGCCGGTGCCGTGCATGGCGGCCATCAGCGCAGCCATCCGCTGGAGGTGCGCGCTGAGTGCGTCTGCCGCTTCGATGAGCCTCTCGTCGAGGGGTTGATCGAGGTCGATGACCGCGATCGCGTCGAGCACCTGGTCGGGTTTCAGTGCTTCGGCGAAGCAGGTGGCGAAGAGTTCGTCCTTGTCCTTGAACACGCGGAAGACCGTGCCCTCGCCGATGCCGGCGGCGCGGGCGATCTGGGCCGACGTGACGCCGGCGCCGTGCTCCACCAGCAGGGGCAGCACGGACTGGACGATCATCCGGCGCCTCTCGTCGGCACTCATCCCCGGCGCTCTTCGCCGTGAGGTGGTTTCTGTCATGCTTCCAGTCTGCGGAGTGAGCGCTCACTCCGTCAAGTGATTAAGCGGCGCAAGGGCCCAGAAGTATGTGAAGGCCCCTTGCTTGCGCTTGGCGCAAGCAAGGGGCCTTCACATACTTGGGTCAGTAAGTGATCGCAACCGCGGGGTCGGCCAGCAGCGCGCCGACGTCGGCCAGGAACTCCGAACCCTGCTGCCCGTCGACCACGCGGTGGTCGAAGCTCAGCGAAAGCTGGAGGACCTTGCGCACCTTGATCTCTCCGTCGACCACCCATGGGGTGTCCTTGATCGCACCGAGCGCGAGGATGGCGGACTCGCCAGGGTTGATGATCGGGGTACCGGTGTCGATGCCGAAGACGCCGATGTTGCTGATCGTGAAGGTGCCGTGGAGCATCGCCGCCGGTGTGGTCTTGCCTTGACGGGCGACATCGGTCAGCTCGGAGATCGCGGCCGCGAGGTCCTTCAGTGAGAGAGAATCCGCGTCACGGACCTTCGGCACGACGAGTCCGCGCGGGGTGGCCGCGGCGATCCCGAGGTGCACGTAGTCCTTGAAGACGATCTCTTGCGCCGCTTCGTCCCACACCGCGTTGATGTCCGGAGTGCGCTTGGCCGCCAGGCACACGGCCTTCGCCGCGAAGGTCAGCGGGGTGACCTTGACCCCGGCGAACTCACGCGACTTCTTGAGCTTCTCCCGGAACTCCATCATCGGCGTGACGTCGATGGTGAGGAACTCCGTGACGTGCGGGGCGGTGTAGGCGCTCCGCACCATCGCGGCCGCGGTGGCCTTGCGGACACCCTTGATCGGCACCCGGCGTTCGCGGGTCGCGGGGTCGTAGCCACTGTCCACAACGGAGGGTGTGGCGGTGGGCGCGGCGGAACCGTTGGCGGCGGCGTGCACGTCGTCACGGGTGATGACACCGGCGTTCGCGGTGCCGGTGAGCGCGTGCAGGTCGACGCCGAGGTCCTTGGCGAGTTTGCGCACCGGCGGCTTCGCCAGCGGCACGTACCCGCCCTTCGGCTTCGAAGGGGCGACGGCCACAGCAGCGGCTGGGGCAGGGGCGGGAGCGACGGGTGCCGCGCCCTTCCGTGCCCGGCGCTGCGTGACGACGGCCTTGGAGCCGTAGCCGACCAGCGGCTTCATCTCCTCCTCGGCCGGTTCCTCTTCCTTCGCGGCGGCGGGTGCCGGGGCGGAAGGAGCCGCCTTGCCACCGGGGTCGACGTCGATGGTGAGGATCGGCGCGCCGACCTCCACCGTCTGACCCGGTTCGACGAGCAGTTCGGTGACCACACCCGCCCACGGGATGGGCAGTTCGACGGCGGCCTTCGCGGTCTCGACCTCGACCACGATCTGGTTCACCGTCACGGTGTCACCCGGTTTGACCTGCCAGGCGATGATGTCGGCTTCGGTCAGCCCCTCGGCCGTGTCGGCGAGGGGAAAGTGTTTGTACTCGGGCATTTCAGGAAATTCCCCCTTACCAGGCGAGTGAGCGGTCGACGGTGTGCAGCACCCGGTCCAGGTCGGGGAGGTAGTGCTCCTCGAGCTTGGCGGGCGGGTACGGCGTGTCGAATCCGGTCACCCGGAGCACGGGGGCTTCGAGCGAGTAGAAGCATTCCTGCTGCACGCGCGCGGCGATCTCCGAAGTCAGCGACGTCTCCGACGGCGCCTCGCTCAGCGCGATGAGTCGTCCGGTCTTGCGCACCGACTCGAACACCGGGTCCAGGTCCAGCGGGGACAGCGTCCGCAGGTCGATGACCTCGAGGGACTTGCCCTCGTCCTCGGCGGCGGCGGCCGCGTCAAGCGCGACCTTCACCGAAGGGCCGTACGCGACGACGGTGGCCGTGGTGCCTTCGCGGACGACGCGGGATTTGAACAGCGCGTCCGGCGTGCCTTCCGTGTCGACTTCGGCCTTCATCGCGCCGGAGTGGTACAGCTTCTTCGGCTCGAAGAACAGGATCGGGTCGTCGGACTTGATGGCCTGCTGGATCATGAAGTAGGCGTCGACGGCGTTCGAGCACGAGACGACCTTGAGGCCGGGGACGTGCGAGAACAGCGATTCCGGCGACTCCGAGTGGTGCTCGACCGCGCCGATGCCGCCGCCGAACGGCACCCGGATCACGATGGGCATCCTGACCTTGCCCTGCGTCCGGTAGTGCAGCTTCGCCACCTGGCTCACGATCTGGTCGAAGCCGGGGAAGATGAAGCCTTCGAACTGGATCTCGCACACCGGGCGGAAGCCGCGGACGGCCAGGCCGACCGCGGTGCCGATGATGCCCGACTCGGCGAGCGGCGTGTCCAGCACGCGCTGCTCGCCGAAGTCCTTCTGCAGGCCGTCGGTGATGCGGAAGACGCCGCCGAGCTTGCCGACGTCCTCACCCATGATCAGGACCTTGGGGTCGGCTTCCATGGCACGCCGGAGGCCGAGGTTGATCGCCTTGCCGATGGTGAGTTTCTGGAGGTCGCTCATCTCAGTGCTCACCCGCCTCGACGAAACCGTCCATATAGGACAGGAACTCTTCACGCTGCGCGTCCAGCAGTGGCGTGGATTCCGTGTAGACGTTGGAGAAGATCCGCTCGGGAGGCGGTTCGGGCATGTTGAAGCAGTACTCGCGCAGCTCGGCCGCGAAGGCGTCCGAATCGGCCTGCACCTGGTCGAAGAACGCCTGGTCGGCGCCGCCACCGCGGGCGAGGTACGCCCGGACACGCTCGATCGGGTCCTTCAGCTTCCACTCCTCCAGCTCGTCGGAGAGCCGGTAGCGGGTGGGGTCGTCGGTGGTGGTGTGCGCGTCCATCCGGTAGGTGAACGCCTCGATCAGCACCGGGCCGTTGCCGTGGCGGCACTCCTCCAGCGCCCAGCGGGAGACCGCGAGGCAGGCGAGGACGTCGTTGCCGTCCACGCGGATGCCGGGGAAGCCGTAGCCGCGGGCGCGCTGGTACAGCGGCAGGCGTGACTGGCGTTCGGTGGGTTCCGAGATCGCCCACTGGTTGTTCTGGCAGAAGAACACGAGCGGTGCGTCGTAGACGGCGGCCCAGACGAAGCCCTCGTGCACGTCGCCCTGCGAAGTCGCTCCGTCACCGAAGTAACAGATGGTGGCCTCGCCGTCGTCGTCGCCGACCTTGCCCTCGAACTTCTGGCCCATCGCGTAACCGGCGGCGTTGAGCACCTGGTTGCCGATCACGATGGTGTACGGGTGGAAGCCGTGGGCCTGGTAGTCCCAGCCGCCGTGGTCGGTGCAGCGGAAGATGCCGAGCACCTCTTTGAGGTCGACACCGCGGGCGTACGCGACGCCGTGTTCGCGATAGCTGGGAAACGCCATGTCCCCCTTCCGCAACGCGCGACCGGAGCCGATCTGCGCGGCCTCCTGGCCGAGCAGCGGGACCCAGATGCCGAGCTGGCCCTGGCGCTGCATCGCGTTGGCCTCGCGGTCCGCGCGGCGGACCAAAACCATGTCGCGATAGAGGCCGCGAAGGGCTTCGGAGTCGATGTCGTCGACATACCGGTCGAATCGCGGCGAGGGGATCCGTTCGCCTTCGGGGGTGAGCAGCTGAGTCAGCTCAGCGCCACCTTCACTCGTTGCTCGCAAACCGGCGATCACCTGTTCAGGGGACGGTTGCGCCGATACGGCGGCGGGACCATCTCCAGGTTCCGGGTGCGTCCAGTGTTCGGACGGCATGAGCTGCTCTCCTTGATGTCGGCGCCTCTGGCGGCCACTTGTGGCGGCCACAGTGACTGCGCCGGCGGGGACCAGCACGTCGGATCTGAAGCGCTGGGTCACCATCGGCGTTGACGGTTCGTGCGCACATCCTGGCATGCCGGACGCCGTTTTGGTCAGTGGCGGATGCTGATTTGTTGCTGAGAAAGAGTGCCTGATCAGGGAAAATGCTAGGACTCCCGAGTGTGGGGCCGCCGAAAGTAGGGGTTTCACCCGCGCCCCGACCAGCGGGCGGTGAGCCCCGATGGGCGTAGCGCCCCGCTTGCGCGATGACGATCCGTGCCCGCCGCTGTGACCCACAACACCCTCGTGAAACCGTGGCAGGATGGCGGACGTGGAGCAGAAATCCGTACGCGAAACCGTGGTTTCGAACTGGGCGCACGACGTCCTTCCCAGCTTGTCCGGCCTGGTGGCGATCCCGGCGTTGTCACCGGCGTTCGACGCCGAGTGGGCGGCGAACGGCCATCTGGCCGGTGCCGTCGAGCACGTCCGCTCCTGGATCGCCGCCCGGGAGATCCCCGGCGCGACGCTCGAGGTCGTGGAACTCGAAGGCCGCAGCCCGCTCTTGGTCGTCGACATCCCGGCGACGTCCGAAGCGGCCGACAAGGGCACCGTGCTGATGTACGGGCACCTCGACAAGCAGCCGCCGGTCGGAGGCTGGTCCGAGGGGCTCGACCCGTGGACGCCGGTGATCCGCGACGGCCGGTTGTACGGCCGCGGCGCGGTCGACGACGGCTACTCCGGCTACGCGGCGACCACGGCGATCGAGGCCGTACGCGCCGCCGGTGGTAAGCACTCCCGCGCGGTCGTGCTGCTCGAGACCGGTGAGGAGTCCGGCAGTCCGGACCTGCCGGCGTACCTCGAGCACCTGAAGGAGCGGCTCGGCACCGTCTCGCTGGTCGTCTGCCTCGACGCGGGCGGCACGGACTACGAGCGGCTGTGGCTGACCACCAGTCTGCGCGGGATGCTGCACCTCAACGTCACCGTCCGCGTGCTCGAATCGGCGCAGCACTCCGGCATGGCCAGCGGCATCGTGGCGAGTTCGTTCCGCGTGCTGCGTGCCCTGATCGACCGGATCGAGGACGTCGAGACCGGCGAGATCAAGCTCGCCGAACTGAGCGTCGAGATTCCGGAGAACCGCGTCGACGAGGCTCGCGGTGTCGTCGAGATCGCGCCCGGCGCGGCGAAGAAGCTCTTCCCGGTGGTCGGTCGCCCGATGTCCGACGACGACCTCGAACTGCTGCTCAACAACTCGTGGCGGCCGACGCTTTCGGTGATCGGCGCGGAGGGCTTCCCGCTCCCGGCCGACGCGGGCAACGTGCTGCGCGACAGCACCACGCTCACGCTGAGCTTCCGGCTGCCACCGACCGCCGACGCGCCGGCCGCGATGGAGGCGGTCCGCCGCGTGCTCACCACCGACGTCCCTTACGACGCTTCGGTCGAGCTGGGCGGGTTCCAGGCCGAGAACGGCTGGAACGCGCCCGTCAGCGCCCCGTGGCTCGACGACGTCCTGCACCGCGTGAGCGGCGAGGTCTTCGGCGCGCCGCACAAGAGCTACGGCATGGGCGGGTCGATCCCGTTCATGGGGCTGCTCGGCGAGAAGTACCCGGAGGCGCAGTTCGTGGTCACCGGCGCTTGCGGGCCGGACTCGAACATCCACGTGCCGGACGAGTGGCTGAACATCGACTTCGCGCAGCGGGTCACCGAAGCGGTCGCGCACATCCTGGACGCGCACGCCCGGAGCTGATTTCCTCGTTCAGGCTGTGATGAACGGGACTTTCCTTGCACAATTTGCAAGGAAAGTCCCGTTCATCTCATCTCGGGAGGGTCATGTTCGAGGGATTCAAGCTCGAAGAGGCCGACGTCGGCGAAGTGACCCTCAGGGTCCGTCACGGCGGTTCAGGACCGCCTCTGGTCCTCCTCCATGGACATCCCCGCACCCACACCACCTGGTACGACGTCGCGCCCCGGCTCTCGGACGCGTTCACCGTCGTCTGCCCGGATCTCCGTGGCTACGGCCAGTCCTCGAAGCCCGCGAGCACCGAAGACCACTCCGCGCACTCGAAGCGCGCCATGGCGAACGACGTCGTCGCGCTCATGCGGCATCTCGGACACGAGCGGTTCGCCGTCGCAGGCCACGATCGCGGCAGCTACGTCGCGCACCGGCTGGCGGTGGACCACCCCGAGAACGTCACCAAGTTGGTCATCCTCGACGGCGTCCCGATCGGCGAAGCGCTCGCCCGCGCCGATGCGAACTTCGCGCGGAAATGGTGGCACTGGTTCTTCTTCGGCCAGCTCGCGAAACCCGCTGAGCGGGTGATCAACGCGGATCCGGACGCCTGGTACGGCGGCGATCCCGGCGTGATGGGTGCCGAGAACCACGCCGACTTCCTGCGCGCGATCCACGATCCCGAGACCGTCCACGCGATGCTCGAGGACTACCGCGCGGGCCTCGGTCCTGACCGCGACGCCGATGACGCCGACAAGGCGGCCGGGCGGAAACTCGCCTGTCCCCTCCTCATGTTGTGGTCCAGTCGCGACGACATGGCCGATCTGTACGGCGACCCGATCGCGGTCTGGCGCGAATGGGCCGAGGACGTCCGCGGTTTCGCCATCGAGTCCGGCCACCACATGGCCGAGGACAACCCGGCAGACCTCGCGGCGGCGCTACGCGAATTCCTGGCCTAGCGACACATGCTCACGTCTGATCACGCGACTTGGGCGAACTTGTTCAGCGCGGCGGTGGGTTCCGTCAGCTGCGGCGTGAAGCGCTGGTGGGAGAACGGTGTCTCGTTGTTCCAGGGGATCAGCTTCCCGGCCTTCACCGCGGGCAGCTGCGCCCAGGTCGGCACGCCGCCGAGCCCGGCCGGGCCCAGCGAAAGCGAACCGCCGCGGTTGTCGTACATGATCACGTCGGCCGGATACTTGCCGATGTTCTCCCAGCTGATCTGCTGGTAGTACCCGCCCTGGCTGTCGTCCGGAGCCTTTGGCGTGACGAAGTTCGGGCCTGACGGCTCACGTCAGCCGGGTCAGCTGCACCGAGACGTCCAAAGTGGACTGCCCGCCGCCGGTGAAGATGCCCTTGAGCGGCGCGACGTCGGCGTAGTCCCGCCCGTACGCGACCCAGACGTGCCTCGTGCCGACCGGGATCGCGTTCGTCGGGTCGTAGGCCCACCAGCCGCCGGTCCAGACGTCGACCCAGGCATGGCTTTCGCCTTCGACCGTCTCGCCGAGTTTCGCCTCCGGTTTCGTGTGCAGGTACCCGGAGACGTACCGCGCCGGGACGCCGATCGCGCGCAGCATCACCAGCGTCACGTGGGCGAAGTCCTGGCAAACCCCTTCGCGCGCACGCCAGGCGTCGGTCGCCGTGCTGTGCACGCCGGTCGTTCCGGGCTGGTACTTGAGCTGTTCGTTGACCCAGCCGCAGATCGCGAGCACGGCCTCTGCCGGGTCGAGCCCCTTCCGCAGTTCGCGCGCGACCTTCGTCAGCTCCGGATCTTTTGGTGTGTACGGCGTCGGCGTCAAATACTCGGTGCGGTGGTCGACCACGGTGTCGCCGCGCAGGTCCTTCCACGACGCCGAACGGATCGGCTCGCCTTCGTCGGCGGTCTCGACCACCGACGTCGCGAGCACGGTGAACTCGGTGTGCGGCGCGTGAAGGTCGAACGAGGTCACGACGGTGCCCCAGTAATCCGTGTACCGGTAGGCGCGGGTCGCCGGCGTCGTCTCGACCCGGTTCACGACCGTGGTCTGCCGCCGGTCGGATCGCGGGGTCAGCCGCGCCTCGTTGTACGACTGCGTGGCCGGCGTCGCGTACCGGTATCCCGTCCGGTGAGCCACCCGAAGCTGCCAGGTCACAGCGAAACCTCCGCACCGCTCCAGGCCACCCACGGCGACGAATGGAAGTACTGCACCGAAACCGCGTCGCCGATGTCCTTGATCTCCGTCTGCAGGGCGCCGAGCCGTTTCGGCAGGTCGTCCAGCAGATCTGACTGCCGCAGGAACTCCAGCTCACTGCGGGCGCGACCGAGTTGCCGCAGCGCTTCGGACTTCTCGTTGGCACGCGAGCTGACGCCGGGGTCCAGCCGCTCCAGGCATTCCTCGGCCTGGCGCAGCGCGTGGAACACCGACCGCGGGAACAGCGTGTCCCGCATCAGGAACTGCACGACACGGCCGGCGTCGAGTGCGCCGCGGTAGGTCCGCAGGTAGGTGTCCTGCGCGCCGGCCGAGCGGAGCACGGTGATCCAGCCAGGCGAGGACGCGCTGTCCTGGACCCGCGAAAGCAGCAGCCGCACCACCATGTCCGCGCGCTCGACCGAGCGGCCGAGCACCATGAACAGCCAGCCGTCGTCACGGCTCATCGTGGAATCCGCGAGCCCGGCGAACATCGCCGCGCGCTCCTCCACGAAGGAAAGGAAAGCGTGCGGCCCCGCCCGGCGCGCGTACCGCTGCCTGTCCGGCACCGCGTTCCACGTCGCGTTGAGGCATTCCCACAGCTCGGTCGAGACGACCTCGCGGGCGCCGCGCGTGTTCTCGCGGGCCGAGTTGATCGAACCGACGATCGACGCCGGGTTGTCCTTGGCGTAGGCGACCAGCTCGGTCAGCTTCCACACGTCGAGCGAGTCCACGCCCTCCGGCGAGATGCCGAGGACAGCGAGCAGTTGGCGGCTCGCGTGGTCCGAGTCGACGCTCGCGTCTTCGAGCAGCTGATGCACCGCGACATTGAGGATCCGGGAGGTGTCATCGGCGCGTTCGACGTACCGGCCGATCCAGTACAGCGATTCCGCGTTGCGGGCGAGCACATCAACCTCCCTGTGCCTGTTGCTGCTGTTGTTGCTGGGTCGTGGTCAGCTCGGGGCCCTGTTCGGCGACCAGACCATCCACATGGGACAGCTCGCCGAGTGCGGGCCGTTCCAGCTCCCGCTCCGCCGTGGAGGACCGCGGCGCCAGTACCCAGGTGTCCTTGGACCCGCCGCCCTGCGACGAGTTGACCATCAGGCTGCCCTCCGGGAGCGCGACCCTGGTCAGGCCGCCCGGCACGACGAAGATGTCCTTGCCGTCGTTGACCGCGAACGGGCGCAGGTCGACGTGCCGCGGCGCCAGTAGGTCGTCCACTTTGGACGGTACGGTGGACAGCTGGACGACGGGCTGGGCGATCCAGCCGCGTTTGTACGCCCGGACCTTCCGCTTCAGCGCGGCCAGTTCGGCCTGCGTCGCGTCCGGTCCGAACACGATGCCGTACCCGCCGGAGCCTTCGACCGGTTTGATGACCAGCTCTTCCGTATGCTGCATGACGTAGTCGAACTCGTCCGGCAGCCAGCAGCGAAAGGTGTCCACATTGGGCAGCAGCGGTTTCTCGTCGAGGTAGTACTTCACCATCTCGGGCACGTAGGTGTAGACGAGCTTGTCGTCACCGACGCCGTTGCCGACCGCGTTCGCGATCACCACGTTGCCCGCGCGGGCCGCGTTGAGGATCCCGGCGACGCCGAGTACGGAATCCGGCCGGTAGTGCACCGGATCCAGGAACTCGTCGTCGATCCGCCGGTAGATGACGTCGACCTGCTGTTCGCCCTCGGTGGTGCGCAGGTAGACGACGTTGTCGCGGCAGAACATGTCGCGACCTTCGACCAGTTCGACGCCCATCAGCCGGGCCAGCAGCGAATGCTCGAAGTAGGCGGAGTTGTGCACACCGGGGGTGAGCACGACGACCATCGGATCGGCGACGTTCGCCGCGGCCGCCGCCCGCAGCGCGCGCAGCAGATGCGAGGTGTAGTCACCGACCGGGCGGACCCGGTGCTGGGCGAACAGATCCGGGAACACGCGCGCCATCGTGCGGCGATTCTCCATCACGTACGACACGCCGGACGGGTTCCGGAGGTTGTCCTCCAGCACCCGGAACGTGCCCTCCTCGTCGCGCACCAGGTCCACACCGGACACGTGGATACGGACGCCGTTGGGCGGGTTGATCCCGAACGCCTCACGCTGGAAATGCGCACACGAGGTGATCAGCCGTCGCGGCAGAACGCCTTCGCGCAGGATCTGCCGGTCGCCGTAGATGTCGGCGAGAAACGCTTCGAGCGCGCGGACCCGTTGCGCCACACCACGTTCGAGTTTGCTCCATTCGGCCGAAGTGATCACCCGCGGCACCAGGTCGAGCGGGAACGGCCGTTCCTGGCCGGACAGCGAGAACGTGATGCCCTGATCCACCATGGCCCGGTCGATCGCCGCTGAGCGGGACGAAAGGTCCGCCGAGGTCAGTGCGGAGATCGACTCGTACAGCGCCCGGTACGGCTGGCGGACCGTGCCGTCGGCGGTGAACATCTCGTCGTACGCGCCCGCGTGCGGCCGTGACGGCGAGAGATAGCCGTCGAACTGCGCTCCGGGTTTCGACGCCCGGGGTTTCGCCGCCCGCCCCGCCGAAGTGGTGGCGCGGGGGCGGCGTCCGGCCGGTGGAAGGCGCGGCGCCGAGTTGTTGTTCATGGTCGCCATACTCACTCACCTTGCCATGTCGGCGCGATACCCGACGGCTGACCAGTAACGGCCGAAACGGCGCTGTAACGTCGTAGTGCTGTGCTTGCCGCCGGATGAGTGGCAATATGCGTGCTCTCGACACATGGGAACTACAAGGAGTGACGACGTGGCCCGATTCAAAGCGCTCGCCCTGATCCCGGCGCTCGCCCTAGCCGCGGGCGCGCTGTCCGCGTGCGGCGAGGAAGGCGGAACCGCGGCCGGCGGCGTCCAACTCGTCGCGTCCGGCAAGGTCACCACCTGCACGCACCTGCCCTACCAGCCGTTCCAGGTCAAGCAGGGCGACAAGGTCGTCGGCTTCGACGTCGACCTGGTCGACCTGGTCGGCAAGAAGCTGGGTGTCGAGCAGAGCATCGTCGACATCGCCTTCGAGAACATCGAGTCCGGCGAATCGATGAACAGCGGACAGTGCGATCTGGCCGCGGCAGGCATGACGATCACCGACGAGCGCAAGCAGAAGTTCGACTTCTCCGACCCGTACTTCGAGGCGACCCAGGCACTGCTGGTCAAGACCGGTTCGCCGGTCAAGGACCTCACCGGCGTCGCGGGCAAGAAGATCGGTGTCCAGTCGGCCACCACCGGCGCCAAGTACGCGGAGAAGGAGGCCAAGGGCGCCGAGATCGTCACGTTCGACGACCTCGCGCTGCTGGAGCAAGCCGTCAAGAACGGAACGATCGACGCGGGCGTCAACGACAACGGCGTCCTCTACGACTTCGCGAAGACGAACCCGGACACCACGGTCGTCACGGAGTTCAAGACGAACGAGTTCTACGGAATCGGTGTGAAGAAGGGCAACACCGCCCTGCTCGCCCAGATCAACGAGGTGCTGAAGGCGTCCGTGGCGGACGGCTCTTACGCGCAGATCTACCAGAAGTGGTTCGGCAAGGCCCCGGCCTGGCAGCCGGGCGGCCCGACCGCCAGCTGATAATCCGTCTCCGGTGGCCGGTGCCCAGTGCACCGGCCACCGGTTTGTCGCCACTTGGTTGAGGAGAGAAATGGCTTTGAGCCGCCGCCAGCGACGTTCGGCGTTCCGAACCGGGCAATACAGCCTGCTGCTGGTGATCGTCATCGTGCTCGCGCTACTGGCCGACTGGAGCAAGATCGGCAAGGCGTTCTTCGATCTCGAGGTCGCCGCCAACCAGTTCCCGGACGTCATCACCGTCGCACTGAAGAACACCATCGTCTTCACCACACTGGGCTTCGTGCTCGGTCTCGGGCTGGGCCTGCTGCTCGCCCTCATGAGACTTTCCTCGGTCGCCCCGTACCGCTGGGTGGCGCGCGGGTACATCGAGTTCTTCCGCGGCCTGCCCGCGCTGCTGATCTTCATCGCCGTCGGCATCGGGGTGCCGACGGCCTTCAACACGAACCTGCCGCGCAACATCGCGATCATGCTGGCGCTGGGCATCGTGTCCTCGGCCTACATGGCGGAGACCATCCGCGCCGGGATCCAGGCGGTGCCACGCGGACAGGTCGAAGCCGCGCGTTCACTCGGCATGTCGCCCGCGCGCACGATGATCACCGTCGTGATCCCGCAGGCGTTCCGGATCATCCTGCCGCCGCTGGCCAACGAGCTGATCATGCTGACGAAGGACTCTTCACTGGCGTTCCTGCTCGGCACCACGCCCTTGCAGCAGGAACTGGCGCAGTTCAGCCGTCAGGCGCTGATCGAGGCCAGGGGACTGACGCCGGTCGTCGTGGCCGGTCTGTGTTATCTCGTCATCACGATTCCGCTGTCGATCCTGCAGCAGCGGCTCGAAAAGAAATACGGGGCCGGAGTGCCCGGCGGAGGAACGGTATGAGCGCCAAGACGGACACCGGACCGATCGTCAAGGTTTCGGGACTGCACAAGGCTTTCGGCGAGCTCAAGGTGCTCAAGGGCATCGACCTGCACGTCGAACGGGGTCAGGTCGTCTGCATCATCGGCCCCTCGGGTTCGGGTAAGTCGACGCTGTTGCGCTGCGTCAACCTCCTCGAGGAACCGCAGCAGGGCAAGATCGTGGTCAACGGCAGCGAGATCACCGACCCGGACGTCGACATCGACGGCGCCCGCACGAAAATCGGCATGGTCTTCCAGTCGTTCAACCTGTTCTCGCACCTGAGCGTGCTCGAAAACCTCACCGTCGCGCAGCGCAAGGTTCTGAAGCGTGGCAAGGAAGAGGCGGAGCGTATCGCGCGGGACAATCTGGTGAAGGTCGGCTTGGCGGAGAAGGAGACTTCGCTGCCGCTGCAGCTTTCCGGCGGTCAGCAGCAGCGGGTCGCGATCGCCAGGGCGCTGTCGATGGACCCCGACGTGATGCTGTTCGACGAGCCGACGTCGGCCCTCGACCCCGAACTGGTCGGCGATGTCCTCGCGGTCATGCGGCAGCTCGCGCAGGAGGGCATGACGATGCTCGTCGTCACACACGAGATGCAGTTCGCCCGCGAGGTGGCCGACATCGTGCTGTTCATGGACGGCGGCGTCGTCGTCGAACAGGGCACGCCGGACCAGGTCATCGGCGACCCACAGGAGGAACGCACGAAGACGTTCCTCTCGCGGGTCTTGAACCCGAACCACCAGGGCTAGCGGCCGCGTAGCTGCGACTCCAGCTGGACGACTTTGGCGGCGATTTCGTGCGGCCCGGCGCCCATGAGGCTCACCCAGCCTTTGGTGTCCGGGCCGAACACGACGCGGCCCTGTTCGGTGTCCATCCAGCCCGGCGGTCTCTCCACGCGTTTCCGGTTGCCGCCGCCGTCACGGATAGCGACATACAGTCGTCCGAAGAAGGTGTGCGGCGACCGGATCCACCGGAGGATCTTCTTGGCGTCGCGGATGCTCGGGCCGCCTCCGGTCAGCATTTCGCCCTCCATCAGGACCTGCAGGTCGGCTTCCGCGCAGTTCAAGGACGGTGTGCGCGCGGGGAGAGCCTCGGGGAGCAGCCCGGTGAAGTCCTGCGCGAGCGTGTCCGGCCGGGTCGGCTTCAGGTAGACGACCTTGTCGACCAGGACGACGGTGAGCGCTTCCCGACCACTGCCCGCGGCGCGAACGGTCTGTTCGCACCCCTCGGACTTCACCCACGAGTAGTACTCGACTGCCGGCCGCTGCAGGAAACGCAGCGTGTCGAGGAACTCGTCGTCGATCCGGCCTCGCCGCAGCAGGCCCTGTCTGTCCAATTCGGACTGGGCGGTGGCGGCCAGCTCACGGCGTTCCTCGGGCAGGTACCACCGCGCGCCGCGGACGAGCGTCGGGTGGATGTCACCGAGGTTATGCTGGTCCAGCAGGGTTTCGTAGGTCTGGAGCGTCAGTTCGACGGGTTTCTGGAGCACGGTTATGCGCCGATCACCGGCGGAACCGGCTTGTCACCGTCGTAGCCGCCGAAGATGGAGTCGCCGTCCTCTTCCTGCAGCGTGATCTTGCGCTGGTGCTCCTCGTCCTCGCCGCCCTTGCCCCCTTTGCCCGCGCCGGCGCCCATACCGCCCATTCCGGGAGCGCCGGGCCTGCCTGCCGCCGGGCCACCCGCGGGTGTTCCGGCCGGACCGCGCATCGCGCCTTCGCCGGGCATCCCGGCCCCGACACCGCGACCGGGCCCCATACTCCCCGGCCCGCCCGTCGATCCACCCGGTCCGAATCCGCCGCCGGGCCCGAATCCGCCACCCGATCCGAATCCGCCGCCGGGTCCGCCGCTTCCTGGCCCGAAATTCGGCGGGCGGTGCTCCCCTGGACGCAGCTGTGGCCCGTGGTCCGTCCTGGACAGGCCGGTCTGGTCGTTCGGTCGCGGAGACGGCATCGGCGTCGGTCGCGGAGGTTGCGGCATCTGCGGCATTCTCGGCGGCTGCGAGATCTGCGGCGACCTCGGCGCCTGATACCCCTCGGCCCCCGGAGGCGCGCTGTACGAACTCGGCCCGCCCGTGTACCCACCGGGCCCACCATGCCGTCCCGAGTCGCCACCGGGATACCCGCCGCTGAACCCGCTTACCTTGGTCTGTCCGGGATCCACCGGGTCCGCCGTGATCGGTCCGGCGGAGACGTTCGGATCGTGCGCGGCCGGATAGACCGGCGCGAGCGTCAGCTGCCGTGGCTGGGTGCTCTGGTAGTACGGCTCGTAGACCTCGACGTTGTGCTTGGTGTCCGCGTCGAACTTCGCGGCCGCGATCTCGTCGTCACTGGCACCGATGGACAGCACGTCTTCGGGCCCGCTGTCCCCGGCGCGCTCCTTCTCCACCGGGCGGACGTTGCCGCGCGTGTAATGGAAGGAGGCGTTCTGGTCGAACATCGACTGACGGGCGCGGTCCATGTTCTCGCCCGCGATCTTGGAGGTCGCGATGAGCGGGGCGAGACCTGCCGCGCCGCTGTCGGCGGCTTCGCCCTTCCAAAAGGAACTCAACGCGGTCTGGCTGTCTCCCATGGCCTTGCTGATGTCTTCATGGATGACCAACAGCTTGTGGGACGACACCTGAGCCGCGTCGAGTCGCTTGGTCGTGTTGGGGTTGGCGTTGAGCTTGGTGAAGATCTCCCAGCCGCTGTAGGTCATTGGGCCGCCTTCAGGTGCTGGACAGCGAACTCGCCGATTTTCGTGAGCAGCCCGCAGGCGTCGTTGTACTTGGGGCTGCCCTTGAAGAGTTGTGTGGTCAGGACGTACATCATGTCGTCGCGTACGCCGATCGCCAGGTTGCAGACACCTGCGCCCTCGCCGCCATTGGCGTAAACGACCGCCGGGTAGCCGGCGATGTCGGCCACTGGCTGAAATGTCGTCACCCCGCTGCCCTGTGCTTTGAGCGCGTAGAGGTGGCTGAGCCCGTCGGGCTCGTTGACATTGAGGTTCCCGGTCACCGTCCCGGAGGTGTTCGTGAAGATCCACAGGCAACCTTTGCCGCCTGCGATCTCCTGCGGTTCGGCCGTCTTCAAAGTCACGCCGGTGCCGTTGATCTCCGATTCGGACGCTGCCTCACACGCGTTCGTTTCGATGGCTGTCGTCTTCAAAGGAGTTCCCACCTTCGGGGCGCCCGCCCTCGGAAGGCCGGACTCCGCGGCGGAAGACGCTGTCGGGCCAGGAGCGGGCGTACCCGGGGTCTCGCTGCCGCACCCGGCGACTACGGCGGCGGCTGAGACAACGGCGGCAAGGGTGGCCACGGACCGAGAACGCATTTAAAGTGCCTTTCCGATGGAGCGAATCGCGTCGAGTGCGGCCTGGTCTTGATTCTGATAGGCCGTCTTGATGTCTATCAGGGTTTGCATATATGCCTGCGCGTAGGCGGCGGCTCCGTTGAGAAAGGTCTGGTAGGCCGCGCCGGACGCGTTCGCCATGGCGACATAGCCGTCACTCGCGATCTCGGCACCCATGGCGTCGATACCAGTGAGGTTGCTGGCTTCGGCGCGTGCTCGGCTGAAGTCGCGTTCGATGCATTCTTGGAGCCGCTTGATGACGTTGTCCATGGCTTCGGCGTCGAATTCCCAGCCGCCGTTCGCCGAGGCGGCGGCGAAGTCGGCCTTCGCCTGCCCGGTGCCCAACTCGCCATAGTTCGGTGGCGGTTGGGATGGCGGCGCCGCGGCGGCGCCCGGAATCATCCCCGAGCCCGTTGGCGGTGCTTGCGGCCCTGGCCCGTTGATCTGGTCGTAGACCCCCTGAGAGCCGCTTCCCGGTCCTGTCATGACGTGCCTCCCCGCACGGGCCGCGTTGGGGCGCGACCTACCCGTAGTTCGCTTCTGACTCCAACCAGTGACCATAGCAGCCGGTAAACCGCCGATCAGCCCATCGCGGAAGATCGCCGTCGAAAGATGTCGGATCGACCTAACTTTTGTCCTGAACAGCCCTTTCGTATGGCGCCGGAACCCCGGTGGCTGTTCTGCCGTCGCGATCCCATGACAGGTTCCGGTCTACTGACCTGGGCCCCTTGCGAATCCACTGCGTGATCGGCTTCGCTGGTGCCAGGGGAACGACGGGGGAGGGAAGCGAGACGATGCCGGGCTTTCGGCGCAACAACGGGCCGCGCGATCCGGGGGAAGGGGAGCCGAACGGCGATGCGGTCCTTCCGCCGCTCGACCCGTTCGACCCGAACCCCGACAAGCGGTACGAGGTCCCGGCGTCCGAGCTGATGAAGCCGGGTTCGACCGGTCTGCTCCGGTGGCGCCGTCAGGCGACCAACGCGCCGATCGTGCAGGTCGAGGACGCCTACATCACCGGGACGCTCGATCTGCGCGCCGCCGACATCAAGTACCTGTTCCGGTTCGAGCGGTGCCGGTTCGAGCATCCGCCGGACGTTCGCGAGGCACATCTGCTCGGGCTCGTGTTCCGCAAGTGCTGGTTGCCCGGGCTCAAGGCGCGGAACCTCCGCACCCGCAACGACGTCCGCCTGATCCGCAGTGTCGTGCACGTCGACGGCGAGCACGAGATCGAGGAGACCACGGTCCAGCGCGGCGACGATCGCGAGCGCGGGATGCCGAACGCGGCGGTCAACCTCACCGACGCGGTCATCGAGGGCTCGGTCGTGCTGACCCGTACGGTGATCACCCATCCGCGGGGCAAGGCGATCCAGGCCGACCGGGTCAACATCGTCGGCGCGCTGCTCGCGTATCGGCTGGTGGCCAACGGAGAAGTCCGCATCCCGGGTATGCGGGCCGGCGGTAACGTCAACTTCTCCGGTGCGACGCTGAACAACCGGGACGGCTTCGCGCTCAACGGGAACGGGATCCACATCGGCGGCAGCCTGTTGTGCGAGGTGGACAACTACGGGCCCGCCGCGCAGCGGAAACGCTTCTCCGCCAGTGGGATCGTGTTCCTGCCGAGTGCCACTGTGGACAGTGACATCGTCATGCGGGAGGCCAGGCTGTCGGTGAACCAGTCCGGGCCGATCGTGGTGGACGCCTGGAAGTCGAACGACCCGTACATCGACCCGCGTCCGGCGCTGGTCGCGGATCGGTTGACGGTCAACGGAAACCTCGAACTGAGCGACGGTATGCAGGCCACCGGGACACTGCGGATGGTCAACGCGCGGATCGGCGGTTCGCTCCGGCTGGCGGGCGCCGAGATCCAGGTCGTGCGCGGGCAGAGCATTCCTTACTACGACCGCGCGATCCACCTCGACGGGACGACGATCGGCGGTGACATCGAGGCGACGAGCCTGCGGGTGCCGTCGGGACAGTTGCGCATGGCGGACATCACCGTCGGCGGCAACGTGCTCGCCTGGAATTCGATGTTCCTGCATCCCCGTCGCGACGTCTTTTCCGCGCGGCGCGCGAAAATCGCGGGCAACTTCCAGCTCACCGACGCGACCGTCCAGGGAACCCTGCGGCTGCAGGGCGCCGAGGTCGGCGGCAGCGTGAACCTCTTCGGTACCAGCCTGACCGAGCCCGGTGCGCGGACGAACACCAGTTACTCGCTGGACGTCCGCACCGCGCGGATCGGCCGCGACCTCGTCCTCACCGAGAACAAGGAACGCCCGTTCATCGCGCAGGGCGGGGTCAACCTCGACGGCGCCCAGGTCGCGCGGCGCGTCGACTTCCGTGGCGCGCGGCTCGGTTCCCTGCCGCAGCACGGGATCGCGCTCGACGGCAGCGATGTCTCGGCCGACGAGTTCCTGCTCACGCCCGCGACGCCGCCGGACGGCCGGATCGTGCTGCGGCGCGCGCATTGCGGGACCCTGGGCGACAACGAGGCGTTCTGGGCGTCGGCGGCGGGGATCGAGTTGGAGGATTTCCGTTACGACGCGCTGCAAGAGGACATCGCCCTCGACGACGACCGGGCGATCGACCATCGGATCGTGTTGCTGCGCGAGGCGATGGACGGCTATCGGCCAGGGCCCTACGACCAGCTGGCGGCGACGCTGCGCGCGTCCGGTAACGAAGAGCACGCCTCCACGGTGCTGCTGAAGAAACAGCAGTTCCGGTACGTGGCGCTCGCGAAGGGCTTCAAGTTCTTCGGACCCGGCGTGCACTTGTGGAGCTGGTTGCAGCGATCGATGGTCGGCTACGGCTTCCGTCCGGTGCGCGCGCTCGGCTGGCTGTTGACGTTGCTCGTGCTCGGGAGCCTGTGGTTCGGGCTCGGGGTCGACGACTGCATCACCAAAGCCAATCTCACCGTGAGCGGGCCCCGGTGCCTCGTGAACCAGGACGACACCGGGCTGCAGTGGAACCCGGTGCTGTACACGGTCGACCTCCTGGTCCCGATCGTCGACTTCGGCAACAAGTCGCGCTGGTACATGCACGGTACGGACAACTGGGTCGCGGCCGGGTTCACCGCGTCGGGCTGGGTGCTGGCGACGACGGTGGCGGCCGGTATCAGTCGCATGCTCCGGCGGGACAACTGAGGGTATTTCACATACCCTCAGTACGGAGGTATGTCATGACCGAGCCCAGCGCCACCGGCAAGATCGCGATCGCCGCCCCGTCCGAGAAGGTGTACGCCCTGGTCAGCGACCCGGGCGCGCTCGCGGGGATGGCCGAGGAGTACGAAGGGCACCGCTGGGTGGGCGACGTGAAGACCGTCGCCGTCGGCGCGAAGTTCCGCGGCCGCAACCGTCGCGGGGTCCGCCGCTGGAGCACCCTGTCGACGATCACCGACGCCGACGAGGGCAGGCGGTTCGCGTTCGAGGTGACCACTTTCGCCGGGCTTCCCGTGGCGCGCTGGCAGTACGACATCGAGTCCACGGAAGACGGTTGCGTGACCGTCGAGAGTGCGTGGGACCGGCGGCCGGGCTGGCTCCGCGGTCCGACGTCGCTGTTCACCGGGGTCTGGAAGCGGGACGACGCCAACCGGGCGAACATCGCCGCGACCCTGGCCCGGCTGAAGGCCACCGCCGAATCTTGACCCTCAACGCCGAAGCGAGCCGACCAGGCGCCCTCCTCGGGCTGGTCGTCGCGCCACACGCTGGCCACCAGCGAGGTCAGCTTCAGTCCACGCGGCGGCTAATCCACGAACCGCGACCAGAACTCCACCTGCCGCGGCCCGCCCGGTGGCGGCGGGCCCAGCGGCTGGTCGCAGAAGTCGTGTCGCAGGTATCCCCGTAGGTCGTAACCGTAGTAAACGATGTCGGTCTGGTACACCGACAGCACCGGAAATCCCGTGCTCCCGGCTATCCCGGGCAGATACCGATGCCCGCATACGGGGACTAGCTGTGGAACACGCTTCAAATGTGAGCGCGCTCGCGAAAGGGCGTCGGCGAGTTCGATCGGGCGCAGGCCCCAGTCCGACAGCCAGAAGCCGTTGTGCTCGATGTCGTAGAGCACCCCGTCGACCGGCCAATCCAGCCGTTTGCGCAACTGTTCGGGGTTGCCGCAGCGCCAGTCCGGCCAGCGGTCGCCGATCGGCACCCCGGCGGTGAGGAAGGTCCGGTGATCGGCGGCAAACCGGAAGCCGAAGCGTGCTTCGACGTCGTCGAGCTCGGCCTCGCTCAACCCGGGACGCACGGGTTCGGCCAAGCTCGCCTGGAGGTCACGTGCCTCCTTGAGAGTGAAGGCGGGCTCAACTGTGGACATGTGTTCGAGCCTAAGTCGCGCGACGCGGAGACGCCTTCTCTTTTAACGTGGCCTCCACGCGTGCCCTCATCACCCACATGAGGCTCCTCCCCTGGGGTGAGCTAGCCCTCTCAACGCCTGGACCTCGGAACAGAGCGGCTCCGCGTGTAGTTCACTCATGGCGTGACTTCTCCACGAACGCAGTCCCGTGTGCGGGCACCCGAGCTCGCCGGCGACGGGTGGCTCAACACCGGCGGCGAGCGGCTCACCCTCGCCGGGCTGCGCGGCCGCATCGTCCTGCTGGACTTCTGGACCAGCGGCTGCGTCAACTGCCTGCACGTGCTGGACGAGCTTCGCCCGCTGGAGGCCGAGTTCGCCGACGTCCTGGTGACCGTCGGCGTGCATTCGCCCAAGTTCCTGCACGAGGGCGAGGCGGCCGCGATCGAGGCCGCGGTGCGCCGCTACGAGGTGCACCACCCGGTGCTCAACGACCCGCAGATGACCACCTGGTCGCAGTACGCGGTCAAGGCGTGGCCGACGCTTGTCGTCGTGGATCCCGAGGGCTACGTCGTGCACGTCGCCGCCGGTGAAGGGCACGCCGAGGCGCTGCGCCGGGTGATCGCCGACCTCGTCGCGACCCACGAGGCCAAGGGCACGCTGCGCCGCGGCGGCAGCCCGTACGTCCCGGCCGAGGAACAGCGCTCCGAGCTGCGCTTCCCGAGCAAGGCCGTCACCACCGCCGAGGGCCGGATCCTGGTCGCGGACACCGGCAACCACTCCATCGTCGAGTTCGCGTCCGACGGCGAGACGATCATCCGCCGCTTCGGCAGCGGCGCACGCGGTGCGCAGGACGGGCCCTTCGACCTGGCGACCTTCACCGAGCCGTCCGGGATCACGCTGTTGCCGTACGAGGTCGCGGAGCGCGCGGGCTACCACGCCGTCGTCGCCGACACGGCAGGTCACCGGTTGCGCGGGATCGATCTGATCACCGGCGAGGTCAGCACGGTCGCCGGGACCGGCCGCCAGTGGCGCGACGGCGTCGACACCGGCGATGCGCTCGACATCGACCTCACCAGCCCCTGGGACGTCGCCTGGTGGGGCCCCGCGGGCGGGGTCGTGGTCGCCATGGCCGGCAACCACACGCTGAGCGTGTTCGAGCCGGTCTCGGGCACCATCCGCCGCTTCGCCGGTACGACCGTCGAGGGCCTGCGAGACGGCGATGTCCACGAAGCGTTCTTCGCGCAGACGTCCGGTCTCGCACCCGACGGGCAGCGGCTGTGGCTCGCGGACCCCGAGACGTCGGCTCTGCGCTGGATCCAGCCCGAGGGCGAAACGTTCACCGTGCACACCGCGGTCGGCGTCGATCTGTTCTCCTTCGGCCACGTCGACGGACCCGCGGACCAGGCGCTTCTGCAGCATCCGCTCGGCCTCGCCGTGCTGCCCGGCGACACCATCGCGATCGCCGACACCTACAACGGCGCCATCCGCCGCTACGACCCGCTCACCCGCCGGGTGACCACGCTCGCGACCGGTCTCGCGGAGCCGTCCGGCCTGCTGGTGCACGACGGCGAACTGCTGGTCGTCGAGTCGGCGGGGAACGGGATCGGGCCGGTGCCGCTCGGCGAGCAGGCGGTGACCGGGGACGCGCACGCCGTCCGCCGTCCGCCGTCCGTGCTGGCGCCGGGTGAGCTGGAGTTCTCCGTCGTCTTCGCCCCGCCTCCCGGTGAGAAGCTCGACGACCGCTTCGGCCCCTCGACGCGGCTGGAGATCAGCGCGTCGCCGCCGGAATTGCTCGTCGACGGCGCGGGGGTGGGCACGGACCTGTTCCGCACGCTCCGTTTCGCCGAGGGCGTCACCGAAGGCGTCCTGCAGGTCGTCGCACAGGCCGCGAGCTGCGATGACGGCGGCGAGCACCCCGCTTGCCGCATCACCCGGCAGGACTGGGGGGTGCCCGTCCGGTTCGAAGACGGTGGAGAAAGCACGCTGAGCCTGGTCATGGCGGGGGATCCGGGTAAGTAGAGTCGTACTCGTGTCAGACGGGCCGAAACTCGAGATTCAGATGTTGCAGGACAGGGTGCTCGTGAAGCTGTCCCCCGAGGACGGGGAGCGCCGGAGTTCCGGCGGCATCGTCATCCCCGCCACCGCGCAGGTCGCGCGGCGGCTCTCGTGGGGTGATGTACTGGGCGTGGGCAACAGTGTGCGGAACGTCAAGACCGGCGACCGTGTGCTGTTCAACCCGGACGACCAGCACGAGGTCGAGATCCAGGGTGAGGGGCACCTGGTGATGCGGGAGCGGGACATCCACGCCGTGGCGACCGAACGGTCCGAACACGGCACGGGGTTGTACCTGTAGCTCCAGTCGCGGGAGGGGTGGTGAGAGTGGGTGCGTGATGAGCACGACGAACCGGGCACCGACCTGTTCACCGACGAACTCCTTCCCGCTGTCGAGACCGACGAAGACCTGGTAGACGAGCTTTTCGAGGGCGACAGGGTGGTGGTGCAGCCGCTGCCCACGCCCGCGTCGAGGTTCCGCAGAGGCCTCGGTAAGGCCTTCATGCTCGCCGGCGTGCTCATGGGCCTGTTCGTGCTCGCGTACGCGGGGGACCTGATTTTCAGCGCCGGGGACGTCCCGCGCGGCGTCACCGTCGCGGGGATCGACGTCGGAGGCCTCACGCACAAGGAAGCCGAGTCGAAGCTTCGCCGCGAGCTGGAGCCGAGGCTGATCGAGCCGGTGCGGGTCCGCGCCGGCGACATCCGCACGGTGCTGTACCCCACGTCGTCCGGTCTCGGCCTTGACTGGCCGCAGACGCTGGGCCGCGCCGGTCACCAGCCCCTGAGCCCGTACACGCGGGTCATGTCGTTCTTCACCAGCCGTGAGGTCGGTGTCGTCACCTGGACCGACGCGCCGAAGCTCGAAAAGGCCGTCTCCGACCTCGCCGCCGCGAAGCTGAACCGCCCGCCGGTCGAAGGCGACATCACCTTCCAGCCCGTCGCGGGCACTGACGGCGGGGTCTTCCCGGCCGCGGTCGAGCCGCGGGCCGGTCAGACGCTCGCCGACGTCAGGGCGTCGGTCACCGCGGTCACCGATGGCTGGCTGAGCGATGGTGGCGTCGAGCTGAAGGTGAACGTCGCGCCGGTGAAGGCGACTTCGCCGGGGGTACACGCGGCGCTGGACAAGATCGTCGTCCCGGCGGTGGCGAAGCCGCTGCTGATCCGCGGCGAGGGCAAGGACGCGACGCTGAAACCGGTCACGATCGCGGGATCCTTCCAGTTCGCCCCGCGCGACGACGGCAACCTCGAGGTCCGCATCGATCAGGGCAAGCTGCGGGCCGCCGCGCAGCCCCAGCTCGAGCCGACCGAGACCGACGGGGCGGACGCGCAGATCGTCTTCGTCGGCGACCGGCCGGCGGTCCAGCCGTCGAAGGACGCGCGGAAGGTCAACTGGGACCTCACGTTCTCCGCGCTGACCACGGCGCTCGCGAAGAGCGAAGACCGGGAGCTGAAGGCGGTCTACGACGCCAGCAGCCCGGCCGTCAGCACCGACGCGGCGAACGTCCTCGGCATCAAAGAGGTCATCGGCGAGTTCACCACGTCGGGCCTGAACGGGCAGGCGATGACGAACGTCCAGGCGCTGGCCACCCGGGTGTCCGGCACCATCGTGAAGCCGAACGAGACGTTCAGCCTCGGCGCCCGATCGGGAGCGCGGACGGCGGACGCGGGCTACGTCCCCGCCCCGGTGAGCGAGGACGGCACCGGGCCGGTCGTGGTGGGCGGCGGCGTCTCGCAGCTCGCGACGACGCTCTACAACGCCGCGTACCTGGCGGGACTGGCCGACGGCGGG
Organism: Amycolatopsis sp. cmx-11-32; assembly: GCF_047608695.1. NCBI lineage: Bacteria > Bacillati > Actinomycetota > Actinomycetes > Pseudonocardiales > Pseudonocardiaceae > Amycolatopsis > Amycolatopsis sp. cmx-11-32. The sequence goes on along the minus strand of NZ_JADNQN010000002.1, from coordinate 521,701 downwards.
CATCTGGAGCACGACCACCACCTCGACCGCTATCCGGTCGCGCGGGACGCGAAGGCGATCAACAACGATGGTTCGCCGGTCGAGATGCAGGTCGTCAACGACGCCCCGACCGGTATCGCGATCCAGGTCGTCCCCGCCAACGGCTCGGTGACCGTGCGAATCTGGGGCACGAAACGGTTCTCGGTCCAGAGCGTCGGCGGCGAACGGCACTCCTACGTCGCCCAGCCGGTGCAGGTCGGTTCGGGCCCTGGCTGCGTGCCGGATCCCGGTGCCGCCGGTTTCAGCACCTCGGACACCCGCGTGCTCATCGACGTCGTCACCGGCACGGAGGTCCGCCGGGAGACCCGCAACGCGACCTACTCGCCGCGGACCACGATCATCTGCGCTTGAGGGTCACTGTTTCGCCAGCCGCGCGGCCTGCTCGGTACCGGTTTCGGTCGTCCGCCGCAGAAACCGTTCGATCACCGTGAGTTCGTCGGCGCTGAAGTCCGCGAGAACAGCCGCGAACGCGTTGCCGGGCTCCTCCCAGGCCGCCCCCGCCTCGGCTCCGCGCCGGGCCGCCAGTGAGACGAGGGCCTTCCGGCGATCCAGTGGATCCGGCATCCGGGTGATGAACCCCGCCTTCTCCAGCCGGTCCACGAGGCGGGTCGCGGATCCGGAGGTGAGTCCGATCGACTTCGCGATCTCGCCGGTGGAAAGCGGCTCCGTTTCGAGTTCGAGCAGGCCGAGGCATTGCAGATCGGTGGGATGCAGACCGAGCCGGTTGGCGAGAGCCTGGTTGAACAGGGTGTAGGCGACGTAATGCCGCCGGGCGGCCACGGTGACGGCCTTCAGCAGTTCCGCGTGCTTCTCGTTTGACACGGGTAGACATCCATTCCTAAAATGTCTGCGTGACGCAGAGACTGTGTTACGCAGACACTTCTCTCTCCAGGAGTTCACTCATGGACACTTTGCCCGACGTCGACCTTCGCGAGCTGTATGCCCGCTGGTCCGAGCTGTGGCGCGGTGATTTCCGGCACGCCGAGGACGTCCTCGACCCCGGCTTCGTCGTGCATCAGGCGCGTCCCGACGGCACCGATTCGGAGGCGACGACCGGCCCCGCTCGGCTGCTTCCCGAAATCGAGCAGACCAGGGCGGCGTTCGACGACATCGACATCAGCGTGGATCTCGGTCCTCTCGTCGACGGCGACCTGGTCTCGGCGCGGTGGACCATGCGTGCCACGTACGCGGGCGGTCTGCCAGGGGCCACCGCGCCGGTGGGGACCGAGATCGCGTTCAGCGGTCACGACATCCTGCGTGCCTCGGGCGGGAAATTCGTCGAGTACTGGACCTGCACCGACATCTTGGACGGGCTCACCCAGCTCGGCGCGATCGCCGGTCCGAACGGGCCCGCACTGGCCGGATAGGGCTCACCGCAGCACCATGCAGCCGCGGTCCTCGAAATCTTCGAGCCACGACGGCTCGCGGAATTCCTTGTTCCAGCGCAGATCCAGTTTGTCCAATTTCGACAATCGGGCGAGGGAAGCAGGCAGGGTGGTGAGCTGGTTCTCGCGCAGGTCCAGCTGGCGCAACTCGCTCAGCTCACCGAGGGAGTCCGGCAACGACGTCAGCCGGTTGCGCCGCAGATGCAGTTCGCGCAACGGGGAAAGCGTCCCCAGTGACTCCGGCAGGGCGGTCAACCTGTTGCCGTACAAGCGAAGTTCCCGCAGTGAGGCCAGCCCGGACAGGTCGTCCGGCAACGTGGAGACGCGATTGTCCGTGAACCCCAGGTATTTCAGCCTTCCGAGCGAGCACAGCGCGGCGGGGAACTCGGTCAGCCGGTTGTCGCTCAGGTAAAGGTATTCCGTCAGCCCGGAAAGCTCGCCGAGCTCGTCCGGCAGGGCCGAAAGCTCGTTGTGCCCCAGATCGAGGGTGTGCAGCTGCCGCAGGGCGCCGATCGAAGGTGAGATGGAGGTCAGCCGGTTGGTGGCCAGATTCAGTACCCGGAGGCCGGACAGCGACCACAGCTCCTCGGGAACGGAGGTCAGCCGGTTGTCGTACAGGTCCAGGTACTCGAGGGAGGCCGGGAGGGGGACGCCGGTCAGGGAGGTCAGCCCCTGGCCACTGAGTTCGAGTCGAGTGGTCACAGGGGCTGACCGTAGCCCTGATCAGGTCACGGTACGGTGCCCGCCGCCCTTGACCTTCGCGTAGATGGCGGCCGCGGCGATGACGCCGATGACGGCCGCGCCGACCTGGAAGGCGTGCCGGATCCAGTCGATGCCCGCGGTGTCGCGGACGCCGAACACGCCGGCCAGCCAGTTGCCGATGAAAGCGGCGACGATGCCGACCAAGATCGTCAGCCACATCGGGATCTTCTGATCGCCGGAAGCCAGCATCCGGCCGATGACGCCGAGGATCAGACCGACCACGATCGTGGTGATGATGCCCCAAAGGCCACCCAACATGGTTCCTCCTTCGCTGGAGAATCGAGTTGGACCCACCGTGACACCAAAACCGCCTTGTCGCGCCTCAAGACCCCTTACCGGGTGACACCCCGGCGTCCGTAAAGGTTCGCGGCCAGGGCGACACCGACGGCCGCGACCACGATCTGGGTGATGAGTTCGAGCCAGTCGAAGCCCTTGGTGTCCGCGTAGCCGAGCCCGCGGGCGATCCAGGTGCCGATGAAGGCGGCGACGATGCCGACCCCGATCGTCAGCCAGATCGGGATCGATTGCTTGCCGGGGGCGAAGAACCTGCCGAGCACCCCGAGGATCAAACCGACCACGATCGCCGTGATGATGCCGGTGACTGTCATTGAAAAACTCCTTTGCCGAGGTCTCCGCCGAGGGGCGGACTCAGCACGGAAATGCCCCCGGGAAACCCACTCGAAACCAGAAAAGCCCCCTCCGTGCTGGAAGGGGCTTTCCGGTGTCCGAATGGCCTAGAAAGCGGCTTCGGAGAGCTCCATGAGGGCGTTGTCCGCGGCCTCGACGATCGCCCGGCGCGACGTCAGCTCCGGCAGCACGCTCTTCGCGAAGAACGACGCCACGGCGATCTTGCCCTCGTAGAACGGGGTGTCCTTCGCCGACGCGCCGGCGTCGAGCTTGCCGATGGCGACCTCGGCGTGCTTGATGAGCTGCCAGCCGATGATCAGGTCGCCGACCGACATCAGCAGCCGGACCGTGTGCTGGCCGACCTTGTTGATGTTCTGCGGGTCTTCCTGCGACGAGGTCAGGTAGCCGATCAGCGAGCCGAGCATGCCCTGGGTGTCTTCGAGCGCCTGCTTGAGCAGACCGCGCTCGTTCTTGAGCCGCCCGTTGCCGATCTCCGACTCGATGGTCTTCGTGATCTCCCCGGCGACGTAGGCCAGCGAAGCGCCCTTGTCGCGGACGATCTTGCGGAAGAAGAAGTCCAGCGACTGGATGGCCGTGGTGCCTTCGTACAGCGAGTCGATCTTCGCGTCACGGATGTACTGCTCGATCGGGTAGTCCTGCAGGAAGCCCGACCCGCCGAGGGTCTGCAGCGACTGCACGAGCTGCTCGGTCGCGCGCTCCGAACCGACGCCCTTGACGATCGGCAGCAGCAGGTCGTTGACGCCGTGCGCCACCTTCCGCGAAGCCTCGTCGCCCTCGCCGGTCCACACCTGGTCCTGGAACGACGCCGTGTAGAGGTACACCGCGCGCAGGCCCTCGGCGTACGCCTTCTGCAGCATCAGCGAGCGGCGGACGTCCGGGTGGTGGGTGATCGTGACGCGCGGCGCCGCCTTGTTCAGCATGTTCGGCAGGTCGGCGCCCTGGACGCGCTCCTTGGCGTACTCGAGCGCGTTGAGGTAACCGGTCGACAGCGTCGCGATGGCCTTGGTGCCGACCATCATGCGGGCGTACTCGATGACCTGGAACATCTGCGCGATACCGTCGTGCACCTCGCCGAGCAGCCAGCCCTTGGCGGGAGTGCCGTGCTGGCCAAAGGTCAGCTCGCAGGTGGTGGAGGCCTTGATGCCCATCTTGTGCTCGACTCCTGTGACGAAGGCGCCGTTGCGCTCGCCCAGCTCGCCGGTCTCGCCGTCGAAGTGGAACTTCGGCACGAGGAACAGCGACAGGCCCTTGGTGCCGGCCTTGGTCTCGATGCCGGGACCCTCGGGGCGGGCCAGTACCAGGTGCAGGATGTTCTCGACCATGTCGTTCTCGGCCGAGGTGATGAACCGCTTCACGCCGTCGATGTGCCAGGAGCCGTCCTCCTGCTTGACGGCCTTGGCGCGGCCGGCGCCGACGTCGGAACCGGCGTCGGGCTCGGTGAGCACCATCGTCGCGCCCCAGCCGCGGTCGATCATGACCTGCGCCCAGCGCTTCTGCTCTTCGGTGCCGTTCTTGTCGACGATCCCGGCGAAGCTCGGGCCCGCCATGTACATGAACAGCGGCGCGTTGGCGCCGAGGATCAGCTCGGCGGCGGCCCACTGCACGGTCGGGGGCAGGCCGAAGCCGCCCAGCTCGTTCGGCAGGCCCAGCCGCCACCATTCGCCGTCCATCAGCGCCTGGTAGCTCTTCTTGAACGACTCGGGGATCTTCACCGAGAAGGTCTTCGGGTCGTACACCGGCGGGTTGCGGTCCGCGTCGGCGTACGAATCGGCGAGGGGACCGGAAGCGAGCTTGTTCAGCTCGGTCAGCACGCCGCGCGCGGTCTCCTCGTCGGATTCCGCGAGAACGCCCTTGCCGAGGCGGTCCTGCACGCCGAGGACCTCGAAGAGGTTGAACTCCAGGTCTCGGACGTTGCTCTTGTAGTGGCCCATTTCGTCACTCCAATGTGTTCGGCTCCCCGGCCGGGCACACGTCCCCTACTCGCCGGTAACTTCAGGATATTACCTGTGGGTAACCGGCGGCAAGTGAATGGCCACTGTTGTGATGTGTAAATCAGCAATACGGGGGGTCTCAGCGAGGTGACGGCGCGATCGACGTGGCCGTCGAGGCGTCCGGCGGATCGTGCGCGTCGTCAGGGTTCGTGACCAGGATGCCGGATCGGAACGCGATGGTGACCGCGTGTGTCCGGTCCCGGGCCGACAGCTTGCGCAGGATGCTCTTGACGTGGGTCCGGACGGTTTCCACGGACAGGAACAGGATCTTCGCGATCCCGGAGTTCTCCAGCCCTTCGGCGACCAGTTGCAGGACCTGGTACTCGCGCCGGGACAGCGGCATCAGGCCGCGCGCGGTCGCGGGCTTGGGGGGTTCGCCCGCCTTCGGGAGTACGGGCTGGCGCTTCGGCCGCGCCGTCAGCGCCGCCAGCGTCGGGTCGATGTAGCGGCGGTCACTGTGCGCGCGCCGGATCGCCTCGGTCAGATGCCGCCCGTCGGTCGCTCGCGGCACGATCGCGTGCACGCCGGCCGCGATCGCCGCGGCGAGGTACTGCTGTGTGCGGTTGGTGTCCCTGACCAGCGTGATGATGACCAGCGCCGGGTCGCCGCCACTGAGCAGCCGGGACAGGTGGCAGTTCGGGTCGAGCGCCGAATCCAGCACGATGACGTCCGGTTTGAGCTGCTCGCACAGCTGGAGCGCGGCATGGTGGCTGCTCGCGTGCCCGAGCCAGTGCAGCCCCGGCGTGCGGTGGACCAGCGAACTCAGGCCCTCACAGAAGATCGGGATCGGATCGACGGCGGCCACGCCGAGCCCTCGGCCGCCTGGTGGCGGTCCGCCAGGCCTCCCGACCTGCGTTCGGTTCGGTTCGACGCTTCGCATCACGGACCCCTCCGTTTTCCTGCCCGTCATTCCCGGACGAGAGGACATGAAGTCCCTGCGGCGCCCATGGCCCCCCGGCGTGGTCGCCCTCGTCAACCGGTCCCCCCTGCGGGACCGGACGGAAATAACACCTCGTAACTATTACGAGTCAGTAGGTCTGTGGACGTGACGCGGTATCCCCCTCATAGATGTATCGCATCGTCGCAGCAAACTCTGCGTACCTGCTGGTTGTGGATCTCTTGCTCGAATGAGCGCGACAAGGGTAGATCCTGACGCGTTCACTACTCAGAGTGGACTTCGGCCCGGAGGAGGCCGAACTCGTCCCCGAGCGCCGCGGGCGTCCAATGCGCGTTCAACCCACTCGGATTCGGCAGAACCCAGACCCGCGCGCCCCCGATCTCGCCGTCCTGCGGGCCGACCTTCGCCTTCGGCAGCCGGAACGCGGTCCGGAAGGCCGTGATCCCGACCACGGCGAGCCAGCGCGGCCGGTATTCGGTGACCCTCGCCGTGAGAAGACGCCCGCCTTCGAAGAATTCGTCCTTTGTCAGTTCGTCGGCCCGTGCCGTCGTCCGCGCGACGACGTTCGTGATGCCGAGCCCGTACCCGAGCAGTTCGTCCTGTTCGCTCGGATCGAGCAGGCGCGGGGTGAAGCCGCCGCGATGCAGGGCAGGCCAGAACCGGTTTCCCGGCCTGGCGAAGTGCAGGCCGAGGGCGCCGGAGTAGAGGCCGGGGTTGATCCCGCAGAACAGCACGTCCAGGTCCGGCGCGATGACGTCGTCGATGGTCTTGCCGTACGCGGCGGCCTGCTCGTCCTTGGTCGGTCGTGTCCTCACCGGGCCAGTTTCCGGCACGCTGGCGGGTATGGAGCAGGGGGTGTTCACAGCCGACGGCTGTTCGGTCGAGGTGTATCGGCTGCTGCCACCCGCCGGGGAGGCCGGGATCGTGCACGCGGCCGTCCCGGACGGCGCCTCGATCCTGGAGCTCGGCAGCGGCGCCGGGCGGGTCACGCACGCGCTGCTGGATCTGGGCCATCCGGTGGTCGCGGTGGACGACTCACCGGAGATGCTCGCCCACGTCCGTACCGCGACGGTTTGTTCGAAGATCGAGGACCTGCGGCTCGACCGGGACTTCGACGCGGTGGTGCTCGGCAGTCACCTGGTCAACACCGCTCTCGACGCCGACCGCGCGGCCTTCCTGAGTACCGCTCGCGAGCACGTCGCGCCCGGTGGGCGGGTGCTCGTCGAATGGCATCCACCGGACTGGTTCGACACGGTCCGCGATGGTCAGGGCGGACGCCTCGGCGAGGTCGATGTCCGGCTCGGTGACCTCGTCCGCGACGGTGACCTGCTCTCGGCCGTCGTCCGGTACTCGTCGGGCGGCCGGTGGTGGAATCAGGCGTTCACCTGCCGTCGGCTGGAACCGCCGGGTCTGGACGCTGCCCTGGCCGCCGCTGGTCTGGTCATCGAACGCTGGTGTACCGACGACCGGACGTGGTTCTCGGCCGTCCCCGCGTGACCCGGGACACGATCAGTCGTCGCAAGGGGTGGCCAAGTCAGCACGACATGCGTACTGTTTGTGATCTCGCGCACAAGGTCCGTATTCGAGGAGGCGTTTTGCAGCTCTCGCTCATCCTCGGCCTGGTCGCGTTGATCTTCGTGGTGGCCACCGTGCTGGTGGTCGCGGAAGACCGGCGGGCCGCGCGGCGCGTGGCCCAGCGGCGGCAGGCGAGGCTAGCGAGCCTGGGCGAGGTCGACCCGCTCGCGGCGCAACGGCTGCGCCAATGAGCCCTCGGCGGAGACAAGTACCTCGGACCGCATCTCGACCGTCGGAGCAACGGGCTTCCGCACCAGGCTGAGCAGCAGGGCTCCGGCGATCCAGCCGAGCATCGCGCCACCGGTGTTGTTGAGCAGGTCGTCGACGTCGAAGATCCGGTAGACGTAGGGCGCGGTGCCGAAGTTCGCGGTCAGCTGTGTGAACTCGATCAGCAGCGACGCGGCGAGACCGATCAGCGTCGTGCCGATGAGGCCGCGTTTCCAGAGCGTCCTGGCGAAGAAGCCGAGCGGGACGAACAGCAGCACGTTCATGGTGGCCTGCTGGAAGGTCTGGGTGGTGAACCAGTCGGCCATCGGGAGCCCGTGCTTGAGCAACTCGGTGTGGATGTCGGTGATCCACTGGAACGCGTGCGGCTGCACGGTCTGGCTCAGCCGTTCGGCGCCGGGGCCGGGCAGCGGCAGGAAGGTCACCGCCAGGGTCATGGTGCCGTAGAGCAGCACGGCGGCCATGGTCAGGACGGGACGAAGGCGCACCTGGCCGTGCCGCGCGTGCAGGAGGATCAGCTGCGGGATCAGCACCGTCGCCCAAAGCGCGAAGAAACCGATCAGCCCGTACTGCAGGGCGGTGACCTGTGCGTTCGTCATGACACCGACGTTATGGATCATGAGGGGTCTGCCACTTCGGTCGAAGAGCCGCGCCGGGCGGGACCGGATCGGCCGAGTGGCCGACCCTGACCCTGGCCGGTCGGTGAAATCCGCTCCCCGTCAGGACGGTGGCCGTGGGATTCTGCCGGGATGCTGCTCGTTCGACGGCTGGCCGCCGGAGACCTCGACGTCTTCCGCGAGATCCGCCTGCGTGCTCTGACGGACACCCCCGAGAACTACGGCTCGATCGCCGCGGTGGAACGGGCGCAGTCCGATGAAGAGTGGCTCGCGCGGCTGGCCGGGGACGCCTGGTTCGTCGCGTTCGATGACGGCCGCCCGGTCGGCCTGGTCGCCGGCCGGGCCCGCGACGACGGCTGGATCCTTTACTCGATGTGGGTCGAGGCCGAGGCACGCGGCCGAGGCCTCGGCGAGAGGCTGGTGCGCGAGGTGCGGTCGGCGGCCGAGCTGGGTGGCGCACGTGAGGTGTGGCTGCACGTCGCGGAGGACAACGACCGGGCGCGGCGGTTGTATCTGCGACTGGGGTTCATCGCGACGGGTGAACTGGAGCCGATGCCGAACGACGTCACCCGGCGGCGCGAACGTCTTTATTTACCTGTTACCGCTGGTAGCAGGAAATAGCCTGGCCTCGCGGCGTGGACAACGTCGTCTTCGACCGCGCGGACAAGGGCGAGCCGCTGGTGCCGTGATCCCGCCGCTCACACCGCACCGAGACTTCATCACCGTCGACCCGCCCGGCTTCCGGTTCGCGGGCGTCGTCGAAGACATCCCGGTGACCATCGCGTGGGCGCGGCACGACCGCATCCTCGCCCGCCCGAAGGCGGAACCGCTGGTCCTTCCCGGCTGCGGGGCACGTGCCGATGAACGACGAGCCCGAGCTGGTGACGCGAGTGCTGCTGAACGGTTCACGCGACAGGTGACGTTTGCTTATCGTCCTGGTTTTTCCTCTGGTGAAGGTCAGCTTCGCCAGGCAAACTCCTCCGCCGTGCGCCCAAGAATGAAGCTGGCCGTGATCGCCGGTGCCGCGCTGACCACGCTGGCCACCCTCGCCGCGCCCGCGTCCGCCGCGCCGGCCACCACCGACGTCCGGATCGTCACGTTCAACGACCTGCACGGCAACCTCGAACCGCCGTCCGGTTCGAGCGGCCGCGTCACGTTGCCCGGTGGCGCGCCGGTCAACGCGGGCGGTGCCGCCTACCTCGCGACGCACCTGAAGCGGCTTCGCGGTGAAGTGCACAACTCGGTCGTGCTTTCGACCGGTGACAGCATCGGTGCGTCGCCGGTGATCTCGGCGCTGTTCCACGACGAGCCGACCGTCGAACTGCTGAACCTGCTCGGTGTCGAGGCTTCCGTGGTGGGCAACCACGAATTCGACGAAGGACTCAAGGAGCTCCGCCGGATCCAGCACGGCGGCTGCCACCCGACCGACGGCTGCCAGTTCCGGAAGTCCTTCGAAGGCGCGAACTTCCCGCTCCTCGGAGCCAATGTGTACTACGAGAACGGCTTCCCGGCCCTGCTGCCGTTCAGCGTCGAGTTCTCCGGCGGTCTCCCGATCGGCGTCATCGGCGCGACACTGAAGGATCTGCCGCAGGTCGTCACCCCCGAGGCGATCAAGGGCCTGAAGTTCGGTGAAGAGGTCCAGGCGATCGACCGCACCGCGAAGCTGCTCGACCGGTTCGGCGTCAAGGCGCAGGTCGTGCTGCTGCACCAGGGCGACAACTCCGAGACCGCCGGCCCGGACGAGTGCAAGGTCAAACCGGGCGCCGCGACCGCGATCGCGCGGAAGGTGACGTCCAAAGTGGACGCGATCTTCACCGGGCACAGCCACCAGCAGTACAACTGCGTGATCAACGACCCCGATGGCAAGCCCCGCCCGGTGATCCAGGGCGCGTCGTTCGGTCGTCTGCTGTCGGTCGTCGACCTGAAGATCGACCGCCGGACCCGTGACGTCGTGCGTGGCGAGACCAAGGCGCACAACGAGATCGTGACCCGCGACGTCAAGCTGGACGGCGACGTGCAGAAGCTGATCGACGAGGCGAAGACCAAGGCCGCGCCGATCGCGAACAAGGCCATCGGCACCATCACCGCGGACCTGGTCGCCAAGGGTGTGCCCTCCGGCGAGTCCCCGCTCGGCGACGTCATCGCGGACGCTCAGCTCGAGGCCACGCAGTCGAACGGTGCCCAGATCGCGATGACGAACCCGGGCGGCATCCGCACGGACTTCACCTACGCGTCTTCGCCCGCCGGTGAAGGCGCTGGTGTCGTCACCTACGGCGAGGCGTTCGCCGTGCAGCCGTTCGCGAACATCATGCAGACCATCACGCTCACCGGGGCCAACCTGAAGAACGTGCTCGAACAGCAGTGGCAGGCGAACGGGATCGTGCGGACCCTGCAGATCTCGAAGTCGCTGAAGTACTCGTTCTCGGCTTCGGCGCCCGCCGGATCGAAGATCTCGAACCTGACGCTCGACGGCACGCCGATCGACCCGGCGGCGTCGTACCGCGTTTCGGTGAACAACTTCCTCGTCGCCGGCGGGGACGGCTTCACCGAGTTCACCAAGGGGACCGATCTCGCGGGTGGTCCGGTGGACCTGGACGCGCTGATCGCGTACTTCGCGGCGCACCCGGGCATCGCCCCACCGGCCGCGGACCGGATCACCGTCCTGCCATAACCCTCTCCGCGCTTGTCAGTGACCCAGGGCACAATGGCCGCCATGACGACCTGGGAAGAAGTCGTGGACCTGGCGGGCAGGCTGCCGGAGGTCGAGGAGTCCACGTCGTACCGCACACCGTCGCTCAAGGTCGCGGGCAAGAACTTCGCCCGGCTGCGCAGCGAGGCCGAGGGCGGGCTGATGCTGCTGTGTGAGCACGCGGAGAAGGAGGCCCTGCTGGCCTCCGGCGACCCCGCGTACTTCACCACGCCGCATTACGACGGCTACGGCGCGATCCTCGTCGACCTGGAGAAAGTGGAGAAGGCGCAGCTACGTGAGCTCATCGAGGAGGCCTGGCGGATGAAGGCACCCGCCAGGCTCAAGAAAGGTCTGGACGACTAGCGGAGCTCCCCTTCGAGCAGGCTCATCAGGTACTCGTCGTGCCACTCGCCGTTCTGGCCGCGGAACGACTGCCGGTGCCTGCCGTCCACCTGGAACCCGAGCTTCTTGTAGATGTGGATCGCGGCTTCGTTGTCGACCACGACCCACAGCGCGATCATGTGCAGCCGCATCATTTCGAAGCCGTAGCGGCAAAGTGTGCGCATGGCGTCGGTGCCGTAGCCGCCGCCCCAGTGATCCCTCTCGCCGAGGTAGATGTCGAGTTCCGCGCGCCCCTGTTCCGGCGTGGCGTCGCGCAGGGTGCACGTGCCGATCAGCGTGCCGACGGCGAGGCTCTCGATCGCGAAGCTCGCCCGCGCGTAGCTGTTGGGCTCCCGCTTGGTGAAGCGCTCGCGGATCTGGGCGAGCGATTCCGGGTGGTCCGCGGTCAACCAGCGTACGACCTCCGGGTCGTTGTGCCAGCGCCACAGCGTGTCGGCGTCCTCGGGCTCCAGCGGCCGTAAGCGGATCAGTTCACCGGTCAGCATCGTCCATCCCAAGATCGGTATCGGACTTTCCAGACTATTCGGCGACACCCTTGAGCAGCCACCGCTTTACGGGCATTTCCAGCAGCGCTCAGGCCGTCCGCGCGGAGTGTGCACAACAGGCTCGCGGTCCCGCGTGAGACGTTCGATAAGCGATTGATCACGTTTCACCTGGTCAGCTTGCCCGAAAGCTAGGGTCCCGGGCGTATGAAGGTCCACCAGTACTGCTACTTCGCTTTGAAGAGCGAAACCGTGTCCGCCGCGGAGATCACCGCGCGGCTCGGCATGCAGCCCGACGAGGTCCTGGTACTGGGTTCGCGGTCCGCCGAACACCGGTTGCCGCGGATGCACGCCTGGAAGGTGACGCATCGGGGTTCGGAACCGGTCGACGACCAGATCGAGAGCGTGATCGGCAGGCTCGCCCCGGTCCGCCCGGGAATCCGGGCGCTGGCGGACGAGGGGGTGACCGCGGTGCTGCAGGTGGTGCGCTACTTCCATCACCGCGACGGCGGCGAGGAATTCGGCTGGTACCTCTCGCCCGCCGTGATCGCGTTCCTCACCGAAGCCGCCGCCGCGCTGGACGCCGACGAATACGACCTCAGCGAATGACCTTCCGTCGAGCCGGTGCGCGACGGGAACGCCGGAGATGGTGGGATGGTGCCCCACAGCCGGACAACCCCGTTGGGAGCCCAGCATGTCGAGCGAGAACTGGCCGCTGCGTCAGGACCCGGAGTCGCCGGTCATCATCTCCCGGTCGCTCGTGGAGGACCCGTCGAACCTCGCGTTCGTCGTGCTGGACGACGACGGTGACTGGTTCATCAGCGACGGCAACGAGTTCTCCGAGGACATGGAACTCAACCGCGACGCGTTCGGCGCGCTGCCCCTGCGGGACGCGGTGGACCTCATCCCCGAAATCGCCGCGCTCGCCGGCCTCCCCACCGGCATGGCCGCCGACTGGGACCCGGAGCGCCGCACCTGGCTGCTGAGCTCGGTCGCCGACTCGGATGACGACGACGAGGACCTCCTGGTGCGCGCCGCCCGCCTCGCGGCGTGGACGCACCCCGGCTCGCCGCTGGAAGAAGTCCAGGTGAGCACCGAACTCGCCGAGATCCCCACCGACCCCGCCGCACCGGCCCGCGCCGTGCGCCAGGTCGTCCGCGAGGCGGACGGCACCTGGCTGCTCGTCGGCTTCCAGGTGCCGGAGAACGAGGATTTCGAGGTCGAAGCCCTCGAGATGGAGCACGCCGTCACCCTGTACCCGGACGTCGCGCTGGTGCTGAGCGCCGCGCCCGGCCAGGTGTACGACCGCGTCAGCGCCGACGCCTCGTGGGAACTCGTCGAGGGCTGACCCTCAGCCGAAGTCGCAGTACATGACGTGCAGCCCGATGCGCCCCAGCGTCGGGTGCTCGAACGCACCCGGCACCGTCCCGACGATCTCGAACCCGAGCCGCTCGTAGATCCGGATCCCAGCCGCGTTCGACTCGGCGACCGCGTTGAACTGCATCCCCGCGAACCCCTGTTCCCTGGCCCAACCCAGGACATACGCGCACAACGCGCTGCCGATGCCCTTGCCGCGAAGGTCCTTGTCCACCATGAAACTGGCCGTCGACACATGTGCCCCGGGCCCGTCGCGGTTCGGCCCCATCTTGGCCGTGCCGAGCACCCGGCCGTCCTCGACCGCGACCACCGTCAGGCCCGGCGGTTTCGAGATCCATACCGCGCGTGCGTCGTCCTCGCTCAGGCCGGGATCGTAGGTGTACGTGTCCGCCGCCCGCACGACTTCGCGAACGATCGGCCACACCTGCGGCCAGTCGTCTTCGGTGCTCTCCCGGATCTCCATGCCCGGCACCGTAACAACCGCGCCGCCCGACCCGACCTCCGAGCGCGGCGAACTTCCGCGACCCGAGGAGTTCGGATGGCCGAGTACGAGCGGTGGCCACATCCTGGCCGTCGGCCGCGGTGTCACTTGCTGCGGGCCGACGATGTCTATGCGTCGATGGACAACGGCGATCAGTACTTCACCGATGCCAACGGCCGCAAAGCCTCTGTGCGGAAATGAGCTTGTTCCTGCGGCGTCGAAACGCTGAGGTCCACGGCCGACGCCAGCTTGCGGAACAATTTGGACAACTTGCCGCGCTGCGACTATTGAAGGGTAATTCGAAGTGCCGTGGCGACACCCCCGTTGCGCCCAGCTGCCCATCGTCATGGTGGGGCGAGTGGGCGTTAGATGACCCAAAATCCACACAGTCCGCCCCACGAAGGTCGCCGCCCCGCTCACGAACACGACACCTTTGCCTCAACCGTCAATAGAAACCGTTGCGGCGGTTCTGGAACCACCGCCAGGCGAAGCCGGAACCCAGGAGCAGCCCTGCGCCGGTCAAGCCCGCGCCGATCCAGATCTCCGTCGTTCTGGACTCCCGCTCGACGCGCGTCCCTGGCGGCAACTCGGCCGCGATCCCCTCGATTCTTCCCTGGATCGCACGCTGGTCGAAGACGCTCAGGTCACCGTCCTCCAGCAACGTGGTCAACCAGCGACGCACCTCGTTGTTCTGCTCAAGGGAGAAGCCAGGAAATTCGATCGAGGACATCCGGAACAGCCCGGGCCCCATGCATCTCAGTGGCTCTCCGGTGGACGCGTCGAGATACTGTCCGGTCGCGCCGCATTCGTCGCCCGGCTTGGCGAAAATGGCGGTGTACGGCCCCGGGGCACTGCCCGTGTTCAAGCCGATGATGAGGAAGATCGCGCCGACCAGCAACAGCGGGAGGAGCAGCGCCCCCGCCAGAACGGTCAGCAAGGCGGCCGCTGTGCTGTCGCTCGGCATTCTTCGCACGCCGCGGACGGTAACGGCGGTTGCGGGGAGGGGTCCCGAAAACCGATCGGCACAGGACTCCCTCTGGGTGGGCACCTGACACTCGGTGCGGCTGTGATCACAGGGGGCGCGCACAATTGTGGCTAGGATGAAGTTACAGCGACTGGCGAAAGCCCAGATCCGGTTGCGCCTCGCGAGGAGGCCCGCCGCCTCATCGAGGCTGTTCCTGACGAGCGGGTGTCCGCCGCGTTGGCTGCGCTCAGGCAGTTGGCTGACGCGCAGCCGGACACCGAGTCGTCGCTTTCGTACGGTAGGTGTGTTCGACGAAGTGGCTCGTCACGAACTCGGCGGCGGATCAAGTAAGTCGGCGTGATTCGAGCTGTACAAATGGTTGCTGCGTAGGCACATTTCGCCGGACCTGGGCGGGGTCGAGCTGGGCAAGTCGTCCATGGCGATCATTCGACAGTGGCAGGCCGACCGACTGGCGGTTGCGGGTGATCCTGAATACGCCGGTGGAGGAGGACAAGATCTCGCCTCGCAACCCGTGTCGGGTCCCGCGGGGCCGATCGCGCGAATCCGGACGAACGCCCGGTGATCACCGTGGCCCAAGTGTTCGACCTGGCCAGCAGGATGCCGGAGCGGTTCCGCGTCGACCAGCACCGGACGGGCAACGCGGACGACGATGACGACGGCCTGAGCGGTCAGCCGTGCCCGTCGGCTAATGGCCCGTTAATGGCCGGGCAAGCACAAAGCAAAAGCCCCAGGTCTAAAGTGGACATCCACTGACCTGGGGCTTTCGCAGGAGAGCGGATGACGGGAATCGAACCCGCGTATTCAGCTTGGGAAGCTGATGTTCTACCATTGAACTACATCCGCAGTGCTCGGCCAGCATACATGGTCCGGATCTCCCCTTGCCAAGACCCACCCCGCCTTGACGTCGCCGTCAAAAGTGACAACACTTGTTGTCTACATCGGAGGTGAGCCGGATGGACGAGAGGCTGCCCGACCCCGAGCTGTTCCGCCAAGGCGGGTTCCGGGTCGCATCGAGGTTGTTCATCGAGGGCGACATCAGGGGCGACGAGCGCCAGGTTGCCCGGCTGCGGAAGTGTGCGCAGCGGGAGGACCCGGCGGCGGACTCGTTGGTGCCGTACCTCCGAAGCGGCGGTCACAAGAAGTTTGAACAGGCGCTGCGACAAGGCATCGACAGTGTCGAGGAGCCGCCGGAGGAGCTCGAAGCCTTCTTCCGCAACGTCGAGGCGACGCCGTACTGGGTCGACCCGGATCGCCTCGATCGCGGAGCGCGGGCGATCACGCGTGCCGGGTTGCTCGGCCTCTTTCCGCTTGGTGACGTCTCGCTGATGGGCGGTTATCTCGCGTCGCGTGCCACGAAATCGCTCGTCGGCACCGGTGAGATCGAGTACAAGGCGGCACGGCGTCTCGTCGAGACGGCGACGTGGTGGATCCACGTGACTACGCCGGGCGCGTTGGTGCTCGGTGGGCGCGGGTACGAGTCCGCGTTGCGGGTGCGGGTGGTGCACGCGCATGTCCGTGCGGCCATGAACCGCCGCAAGGACTGGGATTACGCCGCTTGGGACCGGCCGGTCAACCAGGTTCAGACGGCGGGCACGCTCCTGCTCTTCTCCCTCGTCTACGTCTTCGGCACGCAACTGCTCGGGCTCCGCTACAGCGCCCGCGAGCGCGCGGACATCCTGCACCTCTGGCGGTACGTCGGTTGGCTGATGGGCGTCGACGAAGAACTCCTGCCCGCCGGCGAGGACGACGCCTGGCGGCTGCTGTGGCTGCTCGCCACCACCGAGTTCATCCCCGACGACGATTCCAAGCGGCTCGCCGCGGCGCTCATGAAATCCCACGCCGCGATCGGCGAGGGCCGGGGCGCGGTCGGCAAGGTCCTGTCGCATGTGTCGGTCGCGGCACACGGGTCGATCAGCAGGCTTCTCCTTGGCAAGACCAACGCCGACTTCCTGGAACTGCCCGACGATCCGATCGCGCAGGCGGCCGTGGTCGCGGTGGCGGGCGTCAACTTCGCCGCCGAGACGGTCCGGCGGCTGGTGCCGGGGGCGACGGCGCTCCAGGAGCGGATCGGGGCCGCCGGGCGACGCCATTATCTCCGGCAGGTCACCAAGGTGTTCGGGCTCGACCCCACCTACGGCAGGCACATGAAGGCCGCTTGACTACGCTGATCGCGTGCTCCTCAGCGACCGTGACCTCCGTAAAGAGCTCGACGCCGGCCGTCTTGGCGTCGACCCGTTCGACCCGACGATGGTCCAGCCGTCGAGCATCGACGTGCGCCTTGACCGCTTCTTCCGCGTGTTCGACAACAGCAAGTACACGCATATCGACCCGCAGCTCCAACAGGACGAGCTGACGTCGTTGGTCGAGAAGGAGGGCGAAGACCCCTTCGTCCTCCACCCCGGCGAGTTCGTGCTCGGCTCCACCTACGAGACCGTCACGCTCGCCGACGACCTCGCCGGCCGCCTGGAGGGCAAGTCGTCCCTCGGCCGCCTCGGTCTGCTCACCCATTCCACCGCGGGCTTCATCGACCCCGGTTTCTCCGGCCACATCACCCTCGAACTGTCGAACGTCGCCAACCTGCCGATCACGCTCTGGCCGGGCATGAAGATCGGCCAGCTCTGCATCTTCCGGCTGTCCAGTGCCGCGGAGTTCCCGTACGGCTCGAATGAGGCAGGCTCGCGCTACCAGGGGCAGCGGGGACCGACCCCGAGCCGCGCGTACAAGAACTTCCACCGCGTCGACACCTGGCGGTGATAGCTGTCGAGCGCTGACGAGAACCCGCCGAAGGGGCGTCGTTCCGAAGGTCTCTCACTGTGGCTGAGCAAAGCGGCCTCTCGGCCGTCGAAAGCAGGGTGGCCGACTACCTCGCTCGCTTCGGCCCGCAGACGACGAAGGCGCTTTCGCAGCTGGTGGGGCTCTCGCTGGCGTCGATCACGGCACTCATGTGGCGATGACGGCCAGTGCCGCCCCGCTGTGGGATCACCTGGTGAAGTCGGTCTGCGAAGCCTGCGAGAAGTACACGGACGGTGAGCTCCCTTCCTGGCCGGCACGAAGGCGATCACGCACGAATCGACAGGGGTTGATCACCCGGTTTTAGATGACAGAGCGCGACCGCTGACCCGTATTACTACTTTCGGGGGTATTGCCGTAACCAGTTCGTGATAGTTTTCGGCCTCGTGTCCCCCAAAAGAGCGAGAAACCGGTTACTTCTTGTCACGCTCAGCTTCCTGCTGGGTGGGGTGCTCGCCGGCGCGAGCTACCTGATGGTGACCGACCGGTTCCAGGGGACGGCGCTGAGCAACCTGTCCTTGAGCGTCCCCGACACCAAGGGCAGGCCCGGTGACGCGCTCGCGAAACCGCCCGCCTACTTCGGCCAGACGTCCGCTCCGGCAGCGGGCGACCCCGGGGCAGGCTCGCCCGCTCCGGCGGCGTCTCCGGAAGCTCCCACGTCTTCCTCCGCCCCGCCCAGCTCGTCCTCCGCCCCGGCCGAGCCGCCAGCCCAGACATCCGAGGCTCCGAAGCCCACTCCCAGCAAGGCCGCGGATCCGCCTCGCTCGCCGGACGGTTCGCTCGCCGGTCAGGTCATCGACCTCGTCAACTCCGAGCGCGCCGGAGCGGGCTGTTCGCCGGTGAGCAACGAGTCGCACCTCGCCGCCGCGGCGCAGGGGCACAGCGACGACATGTCCGCCCGTAACTACTTCTCGCACACCACGCCGGAAGGCACCACGTTCGACCAGCGCATCCGGGCCGCCGGCTACGACAAGCCCGGCGCCGAGAACATCGCCAAGGGCCAGTCGAACGCCGCCAAGGTGATGGACGCCTGGATGAACTCCGAGGGCCACCGCGCGAACATCCTCAACTGCAAGCTGAAGAAGATCGGCGTCGGCGTCAACACCAAGGGCATGTACTGGACGCAGAACTTCGGCTACTGACCCTTGTCCCAGCGTTCGGCGATGTCGCCGTAGCGGGCCAGTACCGCCGCGCGCAACTCGGGATCCGTGCGCGGGACCGGTTCGATGAACACCTCGGTGACGTCCCCGAACGATCGCGTCAGTTCGACCGCGAGCCGGACGCAGGCGCGTTCGACATCCGGCGCGCCCAGTGAATCGTCGAAGTCGACACGCGCGCACACGAGCACCTGGTCGGTGCCCATCAGCATGGTCTGCAGGTCGACGACGGCCTCGATCTCGGGCGCGCCGACCAGGTGGTCCCGGATCTCGCGCACCAGCTTCGGATCCGCCTGCCTGCCGATCAGCAGGCCGCGGTTGGTGCGTCCGAGCACGTAGGCGACGAGCGCCAGCAGCACGCCGATCGCGATCGACGCCGCACCGTCCCAGACGTGCGAGCCGGTGAGCTGGTGCAGCCCGATCCCGGTGAACGCGAGCAGCAGGCCGATCAGCGCCGCCGAGTCCTCGAACAGGACGGTCTTCGGCGCCGGGTCGTCGATCGTCCGCAGGTAGACTGACACCTTCTTACCCGCTTGGGCGGCGTCGCGCCGCACTTGCCGCACGGCCTGGAACCACGAGACGGATTCGAGGACGAAGGCGATCGCGAGCACGACGTAGCCGACGATCGGATCGGTCTGGTCGGTCGCCTCGCCGAACACCGTCGAGAAGCCTTCGTACAGCGCGAACATCGCGCCGGACGCGAAGATCGACACCGCCGCGAGCAGCGACCAGAAGTACCGCTCCTTGCCGTAGCCGAAGGGGTGGACGCGGTCGGCGGGCCGGTCCGAGCGTTTCAGCGCGGTCAGCAGGAGGCCTTCGGTGATCGTGTCGGCCACCGAGTGCGCGGCTTCCGAGAGCATCGCGCCGGAGCCGGTGATGATCCCGGCGATCAGTTTCAGTACCGCGATGGCGAGGTTGACCCCGCCCGCCAGCACTACGGTCAGGGTGCTTTCGCCACCGGGTTCTTCACTCACCTTGCGTAGCGTAGTGCGAGTGCGCCGATCTCACAGGCGACGCAATCCGTGCAGGACGCGTTCCATCAAGGCGAGTGCCGGATGACCGTCGAATTCAGCTTGCGTTTCATGAACGGTAACCAGGCCGAGTTCGGCCATATCACCCAAAAGGACCTTTGCAACGCCGAGTGGAACGCATAATGAAGCGGCTACTTCGGCGACGGAAGTCGGACGGCGGCACAGTGAACGGACCGAATGGAATTCCACGCTGAACCCGGGCGCGGTCCACGGTGCGTCGTTCCGGACGGAAATCATCGCTTCGATCGCGAAGTTCCGCTTGGACTGTGTGCGTCCGCCCGTGCGGACGTACGGGCGGACGCGCGTGCGTTGCCGTTCCTGTCGCGGCGGCCGCCGGGCGGCCGGGATGCTGGGGATGGTCGCTTCCTGGGCCATCCGGGCGAGCGCCGCGGCCGACGGCAGGCGGGCCATCGGACGACCTGTCGACGACCCCGGCATCGCGAGGCGGTGTGCCATGCCCGGACGGAGTTCGTGACGGTTGCCCATTGATTTCCTCGCCCCCTTTTTTTCGAACCTATCGCCTGTGCCGCCTAAAGCAACCTCGTAGACGACAACGGCAACGAGGAAACGCCAGCTTATCGCCACCGTGTACCGCCGAACGGGTAAGGGAACGGAATGGTCTGGACCGGATAAAGCATGAGGGAACATTCTCTCGCATTATGTGCGAGAGAATGTTCCCTCCGGCCTCGACGTGCTACTTGTCTTCCTCCGAAAGTGGACTCTCGGTGGCGGGCTCGTCCGCCTTCTCGTCGAGTTCAGCATCTGAGACGGCGTCCAAGGACGGCGCGCCGGCCGGGACCAGTTGCGGCTCCGGCTTGCGCTTGACGGCGGTCAGCAGGAGCTGCGCGACGTCGACGATCTCGACCTTCTCGCTCGCCTGGCCGTCGCTCTGGCGCGCGGTGAGGCCGTCGTTGAGCATCACCTTGCAGAACGGGCAGCCGGTCGCGATCTTCGACGGCGCGGTGCCGAGCGCCTCGTCCACGCGTTCGACGTTGATCCGCTTGCCGATCTTCTCTTCCATCCACATCCGCGCGCCGCCGGCGCCGCAGCACATCGACCGGTCGCCGTGCCGCGGCATCTCCCGCAGCGTCGCGCCGGTGGCCCCGACGAGCTCGCGGGGAGCGTCGTAGACCTTGTTGTGGCGGCCCAGGTAGCACGGGTCGTGATAGGTGACGTCCTCGGCGACCGGGGCCACCGGGGTCAGGTGCTTCTCCCGCACCAGGCGGTTGAGCAGCTGCGTGTGGTGCACGACGTCGAACTGGCCGCCCAGTTCCGGGTACTCGTTCGCGAGGGTGTTGAAGCAGTGGGCACAGGTGACGACCACCTTGCGCGCCTTGCGTTCGCGGCCCTCGAACACCGAGTTCAGGATCTCGACGTTCTGCTGCGCCAGCATCTGGAACAGGAACTCGTTGCCTGCCCGGCGGGCCGGGTCGCCGGTGCAGGACTCCTCCGAGCCGAGCACGGTGTACTTCACGCCCGCGATGTGCAGCAGTTCCGCGACGGCCCGTGTGGTCTTCTTCGCGCGGTCCTCGAACGCGCCGGCACAGCCGACCCAGAAGAGGTACTCGGTGTCGCCGAGGTCGCCGTCGAACACCGGCACCTCGAACTCCAGGTCCTCGGTCCAGGCGAGCCGGTCCTTGGCGTTCTGGCCCCACGGGTTGCCCTTGTTCTCCAGGTTCTTGAACATCCCGTTGAGCTCGCTGGGGAACGCGGACTCGATCATCACCTGGTAGCGGCGCATGTCGACGATGTGGTCGACGTGCTCGATGTCCACCGGGCACTGCTCGACGCAAGCACCGCAGGAGGTGCAGGACCACAGCACCTCGGGGTCGATCACGCCGCCGTCGTCGCCGATGAGCGCCTTCTGGGACTCCGCGATCGCGAGGACGTCGATACCCGCGTACATGTCGTCACCGGACAGTCCGACTTCGTCACCCGCCATGTCGCGCTTGCCGCCCGCGAGCAGGTACGGCGCCTTCGCGTAGGCGTGGTCGCGAAGCTGCGTGATGAGCAGCTTCGGGGAGAGCGGCTTACCGGTGTTCCACGCGGGGCACTGCGACTGGCAGCGGCCGCATTCGGTGCAGGTGGAGAAGTCCAGCCAGCCCTTCCAGCTGAAGTCCTCGACCTTGCCGACGCCGAACGTGTCCTCGTCCGGGTCCGCCTCTTCGAGATCGAGCACCTTGCCGTTGCTCATCATCGGCTTGAGCGCGCCGAGCGCGACCTCGCCGTCGGCCTCGCGCTTGAAGTAGATGTTGAAGAAGGCGCTGAACCGGTGCCAGGCGATGCCCATGGTCATCGTGCGGGCGATGACGAACAGCCAGATCGTGGCGCTCATCAGCTTGACGAACGCGAACACCGAGACCAGGTTCGGGCTGGCCGGCAGCAGCTCACCGATCGGATGCGAGACGAACGCGGCCCAGACCGGGGCTTCGTGGACGTTCATCGCGGACTTCGCGGCCCGGACGCCGATGATGCCGATGCCCTCGATGAGCACGACGGCCTCGATGAAGTACGCCCACTTGAAGTTGGAGCCCTGGAAACGGGACTGCCGGTCGGCGCGGCGCGGGTGGTTCTTCTGGCGGATCCCGATCAGGACCAGCGCGCCGACGATGGTGCCGACCCCGAGCAGCTCCATGAGCAGCTGGAACAGCGACCAGTCTTCGAGGATGGGCCAGCCCCACGTGGGGACGAAGACTTCGCCGTATGCCTCGAACAGGGCGAGCGACCCGAGCAGGAAGCCCCACATGACCAGCCAGTGCGCGGCCCCGACGCTCCGGATCTTGTTCATCCGGGTGTGCGCCGCGAATTCCTTGATCAAGGTCTTCATCCGCGCCGTGATCGGACCGTTGCGGGTCGAGTCCGGCTGGCCGAGGCGGATCACCCGCACGAAGCGGGCGATGGTCGCGAAGAACATTCCCCAGGCGACGACGCCGAGCAGGACCGAGATCCCGCCGAGCGTCAGCTGTACAGCGCCCATCGTCGGGTGCCTTTCGTCCGAGTGAAGCTGTGGTGGTTCGGGCAGACTAATGCTTCTTACTGATGGGTAACCCACTGGCCGCGCCCAAGTCCCACCGATGTGGTGTACGCCTCTCTTTGTTTTAAGACGATCGTCCAGTTAAATTTTGTAACATGGGTGCGTACCTTCTCCTCGCTTTCGCCATCGCCGCCGAGGTGACCGCCACGGTCTCGTTGAAGCTCTCCGAGGGCTTCAGCAAGCTGGGGCCCTCGATCCTCGTGGTGGCCGGATACGCCTTCGCGTTCGTCGCGCTCGCATACGTTCTGAAGGCGGGCGTGCCGGTGAGCGTCGCCTACGCGATCTGGGCCGCGGCAGGCGTCGCGCTGGTGGCGGCCGTCGGCATCGTGTTCTTCAAAGAGCCGGTCAACCTCGCCGTGATCGCCGGGCTGGTGCTGGTGGTCGGCGGTGTCGTGTTGATCGAGGCAGGGAGTGCGCGCTAAGTGAAGATCCAGGTCGACGGCCGGAAGGCCAGGGGCGAGAAGCGGCGCGAGGAGATCATCGCGGCCGCGCTGCGGGTGATCGAGCGGGACGGCGTCGCCGGTGTCACCCATCGGACGGTCGCCACCGAGGCGGGCGTGCCGACCGCGTCGACGACTTATCACTTCTCCAGCCTCGACGACCTGCTGATCGCGACCCTCATCTCGTGCGCGAGGGATATGGCGACCGAGGTCTACTGGATGATCGACAGGGCCCGTTCGCGTGGCAGCCGCGGCGCGGAGGAGGTCGCCGGACTGCTCGCCGAGGCGCTGGGACCGCGGCGCGGGCGGACGATGGCGGAGTACGAGCTGTACCTGCTGGCCGCGCGGAAACCCGAACTGCGGCCCGCCGCGCGGCGTTGGCTGGACGTGCTGACCTCGATGGTCCGGCACGACGACGAGGTCGCCTTCCGGGTGTTCCTCGCCGGCATCGACGGCCTGCTGATCCAGGGCCTCATCGACGACGAGCCGCCGTCCGCGGACGAGCTGCGGCCGGTGGTGGACTACCTGCTGAAACCTCGTTGACCTGCCGGGTAGCTTTCGGATCATGAGGACTGTCGGCGCGTACGAACTGGATGACGACCCGGCTCGGGTGGACCTCGACGTGGTGTGGAAGTGCCTGTCCACCAGCGTCTACTGGGGCAAGTGGCGAGACCGGGAAATGATCGAGAAGGTCTTCAGGAACGCGTGGCGCGTCGTGGGTGCGTACGAGGATTCGACAGGCCGCCTGGTCGGCTTCGCGCGGGCGTTCTCGGACACCATCGGCAGCGCCTACCTGGCGGACGTCTTCGTCGTCGAGGACGCGCGCGGCGCGGGACTCGGCAAGGAACTGGTCCGGGAGATGATCGACAACGGACCGGGCGCGGAGTTCCGATGGATGCTGCACACCGCCGACGCGCACGAGCTGTACCGGCCGTTCGGCTTCGGCGACCCGGAGGAGGGCCAGTACATGGAGCGGTCCAGGCCGCACGGCCGGAGCTGAAGGGGACTTTCCCCGCATGCGACGCGGTGAAGGACGCTTTCACCACGTCGCACGCGGTGAAAGCGTCCTTCAGCCCCTGAAGCCGCTCAGTCCTTGTTCTCGTGCAGGGCAGTAAGAGAAGCTCGCGCGATCGCGTGGCTGAAGAGGTTGAAGCCGAGCAGAGCCGGCGTAGCGTCTTCGCCGACATCCAGCTTTTCGACGTCGACAGCGTGCACCGTGAAGATGTACCGGTGCGGCCCGTGCCCGGGCGGCGGTGCGGCCCCGAGGAACTGCTTCACGCCGCCGTCCCCCTTCAGGGTGACAGCGCCTTCGGGCAGGCCGGAGCCCGCCTCGTCGCCGGCGTTCCCCGCCAGCGCGTTCACCGAGGCGGGGATGTCGAACACCGCCCAGTGCCAGAACCCACTCGCGGTGGGGGCGTCCGGGTCGTAGCAAGTCACGGCGAAGCTCTTGGTCTCGGCGGGGAAGCCGTCCCAGGACAGCTGCGGGGAACGATCCTCGCCGCCCGCGCCGAAGATCCCGGACAGCTGGGGCGTCGGCAGGAAACCGCCTTCTTCGATGTCGGTGCTGCTCAAGGTGAAGGCAGGCAGATCGGGCAGGAAGTCGTACGGATCGGGTGCCTGCGGCATGCGTCCTCCTGATCGTGGAACCGGTGACGAAGCCAGGTTAGGACCCCGAGAACCCCGGCGCGGGATCAGGGACGATTCCGGGGGTTACCCCTATGTCCATCCCGGCGCGGTGCCCTTAGCTTCGAGACACACGAAAACCTGCTCTGGAGGGACTCAACACCATGGCCCGCCCACTCCTCGCCATCGGAGGCATCGCCTTGATCGGCGTCGGTGTCCTCACCGGCCTCGGCTGGTGGTGGCCCTCCGACGCGGAGGCGACCTCCGAGCTGACCCAGTCGATCAAGAGCGTCCGCGTCGAAAACGACGAGGGCGCCGTCAAGATCCGCACGGGCAGCGGCCCGGCGAAGGTCCGCCAAGAGTTCTCGTACCGCTGGAACAAGCCCAGCGACGCCTATCGCGTGGACGGTGACACCCTGGTCCTCGCCGGCTGCGGGAACAACTGCGAGGTCGACTACGACGTCACCGTCCCGGCGGGGGTCCCGGTCACCGGGCGGGTCGACTCCGGTGCGGTGGAGATCGCCGGTGTGTCCACTGTGGATATTTCGGTCGACTCCGGCCGGGTCGAGGTGCGCGACGTGCCGGGCACCGTGAAGGTCAGGGCCGACTCCGGTCGCATCGAGCTGAAGAACATCGGGCAGGACGTCGACATCCACGCGAGTTCCGGCGCGATCAAGGGCGAGCGGCTCGGCGGGAACGTGCAGGCACAGGCCGACAGCGGCCGCATCGAACTCGAGCTGGTCGAGGCCGCGAACATCACGGCCCGGAGCGACAGCGGTTCGATCGAGGTCACCGTGCCCTCCGGCGACTACAACGTCAGCGGCACCACCGACAGCGGCAGCCGCGACATCGACGTGAACCAGTCCGGTTCGGCCCAGTACAAGCTCGATCTCAACACCGACAGCGGAAGCGTCAAGGTCAACGCGGCCTGACGGACTTTATCGGGGGAAACACTTTCTCATGGGGAACAAAGAGAAGCGCGTCCTCGGCGCGCTCGCGCTCGGCGCGCTGACGGCCTTCGGGATCGTCGGCTGCGCAGGCGAAAGCCGCCAGACGCTGAGCGACGGCACACCCGTCACCGAGCAGATCACCGCCGTCCGGGTCGACGTCCCGGTCGGCGGCGTCACACTCCGGGTCGAGGACGGCGCACCGGTCTCGCTGCGCCGCGAAGTCACTTACACCGGCCGGAATCCCGGCAAGACGCACAGCGTCGAGAACGGCACGCTCGTCCTCGGCGGCTGCAGCCAGTGCGGCGTGGACTACGACGTCGTGGTCCCGCGTGAGCTGGCGATCTCCGGCGGCATCGGCACCGGCAAGATCACGCTCACCCGCGCGGCCGCGGTGGACCTCCGGGGCGACACCGGGGAGCTCGAGGTCCTGAGTTCGACCGGTCCGGTGAAACTGACCATCGGTACCGGGGACATCAAGGTGGGGCTGGCGAAACCGGGCGCGGTCACCGCGAACGCCGACACCGGGAAGGTCACCGTCACCGTTCCCGATGCCGCGTATCGCATCAACGCCAGGTCGGAGTTCGGCAAGGTCGAGACCGCCGGAATCCGGCAGGACCAGGCTTCGGCGAACGTCCTGGACCTCAAGTCCGGCACCGGTTCGGTCACGGTGAAGCCCGCGTGAACAGGAAGACGAAGGCGCTCGCCGCCGTCACCGCGCTGGCCCTGCTCCCGCTTTCCGTGCTGCCTGCTTCCGCCGCGCCGCGGATCGCTTGGAAACCGTGCGCGACCGAGTACGCGCCGACACTGGAATGCGCGAGCCTCCGGGTGAGCGGTCCCTTCACGATCGCGCTGGCGAAACTGCCCGCGACCGATCCCGCACGCCGCGTCGGTTCCCTGCTGACGAACCCTGGCGGGCCGGGCGGCTCCGGCGTCACCGTGCTCAAGTACGGTGGCCGCGGTTTCGCGCTGGACAAGCTGGAAATGGCCGAAGCGCGACAACGGTTCGACGTCATCGGTTTCGACCCGCGGGGCGTCGGGGCCAGTACGCCCGCGGTGACCTGCGGGCCGACGCTGCACGACCCGTCGATCAGCCGCTTCCCCCGGAATCGCGCGGAGTACGACCGGTTCATCGAGCACAATCGCGCTTCGGGTCAGGACTGTCTCGACAGGACCGGTCCAGCGATGTCCCAAGTGGACACCTGGAACGCCGCCGACGACATCGAGTCGATCCGGGTCGCCCTCGGCGAACCCAAGGTCAACTGGCTCGGGGTCTCCTACGGTTCCGAGCTCGGCGCCGTGTACGCGGAGAAGTATCCGAAGCGCATCCGCGCGATGGTCCTCGACGGTGCCATCGACCACTCGGTGCCGACGCGGAAGGCGATCCTCGACGAGACCATCGCGACCGAAAGCGCACTCAAGGACTTCGCCCGGTGGTGCACGACGTCGGCCGAGTGTGCGCTTCGCGGCAAGGACGTCCTCGCCACCTACGACGCGCTCATGGCGCCGCCGGGCGGTGTCCCGTCGAGCGAACTCGGGCGGAACGTGACTGCCGAGGAAATGGCGGCCGGTGTCTACGGCTCGATCATCCTGCCGGCGTTCTGGCCGGACCTGAGCAAGGCGATCTCGATCGCGACGGCGGAGAAGCCGGACGCCTCGGGACTGGTGCCCTACTCGCAGCTGGACCCGTCGTACGGTGCCTACCGTGCGATCGGCTGCCACGACTTCGGCCCGGCCTTCACCTCCTACGCCGACATGAGGGTGATGCAAGGGCTGGTGAAGACCCTCGCCCCGCACAGCTGGCGCTACTCGGAGTTCTGGGACATCGCGAGCGGCTGCGCGGGCTGGCCCGTCACGCCCGCGTACCCACCGCGGCCGCAGAAGGTGCGGGGGGCGGCGCCGATCCTGGTGGTCGGCGGCGAACACGATCCGGCGACGCCGCTGGTGTGGGCGAAGGGGCTCGCGCGGAACATCGAGAACTCGACGTTGCTGGTCGACGCCGGGTACGGGCACACGGGGCTGCTCAACTCCGCCTGCGTGCGCACCGAAGAGGTGAAGTACCTGGTGAGCGGGGTCACACCCACTTCGGGCAAGGTCTGCCGGTAGTCCGGGAACAAGACGACCGGGTCGCTCGTTGAGCCGGATACAAGGTTGAGTGCAGGCGACTCAAGTCCAGCTTGACGGAAGCCGCATCATCCCGATAGAACTTGCGTGACACCCACTCAAGGTGGGAGTGAACCCGCAGGTCAAGAACTAGCAGGAGGAACACACCATGGCGCGAGCGGTCGGCATCGACCTCGGCACGACCAACTCGGTCGTCGCCGTCCTGGAGGGCGGCGAGCCGGCGGTCATCGCCAACTCGGAAGGTTCACGTACCACCCCGTCCATCGTCGCCTTCGCCAAGAACGGCGAAGTGCTGACCGGTCAGCCTGCCAAGAACCAGGCCGTGACGAACGTCGACCGGACCATCCGGTCGGTCAAGCGGCACGTCGGCACCGACTGGAAGACCGAGATCGACGGCAAGGCCTACACCTCGCAGGAGATCAGCGCCCGGGTGCTGATGAAGCTCAAGCGTGACGCCGAGGCGTACCTGGGTGAGACCATCACCGACGCGGTCATCACCGTCCCCGCCTACTTCGAGGACGCACAGCGGCAGGCCACCAAGGAGGCCGGGCAGATCGCCGGCCTGAACGTGCTCCGCATCGTCAACGAGCCCACCGCGGCGGCGCTGGCGTACGGCCTCGACAAGGGCGAGAAGGAACAGACCATTCTGGTCTTCGACCTCGGTGGCGGCACGTTCGACGTCTCGCTGCTGGAGATCGGCGAGGGTGTCGTCGAGGTCCGCGCGACCTCGGGTGACAACCACCTCGGTGGTGACGACTGGGACGAGCGCATCGTCACCTGGCTGGTCGACAAGTTCAAGGCCTCCAACGGCATCGACCTCACCAAGGACAAGATGGCGCTCCAGCGCATCAGGGAAGCCTCTGAGAAGGCGAAGATCGAGCTGTCCAGCTCGAACTCCGCGGGTATCAACCTGCCGTACATCACGGTGGACTCGGACAAGAACCCGCTGTTCCTCGACGAGCAGCTTTCCCGCGCCGAGTTCCAGAAGATCACTTCGGACCTGCTCGAGCGCACCCGGAAGCCGTTCAACAACGTCATCCGTGACGCCGGTGTCGCCGTCGGCGACATCGACCACGTCGTGCTCGTGGGTGGTTCCACCCGCATGCCTGCCGTGTCGGACCTGGTCAAGGAGCTGACCGGCGGCCGCGAACCGAACAAGGGCGTGAACCCGGACGAGGTCGTCGCCGTCGGCGCGGCGCTGCAGGCCGGTGTGCTCAAGGGTGAGGTCAAGGACGTCCTGCTGCTCGACGTGACCCCGCTTTCGCTGGGCATCGAGACCAAGGGCGGCGTGTTCACCAAGCTCATCGAGCGCAACACCACGATCCCGACCAAGCGTTCGGAGATCTTCTCCACCGCGGACGACAACCAGCCGTCGGTGCAGATCCAGGTGTTCCAGGGTGAGCGCGAGATCGCGGCGCACAACAAGAAGCTCGGCATGTTCGAGCTGACCGGTCTTCCGCCCGCGCCCCGTGGCGTGCCGCAGATCGAGGTCACTTTCGACATCGACGCCAACGGCATCGTGCACGTCCTCGCGAAGGACCTCGGTACGAACAAGGAGCAGTCGATGACGATCACCGGTGGCTCCGCGCTGCCGAAGGACGACATCGAGCGCATGGTCAAGGACGCCGAGGCGCACGCCGAAGAGGACAAGCAGCGCCGCGAGGAGGCGGAGACCCGCAACCAGGCGGAGACCCTCGTCTACCAGACGGAGAAGTTCGTCAAGGACAACGAGGACAAGCTGCCCGAGGAGCTCAAGGGCAAGGTGAAGTCCGCGATCGACGAGGCCAACGAGGCGCTCAAGGGCACCGACTCGGCGAAGATCCGCGAGTCCATCGAGAAGCTGAACACCGCTTCGCAGGAGCTTGGCACGGCGCTCTACGCCAACGCGGCAGGCAACGCCGCCGATGACGCCGCCGCCGGCGAAGGCGCGACGGGTGCCGCCGGCGGTACCGGTTCGCAGGCCAAGGCCGACGACGTCGTCGACGCCGAGATCGTCGAAGAGGACGAGAAAGACAAGAAGGACAAGAAGTGACGGGGCGCTACGACGAAACCGAGGGCCGGGGCCCGGAGGAACCGGTGGTCGTGCGGGACCAGCGGCGGATTGATCCGCTGACCGGCGAGGTCCGTCCGGCCGCCCCGGCAGCCGATCCCCAGGACGGTCCGAAGCACGCCGCTCCCTCGGAAGACCCAGTGGCGCCCGCGCCGGAGCCCGCGACACACGCGGGCCCCGGCCTCGGGGACTCCATCATGGACGATTCGGTGATGGTGGCCACCGGTCTGGAGAAGGAGCTGGCGGAGCGCACCGCCGACCTCCAGCGTCTCCAGGCGGAGTACGCCAACTACCGCAAGCGCGTGGACCGCGACCGTGAGCAGGTCGTCGCCGCCGCGAAGGCGGCGGTCGTCGGTGACCTGCTCCCGCTGCTCGACGACCTCGAGCGCGCGGAGCAGCACGGCGATCTGACGGGTGCCTTCAAGGCGGTCGGCGAGAAGCTGGTCGGGAGCCTGCAGCGGTCGGGTCTCGAGCCGTTCGGTGCCGAGGGTGAGGCCTTCGACCCGAGCGTGCACGAGGCCGTCCAGCACAGCACCTCGCCGGACGTCGCGGGCCCGACGGTCACCACGGTCATGCGCCGCGGTTACCGCTTCGGCGAGCGCGTGCTTCGCGCGGCGCTGGTCGGGGTCACCGACCACGAGCCCGGCGCGGCCCCCGCACCGGAGGCGCAGGCTGCTCCGGTCGACCCGCCCGTCGGTGGCGAGCTGCCGCTCGACGGCGAGCTCTTCGATGAGAACAACCGCTGATCGGCGATACGGCGTGAAAGGAGGAGACGTTCGATGAGTGCACGGGAATGGATCGGTAAGGACTTCTACCGTGAGCTGGGCGTCTCCTCCGACGCCACCGCGGACGAGATCAAGAAGGCCTATCGCAAGCTGGCCAAGGAGAACCACCCCGACGCCAACGCGGGCAACGCGGAGGCGGAGAAGAAGTTCAAGGCGGTCTCCGAGGCTTACGGCGTTCTTTCCGACACGTCCAAGCGCAAGGAGTACGACGAGGCCCGGCGCCTCTTCGGCTCCGGTGGTCCCGGTGGCTTCGGCTTCCCGGGTGGCGGCGCCGGTGGCGGCGGATTCGACGTCGGCGACATCTTCGGCCAGTCGGGTGGTCAGCAACAGGCCGGTTTCGGCGGGCTCGGCGACATCCTCGGCGGCCTCTTCGGCCGTCGTGGCGGCGCCGCCGGTGCCACCGCGAACCGGCCGCAGCGCGGCGCGGACGTGGAGACCGACGTCCGGATCGACTTCACCGAGGCGGTCAAGGGCGCGACCCTGCCACTGCGGCTGTCGAGCCCGGCGACCTGTTCCACCTGCGGCGGGAACGGCGCGAAGCCGGGGACCACCCCGAGGACGTGTTCGAACTGTCAGGGCAGCGGGCTGGTCAGCCGGAGCCAGGGCGCGTTCGCGTTCTCCGAGCCGTGCCGCGACTGCCGCGGCCGCGGCACGATCATCGACGACCCCTGCCCGGAATGCGCGGGCGAGGGCGTCAGCACCCGCACCCGCACGCTGACCGTGCGGATCCCGCCGGGCGTCGCCGACGACCAGCGGATCCGGCTCGCCGGCCAGGGTGAACCGGGCCGCGGCGGCGCGCAGCCGGGCGATCTGTACGTCCGCGTGCACGTCGCGCCGCATCCGGTGTTCGGGCGGCAGGGCCTCGACCTGACGATCACCGTGCCGGTGTCCTTCGCGGAACTGGCCCTCGGCGGCACGATCACCGTGCCGACGCTCGAGGGCAAGGTCTCGCTGAAGGTGCCGCAAGGTACGGCCAGTGGCCGCGTGCTTCGCGTGCGCGGCAAGGGAATCGCCAAACGGGACGGCGCACAGGGCGATCTGCTGGTCACCCTGCAGGCGGCCATTCCGTCCAAAGTGGACGACAAGGCCCGTGAGGCCTTGGAGGCCTACGCGGAGGCCATGTCCGAGCACGACCCGCGACCGGAGATCACCGAACTTCTCGAAGGCAGGTGAGCACGATGTTCGGCGGGCTGCCGCACGACGGTGCGGACGAGGACACCCCGGTGTTCGTCATCTCGGTGGCGGCGCAGCTGTCCGGCCTGCACGCGCAGACCCTGCGGTCCTACGACCGCCAGGGTCTCGTGTCGCCGGGCCGGACCTCCGGTGGTGGACGTCGTTACTCCATGCGGGACATCGCGTTGCTGCGTGAAGTGCAGCGACTGTCCCAGTCCGACGGTGTCAACCTCGCGGGCATCAAGCGGATTATCGAGCTGGAGAACCAGGTCGACGCGCTTCGTGCGCGGATCGGCGAGCTGACGGAAGAACTCACGGCCGCGTACGTCTCCGCCGAACAGACGGCGGCGGCCGTGCATGCCTCCTACCGCAAGGACCTCGTCCCGCTGCGCCAGCAGACGGCACTCGTGGTGTGGAAGCCCAAGAAACGCAATTAGTCCTCTAGTTGCGAAGAATCGCAACTAGAGGACTAAACGCGGTCGTCAGCCGGGGACCAGTGTCCGGATCTGCTGGACCTCGCCGGTG
The DNA here is from genome assembly GCF_047608695.1 of Amycolatopsis sp. cmx-11-32. Taxonomy (NCBI): domain Bacteria; kingdom Bacillati; phylum Actinomycetota; class Actinomycetes; order Pseudonocardiales; family Pseudonocardiaceae; genus Amycolatopsis; species Amycolatopsis sp. cmx-11-32. The sequence continues at coordinate 489,466 of NZ_JADNQN010000002.1, read as the reverse complement.
CGCGAGTCCATGATCCGCTGGGCCAACGCCTTCGACTCCGGGTTCTTGCCGTCCTTCAGCTCGGTCCTCGCCAGCGCGACCCCGTTGTGCTGGTGTGCGACGAAGATGTCGGCGAAGTCGAGGGTGAACTCCTTGCCGTCCTTTTTGGACAAGGCGTCGAGCAGGCCTTTGTCCGTGAGCCCGTCGCCGCCGTGATGGTGGTGCGCGTGCGGATCCATCGAGCCCGTCTCGGGTTTGCCCCAGGACTTCAGCCAGTTCCGCATGTCGGTGGTCTCGGTCTGCTGCGTCGCCTCGATGGCCGCCGCGAGATCCTTGAGCTGCGGTTGCTGCGCCTGTTTGGCGTGCACCAGCTTGACGATCTCCACACCCTGTGCGTTGTGGGCGATCATCATCTGCAGGAACATCACGTCGGCGTCGTTGTACTCCGCGGACGCCGGGGCACCCGTCGCCGACTGGGGGAGCGGGGAGATCGGGGCGCCGGCGGTGCTGGGTGAGCCATCACCGGTCCCGCAGCCCGCGAGGGCCACGAGACCGGCGACGAGTATCAGGCCGAGCCTCACTGGCGCGTCCACAGCGCGGGTGTGTTCGGCGGTTCCCAGCCCTGGATCGCCGTATGCGCCAGCTGGCACCGGTAGCTCGCGCCGCCGTAGGTGACCGTGCTGCCGACCGCGTACGCCGTCCCGGCCGCCCAGGTGCCGCCCGCGGGCGGGTTGCTGGTGCTGGTCGGCGGGTTCGACGTCGTGGGCGGGTTGCTGGTGGTGGGCGGGTTGCTGGTGCTGGTCGGCGGGTTGCCGCCGCCGATCTGCAGGTCGATGCAGCTGTAGAAGGCCATCGGCGTATCCGCGATGTTCCAGATGGCGAGCACCTTCTGGCGGCCGCTGAAGCCGTTCAAGCTCACCGTGTGGGACGTCGGGTCCTTCGGCGCGGAGTTGTTCCCGCTGATGTTGGCGATCCTGGTGCCGCCGATGTAGTACTCGTAGTTCGTGGTCCGGTGGTAGGCGGTGAACTTCCAGTTGAAGGTCACGCTGTTGCCGACCGAAGCGGCGGGCCACGGCTTCGAGTCGTCGTTGAGCTGCGCGAACCCGGGGAGGCCGCCGTTGCAGCTGCGGAGCCCCTTGGGGCCCTCGACGCTCTGCGGTTCGTAGGCGATGCTGCCGCAGCCGGAAACTTTGCCCTGGGCGCAGTTCGCCTGGCGGCTGGGCGGGGTCAGCACGTAGCCGTGCGCGCTGGCCACCTGCGGGATGGCCACGATGGCGATCGGGGCGAGGATCGCCCCGGCGGCGGCTGCCACGAGTTTGCGTTTGACGGTCATGCCGGCTCCTGAGGTGGAACGACGGTGTTCCCGCGAGGGGGAGCAATGTGGTCTAGACCATAAATCCGACGGTGACCGCGGTCAATGGTTCATGGACCTACTGCTGCGTAAAGCCCAAGTAGTACGGCCGAACGGCCTAATACGAACGAATCGCCCGCTCAATCCAGGGTGAAGGGGTCGTACTTGATCCTCGCCAGGTCCGTGCCCGCGCCGAGCAGTTTCGCGATCGTCGCGCGGATCATCGCCGGAGACCCGGCGACGTACACGTCGCGGTCCTTCCAGGCGCCGCGCTGCGTGACCGCCATGGCCAGCGTGCCGCGGTCACCGCCGGGGACGGTGCCTTCCTCGGTTACCGGGGTCACCGTCAGCCAAGGGCAGGTGACGGCCAGCCCGCGGAGATCGTCGAGGGCGTAGAGGTCTTCCGGTTCGCGGCCGCCGAAGAACAGGTGCACCGGCGGGTTGTGCTTCCAGCGCGACATTTCGTCGAGCAGGGCGAGCAGCGGCGCGATCCCGGTGCCCCCGCCGATCATCAGCAGCGAACGGTTTTCCGTGTGGTGCACCGAAAGCGCGCCGAGTGAGGGGCCGAGGCGCCAAACGTCGCCGACCCGGGTGTGGTGGACGATCGCGCGCGAGACCCAGCCGCCGCGCACGGCGTGCACGTGGAACTCCAACATCCCGTCGTCGTGTGGCGCGGTCGCCGGCGAGAAGTACCGCCACATCCGGGGCCGCTGCGGGACTTCGACGCTGACGTAGCCGCCGGCCCGGTACGGGAGCGGCTGGTCGGTGCGCACCTTGATGACGGCGACGTCGCGGGACGCGGGACGGTGTTCGACCACGGTCGCCTTCCACCACGCGGGCCCGATCTCCTTGACGGCGGCCTCGCGCATGCTTGTCGAAATGACGCCGTACGCGGTGACCCAGGCGTCTTCCACCTCGGGTGTCCAGTCGTCTTTCGAGAACCGTTTCAGTGCGGCGATCAGCGCGACACCGACTGCGTCGTAATGGCGGCCGAGGACGTCGAACTTCCGGTGATCCCGGCCGAGCTGGCCGAGGAAGGTGGCCAGTTCGTCGGGCCGGTCCACCATCTGCACGACGTAGACGAGCGCGCGCAGTAAACGATTTCGTTGCGTGGCCATGGTGATCGGGAACAATGCCCTGGCGTCCGGTGAAACGGAGAAGAGCACCCCGTAGAAGTACTGGGACAGCTCCTCGGCCTTGGCTTCGACGGCGGCGAAACTCTCCCGGATGAGTTTGGCCAGCTGGACGGTCTTGTCCGCTGAGGGCGCTTCGACCAGTGGCGGGACGGGAACCGGTGAAGATCTCGACGAACTCGGTGGATGTTCGTATTTCACTGTTTCGGCTGCCATGGGTGACGATGTTCTCCAGTTTGATCGGGCATATTCTCCAAACCCGATGTCGTGATCGTGCTCGTGGTCCCCCGAAGGTTCTCGACTGTATGCCCGAAGGTCGGAAAAGGATCCGGGAATGGATGTTTCCCGCTCGAACGGACCAAACGATATACGCGCCGTCAACCCCGTCTGGCACTAAGTAAAAATGATCATGCGAGTCCGTTTTCCGTTGCCTGCCAGTGATTTTCGCAGTTCGCGGCGAAACATGATCCGCCGATCGAGTGGCGTTCTTTCCGCGATCAGCCGGTTACGTAACGGTGCGCGGACTTTCGCTGATCTCCATTGTGGAGTCGCCTTCACCGACGACTAGTCGATGGTGAAGGGGTCGTACGCGATCTGGTCGAGCGCGCTGCCCGCGACCAGCATCCGGGACACCGTCGCCCGGATCATCGTGGGCGAACCGGACACGAGGATTCGGTGCCCCGGCCAGGATCCTTGCTGGGTAACGGCTTCCGCGAGCGTGCCCTGTACACAACCGGGGGCTTCGTCACCGCGTTCGACCACCGGGGTCACGGTGAGCCAGGGGTTCGTGGCCGCGAGGGCACGCAACTCGTCGAGGTCGTACAGGTCCTCACGCGACGGTCCACCGTAGAACAGCTGGACGTCGGGGTTCTCGCCCCATTGCGCGAGGTCGTCCAAAATGGCGCGCAACGGCGCGACGCCGGTACCGCCGGCGATCATCAGGACGGGGCGGGCGTCGGCCCGGTCGACCGCGAGCCTGCCGAGCGGCGGCCCCAGCCGCCAGACGTCGCCCGCCTGCGTGTGGCTCACGATGGCCCTGGACACCCAGCCGCCGTCGACGGCGCGCACGTGGAACTCGATGCCACCGTCCTCGCGCGGCGCGTTCGCCGGGGACAGGTAGCGCCAGAGCCGCGGCCGCTGCGGGACCTCGACGCTCATGTACTGACCGGGCTGGTACGGCACCGGGAATTCGGGCTGGACGCGGACCAGGGCGAGATCCCAGGTGAGCCGCCGGTGTTCGAGCACGGTTGCCGACCACGACGCCGGGTTGACGTCGGCCGCGGCGGCCTCCTGCATCGCGCGGGCGACGATGGTGAACGCCTCCGCCCATGCCCGTTCGACCTCCGGTGTCCAGTCCGGGCCGAGGTGGTTCTTGAGCGAGGCGAGCAGTGCCGTGCCGACGGCCTCGTAGTGCCGGGGGATGACGCCGAACTTGCGGTGGTCGCGGCCGAGCTGGGTCAGGAACGGCACGAGGTCGTCCGGCCGGTCGACCATCTGCACGATGTGGACCAGCGCGCGCACCAGCCTGCCGCGCTGGACCTCCATGTTGATCGGGAAGAAGTCCCGGGTGGCGGGCGCGAGGGTGAACAGCATCCCGTAGAAGAACTGGGAGATCTCCGGAATGAAGGGCTCCGACTTCGCCCAGGTGTCGCGGATGAGCCGCACCATCGCGGTGACCGCGGGCGGGGCTTCCCGTGGCGCGGAGGACCGCGGGACGGGACTGATCGCGTCGGCCGTCACGGGCGCGGATTCACTGATCGGGAAGTGCATACCGGAAGGGGATTCCGACGGTTCACGGACGAGGGACCACTGGAGAAGAATTCACGGTTCATTCACCTCTCCGGTCAGTGGCTGTCCGCCGGTCGGCTGGTTCCGGCTCGTCCGCGAGACTAGCTGCCGAGAGCCCTTTTGCCCGCATCGTTGCTCCGGACGGGTGTACTCGAAACCAGGCCGCAGTGGGCGATCTCACGAGGTAAATAGTTGCCTTGCGCAAGTGTTGCCGAATAAAGTTGTATTGTACAAGTAGCTGGGAGGCAACGATGAGCTCCGCCGACGACGCCAGGGTCGAACTGATGCGTGAGTTGAAGGCCGCCTCCCACTTGCAGCACGCGTGGATCATGCAGGCCTGGCAGGACGACCCCGGTTTGCATCCCGCCGCCGCGATGCTGCTGTCCGATCTGGCGAAGCACGGCGAAGCGCGCCCTTCGGAACTGGCCAAACGACGTTTTGTGGACCTTTCGGTCGTGAGCCGTCAGATCTCCCAGCTGTCCGCGGCGGGGATGGTCGACCGACGTCCCGCGCCCGAGGACGGCCGTGCGTCGATCATCAGCATCTCCGAACAGGGGCGCGCGGAACTGGGTCGCAGACGGGCGGGCTATCTGGCGTTCATGGAGCGTGCGCTCGGTGACTGGGACGAAGAGAAGGTCCTCGAGTTGACCACGCGCCTCGCCGAGATGAACGCCGACGTTCGCGCCGTCCTGTCGGTGCGGACGTGCGACGTTTGACGTCCGCCGTTCCTACCCGCCGGTCTTGACTGAACGGACCTTTCGTAGCGCTGTGACGCCGGTAGCGTCGAAGTCGTGCGGAGCCGGGTCGCGTTGCTGGTCGCCTTGGGTATCGACAACTTCGGCTCGGGACTCTTCCTCCCGCTCGGGCTGGTCTTCGTCATCCGTGTGGTGGGTCTGCCCCTCGCCCAGGCGGGGCTCGCGGTCACTCTCGGTGCGTTCGCCGGTCTGCTCGTTCCCGCGTTCGCCGGGCGGCTCGTCGACCTGTTCGGCTCGCGCACGGTGATGATCTGCTCCCATCTTCTGCAAGCCGCCGGGGCGGGCGCGTTCCTGCTGGCCGGTGGTTTCGCCGGGGTCGTCGGCGCGTCGGTCATGCTCGCGGCCGGGCAACAGCTGTTCTACAGCTCGCAGTTCTCGCTCATCGCCGACGTCGCGGGCGAAGGCCCGAAGGACCGGCCGTTCGCCGAAGCCGCGATGGTCCGCTCCGCGGGCTTCGGGCTCGGCGGGCTCGCGGCGGCCGTGCTGCTGGTGTGTGCCGGGGCTGAGGGCCTCTATGTCGCCGTCATCGTCGACGTCTTCACCTTCGTCGTCGCCGCGGCCATCCTCGCGACACTGATGCCGCCGCTGCCGCGGCACACGCGACGGCTCTCGGGGCCCGCACGGGTCTGGCGGAACCGCCCCTACCTCTCGCTGATCGTGTTCAGCGGGCTCTTCGCGCTCACGATGGACTTCTTCCTCATCGGGATGCCGGTGTACATCTTCAACGCGCTGCAGGGTCCTGGCTGGCTTCCCGGCGCGATCATCGCCCTGCTCACCGTCGTCACCAGTCTGGGTGGTGTCGTCGGGTTGCGGCTCACCCGGCGGCTGACCCGGATCGCCGCGATGCGCGCGGGCTCGGCGTTGTTCGCGGTGTGGTGCCTGGCGTGCCTCGCGGTGGTTTTCGTCCCGAAGGTCCTCCAGCCGATCTACCTGCTCGGAGCGACCCTCGTGCTGGCCGCGGGCGATCTCGCGTTCGGCCCGCGGTCCGGGGCGCTGGCCGAAGCCGCGGCGCCGCCGGAGGCGCGAGGGCGGTATCTGGCGGCCTTCCAGTACGCGTTCACCCTCGCCGCGATGATCGCTCCGGCCGTCGTCGCGCTGTTCTCCGTGGCAGTCTGGATCCCGTGGGTGCTCGTGGCCGCGTGCGCCTGCGCCGCCGTCGTCGGCCTCGGCAGGGTGGGCCCGCGCCTGCCCGCGGAGGCGGTCTCGCCGGGTGGCGGCGGAGGAATTCAGAGTTGAGCGGAACAGACTCAACTTTCCTGGCGTTGTACCTGTCGACAACAGCATCGCAGGACCTAGCACGAGGTGAGGGATGGACGCTTTCAACCCGACCACGAAGACCCAGCAGGTGATCTCGTCGGCGGCGCAGGCGGCCACGATGGCGGGTAACCCGCACGTGGCGGCCGCGCACCTGCTCGGCGCCCTGCTGGCGCAGGGTGAGGGGCTCACCGCACCGCTGCTGACCGCGGTCGGGGCCGACCCCGCGCAGGTGCACAAGGAGCTGGAGCCGCTGATCGCGGCGCTGCCCTCGGCGACCGGTGCCACCGTGTCGAGCCCGCAGTTCGACGCGCACGCCGTCAAGGCGCTGACCCACGCGCAGAAGCTCGCGACCGAACTCGGCGACGAGTACGTCTCGACAGAGCACCTTCTCGTCGGCCTCGCCACCGAAGGCGGCCCGGTGGCCGACCTGCTCAAGCGGCACGGCGCCACCCCGGACGCGCTGCGCGAGGCGTTCGCCAAGGTGCGCGGCTCCGCGCGGATCACCAGCGCGGATCCGGAGAGCACGTTCAAGGCGCTGGAGAAGTACGGCGTCGACCTGACCGAGCGCGCCCGTGCCGGTGAGCTGGACCCGGTGATCGGCCGTGACACCGAGATCCGCCGCGTGGTGCAGGTGCTCTCGCGCCGCACCAAGAACAACCCCGTGCTGATCGGCGAGCCCGGCGTCGGCAAGACCGCCATCGTCGAGGGGCTCGCCCAGCGCATCATCGCCGGTGACGTGCCGGAGTCGCTTCGGGGCAAGCGGGTCGTGGCGCTGGACCTCGGCTCGATGGTCGCGGGCGCCAAGTTCCGCGGCGAGTTCGAAGAGCGGCTCAAGGCCGTGCTCAAGGAGATCACCGACTCCGCGGGCGAGGTCGTCACCTTCATCGACGAGCTGCACACCATCGTCGGTGCGGGCGCGACCGGCGAGGGCGCGATGGACGCGGGCAACATGATCAAGCCGATGCTCGCCCGCGGCGAGCTGCGGATGGTCGGCGCGACCACGCTCGACGAGTACCGCCAGCACATCGAGAAGGACGCCGCGCTGGAGCGGCGCTTCCAGCAGGTGCTGGTCGGCGAACCGTCCACAGAGGACACGATCGGCATCCTGCGCGGGCTCAAGGAGCGGTACGAGGTGCACCACGGTGTGCGCATCACCGATGCCGCGCTGGTCGCCGCCGCGACGCTGTCCGACCGCTACATCACCGCCCGGTTCCTGCCGGACAAGGCGATCGACCTGGTCGACGAAGCCGCGTCGAAGCTCCGCATGGAGATCGATTCGCGGCCGGTCGAGATCGACGAGGTCGAGCGCGCCGTGCGGCGGATGGAGATCGAGGAGATGGCACTGTCCAAAGAGGACGATGCCGCCTCGAAGGACCGGCTCGCCGTGCTGCGTTCGGAGCTGGCCGAGAAGCGGGAGACGCTGACGGCACTGACCGCGCGCTGGCAGAACGAGAAGGGCTCGATCGAGCGCGTCCGCGACCTCAAAGAGCAGCTGGAGCAGCTGCGCGGCGAATCCGAACGCGCCGAACGCGACGGCGACCTCGGCAAGGCCGCCGAACTTCGCTACGGCCGGATTCCCGCGCTGGAGAAGGAGTTCGAGGCCGCGATCGCGGCCAGCGAGGTCAGCCAGCAGAACGTCATGCTGAAGGAAGAGGTCAGCGCGGACGACGTCGCAGACGTGGTCAGCGCCTGGACCGGCATCCCGGCGGGACGGCTGCTGGAGGGCGAGACGGGCAAGCTGCTCCGGATGGAGGACGAGCTCGGCAGGCGGGTCGTCGGGCAGAAGGAGGCCGTGCAGGTCGTCTCGGACGCGGTGCGCCGCACCCGGGCCGGCGTCGCGGACCCCGACCGGCCGACCGGTTCGTTCCTGTTCCTCGGCCCGACCGGGGTCGGCAAGACCGAGCTGGCGAAGGCGCTGGCGGAGTTCCTGTTCGACGACGAGCGGGCGATGCTGCGGATCGACATGAGCGAGTACGCGGAGAAGCATTCGGTGGCGCGCCTGGTCGGGGCACCGCCGGGGTACGTCGGCTACGACCAGGGCGGGCAGCTGACCGAGTCCGTGCGCAGGCGGCCGTATTCGGTGGTGCTGCTGGACGAGGTCGAGAAGGCGCACCCGGACGTGTTCGACGTGCTCCTGCAGGTGCTCGACGACGGACGGCTCACCGACGGCCAGGGCCGCACGGTGGACTTCCGCAACACGATCCTGGTCCTGACCTCGAACCTCGGTTCGCAGGCCATCGCCGATCCGGCGCTCGACGAGCGCCAGCGCCATGACGCGGTGATGGCGGTGGTGCAGCGGCAGTTCAAACCGGAGTTCCTGAACCGGCTGGACGACATCGTGGTCTTCCACGCGCTCGGCACCGACGAGCTGACGTCCATTGTGGACATCCAGATCGATCGGCTCGCCTCGCGGCTCTCGCGGCGCCGCCTGACGCTGGAGGTCACCGCCGGGGCACGCGAGTGGCTCGCGCTGAACGGCTTCGACCCGATCTACGGCGCGCGGCCGCTGCGGCGGCTGGTGCAGTCGGCGATCGGGGACAAGCTGGCGAAACAGTTGCTGGCCGGTGAGATCCGCGACGGCGACACGGTCCGGGTGGACATCCCCGCCCAGGAGGCGTCGGAGGCCCTGACGGTCAGCCGGGTGGAGTGAGCTAGCGGTCCGTGAAGGCCTCCTTGAGGGACCCAGAGTCCCTCAAGGAGGCCTTCACGGACTTGCGTGAATCGTTGGCGATACAGCGATTTGTCGACGTTTCGGGAAGTCTCCAGGGGTGCGGCACCGAAAGGGGTGGCGCGACACGGCGCCCAGCGATCACGTCCGGTGAGCGCGGGGGGATACCCTGACCGTCGTGGGTATTCCGGCGTGGATCTGGTTCGTCATCGCCGCCGTCGCCTTGGTGGCGGGGCTGGGGCTGCTCGCGGCCGACCGGGCGAAGGAAGGCTCGCGCAATCGCGAGCGAATGCGCTGGGCCGAGCTGCGCGGCTGGCAGTTCGCCGAGGAGGACGAGCGGTTGCCGCGGCAGTGGTCGGGCGGTGCCATCGGGTACTTCGGTGCGCAGGTGGCGGTCAACGTCGTGGCCGGGTCCACCTTCACCTCCGACGGACGGCGTCCCGTCTTCATCTTCGACATCGAGACCGAGGGCCAGATCCCGGCGGTCGTGGTCGCCGTGCGCTGCAACCGCGTGCACGAGACGCCGCTGGAGATGTGGTTGTCCAGCGTGCCGTTCCAGCGCCAGGGCATGCCCGAGATGCTCGGCCCGATCGGCCAGCGTTACGCCTTCGCGGACGACGCCGAGGGCGCCCGCAAGGTGATCACGCAGGAACTCGTCGACGCGGCGGACTCGCTCGGCGGTGACGTCGGCGTGGCGTGGCTGGAGAACGAGTGGGTGCTCGCGAGTGTCGCCCCGAACGCCGGGCCGTCGCGGCTCGAGCGGCTGCTGCGCGACCTCGGCGAGATCGCCGACATCGTGGACCCGTTCGACGAGGAGTACAACAACGCGCCGACCCCTGGCCGCCACTGGCAGGCCGAGAAAGCCGACGATGCGGAGTCCAAGGGCTAGGAGTCAGGCGCGGCCTGCCCGTCAGGACCGCTTGAGTTCCAGCGGAAGCGCGCCGGCGATGACGCCGGTGTGCTTCCGCTGACCGAGCACCGTCAGATCGAGCGTTCCGGATTGCCTGAGATGCCCGGCTTGCGCGGGATCGCCGGTGGGCAGGACCCCGCGCGATGACGTCGCCGTGGTTCCGTGAGCGGATGCCACGTCGCCGACGCCGAGGTCGCCGCTGATCGTGTTCGCGCCGGACCCGGTGAGCGCGGAGCCGTGCCGTGCCAGGCTCGCGTCCTGCTCGGTGGTCACCAGCCCGGTCGCCGGGCCGACGGTGCCGCCGAGGACGTGTTTCTGGCCGAAGCCGGTGCCGGAACTGACGGCCAAGGGCAGGACGCCCTTGAACCGGCCGCCACCGTGCTGTGCCGACGTCGTCCCGATGGCGGCGAAATTCCCGAGATCGAGGGCGTGCCCGGAAGACCGGCCTGCCTCGAGCAGTCCGCCGAGGTCGCCGGAAAAGCCGCCGTCGAGCCGCAGGGCCCGGTGGAGTTCGCCGACGGCGCGCTGGTCGGTCTCATTGATCACGCCGAACCCGGGTAGCGGGCGGAAAGCCTGGTAAGTCCCCTCGGACGCGCCGATTCCACGCCCGTCCTCGGTGATGAGGGCGGGCGTACCGGTGCGCGGATCGAGGACGGCCTCGGTCAGCCGCGCTCCGCTCCGCTCGAGTTTGGTCTCGTTCCCGGCCACGGCACTGCCGTAGGGAGCGAGCTTCACCGTGTTCCGCTGGCCTTGCGTGACGACCTCGGTGGTCTTCGACGCGGCGAGCGCGCCGACCTTGTCCCCGCGGACCGTGACGCCGTCGCGGGTCTCGACGGTCTCACTCGCCGATCGGCGGACATCCGCGAAGACCTTCGAGCCGCCGAGGTCCTTGCTGTAGACGTTCCGTTCGGCGATGTTCAGGAAGCCGCGAAGGACGGACGTATCGCCTTCGCTGGTGACGCCGATTCCGCGGTCGAGGGTGCCTTCGCGCTTGTGGTCGAGAGGCAGCGGGGTCGGCGGGTCGGTCTGGGCGGCGAGCGAGGTGGCCGGGCCGGCGAGCAACAACGCCAGCGGCGCGGCACCGGCCGCGACCTTGGGCAGATAGCTCGGCTTGCGCCTGCTGTGCTTCCCCATGCTGCGGGACGATACTTCCCGACTTCGCCAGATGCACTTCAGGTCCCCACTGTGGGTGGTTTCCCAGGCCGACCGGCGAGTAGGTTCCCGGTATGACATCCACCGCCCTGATCACCGGCGCCACCGCCGGCATCGGCGCGCAGTTCGCGCGCAGGCTCGCCGCCGAGGCCTACGACCTCGTGCTCGTCGCCCGCGATGTCGACAGGCTGGAGAGCTTCGCCGCGGAACTGGTCGAGGCGCACGGCGTCGAGGTCGTCGTCCTGCCCGCCGATCTGTCCGAAGTGGACGGACGTGCGCTCGTCGAGGCCCTGCTGGCCGAGGAGCCGGTGGACCTGCTGGTGAACAACGCGGGTTTCGGGCTCAACGGCGACTTCTGGACCATCCCGCCGGACGCGTTGCAGCGTCAGCTCGACGTCAACGTCACCGCTGTCCTGCGGCTGACGCGCGCCGCGCTGCCGGGAATGATCGAGCGCGGCGAGGGCGCGATCATCAACGTCAGCTCGGTCGCCGGCTTCTTCAGCGGACGCGGCTCGACGTACACGGCCAGCAAGAACTGGGTCACGTCGTTCACCGAAGGCATCGCGGCCTCGCTGCCGGAGAACGTCCGCATGATGGCGCTCTGCCCCGGGTTCACCACCACGGAGTTCCATGAGCGGGCGGGTCTGGACAAGCCGGGCCCCAGGGCGTTCTGGCTTCGTGTCGAGCAGGTGGTGGACGAGGCGCTCGCGGATCTGCGCCGCGGCAAGGTGATCTCGGTGCCGAGCCTGCGGTACAAGGCGATCGTCGCGGTCGGCGGCCTGCTGCCGAGGGCGGTGCTGCGCAAGCTCGGTGGCGGGTTCGGCGGCAAGGGCCGCACCTGAGGGTCCGGCATCGGGGTGACACCGTTACCCCACGGTGCCCTCCAGCGGGACAACGGTTCGCGCCTGTGCCGGGCGGGTATTCGTGGATCATGAGGTCATCACGTCTTGTCGCGGCCGGAGTGCTGACGCTGGCTTTGGCCGCTTGTTCCACCGAGCCGCCGGCGGGCCCGGCGGCACCGGCGCCAGGCGGGGAGAGCGCACAGCCGGTGAAGGCGATCGAGGCGGCGGCGGGCGCCGTGCCCGACGGGCGGGTCTTCGATGTGGAACTCGCGAAAGACGGGTGGGAGATCAAGGTCGCGTCGAACGGGCAGGAACACAAGGTGCGGGTGAGCCGCGACGGTGGCCAGGTGCTCGGCAAACAGCAGACGGCCAAACCGAGCGACGACTTGGCGAAGGTCGAACAGTCGGGTGTCGACGCGGTCAAGGCACTGCGGACCGCACAGCAGCGCCAGCCCGGTGAGCTGGACGAGTTGGAGATCGATCGCGCCGCCGACGGCACCCTTGTCTGGGAGGTCGCGCTTCGCGACGGCACGGGAACCGAGCATGAGGTCATCGTGGATGCCAAGACCGGCGAAGCTCGCTGATCCGACGGGGTAGGGCGCGCCCTACCCCGGAAACGCACGTTCACCCCAGGGTGCATTCGGCCAGGTGTTCCTAGGGTTTTCCCCATGAACACTGGGTGCAGCGGTGACGCGGTCCGGCTCGACGGCGTCCGCAAGGAATACGGCAAGGGCGTCATCGCCCTGGACGGGGTGACACTGGCGTTCCCGCGCGGCGGCTTCACCGCCGTGATGGGCCCTTCGGGCTCGGGCAAGAGCACCTTCCTGCACTGCGCGGCCGGGCTGGACCGGCCGACGTCGGGGTCCGTCGTGCTCGACGGGCAGGAGCTGGCCGGGATGAGCGAGACGAAGCTGACGAAGCTGCGCCGCGACCGGGTCGGTTTCGTCTTCCAGGCCTTCAACCTGCTTCCGGCACTGACCGTCGAGCAGAACGTCACGCTCCCGCAGCAGCTCGCCGGTGCCAAGCCGGACCGCCGTGTCGTCGAGGAGATGCTCACCCGCGTCGGGCTTTCGGGGCGCCGCAAGCACCTTCCCGGCGAACTTTCCGGCGGGCAGGCGCAGCGCGTCGCGATCGCGCGGGCGCTGGTCACCCGGCCCGCGGTGGTCTTCGCCGACGAGCCGACCGGCGCGCTCGACACCCGCACCGCCGCCGAAGTACTGGGACTGCTGCGCGAGTCGGTCCGTACCACCGGACAGACGGTGATCATGGTGACCCACGACCCGATGGCCGCCTCGTACGCCGACCGCGTCATCTTCCTCGCCGACGGCCGGATCGCGGACGAACTGCACGCGCCGACCGCGGACGTCGTCGCCGAACGCATGATCCACCTGGGTGCCTGGGGCAGCCCCGCGCGGGCGGGTGCGTGATGCTGCGACTCGCTTTCCGGACCCTGCGCCTGCGCAAGGGCGGCTTCATCGGCACCTTCATCGCCGTCTTCTTCGGCGCGCTGATCGTCGCCTCCTGCGGTGGCCTCATGGAGACCGGCATCCGCGGCAACGCGGAACCGCAACGTCTCGCGGCGGCGCCGATCCTCGTCACCGGCGATCAGACCTTCGAACTGTCCAAAAGCGACCCGGCCACCCTCGACCCCGACGACAAGCACAAGACCGAGGGTGTGCGGCTCCCCGAGCGGGTCCGGCTCGACAACGGCCTGATCTCCCGGATCCGCTCCGTGCCAGGTGTCTCGGACGTCGTCGGTGAAGTGAGCTTCCCACTCGCGGCGGCCGGGCGGCCCGCGCTCGGCCACGCTTGGGATTCCGCCGCGCTGACCCCGTACGTGCTGGTCGAGGGTGTCGCGCCCGCCGCGGGTGAGGTCGTCGTCGAGTCGACGTCGGGTCTGAAGCCCGGCGCCCTCGTCGACGTCGCCGCGCGCGGCACGACCGCGGGCTTCCGGGTTTCGGGGGTGGCCGGTGCGCCGCGTTCGATCACGCCGGCCGCCGTGTTCTTCTCCGCCGCCGACGCCGCCAGGCTCTCCGGATACCCGGGCAAGGCCGACGTCATCGGCGTCTTCACCAAACCGGGCGCCGACGTCGAAGCGGTGCGGGCGAGCGTCGCCAAGGCCGCGGCCGGGGCGACCGTCCTGAGTGGCATCGACCGCGGTGTCGCGGAGTTCCCCGAGGCCGATTCGAGCGGGGCCAACCTGATCGTCATCGCCGCGGTGTCCGGCGGCCTTTCGGTGATGGTCGCGATGTTCGTCGTCGCCAGCACGCTGAGCCTGTCCACCCAGCAGCGTTCGCGTGAGCTCGCACTGATGCGGGCGATCGGCACGACCCCTCGCCAGCTTCGGCGCATGGTCCTCGGCGAGGCGCTGGCCGTCGGTCTGCTCGCCACCGCGCTCGCCGCCGTCCTCGGCCCGTTCCTCGGCGAGTGGTTGTTCGGGCAACTGGTCGAAAACGGTGTCGTGCCCGAGGTTCTGCGGTTCTACCAGGGCTGGCTGCCCGCGGTGGTCGGCGCGGGTGCCGCGATGCTCGCGGTGTTCGTCGCCGCCACCGTGGCAGGCCACCGGGCCGGGAAGATCCGGCCGACCGAGGCGCTCGCCGAAGCCGCGGTCACCCGCCGCTGGCTGACTCCGACGCGTGTCGTGGTCGCCGCACTCTGCTTCGGTGGCGGCCTCGCGCTGGCCATCGTGACCGTCGCGGTGATGACCGGCCCGATCGCGGCCAGCACGGCCGGGCCCGCGGTGATCCTCTGGGCGATTGGCGTCGCGATGATCACCCCTGGCGTCGCGAAGGTGATGACGGCGATCCTGCAGTGGCCGATCCGCCTGCTCGGTGGCATCGACGGCCGTCTCGCCGTGCTCAACACCCGTGCCGGGATCGTCCGGGCCGCCGGTGCGGTCACCCCGATCATGCTCGCCGTCGGGATCGCGACCGCGCACATCTACCTGCAGACCACCCAGCAGGAGCTGGCGAATCAGGCGTTCACCGAGGACGTCCGCGCCGACGCCGTGATCGGCACACCGCACCGAACCGGGTTGTCGCCGGACCTGGTCCAGCGGATCCAGAACGTGCCCGGTGTCGCCGGGGTGTCCGAGTACGTCACCAGCACCGTGTTCATCGAGGCACCGTACGACGACTCCGACGACGGGCGCCCGGCGATCGGCCTCACCGCGTCCGGCGCGGGCGCGACGACCGACACCAAGGTGACCCAGGGCGACCTCAAGGCGCTGACCGGCAGGAGCGTCGCGCTCCCCGACGTCTTCGCGAAGGACTTCGATCGCGGCATCGGCGACACGCTGAGCCTGAAACTCGGCGACGGCGCCGCTGTCGACGTCAAGGTCGTCGCGGTGACCAGCCAGCGCCCCGGTTTCGAGAGCCTGCTGCTCCCGGCCGATCTCCTGGCCCCGCACACCACCGCCGGGCTCGCCGGGCAGATGCTGGTCCGCGCCGCTCCGGACGTCGATCCGGCGGCGCTGACCGAACGGCTCCGCGAGGTGACGGCCGGGCAGCCGGTGTCCGTCGGCGACCGGGACGCGCTCGTCGCGGCGCACGCCGCGGACCAGGCCGTCGGCGCGTGGGTGAACTACCTGCTGGTCGGGATGATCACCGCCTACACGGTGATCTCGGTAGCCAACACACTGGTGATGGCGACCGTGCGGCGGCGCCGCGAGTTCGGCCTCCAGCGGCTCACCGGCTCGACCAGGGCACAGGTCCTGCGGATGGCGGGCTTCGAAGGCGGGCTCGTCGCGCTGATCGGGATCGTGCTCGGCACCGTAGTCTCGGCGGGCGCGATCGTCCCGTTCTGCCTGGTGGCGACCGATTCCCTGCTGCCGATGGGCTCCCCGCTGATCTACCTGACCATCATCGGGCTCGCCGCGGCGCTCGCGCTGGCGGCGACCCTGGTCCCGGCCTTCGCGGCGACCCGCGGTCAGGCCGTGGACGCCGCGACGTCCGGCAGTGACTGAGCGCACTGGAGGAAACACCCCGGTGGTGCGCCGCGAGCCGTGTGTAAGACTCTCGGCCGTGGCGTACCCCGGGGTTGATCAAGCGGCAAAACTCGAACTGGCCAGGTTGGTCGGCGAACTGGCCGTCGTGCACGGCAAGGTGACCTTGTCTTCCGGCAAGGAAGCCGACTATTACATCGATCTCCGGCGGGCGACGCTGCATCACGCGACCGCACCGCTCATCGGGAAGCTGCTCCGGCAGCTCACACACGACTGGGACTACGTCGCCGCCGGCGGCCTGACCCTCGGCGCGGACCCGGTGGCGCTGGCGATGCTGCACTCCGCGGCCACCGACGGTGTCGTGCTCGACGCGTTCGTCGTCCGCAAGGGCGCCAAGGCGCACGGCATGCAGCGCCAGATCGAAGGCGTCGAGGTGCTGGGGCAACGGGTGCTCGCCGTCGAGGACACCTCGACCACCGGTGGCAGCGTGCTCACCGCCGTGAAGGCGCTGCGCGACGCCGGGGCGAACGTGGTCGGCGTAGCGACCGTCGTCGACAGGGACACCGGAGCCCGCGAGGCCATCGAGAAGGAAGGCCTCGAATACCGTTACATTCTGAACAAGGACGACCTCGGTCTGTCCTGATTCAAAGCATCCCGAAGGGGGCATCCTCCGCGCGAACGGAAGATGCCCTCTTTTTTCGTGCGCGTTTCTCGATACGAGAGGGGTAACGTCCCTGGTAGGGGTGTGAAAGGGGGCGTACTGGTGGCCGGGTTCTTGGCGAACGTGACGGTGGCGGTGCACATTCTCGCGCTGTTCTTCATCGGATTCGGTGGATTCCTCGCGTGGCGATGGCCGAAGGTGATCTTCGCGCATGTGTTCTTCGCCGCATGGGGGATCCTCGTCAACGTCTTCCCCTGGCCATGCCCGCTGACGGCGGCCGAGAACTACTTCCGGCACCAGCAGGGCCTCGGCGACCTGCCCGGCGGCTTCAACGCCTACTACCTCTACGACACGGTGTTCCCGCGTTCGATGCTGCCCGTCGTCATCGTGATAGCGATGGCGACGGTGATCATCTCCTACGTCGGCACGGTCCAGCGCTGGCGTCACCGCCACCACGACGGGGACGCACCGGCGCACCGCGTGAGCATGGGCTGAGTGACAATCACTCAGTGAACTCGGAAGAAGCCGGCCCCACCGAATGGGTGGCGCGGGAAGAGGTCGGCGTCGGTCCGTGGGAGGGCGAGTGGCCCGCGGACGAGCGGTACGACCCCGAACTGCTGGCCAACGGTGATCGCCGGAACGTCGTCGACCCGTACCGCTACTGGCGGCGCGAGGCCATCGTGTCCGATGTGGACGGCCGTCGGCACCCGTTCCACGTCGCGATCGAGAACTTCCAGCACGACCACAACATCGGCACCGTCGTCCGGACGGCGAACGCGTTCGCCGCGGCCGCCGTGCACATCGTCGGGCGGCGGCGCTGGAACCGGCGCGGCGCCATGGTGACCGACCGCTACCAGCACCTTCTCCACCACGAGGACGTCAACGGGTTGCTGACCTTCGCCGCCGCGGAGGGACTCGCCGTGGTCGCCGTCGACAACACCCCCGGCTCGCAGCCCGTCGAGACCGCGGAACTCCCGCGCGAGTGCGTGCTGCTGTTCGGCCAGGAAGGGCCAGGGCTTTCGGCCGAGGCGCAGAAGACCGCGTCACTGGTCGTCTCGATCGCCCAGTTCGGCACGACACGCTCGATCAACGCCGGCGTCGCCGCCGGGATCGTCATGCACGCCTGGGTCCGGCAGCACGCCGACCTCACCACCGCCTGGTAACTCCCGCGTTTCGTCCTCTGGTTGCGGTCCTTGCATGCGCAACTACCGCAACCAGAGGACGTAACGCGAGCTAGACCGGGGCGACCTCCACCGGGATCCCGTTCAGGACGGCGTTCCCGGACGGGACGTCGAGCAGGGTCTCGTCGGCGACCAGATTCGAGTTGACCCCGGCGTGCGCCGTCGCGACCTTCGTGCGCATGCCGTCGACGTCGTGCCCCCAGCCGTGCGGCATGCTCACCACGCCGGGCCGGACGTCGGCCGTGACCTCCACCGGCGCTTCGAGCTTCCCCGCCCGCGACGTCACCGAAGCGAGCCCCCCGTCGGTCAGCCCGAGCCGGGAGGCGTCGTCCGGGTGAACCTGGACGGTGCACCGGTTTCCGCCGCGTACCAGCGGCGTCAGGTTGTGCATCCAGGAGTTGTTCGAGCTCAGGTGCCGTCGTCCGATCAGCAGCAGGCCGCCGTCGGGCACCTTGTCCAGTTCCGCGCGCAGCCGCGGGATGTCCTTCGTGATCGCGTCCGGCGCCAGCTCGACCTTCCCGCTCGCGGTGGTGAGCACCTCCGGCAGCCGCGGCTTCAGCGCGCCGAGGTCGATCCCGTGCGGTGCGGCTTCGAGGTCGGCGAGTTTCAGCCCGTACGGTCCGCCGCGCAGCATCAGGTCGATCATCCGCGCCGGTCCCGTACGGCCTTCGGCGAGCGACAGTTCGACACCGGTGCGCCGCGCGGTCTCGCCCGCGACCATCGTGTCGAAGGCGGCGACGTCGACGTCCGGGCCCTGGCCTGCGGCGATCCCGGCCATCCGCAGCAGGGTCACCCACTCCTGCGGCATGTCCGTGTCGAGCGTCGGCGGCGTCCAGTTCGCGACGTTGCGCACGGCGAGGGTGTACAGCGCGACGTCGTAGTGCGGTCGCTCCAGCGGTGACGGTCCGGGCAGGATGACGTCGGCGTGCCGGGTGGTCTCGTTGAGATACACGTCGAGGGAGACCATGAAGTCCAGCTGCCGCAACGCTTCCGTGAACCGCGCGGAGTTGGGCGTGCTCAGTGCCGGGTTGCCGCTGACGGTCACCAGCGCCCGGACCTTGCCCTTGCCGGTTGTCTCGATCTCGTCCGCGAGTGTGGCCACCGGCAGTTCGCCGAGCACCTCGGGATACCCGCGCACCCGGCTCGTCCAGCGGCCACTGGTGAACGGCGAAGACCGTCGCGGCTTCCACGCGGCGGGCAGCGGGAACATCACGCCGCCTTCGCGGTCGAGGTTGCCGGTGAGCGTGTTGACGACGTCGACCAGCCAGCTGGCGATGGTGCCGTACGCCTGGGTCGTGGTCCCCATCCGGCCGTAGACCGCGGCGCGTCCCGCGTTCGCGAGGTCGAGCGCGATGCGGCGGATCTCGGCCGCGTCGATCCCGGTCGCGGGCGCGACCGCCTCCGGGGTGAACGGCTCCGCGAGCGCGCGTACTTCTTCGACGCCGTTCACCTGCTCACTGGGAGTGACCAGGTTCTCCGTGAACAGGACGTTGACCAGCGCGAACAGGAACAACGCGTCGGTGCCGGGCCGGATCGCGTGGTGCTCGTCGGCGAGCTGGGCGGTCCGGGTGCGGCGCGGATCGAGGACGACGATCCTGCCGCCCCGCTTTTGAATCCCGCGCAGCCTGCCGCGGATGTCGGCCGCGGTCAGCAGGCTTCCGTTGGACACCAACGGGTTCGCGCCCAGGATGAGCAGGTGCTCAGTGCGGTCGAGGTCGGCGACGGGGATGGTCTGCGGGTCGCCGAACAGGTAGCCGGACGAGAAGTGTTTCGGCATCTGGTCGACCGTGGTCGCGGTGTAGAAGTTCTTGGTGCCCAGAGCTTTGAAGAACACGCGGCCGTAGAGCACCAGCGCCGCGTTGTGCACCGTCGGGTTGCCCGAGTACACCGCGACGGCGTCCTTGCCGTACTCGTCGATGATCGGCCGCAGTCGCTTGTCGATCTCCGCGAACGCCTCGTCCCAGGTGACCTCGACGAACTCGCCGTCGCGTTTTACCAGCGGCGCGGTGAGCCTGTCCGGGTCGTGGTGCAGTGCGCCGAGCGAGGCGCCCTTCGGGCAGATGTACCCCTGTGAGAAGACGTCCTCGCGGTCACCTCGCACTCGGGTGACCAGGCTCTTCTCGTCGATCGTCACCTCCAGGCCGCAGGTCGCTTCGCAGAGCGGGCAGGTCACATGCGCCGTGGTCATGAGCACCTCGCGGGTTCGGGAACCGTCTCAACATACTGAGCGGTATGTCAGCGGGCAAGGGATGATGGCGCGATGACTGCTCTCGCCGACCGGGCCGCGGCCGCCGAGCGCGCGGTCCGCGACCGGCATCTGCGCCGGGTTTGGGGACTGCCCGGCACCGTGCTCGGCCGCAGCGGCTGGCCGCCCTCGGCGGGCCAGCGCGTCCACTGGCACTGGAACTACTGGTGGCAGGCACATCTGCTGGACACCCTCGTCGACGCGCAACTGCGGGACCCCTCACCTGATCGACTGAAGCTGATCGACCGGTTCGTGGCGTCTCTCCGGCTGCGCAACTTCGGAAAGTGGATCAACGACTACTACGACGACATCGCCTGGCTCGGCCTCGCGCTGCAACGCGTGGGGCATCTCGGGCTGGACGTGCGCGGCGGGCTGGAGGCGATCAGTTCGCGCCTGCGCGAAGGCTGGACCGACGACGCGGGCGGCGGGATCTGGTGGCGCGTCGGCGACAAGTTCAAGAACGCGCCCGCGAACGGTCCGGCCGCGATCTTCCATGCCCGCGAAGGCTCGGTGCAGCACGCGGAGGGCCTGACCGAGTGGATGACCGAACGGCTCGTCGACCCGGAAACCGGACTGGTCTGGGATGGCCTGCGCGTCGACTCCGGTGAGCTGGTCAAGCATATTTTCACGTACTGCCAAGGGGTCTATCTCGGCGCCTGCCTCGAACTGTCCGAAGTAGACAGAGTGGAGCACTCGATCCACGCGGTCGCGGAACATGTCGCGCCGGACGGCGTGATCCGGGGGCAGGGCGACGGCGACGGCGGCTTGTTCGCCGGAATCCTGGCGCGGTACCTGGCGCTCGCGGCGCCGCTGCTGCCGAGCGGGGTGGCGCGTGATCTGGTCATCCGGTCGGCGGAAGCCTGCTGGAGCGGCGCCACCGAGACGCCGCACGGGCCGCTCTTCAGTGCCGACTGGGCGACTCCGGCCCCTTCGCTGCCCCTGGCTCCTGACGCGCCTGAGCGTGACCTGTCCGTCCAGATCAGCGCATGGATGCTGCTCGAAGCCGCCGCCACCCTGACCCACGACCGCAACTAGAGGACTACTTGCGGTCGTGGGTCACCAGACGTCGCCCGAGCGCCAATCCGCGGTGATCTCCCCGTCCAGGTCCATCGTGACCCCCACCGGCAGCACGTGGATCGACCCGTCGTCCTCCTTCGTCGCCTCCACGCCCGAAGGCGTCATGGCCGACAAAGGACCGCGCCACAGCAGCCAGCCACGCGACGCGTAGAACTCCAGGGCCTCTTCAGACGCCGAAAGCGCCCCGAGGTCGTATGCCTTCCGCAGGACCCGCTCCAGCGCGTCCATCATCGCGGCGCCATGACCGCGCCGCCGGTGATCCGACCGGACGGCGACAGCCTCGACGTAGCCCGTCCGGAGTGCCCGCCCGTCGTGCACGAGCCGCCGCTGGACCAGCGACGCGTGCCCGATCAGCTCGCCGCCCTCCCAGATCAGCGTATGCATGCCGCCGAGAGCGTTTTTCCAGTCGTCATCGCTGAAATCGCCATCGAAGGCGTCGTCGAGCAGGGCGCGTGCCGCTTCCAGCACGGCGGCGTCGAGGTCGGCGGTATGCACGGTCCACAGCTCGGTCATTCCGCCATCTTCACCCGGCGGCGGCGTTCTGACCAGCCAGATCCGAAGCACTCTTCACCGCTGAGGATCCATCGGCGCGGTGTGACTCAGCAGCCGCACGACTGACGGTGTATGAAGCGCGGCGCGAGCCGTACGGATTCAGGTCGTCGCTCTGGGTCGGTGATCCGGGCCAGCAGGAGTTCGACGGCTTTGCGCCCGATTTCTTCGATCGGCTGCGCCATCGTGGTCACCGCCGGGGTCACCTGCCCCGCCCATTCCATGTCGCCGTACCCGACGATCGCGAGGTCGCGCCCGATCCGGATGCCGAGCCGGTGTGCCTCGTACTGGACGCCGATCATCATCGCCTCGCTCGCCACCACGAGCGCGGTCGGCGACGGCCAGCTGTCGAGCAGCTTCGCCGTCGCGGCGGCCGCGCCCCCCGCGGTCGACTGTCCGCACGCGACCAGCTGCGACGTCCACCGGATGCCGGAGCGGCCGAGACCGAGCCGGTAGCCCAGTGCCCGCTCCTCGAAGGTGGTCATGTCCTCTTCGCCCGAGATGAAGCCGATCTTGCGGTGCCGCAGCCCGGCGAGGTGCCGCACGAGCGCGCATACGGCCTGGATGTTCTCGGAGCCGACCTGGTCGACGTCGTTGCGTCCGGCCATCCGGTCGACGAGCACGGTCGGCACGCCCATCCGGACCAGTCCGTTGATCACCGCGTCGTCGCCCGCCGACGGCACGAGCAGGACGCCGTCGACGCGGTCCGCCCGCAGCGCGCGGATGACCGCGGCCTCTTCGGCGACGCTGTCCCCGGTGTCGGCGAGGGTGATCTCGCAGCCGTGACGGCGCCCGGCGCGGCGGATGGCGCGGATGAGTTCACCCGAATACGGGTTCGCGTGCATCGCCATGGCCACCCCGAACCGGTGGGTGACAGGGGTGTCCTCCCACAGGGGTAACGCCGGGGACAATGCGGTCATCACTCCACGCCTTCATCCGAGCTTGAATGAAGGTAACGGCTGACGGGGCATCGCTTGGCCGCAAGAGCGGAAAGTCTGCCGACAATCATCAATGTGAGTGAACGAGCGCGCATCCGCACGACGCCCGATGGCGCAGCGTAGGCGGAATCCGAATCGTCTGGGCCTTGCGCGCGGGATCGTTGATCCTGGCCAGCAGGAGGCGTACCGCCTGTGTGCCTATCTCCTCGATCGGCTGCGCCATCGTGGTCAGCGGCGGATCGACCAGATCTGCCCACTCGACGTCGTCGTAGACCACCACCGGCAGGTCGATCCCGGCACGCAGGTCCCGGCGCCGCAGCTCGTGCAGCACCCCGACCATCATGCTGTCGTTGCCGACCACCAGCGCGGTCGGTGGTTCCGGGAGCGCGAGCAGGGTGCTCAGCGCCAGTGCCCCGCCCGCCCGCGACGACTGCCCGCACGCGACCAGGTCTTCCGACCAGGTGAGCCCCGAACGGCCGAGTCCCAGCCGGTAGCCGAGGATGCGCTCTTCGCTGGTGCTCAGCCCCGCCGCGCCGCTGATCATCCCGATCCGCTGGTGCCCGAGCGACGCCAGATGCGCGGTCAGCGCCGACGTCGACTGGATGTTCTCCGCGCCGACCTGGTCGACGTCGGTGCGCGTGGACAGCCTGTCGATGAGCACGGTCGGGACGTCCAGCGAGACGAGTTCGCCGATCACCGAACCGTCACCCGGCGAAGGCGTGATCAGCAACCCGTCGACCCGGCGGGAACGCAGGGTCCGGACTGTTTCACGCTCGGTGTCGACGGTGTCGTGCGTGTCCGCCAGCAAGACCGTGTACCCCGCCGAGGCGGCTTCGCGCTCGATCGCCTGGATGAGCACGGCGAAGTACGGGTTCGCCAGCAGGGAGATCGCGACGCCGATCGACCGCGTACCACCGGTGACCAGGGATCGGGCGATGGCGTCGCCGGTGTAACCGGTCTGCTCGATCGCGCGGAGAACCGCGGCCTTGGTCTCCTCGGCCACCGCCCTCGTCCCGTTGACCACGTGTGAGACTGTCGTGATCGAGACTCCCGCCAGCTCGGCGATGTCGCGTTGGGTGGGGCGGGAGGAGCGTGACGGCGGCATTACCAATCCTCGATCAGGTACTCGAACAAGAGGTATGGGCAAGCGTTTGCGCAAACGCTTGCGAGCGAGCATAACCCTGTCTACCTTCCGGTCCATCGCCGATAGCCTTGAATCGGAGGGCATCCCATGAGACAGCGCAGTCTCGTCGCGCTCGCCCTGGCCGCCGCGCTGACGGCGACCACGGCCGGGTGCACGGTCGAACGCCACTGGGGTGGCGGATCGAACGCCGGAGGCGGTGGCAAGGCCAAGGTCGGCCTGGTCACCAAGACCGACACCAATCCCTACTTCGTCGAACTGAGAGCGGCCGCCAAGGCCGCCGCCGAAGCGAACGGCGCGGACTTCAGCGCGCTCGCCGGCCAGTTCGACGGTGACAACGACGGCCAGGTCCGGGCCATCGAGAACCTCATGCAGCAGGGTGCGAACACCATCCTGATCACGCCGAGTTCCTCGACCGGCGTCCTCGACGCCATCGACCGCGCCCGCAAGGCCGGGGTGCTGGTCATCGCGCTCGACACCGCGACCGAGCCCGACACCGCCGTCGACGCCACCTTCGCCACGGACAACTTCGAGGCCGGGCGTCAGCAAGGCGCGTATGTCAAAGCCGTGCTCGACGGCAAGCAGCCGAAGCTGTTCATGGTGGACGGCACCGCCGGATCCACAGTGGACACTCAGCGGCACACCGGGTTCCTCAAGGGCATCGGGCTGACCGACGCCTCGCCGGAGATCAAGGGCAAGACGCCGGCCAACGGCGACCAGAGCCTGGCTCAGCAGGGCGTGGAGAACCTGTTGCAGCGCACCACCGACATCAACGCCGTCTACACGATGAACGAGCCGATGGGCCGCGGCACCTACGCCGCGCTCCAGGCCCGCGGCCTGGTGAACCAGATCGTGATGGGCTCGATCGACGGCGGCTGCGAAGGCGTCAAGAACGTGCGCGACGGCCAGTACGCCGCCACGGTCATGCAGTTCCCCAAGAAGATGGCCGAGCAGGGCGTCCTCGCCGCCATCGAGTACGCCAAGACCGGCAAGAAGCCGAGCGGCTTCGTCAACACCGGATCCGCGGTGATCACGGACAAGCCGATCCCCGGCGTGGAAAGCCAGGACACCAAGTGGGGCCTCGAGAACTGCTGGGGGACGAAATGACTACGGCGACCCTCGAACGCAACGAACGACCGACGATCGGTGAGTTCTTCCTCCGCGCACCAGCCGTCGGGCCGACGCTGGCCTTGCTCGTCGCGATCGTGGTGTTCTCCTCCTCGACGGACACCTTCCTCGATCTCGACAACCTTTCCCTTGTGGTGCAACAGTCCCTGGTGGTCGGCACCCTCGCCCTCGGGCAGACGCTGATCATCCTGACCGCGGGCATCGACCTGGCCAATGCGGCCGCGATGGTGCTCGCGACACTGATCATGGCGAAGCTCGTGGTCGGTGGCGTGTCCGGGATCTGGGCGCTGCTGCTGGGAATCGTGGCGACGGTGGTGATCGGGATGGTCACCGGCTCACTGGTCACCCGGATCAAACTGCCGCCGTTCATCGTCACGCTCGGCCTGCTGACGGTGCTCACCGCGGCCGCGAAACTGTTCGCGAGTGGCCAGGCCGTCCCGGTCGCCGACACGCTGCTCAAATGGCTCGGCACCCGCCGCTACCTGTTCGGCGGCATCCCGATCACCTACGGCATGACGCTGGCTTTGCTGATGTACCTGGCACTTTGGTACGCGCTCACGCGGACACCATGGGGCAAGCACGTCTACGCGGTCGGCAACGCGCCGGAATCCGCGCGACTGTCCGGGATCAAGGTCAACCGGACCATTCTTTCGGTGTACATCGTCGCCGGGGTGATCGTCGGGATCGCCGCCTGGCAGGCGCTCGGCCGCGTGCCGAACGCCGACCCGAACGCCTTCCAGCTCGGTAACCTCGACTCCATCACCGCGGTGGTGCTCGGTGGCGCGAGCCTGTTCGGCGGCCGGGGTTCGGTTCTCGGCACGATGATGGGCGCGCTGGTCGTCGCGGTGCTGCGGTCCGGCTTGACCCAGCTCGGGGTGGACGCGCTCTACCAGGACGTCGCCACCGGTGCCCTGCTCATCGGCGCTGTCTGCGTCGACCGTTTCGCGAGGAGGCAGCAGTCATGACGACACCCACGACGCTTGAACCGACTCTAGCCGCGCGGGGACTGGTCAAACGTTACGGCCGGGTCACCGCCATCGACGGTGCCGACTTCGAACTGTTCCCCGGTGAGGTGCTCGCCGTCGTCGGTGACAACGGTGCCGGGAAGTCGAGCCTCATCAAAGCCTTGTCCGGCGCGGTGGTCCCGGATTCCGGCGAGATCGAAGTGGACGGTCAGGTCGTCCACTTCAAGTCCCCTTTGGACGCTCGTCACCACGGGATCGAGACGGTGTACCAGGATCTCGCCGTCGCGCCCGCGCTCGACATCGCGTCGAACATGTTCCTCGGCCGGGAAAAGCGGCGGAAGGACCTCTTCGGACAGCTGTTCAGGAAGCTGGACACCGCGACCATGCGAGCCGACGCGCAGCGGATCCTGGACGAACTCGGCATCAACATCAAGTCCATCACGCAGCCGGTGGAGACCCTGTCCGGCGGGCAGCGCCAGGGTGTCGCGGTCGCGCGGGCGGCCGCGTTCGGTACCAAGGCGGTGATCATGGACGAGCCCACCGCCGCGCTCGGCGTCGCCGAGTCCGGCAAGGTCCTCGACCTGATCAACCGGATCCGCGAACGTGGCCTGCCGGTGGTGCTGATCAGCCACAACATGCCGCATGTGTTCGACATCGCCGACCGCATCCACGTGCACCGGCTCGGCAAACGCGTCGCGGTCGTCTCGCCGAAGACGCACACGATGAACCAGGTCGTCGGCCTGCTCACGGGTGCGCTGGTGCTCGGTGAGAACGGCGAAGTCGAAGAGGTCGCTTCAGCCGTCCACACTGGACTGTGATGCGAGTGCTGCTGGCGGGCCTGTGCACCGTCGACCAGGTTCAGCGCGTCGCCGAGTTCCCGGCGCCGGGCGAGAAGGTGCGTTCACTGTCGATGGACGTCGCCGCCGGAGGGCCGGCGACGAACGCGGCGGTGACCGTGGCCTCGCTCGGCGCCGGGGCGACGCTCCTGACGGTCGCCGGCGCGCACCCGCTGGCGGCACTCGCCCGCGCCGACCTCGAGGCGCACGGCGTCGACCTCGTCGATCTCGACCCCGACCTGCCCGATCCGCCCGCGATCAGCGCCATCGTGGTCCGTGATTCCGACGGTGAGCGCACCGTCGTCTCGCGCAACGCCCACGCCTCTTCGCGATTCGTCCTCTCGTTGCGGTCCTTGCACGCGCAACTACCGCAACCAGAGGACGAATTGCCCGGGTGCGTACTCCTCGACGGGCACCATCCGGAGGTCGCCCTGGAAGTGGCGCGCTGGGCGCGGGAACGGAAGGTGCCGGTGGTGCTCGACGCCGGGAGCTGGAAGCCGGTCTTCGAACAACTCTTGCCGCTGGTCGACATCGCCGCGTGCTCGTCGCTGTACCGCGGCGACGACCCACGCGAGCACGGCGTCCCGGTCGTGATTACAACGGCGGGCCCCGAGCCGGTCCGCTGGTCGACGGCGGACGGCTCCGGTGAGATCCCCGTTCCCGTCACCCGGGCGCGTGACACGCTAGGGGCGGGCGACGTCTGGCACGGGGCTTTCGCGTACGCGGTCGCCAGGGACACAGGGGACGTCCCCGGCTGGATCGAATTCGCCAACGAGGTGGCCGCCGAACGGGTGCGGCATGAAGGACCGAGGTCATGGACGGCCGCGGTCGCGAAGAGGGGAGAAGGACTGCCATGACTGCCATGCCTCCGGTGTTCGAGGACCTGTTGAGCAGGGCTCAGACGCTGGCGAAGCCGGGACAGCGCAGCGTGCTCGGCATCGTCGGCGCCCCCGCGTCCGGCAAGACGACGCTGGCCTGGGGCCTGGCGAAGGCGCTGGGCACGCGGGCGGCCGTGGTCGGGATGGACGGTTTCCACCTGGCGCAGGTGGAACTGCAGCGCCTCGGCCGCGCGGAGCGCAAGGGCGCGCCGGACACCTTCGACGCCGCCGGTTACGTGCACCTCCTGCGAAGGCTCGCCGAAGGCCGCGAGACGGTCTACGCGCCTGAGTTCCGCCGTGAGATCGAGGAGCCGATCGCCGGTGCCGTCGCGGTGACGCCGGACGTCCCGCTGGTCATCACCGAGGGGAACTACCTGCTCATGCAGGACGACCCGTGGAGCGGCGTCAAGCCGATCCTCGCCGAGTCGTGGTTCCTCGCGCCGGACGAACCCGAGCGCATCGAGCGGCTCGTGTCGAGGCACCGCCGCTACGGCCGTTCGCTGGTCGACGCCCGCCGTCGCGCGCTCGGTTCCGACCAGCGCAACGCCGATTTGATCGCGTCCACCAGCGGCCGGGCCGACCTGGTCCTGGAGAACCTCCCGCTGGTCAACTTCGTCATATGACCGGCGTCATCGTCGTCACCGGCGGCGGCAAAGGCATCGGCGCGGCGGTCTGTGAACTGGCCGCCGCGCGTGGTCACGACGTCGTCGTCAACTACGCGGGCGACGCCGAAGCGGCTGAAGGCGTCGCTTCACGCGTCCGGGAACACGGCGCCCGGGCGATCACCTATCGCGGGGACGTCGCGTCCGAAGACGATGTCGTGGCGCTGTTCGACGCGGCTGTCGAACTCGGCCCGCTCGCCGGGGTGGTCGCGAACGCCGCCATCACCGGCAACACCCCAGGCCGCTTGGACGAGTACGAGGTGGACGTCGTCCGCCGCGTGGTGGACGTCAACATCACGGGCGTCTTCCTGTGCGTCCGCGAGGGCATCCGCCGGATGTCCACCCGGTACGGCGGCGCGGGCGGCGCGATCGTGACGGTGTCCTCCACCGCCGTGCGCACCGGATCGCCAGGGGAATGGGTCCACTACGCGGGAACAAAGGCCGCGGTCGAAACGATGACTTACGGTGTCGCGCAAGAAGTCGCGAGAGAATCCATCCGGGTCAACGCCGTCGCGCCGGGCATGATCCACACCGGACTGCACGCGGCGGCGGGGATGCCCGATCGCCTGGACCGGCTCGCCCCGACCATCCCGATGGGGCGGGCGGGAGAACCCGGCGAAGTCGCGGAAGCCGTGCTGTGGCTGCTTTCCCCGGCCGCTTCGTACACTACCGGGACGGTGCTGACCGTCGGCGGCGGACGTTGACATCCGGGGCCACGGACCGGTTACGAGCGGATATCGGGTCCGCGTGCGGTTCAGCCAATTTTTAACACTGTTTCCCGGCGGATATCACGATTCATGTGGGAAGTCGGCGGATCACCTCGCCGCCGGAGACCCCTGTGTCACTCTGGGGGCGCCCCCAAGCTTCTTGATCAGGACGGTCATCCCCGATGTCCAAGCTCATGTCTGTGCACCACCTGGCACTCACCGTGACCGACGTGGACCGGAGCGTGCCCTGGTACGCCCGAGTGCTCGAACTCGAGGAGTTCACGCGTCGTGAAGACCCCGAAACGGGGCTGCGGAAGGTCGTGTTGCGCTCGCCGAGCGAGGGTTTCGCGGTGGTGCTCGTCGAACATCAGGACACCGAGCGGCCGCGGTTCGACGAACGGCGGACCGGTCTGGACCATGTGGCGTTCAAGGTCTCTTCGCGGTCGGAACTCGCCGAATGGGAAGCGCGGCTCTCGGAGTACGGCGTCGTTTACACGCCGTCGAAGGAATCACGGACCCTGGAAGGCTCGTCGGTCATCGTGTTCCGCGACCCGGACGGGATCCAGCTGGAGATCTGGGCGGACCCGGAGGCTTAGGACACGGCCTAAGTGGTCGTGCGGTCTTCGACCTCGTCGGCGGGGCGCCGCATCTCCTGGCGGTAGCGGATCACGCCGTAGGCCGTGCCCACCACGAAGAACGCGATGCTCACCCAGAGCGCGGCCGTCTTCACCCACGGAAGCTGGTCCAGCAGACCGGCGCCGTAGTAGCCGAGCAGCACCAGCGTCGGCACCCAGAGCAACCCGCCGAGCGCGGTCGCGATGGCGAACCGGCGCGGATCCATCCGCGCGGTCCCCGCGATGAGCGGCGCCAGCGTGCGGATCCACGGGATCCAGCGAGCGGCGACGATGGCGAAGAAACCCCGTCGGTCCAAAAACGCCCTGGCCCGTTCGAGGTTGTGCCGGTTCAGCACCTTGCCGCCGCGCCGTGCGATCAGTTTCGTGCCCGTCGACCGGCCGATGTAGTAACCCACCTGGTTGCCGAGGATCGCGACGAGCAGTGCGGCGGCCGAGAGCAGCCACGCGTTCAGGTCGGAGCCGTGCTGCGCGAGAACGACCCCGGCCGCGAACAGCAGGGAGTCGCCGGGCAGGAACAGCCCGATGATCAGCGCGCATTCCACGAAGATGAAGCTCAGCACGATCACCCAGACGAGCACCGGCCCGGCGGTGTCGAGCCAGCTCACGCCGATGCCCGCGGCCTCGGTGTACACCTCACTCACGTCGTGAGCCTACGTGTAACCGGCGAACCCCACGCGGCCGAACCATGGAATCGGGGTGTCCGAAAGTCCCGGTCACGCACCCGGCCGATGCTATGAACGGTCCGTTACTTGCAAAATTTGCAAGTAACGGACCGTTCATAGCATTCGCCCCTAGCGTTGGATGAGCTCGTCGAGCGCCTGGTCGTAGCTCAGCCGGACGTCGTGTTCGGCCTGGTCACCGCCCAGCAGCTCCACCCGGCTGGTGGCGGGCGGGTAGCCGCTGGCGATCACCGTGTACGTCCCGGCGGGCAGGTCGCTGACCGTGTAGTTGCCCTCCGCGTCGGTCCTCGCCACGGCGGCGACACCGCCCGAGGAGTCGAGCACGGTGATCCGCGCGTCCGGCACCACTTGCTCCCCGTCGGTGCGGGCGACCCCGCTGAGCAGGATCGTGCTGACCAGTTC
Organism: Amycolatopsis sp. cmx-11-32; assembly: GCF_047608695.1. Taxonomy (NCBI): domain Bacteria; kingdom Bacillati; phylum Actinomycetota; class Actinomycetes; order Pseudonocardiales; family Pseudonocardiaceae; genus Amycolatopsis; species Amycolatopsis sp. cmx-11-32. The sequence continues at coordinate 459,003 of NZ_JADNQN010000002.1, read as the reverse complement.
GACGTCGTGGCGCAGCACCCCGGCGCCGGTGGCGGTCAGCGTCGCCGCGACCGGCCGGAACCAGCGACCGCTGGCGACGATCGTGTACCGGCCGCCCACGATGCCGGCGAACGAGTAGACGCCGTTCTCGCTCGTGTGCGTCCTGGCCACCTGATTGCCGTTGTGGTCGATCAGGGTCAGCGCCGCCCCCACGACGTTCGTCGCGTCGTCCCGGCGGACGTGCCCGCTGATCTGCGCGGATCCCGCCCGGTAGACGCCGTTCCCGTTGGCCACGTGGCCGTTGCCGCTGGGCAGCGCGTGCTTGCCGGGCTCGACGGGCGCGGTCACGACCGTCTTCTCGGAGGCCGTTTCGGCAGGCGCGGGCTCCTCTTCTTCGTCGAGGAGGGCTTCGCCGCCTTCGAGAGCCGACGCCGCCGAAGGGGTCGACCCGCCGAGCAGCGGGATCTCCTTCATGAACATCAGCACCAGCGTCGCCAGCAGCGCGACAGCGCCCGCCACGTAGAACACCGTGGTGATCGACTCGGTGAAGCCGATCAGCACCGGGGTCTTGATGGCCTCGGGCAGGTTCGCGATACCGCTCGTGTTCGACTGGATGTCGCCCAGCGCCGCCGCACCTTCTCCGGTGGGCGCGTTGCCGCCGAATGCCTTGGTGATGTTGCCCGGCAGGACGTTGAACAGGATCGTCAGGAACACCGCGACACCCGCGGTACCACCGATCTGCCGGAAGAACGTCGCCGAAGCGGTCGAGACGCCCATGTCGCTGCGCGGGCCCGCGTTCTGTACCGCGATGATCAGCGTCTGCATGCAGGCGCCGAGGCCGAGACCGATGATCGCGGCCGCGACCAGCGGGTGCCACAGCGCGCTGTTGTACTCGACCTGCGCGAAGAAGAACGCGCCCGCCGCGATCAGCAGCGTGCCGACCACCGGGAACACCTTGTAGCGACCGGTCTTGCTGGTGATCTGGCCCGAGATGATCGAACCGCTCATGATGCCCGCCATCAGCGGGATCATCAGCAGACCCGACTCGGTCGGCGAGAACTCCTGAACCACCTGCATGTACTGCGGGATCATCATGATCGCGCCGAACATCGCCACACCGACGATGACGCCGCCGATGATCGCGACCGTGAAGGTCGAGTTCTTGAACAGCCGCAGCGGGATCAGAGCCGCGTCCTTCATCAGCTTCTCGATGAAGATGAAGGCCACGACGCCGATGGCGCCGACGACGTAGCAGATGATCGCGTTCTGCGAGCCCCAGCCCCATTTGTTGCCCTGCTCGGCGACGATCAGGAACGGCACCACGGCGACGACGAGCGCGAGCCCGCCCCACCAGTCGATCTTGTGGTCGTGGCGCTGGTGCGGCACGTTGAGCACGCGGGCGACGACGAACAGCGCGACGATCGCGATCGGCACGTTGATCAGGAACACCCAGCGCCAGCCGGCGATGTCGTAGCCGAAGACGCTGCCGAGCTTGTCGAAGTCGGCGAAGAACCCGCCGAGTACCGGGCCGAGCACGGTGGAGATACCGAACACGGCGAGGAAGTAGCCCTGGTAGCGGGCGCGTTCCCGAGGCGGCACGATGTCGCCCATGATCGTCATCGCCAGCGACATCAGACCACCGGCCCCGAGGCCTTGGACCGCGCGGAACGCGGCCAGCTCGTACATCGACGTCGCGAACGCCGAGGCGATCGAACCGATGAGGAAGATCGTGATCGCCGCGATGTAGAACGGCTTGCGTCCGTAGATGTCGGACAGCTTGCCGTAGATCGGCGTGACGATCGTCGAGGTGATCAGGTAGGCGGTGGTGATCCAGGCCTGCAGGTCGAACCCGTTGAGGTCATTCGCGATGCGGACGATCGAGGTACCCACGATCGTCTGGTCGAGTGCCGCCAGGAACATGCCCGACATCAGGCCGATCAGGATCGTGACGATCTGACGGTGACTGAGCCGGGGACCGTCTTCATGGACGGCTGGCGGACTTTCTACGGTGGTGCTCACTTCAGGCCCCCTTGGCCTTCGACGCCGACGCGGGGTCGGCGAACTGTGGAGATGTTTTTTCGATGTCGTCGTTCAGCCGGTGGAACAGCGAGTTGAGGGTTTCCCGGTCCGCGTCGGACCAGCCGCCGAGTACTTCGGCGAGCCACTGATTCCGTTGCTTGCGGTTCTCCTCGAACACCCGGAGTCCTTCGGCGGTCGGTGCGAGCAGGCAGGCGCGGCCGTCTTCGGGGTCGGCCAGGCGCTCGACCAGCCCGTGCTGGACGAGGGAGCTCGACTGCCTGCTGATGGTCGAGATCTCGGAGTGCAGGAACTCGGCGAGCTTGCTGGTCCGCTGGGGCCCGACGTGGATGAGGCAGAAGAGGATCGCGTACGCGGCCCGCTCGATGCCGTCCGGCCCCTGCTTGGACACCTGGGACTTCGCCCGGTTGACCAGGCGGACGAGCCGCACGAGCTCGTGCCCGAGGGTGTCGGCCAGATCGAGGTCGGACTTCGACCTGGTGCCGGGTGTCGTGGGTGTCATGATCGTCTCTCTCGCCGGTTGCTTGGTCACTGCAACTAGTTGCCTAGAGCAAGGATGTTCCTCTCGCCGGAGCTTCGCAAGGAGAAATGACCTTGTGTGTCGGACAACACTTTAGTTGTCGCATGCAAGCACATTTATTCGTGCATGTTTGTCCGGTTCGCCCGTCTTGGGGTGCTGGGCAGGCCTTTTGCTCGCCCTGGAACAAGCCGGGCCGGTCGCGCTCTCCCTCTACGACGCCGAAGCCGGCGCGATCCTGATCTCGATCACCGCGCCGCGCGCCAAGGCGCTGGTGGACCGCATTTAGTCCTCTAGTTGCGGTACTTGCACGCGCAACTACCGCAACTAGAGGACTAAACGCGGGCGGTGGTGACGATGCCGAAACGCACCGGGCCGGCGGGGTGAAGGGAACCTTCCTCGCGTGGAATGCGGCGAAAGCGCCCTTCGCCGCGTGAGACGCGGTGGCGCCTGGCGCGGCGCGCCAGACCGCAATTAGAGGACTGAACGCGAGGGGTCAGCGCTGGATGCGGGCCGTGATCTCGTCCATCCGGTCGAGCAGGTGAGTCGGGTCCTCGCCGCCGAGCGCGGCCCGCAGGTAGAGCCCGTCGCCCACCAGGATGACCAGTTCCGCGGTCAACGGATCATCGACGTTCTCGCTGATCATGGCGTGGATCTTCTTGTTGTAGGCCTTCACGAGGTCGGCGACCCGCGGCTCGTTCAGCAGGATTCGGATCGTAGCCATGGTCGTGCGGTGCAGTGGCTTCTGCATCGTGACGTCGGTGATCGCGGTGCGCAGGTAATACAGGACCACCCCTTCGGGTGCCTTCCGTGCGCGCTCCATGTCCTCGTCCGACAGTCTCGCCAGCCGCTCCATCATGCCGTCGACCAGGGCATCCTTCGAGCCGAAGTGGTAGAGCAGGCCGCCCTTCGACACCCCGGCTTGCGCGGCGACGGCTTCCAGGGTGATGCCACCGGGGCCCTGTTCGATGAGTATCTCCTCGTACGAATCGAGGATGCGTTCCTTCGCCGAGGGCTTCGCCATATCAATTGACTATACCGTCCGGACGGTTTATCTTCGAGTGAGACGGTAACTGTACCGTCCAGACGGTTTACCTACTTGAGGAGAGTGCGCCATGGCGGGGCGCAAGCAGTGGTCGGCGTTGGCGGTACTGGTGCTTCCGGTGCTGCTGATCAGCGTGGACATGACGGTGCTCGGGTTCGCGCTGCCGTTCCTTTCCGAGGATCTGGCGCCGACCGGTGCGGAGCAGCTGTGGATCGTCGACATCTACTCGTTCATGCTGGCGGGCCTGCTGGTCCTGATGGGCACGCTCGGCGACCGCATCGGACGCCGCAAGCTGCTGCTCATGGGTGCCGCGGCGTTCGGTGCCGCGTCGGTGCTCGCGGCGTTCTCGACCAGCGCGTTCATGCTGATCATCGCCCGGGCCCTGCTCGGGGTCGGCGGTGCGACGCTCATGCCGTCGACACTGTCGCTGATCCGTAGCATCTTCCTCGATCCCAAGCAGCGCCGGACCGCGATCGCGGTGTGGAGCGCCGGGTTCTCCGGCGGCATGGCACTCGGGCCGGTGCTCGGCGGCTGGCTGCTGGAGCACTTCTGGTGGGGTTCGGTGTTCCTCATCAACGTCCCGGTGATGCTGGTGCTGCTGGTCGTCGGACCGTTCGTGCTGCCGGAGGCGCGTGACCCGAAGCCGGGCCGCTTCGACCCGTTGTCGGCCCTGCTGTCGCTGGCCGCGATGCTGCCGGTGGTCTACGGCATCAAGCTGATCGCCGAACACGGTTTCACGTGGAAGGCCGCGGTCAGCATCCTGATCGGTCTCGCGCTCGGTGTCCTGTTCGTCCGCAGGCAGAACCGCCTCGACGAGCCGATGCTCGACCTGAAACTGTTTTCGAACCGGGCCTTCAGCGGTTCCGTCGTGACGAACATGCTCGGCGTGTTCGCCATGGTCGGCCTGCTGTTCCTGGTGCCGCAATACCTGCAGCTGGTGCTCGGGCTGACCCCGGTCGTCGCCGCGCTGTGGATGCTCCCGGCGACGGTCGCCGGTATCGCCGGCGCGCTGCTCGCGGCATGGCTCGCGAAGCGGATCCGGGTTTCCGTGCTGGTCAGCGTCGGTCTGCTGGTCGCCGCGGTCGGGTTCCTTGCGCTGACGCAGGTCTCGTCCGGCGGTGGGCTCGCGTACGTCGTGGTGTCGTTCACGCTGCTCGGGGGCGGTGTCGCCCTGTCGGAGACGCTCACGAACGACCTGGTCATTTCGGCCGCTCCGGCCGAGCGGGCCGGGGCCGCGTCGGCGATCTCCGAGACCGGATTCGAGCTGGGCGGCGCGCTCGGCACCGCCATCCTGGGCAGTGTCGCGACCGCGGTCTACCGGTCCGGCCTGCCGGAGGGCACGGCCGAGGCCGCGCGGGACACACTCGGCGGTGCCGTCGCCACCGCGCAGCAGCTCGCCCCCGTTGAGGGTCAGGCGCTGCTGGAGTCGGCTCGTGAGGCCTTCACCCAGGGTGTGCACGTCACCGCATGGGCGGGCGTGGCCGTGCTCGTCTATACAGGTGTTCAGGCTTTCATTTTGCTCGATCGGAAGAAAAGTTCCGCAGTGCGGATCTAATCGAGCCTACGATGAGGGCATGAGCAACGACGCCTTGGTCACCCGTCTCCGCGAGCATCTCGGCAAGGCCGCGGTGCTCACCGACTCCGATGTCACGGACGCCTACTCGCGCGACATGATGCCGCTCGCCCCTGGCGGCAAGCCGCTCGCGGTGGTGCTGCCGTCCGACGTGGAAGGGGTGCAGGCCGTGGTCAGGGCCTGCGCGGAGTTCGAGGTGCCGATCGTGCCCCGCGGCGCCGGCAGTGGCCTGTCCGGTGCCGCGAACGCGATCGACGGCTGTGTCGTGCTGGTGCTGACCAAACTCGATCAGATCGTCGAGATCGACGAGGGCAACCGGCTCGCCGTCGTGCAGCCCGGCGTGGTGAACCTCGATTTCCGCAACGCGGTGGAGAAGCACGGCCTGTTCTATCCGCCGGACCCGTCCAGCTACGACTGGTGCACTCTCGGCGGCAACCTGTCCACCAACGCCGGTGGACTGTGCTGCGTGAAGTACGGCGTCACCACGGATTCCGTGCTGGGCTTGGAAGTCGTGCTCGCCGACGGGTCGCTGCTGAAGACCGGGCGCCGCACGGTGAAGGGTGTCGCGGGCTACGACCTCGCGCGGCTCTTCGTCGGCAGTGAAGGCACGCTCGGCGTGATCACGCAGGCGACCGTCGCGCTGAAACCGTTGCCGCAGCCGCCTTCCACCCTCGTCGCGGCCTTCAACAGCACGGAGGCCGCCGGTGCGGCCGTCGCGCGAGTCGTGCGCGAGGGACTGGTGCCGTCGCTGCTGGAGATCATGGACGCGACCTCCATCAAGGCCGCCGAGGCCTACCTCAAGACCGACCTCGGCACGAGCGCGGACTGCAAGGCCTTGCTGCTGGGGCAATCCGACGCAGGCGGCGAGGTCGCGCGGCGGGAACTCGCGGCGCTGGAACAGATCTGCATCGACTGTGGCGCGGACCTGGCCTACGCCACCGAGGATCTCGAAGAGGGCAAGATGCTGCTGCAGGCGCGGCGGGTCGTGCTCACCGCGCTGGAACTGTACGGCGTCTGGCTGACAGACGACGTCTGCGTGCCGCGCACCCGCATCGCCGAACTGATCGCAGGCTGCGAGCGGATCAGCGAAGAAGTGGGGTTGCGGATCGCCGTCGTCGGCCACGCCGGTGACGGCAACATGCACCCGACGATCGTCTACTCGCCCGACTCCGAAGAGGAATTCGCCCGCGCACGGAAGGCTTTCGACGCGATTCTGGAGGTCAGCCTGTCGCTGGGCGGGACGGTCACCGGCGAGCACGGCATCGGCCGGATCAAGCGCGAGTGGCTTGCCAGGGAGATCGGCGAGGTGGGCCTTCGTGTCCACCGTCAGATCAAGCAGGCCCTTGACCCGGGAAACCTCTTCAACCCGGGCTCGATGTTCTCCCTCTGAACGGCGGGTCAGTCGCGTACGCGCGGGATCTGCTGCGTCGCGTCCATGTCCACGGCCGGAGCGGCGGCGGGCGCGTGCTTCTTCTCGCGGCGCGCCTTCAGGTACTCGATCACGATCGGCACCACGGAGATCAGCACGATCAGGATGAAGATCGCGTCGATGTTGTCGCGGACGAACGGAATGTCGCCGAGCAGGTGGCCGAGCGCGGTGATCCCGGCGGCCCACAGGATGCCGCCGATGACGGTGTAGGTGAAGTACTTCTTCGGGTCCATCTTGCCGATGCCCGCGATCCAGGTGATGAACGTCCGCACGAACGGCACGAACCGCGCCAGCACGACCGCCTTCGGCCCGTGCTTCTCCAGGAAGGCGTGCGTCTGGTCGACGTACTTCTTGTTGAAGAACTTCGAGTCGGGCTTGCGGAACAGCCAGGGCCCGATCTTCCAGCCGAGGCCGTAGCCGAGCAGGTTGCCGAGCAACGCCGCGACGGTGACCAGGACGCAGACCAGCCACAACGGCGCTTCGATCGAGCCGCTCGCGATGAGCAGGCCCGCAGTGAACAGCAGGGAGTCACCGGGCAGCACCGGGAAGATGCTGCTCTCGATGAAGATGATCAGGCAGAGCACCGTGATGACCGGGACGGTCAGCCCGCTCAGCAGGTGCATCGGGTCCAGCCACTCCGGCAGGAGGCCCATCGTCGTCACGTTGTTCTGCGCCAGGATCACACCAAAACGGTACAGGGTGACGCTGAGTGCCTCGACCCGACGGCTGAGGGCGGTTCAGATCAGCGTGAGCAGCCCGACCACTGAACCGGCGGCCAGCCCCAGCAGTACAGCCAGCAGCAATACCCAGTACGCGGGCAACGGCGCGCTTCCGGGCGAAGGCGCCGGAGGTGGCGTCGGACGCTCCGCCAGCCTGGCCGTTTCCGCGTCCTCCAGCGCGACGCGCTCCCGTTCGAGCGAGCCGGCACCGGCACCGGAGAGCAGTCCGTACTGCAGCGGCAGCTCGTGTTGCCCGGTGGACGGCTCAGGGGCCTCCGCGTCGTTCGGATCACTCTTGGTGTCCGATTTGACCGGGTTCTCGACGGAAGCCTCAGTGATCCGTTCCGCCGAAGGGGCGAAAACGGCCTGAGCGCGCAGAGCGTCGGCTAGGAGTTTCTCCGGGTCCTTGGGCTCGCTCATCCGGACTCCTCTCGCCGCTACCCGTCGCTGACCGACACACCGCCTTCGACCGCACCGCTCAGTGGGGCCGTGGCGCTCAATGTAGCCGCAGCCTCGTCCTTGACCCACTCGCCCTGGCGCAGCACCTTGGCCGGTCGAAGGTCGCGGTCGAGCACGACGACGTCGGCCGCGAGCCCGGCGCGCAGCGACCCGGTGCGGTCGGCGATGCCGAGCAGTTCGGCGGGCCGTCCGGAGGTCGCGCGGACGGCGTCGAGCAGGTCGATACCCGCGCCGCGGACCAGGTTGCGGAAGGCCGCGTCCATGGTCAGCGTGCTGCCCGCGAGCGAGCCGTTCCCGGCCAGCGTGGCGACACCGTCGCGGACGTCGACCTCGAGGCGGCCGAGGATGTAGCTGCCGTCGGCGGCGTCGGTGGCCGACATGGCGTCGGTGATGAGCACCGTCCGGCCCTTGCCGGCGTGGTGCGCGGCCAGCCGCAGCACCGTCGGGTGCACGTGGACGAGGTCGCAGATCAGTTCGACGGTGACGCGTTCGTCGTCGAGGAGGGCACCGATCGGGCCCGGCTCGCGGTGGTGGAGGGGCCGCATGGCGTTGAAGAGGTGCGTGGCGACGGAAGCGCCCGCGTCGATCGCGGGGATGATCTGGTCCTCGACGCCGTCGGTGTGCCCGATGGCGGCGATGACGCCCGATTCGGCCAGTTGCCGTACCGCCTTGATCCCGCCTTGGAGTTCGGGGGCGAGGGTGACCATCCGGATTTCGCCGCGGCCCGCGCCGAGCAGCGCGTTGACCGTCGCCGTGTCCGGCTCGATCAGGGTCGCCGGGTCGTGTGCCCCGCAGCGCGCCTTCGAGATGAAGGGTCCTTCGAGGTGAATTCCGGCAAGTTCACCCTCTTGGACCAGCTCTCGCAGGGCCGCGATCTGGTCCCTGAGCACCGGAATGGGATCCGAGACGAGGCTGCCGAGCATGGTCGTGGTCCCGTGTCGCCGATGCGCGCGCACCGCGCGGAACAGCTCCTCGGGATTCCCGCTGGAGAACGACCCGCCCCCACCGCCATGGCAGTGGGTGTCGATGAAGCCGGGCACCACCAGGCACCCGTCTACAGGAACGCGGTCGATGTCCGGGGGTGTCCCGGTACCGACTTGGACGATCTTGCCGCCGGCGATAGCCAGCCAGCCGTCGTCGAGTACACGGTCCGGGGCGACGACCCGGCCGCCCACGATCACGAAATCTCCGGCGCCTCTCACGCCCCCCAGCATATATTGGTCTGGACCAGGCATGGCGGCACAACCCAGCGCTCGAGATCGAAGCCGGGTGTCAGTTCGGCGACTGCATCGCTTTCTGCAGTGCCTCCAGCGCCCGGCTGGCGGTTGACTTCACGGTACCTTTCGAAATACCGGCGGCCTCGGAAATCTCGGCCTCACTCAGCCCACCGTAGTAACGGAGCACCAGAACTTCGCGCTGACGGGGCGGCAGTTTGGACAAAGCGCTCACCACGGCCTGATGTTCACTCGACAGCATGGCGAGGCTTTCGGCCGAACGCGCGTTGACGGCGTGCGGCGCGACGTACTCGCGAGCTGTCTTGCGGCGGCGCAGCACACTGCGTGATCCGTTGACCACCGCGGTGCGCAGATAGCCGACGGCCGCGGCGGCGTCCCGCAGCTTTCCCCAGTTGCGGTGCAGCCCGGTGAACGCCTCCTGGACGACGTCCTCGGCCGTGGCCGGTTCGTCCACGAGCAGGATGGCCAGCCGGACGAGCCGCATCCGATGCTGGCGATAGAGATCCTCAAGGGTCAGCGGTGCCGCAGGCGGCGGTGGCGTGACCGGTCCGTCCATGGTGCGCAGATGGCCGAGGGTCACCTCGACACTGCGTTCCGCGTTGCCCTCGAGCATGTACCCCTACCTGTTCATTTACCCCTTTGAAGCACAACCTGTGCGTGGCGCGCGATCAGCGTATCGGGTCGGGCGGGACCTCTGCCTGATCGGATCCTGAGAACGCCTTCCGGAGTCGGATAGCGTCTGGGACGGCACTGTTGAAGCGATCTTGGGAGACGTCGATGGCCTGGTTCCTGGTGGAGATCCGGTACGTACGGGAGAAGTTGGAGGATGTGCGTCCCCGGCACCGGGAATTCCTCTCCGGCCTCGCCGACCAGGGCGTTGTCGCGCTCGGTGGGCCGCTGGGAGACGACTCCGGTGGCATCTCGCTCTACCAGGCGGCCGACGAGACCGCGCTGAACGAGATCATCGACCAGGATCCATACCACCTGGAAGGCGTTGTCGCGGAGCGCACCGTCCGCGAGTTCAAGCCGGTGATCGGGGCCTGGCTGCCGCGGGAATCCTGACCTGTCAGAGATCGAGGGTGACCGGCTCGCGTTCGACGCAGATCCGGACGCGGTCGCCGGTCACCGTCGGCAGCTCGCAGGTCCCGCAGAACCCCTGGCGGCACGAATACGCGATACCGGGCACGGTTTCGCGAAGGACGTCGAGTGTCGTCCGGTCGGCGGGCACGTCCAGTGTCACGCCGCTGCGGGCCAGTTCGACGCGGAACGGCCGGCCGCCGACGATCGGCGGCGTCGAGAACCGTTCGAAGAACACCGGTCCGGACGTCCGCAGCGCCGCGTCCGTCCGGACGCCGACGATCATCGGAATCGGGCCGCAGCAGTAGATCGGGGCACTCTTTTCTGCCCCTTCGAGCAGTTCCGCGCCCGAGGCGGGGATCCCGTACTCGGTGTCCGGACGGATCCGGACACGACCTTCGAATTCGGACAATTCCTCCAGGAACGGCATCGAAGCCCGGTCGCGGCCGGTGTAGACCAGCCGCCAGTCCGCGCCGGAGGCCGCCGCCTGTCGCACCATCGGCAGGATCGGCGTGATCCCGATACCGCCCGCGACGAACAGGTAGGCGGGGCTCGCGACGAACGGGAACGCGTTGCGCGGGCCGCGCACCGTGATCCGCGTGCCCTTTTTCAAAGCGTGCACCGCCGTCGATCCCTCACCGAGCAGCCGGACGCCGACGCGGTAGGCCGAGCGGTCGTCCGGGTCGCCGCACAGGGAGTACTGCCGGACCAGCCCCGGCCGCGGTGAGAGGTCGACGTGCGCGCCGGGCCGCCACCGGGGCAGCGGTTCGCCGTTTTCGTGCACCATGCGCACGCTGACCACGCCTTCGGCCTCGACGCGGACGTCATCGACGATCAGCGGGAGATCGCGATCGACGGCGGACACCGGAGGACGACGGCGTCCGCTTACCCCACTGAGCCTGCGGTACAGCGCGACGACACCGGTCAGCGACGCCATCACGTGGTCGGTCCGCCCGCTGCCGTCGAGCCGCAGCGGTCGCGTCATCGTGGATGGTCGGCCGCCAGCGCGGCCGGTGAGCCCGCGAGGTACGCGACAGCCTGATCGGTGTCGCCGGTTTCGCCTGGATGATAGGACTTCCGGAAGTACGGCCGGATCTCACGCCGCAACTGCTTGCCTGAGGGCAGAAGCCCGAGTTTCGCCACTCGCAGATATGTCTTGAAACTTGTCTTGCCCGGCCTGGTCGGGTCGTTCTTCATGAGGAACCTGGTGCCGCGCAAGAAGACCCACGCGAGCACCGGGGTCACCACGAGCATGCTGCGCACGCGACGCCCGTAGCGGCCGTCGAGGTGCATGAACAGGTCGAACGCCACAGAGCGGTGCTCGACCTCTTCGGCGCCGTGCCAGCGCAAGAGATCCAGCATCGTCGGGTGCGCGTTCGCGTCGTCCAGTTCCTTGGCGTCGAGGATCCATTGGCCGAGGAACGCGGTGTAGTGCTCGATCGCGGCGACGATCGCGAGCCGTTCGATCAGCCACTCTTCCCGCCGTTCGGCGGAAAGCGCACGATCGCCGAGCAGGCGGCGGAACATCCACTCCATCTGCGCGATGTACGGCCGCACGGTGACGCCCGACGCTTCGAGGTGTTCGGCGGCACCGTCGTGCGCCTCGGCGTGCATGGCCTCCTGGCCGATGAAACCGAGGACGTCCTCCTTGAGCCGTTCGTCGCGGATCAGCGGCACGGCCTGCTTGAACACCTCGACGAACCAGCGTTCGCCCTCCGGCAGCGCCAGGTGCAGCACGTTGATCGTATGCGTCGCCTGCGGCTCGCCGGGGATCCAGTGCATCGGCAGCGACGCCCAGTCGAACTCGACGTCACGCGCGTGCAGGACGATTTGCTCGTGGTCTTCTTGCTGAGCGGTCATGACGCCCGCCCGCTGAGTTCGTAGTCGGTCGCGTCGACCTTGCGGGTCTGGAGCCAGTAGCGCCAGGTGAAGCCGGGCCAGATCGTCCGGTTGACGCCCTTCGCGTCGAGATACCAGCTCTTGCAACCGCCCTGGGTCCACACCCCCTTGACGAGCTTTTCCTGGATCTCGCGCTGGAACTTCTCCTGCACGCCGGGCCGCACGTCGAGCGCCGCGGCGCCGCGCGAGTCCGCGAGCCTGATCGCGTCGACGACGTACCGCGACTGCGATTCGATCATGAACACTACGGAGTTGTGGCCCAGCGCGGTGTTCGGGCCGAGGAGGAAGAAGAGGTTGGGGAAGCCGGAGACGCTGATCCCCTTGTGCGTGCGCATCCCCTCGGTGGCCCACTCCTTGGCGAGGTCGCGGCCGTCGATCCCGGTGATGTCCAGGTATTCCAGGGCATCCGTGACCTTGAAACCGGTGCCGTAGATGATCGCGTCGACCTCGTGCTCGACGCCGTTCCCGTCGACGACGCTGTGCGCCTTGACCTCGCGGACACCATCGGTGTTGACGTCCACATTGGACCGGCCGATCGCCGGGTAGTAGTCGTTGGAGATCAGCACCCGCTTACAGCCCATGGTGTAGTCGGGGGTGATCTTCTTGCGCAGCGCGGGATCCTTGACGCCCTTGCCGATGTGGCGCTTCGCGATCACCTGGCCGGCCTTCATCATCGCGGGGTGGCCGTTGAAGCCGATCGCCCGCGCTTCGAGGAACCAGTAGAGCGCGTTGCGGTAGAGCCGCTGTACGCCGGGGACGCGGCGGAACGCGGTCTTGGCCCAGCCGGGCATGGCGTGGTCCGGCTTCGGCATGATCCACGGCGGCGTGCGCTGGAACAACGTCAGCTCGCTGACCTCGGGGGCGATCTCCGGCACGAACTGGATCGCGCTGGCGCCGGTGCCGACCACGGCGACCTTCTTGCCGCGCAAATCGTATTCGTGGTTCCACTGCGCGGAGTGCCAGGTCTGGCCCTTGAACTTCTCGATCCCTGGCAGCTTGGGGACCTGCGGGATGTGGAGGCCGCCGACGCCGGAGACGACGAACTGGGCCTCGATCGTCTTGCCCGCCTTGGTGTGGACATGCCAGCGGCGCGAGGTCTCGTCCCAGTCGGCGCCGGCGAGTTCGACGCCGAACCGGATCCTGTCCCGCAGCCGGTACTTGTCGGTGACGTCCTTGAGGTACTGGAAGATCTCCGGTGCCGGCGAGAACGACCTCGACCAGTCAGGATTCTGCTCGTACGAGAACGAGTACATGTGGGACTGCACGTCGCAGGCGCAGCCGGGGTACGAGTTGTCGCGCCACGTACCGCCGACTTCGTCCGCCTTCTCCAGGATCACGTAGTCGGAGATCCCGGCCTTTTCGAGCTGGATGGCCTGGCCGAGCCCGGAGAATCCGGTGCCCACGATCACGACCTTGAATCGCTCGGTCATTCTGCGCCCTCCGTGTCGCGGCTCTCTTGCGCAGATGACGTTACCGGAAGTAACAGTTACTTTCTAGTACGACTTACCGGTCAGTATGTTCCGCTGAGCTTCGAGTGGTCCCAGCTCACGATCTTGGTCGGGGTGAAGATCAGCCCGATTCGCTTCGCGGCCTGCTTGGCGATGAAGCCGGCGAGCTCGTCTGGCACCGGCTCACCGGGCTTCGCGCCCGCGTACCGCTGGGTCAACGTGATACCCATCTGGGTGACCATGAGCGTGTCGGTGACGACCTCGACGTCGGCCTCGATGGAGATCCCGCGGAGCTTGTCGTAGGTGTCGCCGTCCTCGATGAGCACGGTGGCACGCGGGTCGCGTTCCAGGTTCTTCGCCTTCTGGGACGAGCCGTATGTCCAGGTCGCGATGCCCGACCCGTGGGGGTAGTACCAGAGCGGGGCGAGATGGGGGCGGCCGTTGGGGCCGATCGTCGCGACGTTGATGACTTTCTGCTCGTCGAGATACACGGTGAGCTCATCGGGTGTCATGCGGATCTGGTCGCGACGCGACATAGGTGGTCAGCCCTTCTTCGTAGCCGCCCGGCCTGCCTGACCGGTTATCGAAGATTCGTACGCGCCACGCTGCTCGATGTCCACGAGCGCGGCCGCGTCCGCCTTCTTGATCCGGCTCTTCGCGCCGAGCTCGATGATCGGCGGCAGGAACGCGCGGATCAGCTTGAGCCCGCCGACCCAGCGCGGGACGTGGATGGTGCGGGCGCGCTTGTTGACCCCGGTCTGGAGGAGGTCGAGCGCGACGGACAGCGGGTAGGTCTTGCCGAGCAGGCCGGGCATCCCGGTGCGGAGCTTGCCGAAGACCGGGTGTTTGTCGGCGCTTTCGACGAGGTCGGTGCGGATCCAGGTGGGGTGCGCGACGCCGACCTGCACACCGAGGTGGGCGACTTCGGCGCGGAGGCTGTTGGAGAACGCCTCGACGCCCGCCTTCGCGGCGGCGTAGTTGGCCATGCCGGGAGCGTGGGTGATCGCGGCCAGCGAGGAGATCGCGAGCAGGTAGCCCTTGCGCTCGATGACGTGCGGGATCGTGACGCGGAAGGTGCGCCAGACACCGAGGAGGTCGACCTCGATGACCTTCTCGAAGGCGGCCGGATCCACCGACCGGACGAAACCGGAGGTCGCGATGCCGGCGTTCGCGATGACGATGTCGATCCCGCCGAAGTGCTCGACGACACCGGCGGTGGCCCGCTCGAGGTCGTCCCAGCTGGTGACGTCGGCTTCCCAGGCGTGGGCGGCGGGGCCGATCCTGTCGGCGACCACCTGCTGTTCCTTGGCTTCGATGCCGACCAAGGCGACCTTCGCGCCCTGCGCGGCCAGGCGTTCGGCGAGTCCCGCGCCGATGCCCCTCGCGGCGCCGGTGATCAGGACGACCTTGCCGTTCACGCTGTTCTTGGCCACGTTGCCTCCTCGTCCGAGCCCTACGGCTTTTCGGACGGTACCTCAACCTACCCGGAGTAAGCTACCCGCAAGTAAGTCCGCGTTTCGTCCTCTGGTTGCGGTAGTTGGTAGTGCGAACTACCGCAACCAGAGGACGAAACGCGGGGGTTTCAGCGCGAGGCGGCGGTGAGGGCGTCGACCTCGTCGGCGGTGAGGGCGAGGTCGGCCGCGGGCAGGAGGTCGTTCAGCTGCTCGACCGAGCGCGCGCTCGCGATGGGCGCGGTGACGGTCGGCCGCGCGAACAGCCACGCCAGCGAGACCGCCGCGACCGAGACGCCACGGTCGGCCGCGATCGCGTCCAGCGCGGCGAGGACACGCTCTCCGCGTTCGTCCAAATAGGACGAAGCTCGGGCAGCGCGCGGGCTGTCGCCGATGGCGTCCTTCGAGCGGTACTTCCCGGCGAGGAAACCCTTGGCCAGCGCGAAATACGGCAGGATGGTCAGGCCTTCGCGCTCGACCGTCGGCGCCAGTTCGGTCTCGTAGTCCCGCTCGACGAGGTTGTAGTGCGGCTGCAGGACGGTGTACTTCGCCAAGCCTTCACGGTCCGAAATGGACAGTGCATCGGACAGTCGTTCGGCGGAGTAGTTCGACGCCGCGATGTAGCGAACCTTGCCCGCGCGCACGAGTGCGTCGAAGGCCCGCAGCGTCTCTTCGATCGGGGTCTCCGGATCGTCGATGTGCGCGTAGTAGAGGTCGATGTGGTCGGTCTGAAGCCGTCGAAGCGAGTCTTCGGCCGCCGCCGCGATGTTGGCCGCGGACAGGCCTTTCCGCTCGTCCCACATGCCGGTCTTGGTCGCGATGACGACGTCGTCGCGACGGCCCCGGTTGGTCAGCCAATTGCCGATGATCGTCTCGGAGCCACCCTTGGAGTACAGGTCGGCGCTGTCGACGAAGTTGCCGCCCGCCGCCGTGTAGGCGTCGAGGACGGCGAAAGACTGCTGCTCGTCCGCGGTCCAGCCGAAGACGTTCCCGCCGAGGTTGATCCCCCGGACGTCGAGGTCGGTGTTGCCGAGTTTCGCCATGTCCCGAACTTAAGGGAAGACATCGGCAGGGGTTGGTGTTAGCTCGGATCATGGGACTCGAACTCGGCAGAATCGGTATCTGGCAGCTCGAAGGCGTGCTCACCCCCGAGCTCGCACGCGAGGTGGAAGAACTCGGCTACGGCGCCATCTGGATCGGCGGCTCGCCGTCCGGCGACCTCGCGAAGGCGGAGGAACTCCTCGACGCGACGAAGTCGATCAAGGTGGCCACCGGCATCGTCAACATCTGGAAGGACGACGCGGCCACGGTCGCGGAGGCGTACAAGCGCGTCGCCGCGAAGCACCCGGAGCGCTTCCTGCTCGGTGTCGGCGCCGGGCACCCGGAGCACACCGCGGAGTTCAAGAAGCCGTACGTCGCGCTCGTCGAGTACCTCGACGCTCTCGACGCCGCCGGAGTGCCCGTCGAAGGCCGCGCGCTGGCGGCTCTCGGCCCGAAGGTGATCAAACTCGCAGGAGACCGCACGGCGGGGGCCCACCCGTACCTGATGACGCCGGAGCACACGCGTCAGGCGCGCGAGATCCTCGGCGAGGGACCGCTGCTGGCGCCTGAGCAGAAGGTCGTCCTCGAGACCGATCCGGCGAAGGCCCGCGCCGTCGGCCGGAAGTCCGTGGCGTTCTACCTCGGCCTGGTCAACTACACGAACTCCCTGCGCAAACTCGGTTTCACCGACGGGGACCTGGCAGGCGAAGGCAGCGACAAGCTGGTCGACGCGCTGGCCGTCCACGGCGACGCGGAGGCCGTCGCCCGTGGTGTCACCGCGCATCTCGAGGCCGGGGCGGACCACGTGAACATCCAGGTACTGAACTCCGACCCCCTGCCGGTCTACCGGGCGCTCGCCGGCGTCCTGCTCTGACGCGACGGCTGTAGGCACCTCCCGGCCGACCTCGTACGATGCGGCCGAGAGGTGCACCAGCCTGCTTCGAGGAGGAGTAAACGATGCCCATCGCCACCCCCGAGGTCTACGCGGAGATGCTCGACCGGGCGAAGGCGAACGAATTCGCCTACCCGGCCATCAACGTGACCTCGTCGGAGACCCTGAACGCCGCGATCCGCGGGTTCGCCGAGGCGGAGAGCGACGGGATCATCCAGTTCTCCACCGGCGGCGCGGAGTTCGCGTCCGGCCAGAAGGTCAAGGACATGGTGACCGGTTCGGTCGCGCTCGCCGAGTTCGCCCAGGTCGTGGCCGCCAAGTACGACGTGAACGTCGCGCTGCACACCGACCACTGCCCGAAGGACAAGCTCGACGGCTTCGTCCGCCCGCTGATCGACATCTCGGCCGAGCGGGTCAAGAACGGCCGGAACCCGCTGTTCCAGAGCCACATGTGGGACGGCTCCGCGATCGACCTCGACGAGAACCTCGAGATCGCGCAGGAACTGCTGGCCAAGGCCGCGGCCGCGAACATCATCCTCGAGGTCGAGATCGGCGTCGTCGGCGGCGAGGAAGACGGCGTCGAGGCCGAGATCAACGAGAAGCTGTACACCGCCGAGGGCGACTTCCTGAAGACGATCGACGCGCTCGGTTCCGGCGAGAACGGCCGCTACCTGCTGGCCGCGACCTTCGGCAACGTGCACGGCGTCTACAAGCCCGGCAACGTGAAGTTGCGCCCGGACGTGCTCAAGGGCGGACAGGAGGCGGCGTCGAAGAAGCTCGGCCTCCCCGCCGGCTCGAAGCCGTTCGAGCTGGTCTTCCACGGCGGTTCCGGTTCGCAGCCGGAGGAGATCCGCGAGGCGGTGTCCTACGGCGTCGTGAAGATGAACGTCGACACCGACACGCAGTACGCCTTCACGCGTCCGATCGCGGAGCACTTCTTCAAGAACTACGACGGCGTCCTGAAGATCGACGGCGAGGTCGGCAACAAGAAGGTCTACGACCCGCGTAGCTACTTGAAGGCCGCCGAGACGGGCATGGCCGCTCGCATCGTCGAGGCCGCTCAGTCGCTGGGTTCGGCGGGCAACAAGCTCTCCTGACCCTCGCGGAAACCCGTGGAGGCCTCCTTGCCACCCTGAAGGTCAGGGGCTCGGCAAGTCGCTGATCCGGGCTTTTCATCGCTAGTGCCCGCAAGGGCCGAGCGGGGAGGATTTGGGACGTTCACCGTCCGAAATCCTCCCCGCTCGGGGGCATGTCCGTGAACATCGGTCGATGCGGCTCCGCAACCGGCATGACCCCGCGACGATGAGCCGCCCGACCTGCAAGACCTCGACTCTGCCGAGACCCTGAGCCTCACGGACCCAGACCTCAGCCTGCCGGAAGCTCTGTGCGGCTCCGGCGTTTCTCCAGCCGCGAGTTCACCGCCCGCGTCCCCGGCCCGGCGGCGGCCCACAACGCGCCGACCCCGACCAGGCAGACCGCGGCCGTCCAGTAGGCCACCGGCGGCGCCGACTCCGTATGCGCGTCGCCGAGGATCCATGGCCGGAACTGCGACTGCACCCACAGCATCCCGTAGCCGAACGCCGTCACCAGCAGCGCGCCGACCCCCGCCGTCAGCAGCGGATGCCCTCGGCCGATGCGGAACGCCAGGTCGACCGCGAGCCCGACGGCGAGCAGGTAGAACGGCACGACCGAGATCGGGAAGCCCATCCCGAGTAGCAGCGGCCACATCACCAGCCGGTAACCGAGATAGGCCGCCGCGACCGTGGTGCCCGCCCAGCGGAAACCGGTCGTGTACCGCGCGAGCGCGAAGATCAACGCCATCACGCCGATGCCCCACAGCGGGTAGACCCAGTCGTCGATCGGCATCGTGAAGTACTCGACGGCCACCCGGTCGACCGGGTGCCCGATCTGGCTCGCGGCGAAGTTCAGCAGTTCGGGCTCCGCCTCGGGCGTGCCGCGCTCCCAGGCGCGCAGGCCGAGGATGCCGTACTCCTGCTGACCGTTCGGGAAGAAGGTGTTCTCGAGGAAGAACGCCCACAGTCCGATGAGGACACCGGTGCGCGTCCGGCCGGGCTTGGCGTACTTCAGCCAGCCCATGATCACGCCCGCCTGCATGATGCCCGTGCCGATGTAGAGCATCATGTGCGACGGGCTCCACGCGGTCAGGTCGAGGCCGTTGACGCGGTGGTTGATGACGTCCAGCGGCGCCGCGATGAGGAACACCACGAGCCCGATCTGCATCAGCCGCAGCGAGCGTCGATCGGCGCCCATCCCCGTGTAGCTGTGGATCGCGACCAGCACCATGATGATCACGGTGCCGACGGTGTTGATCAGGTGCGGCGGGGCGAGGTCGTCCCGGAGCCACATGAAATGCCACGACATGTCCCAGGACGAGCCCACCAGTTTGAAGGCGAACGCGGCGAGCCACATGCCGTAGCAGAAGTTCAGCACCCAGTCCGGTGTCGCCTGTCCTGGCGCGCCACGGTGCCAGTGCAGCTTGAAGAACAGCCTCGTCTTCGCGATCGGACTGCGGGGGATGACACCCGGCGAGAGGTCCCCGGTCACTTCTGTCGCCTTTGTCATGCCCGACATCTTCCCTGCTCCAGGTCACGGGATGGGCAATTGGGGTCGAAAATCGGGGTTCACCCGTAGGGGTGGCGGATTTGCGGCCGGCGCGCGAAGCGGGGCAAGGTGTGCCGCCATGATGCCGAAACGACTTGTCGCGGCGGTCCTCGTCGCCGCTCTGGTGCTGGCCGGTGGGGGCATTCTCGTCAGCCTGTTCTTCTGATCACAGCACGATGTGAAGTCTCCGTCGGGCGCAGGGCGCCCTTCGGAGACCGTGTCGGCACAATGGCCTGCATGACGAACCTCCTCGGCCCCCAGCCGACGCACCTTCCCGAGCACACCGCCGCGCAGGCGGCGCTGGACGCCGGGAGCGACCCGGCCGCCGTCGCCGCCGAACACCCCGACTACAGCGAGGCCTGGGCTTCGCTCGCCGAGAAGGCGTTCGACGCAGGCGAGACCGTCGCCGCCTACGCGTACGCCCGCACCGGTTACCACCGCGGCCTCGACCAGCTTCGCCGCGCGGGCTGGAAGGGACACGGACCGGTGCCGTGGGCGCACCGCCCGAACCAGGGCTTCCTGCGTTCCCTCGCCGTCCTCGGCAAGGCCGCCGGCAAGATCGGCGAGTCCGAGGAGTACGACCGCTGCAGGACCTTCCTCAGCGACTCGGACCCCGCCGCCGCGGAGGCGACCGGCCTCAAGTGACGTGAGATGACCGGAACTTTCCTTGCAAAATTTGCAAGGAAAGTTCCGGTCATCACATCGGTGGCCCTAGAACAACCCGCAGTTCCCGAAGGCGGGCAGCCCCGCGAAGCGACCCTCAAGCCAAGCGAAAGCCTCTGGGAACGCCCGGATCGCCCCGCCGACGTGCGTCGGAACCAGCGAAGTCGAGAACTGCACCTTCGCACCCTTCGCGCACCACGAGCGCGCCATGGTCCGCCCCTGCGCGTAGGGCACGATGTCGTCGAGTGCACTGTGGACGACCAGCGTCGGCGCGCCCGGTTTCCGCGCTCCGATGAGCTGCTCGTCGACCCGCGTCTTGAACGGCTCTTCGCCGAGGTACGCGGTCAGCGGCCTGCCGTCCTTGGTCAGGGTCTTCGACTGCGTGAACGCGTGCCCGAAGATCGCGCCAACGGTGCACTCCTGCTTGACCTTCTCGAACGCTTCGACGCCCTTCGCGTTGAGCAGGGTCGGGATCTTCAGCTCCGGATACGCCGCGTCCATGCTGACCAGCGTGAACCCGAGGAACCCGAAGGCGTAGTGCCCGTCGATGTTCTTGCCGACCTCGGCCAGGTTCGCCGGGACGGCGCCCGCGTACGAGCCCTTCAGCTTGAGTTCGGGCGCGTACGACGGCTGCAGTTCGGCCGCCGACGCCGACGCCCCGCCGCCCTGCGAGTAACCCGCGGTCGCGACCGGGCCGCTGTCCGGCAGGTTCGCTTCGGGCAGGCGCTGTGCCGCGCGGATCGAGTCGAGGACGGCGTTGCCCTCTGCGACGCGGTTGACGTACGTGTGAACGCCAGGAGTGCCGAGGCCCTCGTAGTCGGTGACGACGATGCCGTAGCCGCGAAGCAGCAGCCCGGCGATGAAGGGCCCTTCGTACTCCATGCCCGCGGAGAGGGCCTTCGACGGCGCGCACTGGTCGCCGACGCCCTGCGTCCCGGCCGCGTAGCCGATGAGCGGCCGCTCGCCGGGCCCGTTCCACGCCTTCTTCGGCGTGAGGACGGTGCCGGTCACGGCGTTGGGCCTGCCGTGGGTGTCGGTGCTGCGGTACATGATCCGTTGAACGTTCGCGTCGGCCTTGATGAGTTTCACGGGATCGACGTAGAACGTGGACGGTTCGTGCCGGATGATGTCGCCGGGAACACCCGCGGGCAACGGCGACGGGGGATCGTAGAAGGACGGGGCGGCGACGGCCTGCTGTGCCCCGAAGGTCAGCAGGGCCGCGATGGTGGCCGCTGAGACGGCTGCGGACACACCGCGCCGGGATCCTGGACGCATGCTTGCTCCTCGTTGAGCACAAACATTTTCGACAGAGATGTCGAAAAAGAGAGTCAGTGAGGTGGCGCATAATGTCAAGTCCGGCGCCGAGAGGAAGACCGCGCAAGCTCCCGCTCGGTGAGCAACGCGCCAGGGTGCTGACTTCGGCGGCCGGTGTCTTCGCCGCGCACGGCGCGCAGGCCGCGACGATCGAGCAGATCGCCCGGCGCGCGGGGGTGTCCCGTCAAGCCGTCTACGAGCAGTTCAGCGACCGTACGACACTGTTCGCGCAGGTCGTGGCGGATATCGAGGAGCGGGCCTTCGAGGCGATCGGCGCGCCCGCCCTCGACCTTTCGCAGCCTGAACTCCGATCTTGGGCGCGCGGCAACTACGCCAACATGTTCGCCTTCGTCGCGGCGAACCCCGACGCGTTCCCGGTGCTGCGCGAGGCGGAACGCATGGGCGATCCGGCCCTCACCCGGCTGCGGGAGCGGCTCGCGGGTGTCTACACCGAGGCGAGCCGTCAGCGCTGGGCGCGCCACGGCGTCGACTCTGGCCGTGCGGACAAGGCCCTGGTCACCTTGTTCTTCGCGATGACCGAAGCACTCGTCCAGGCGAGCTGGGACGGCGAGCCGCCCGACGCGGACGCGCTCATCGACCTGCTCACCGAATTCACCGTCGGCGGCGTGGTCCGCCTCAGGACCGAGGCCGCCGACGTGATGGAACGGTTGCGTTAAGCCGCGACGGCCTCCAGAGACTTTTCAGCCTCTTCGGCGACCGCCGCCAGGTCCGGTGAGGACACGACGCGGTTGCGTCCGTTGCGTTTCGCCGCGTAGACGGACGCGTCGGCCGAGGCCATGACCTCGTCGATCGTCCGGCCGTCGAGCGGGAATGCCGCGACGCCGACCGACGCCGTCCGCTGCTCGATGACCACGTGGTTGCCCTCGTTGTCCTGAGTCCTGATGACCATTTCGCTGATCCGCTGCCGGATGCGCTCGGCGACCGCGACGGACTCCTGCTTCGAAGACGAGGTCAGGAGTACGACGAACTCCTCACCGCCGAAGCGGCCGGCGAGGTCCTGCGCCCGGGTTTCGCCCTTGACCAGCGCCGCGACGCCCTTGAGCACGTCGTCGCCCGCCAGGTGGCCGTAGGTGTCGTTGATGCTCTTGAAGTGGTCGAGGTCGATCATCAGCGCGCCGAACTGGCCGTTCTCGCGCTCGGCGCGCGCGACCTCGCGGACGGCGCCCTGCTGCCAGGTGGTGGCGTTGAGCAGCTGGGTCTTCTGGTCGGTGGTGGCGAGTTCTTCGAGCTGCTTGATCAGCACCGAACGCTGCAGCAGGTACAGCGGCAGGAAGACGAGCAGCACGAGCACCGGCTGCTGAGGTAGCACGGCGAGCACCAGCGCGCCGATGCAGACCGTCGACGCTTCGAGGATGTTGTCGTCCCACGAACCGAGGAGCGTCTGGATCGTCGCCTTCTTCGGCGCCGCGAAGTACAGCCCGGTACCGGTGAAGACGGCGTTCATCAGGAAGAAGGCGAGGCTCGCGGCGCAGATCGACGTCACCGACGCCACGTCGGCGCCGACGACCTGCACGGCCGCCCAAGCGGCGAAAGCGGTCAACGTCATGGAGGTGGCGTTCGCCACAGTTCGGTGGGGGTTGACCGTGCGAAGGCCTGCCCAACTGCGATATCCGAGGTGAAGATAGATCACGGTCACGAGAAGTGCGGTCAACTGGGGCGGCAGCAGAATCGCGCCGGGCAGCACCCAGACCGAGGTCATGTTGATGTGCGGGGTGACGCTCATGCTGCGCCTCTGCCGCTCGATCCGGCGGGTCGCCTCGGTGTGGGCGATGGCGAGCCCCGCGAGCAGGAAACACAGCAAGACCTGCGAAGACGTGATGGCGATGGATGTGGCGAAGACCCCCGTCAGTGCCAGCATCGTCGCCACGGACAGCCCGGTGTAGGCGATCCAGTGCTCAGGCCTCTTCCACAGCTCCCACGTCGCTACCGTGAGAGCCGAACGATGTCCAGCGCGTTCCTCCGATGTGATCATCTTTCCCCCTGACTCTTGCGTCATTCTCCGAAACCCCCTACTTACGGACAGCTTCTACCGACTTGCGGGCTGTCGACAAGGGCCCTAGGTGTGTACTTTTCTCTGAGAGGTCGAGGGAAAGGTGCCAGCGATGGCCGGTAGGGATCAGTGAACTGGGGCGTGCGCCAGATGGCCGCGCGATCGGGCCGGCGCGTGGAACACCTCAATGTTCCGCGCGTGCGGCGTCTTTTTCCTGCCACCGTTCCGGATCACCGTTGAGGTTCCGCCCCCAGCTCAGCGCGAGCGGGATCGTCAGCACCAACCCCGCAAGCCCGAAGAGGCCGACCGTCGACTGCGGGCCGACCTGATCCGCCAGGATGCCGCCGATCAGCGGGCTGACGCCCATCGTCGTGGTCAGACCGGTGTTCGACAGTCCCATCACCTGTGCCCGGCTCTCGTCCGGCACGGCCAGCGTCAGTGACGCCGTCGCCTGCATCAGCGCCACCGTGCCGAAGCCGCCGCAGACCACGAACAACACGATCGACGACAGCGGACCCGGTTGCAGGAAGCAGAACAACAGCGGGACCGCGGTCAAGGCCGAAAGCGGCCCGATCAGTTTCGGTCTGACGTGCGCCGGCACCCAGCGCGAGTAGATGAACGCGCCGATCACGCTGCCGATGGGGTCGGCGGCCAGCAACAGGCCGATGACTTCGGGGCCGCCGCCCGACGAGGCGACATAGGGCGCCGCGATGCCCTCGTACACCGGCAGCAGGCCCATCAGCCAGGTGAACAGCAGCAACGAGCGTAGTCCCGAGCTGGCGAAGACGATCTTCCCGCCCGAGCCGATCGACGCGAAGAACGACTTGCGCTTCTCGCCCGTCGCCGCGGCGGGGCGGGCGGCCAGTCCCAGCCGGACGAACAGCGCCGAGATCAGGAACGTGATCGCGTCCAGCGCGAGGGCGATCTGGGGTTCGAGTGTGGTCAGCAGGAGCCCGCCGCCGGCGAATCCGGCCAACTGGGCCGATTGGACGGTCATGCTGCGGATCGCCATGCCGACGACGAACCGGTCGCCTTCGAGGATCTGCGGGAGCAGGGCCAGCTGGGCGGCCTTGAACGGCGGGTTCAGCAGCGAGACGGCGCCGACGAGGACACACAGGACCCAGAACGGCAGTACCGGGACGGCGACCAGCGCGATCAGCGCGGCCCGCAGCAGGTCCACGGTCACCATCACGGCTCGCCGGGGGAAGCGATCGGCGAAGCCGGTGAGGAAGATGCCGCCGAGCAGCGAGGGGGCGTAGGTCAGCGCGTAGGTGAGACCGGTCAGGGTCGCGGAGCGGGTTTCGGAGAAGACGAGGACCGAGAGAGCGACTCTGGCGAGCTGGTCGCCGAAGATCGAGAACAGCTCGGCGAACCAGAGTGAACGGAACTCGGCTACGCCGAACACCTCGCGGTAGGTGACCCGTCCGGCCGAAGCCATGTTGCCCCCAATAGGGTCCTTATTACGCGACAAACTCGTGACCGAGAGTAACGCGGTCACGAGCTCGTCACGAAGCGTCATTCGTTCACGTAAGTGTCTCCTGACTGTTGGTGATTGGCTAGGTTCTTTCGCCGGGTTTCTGGGGCAGAGATCTTTTTCGAAGGGGAGCGGCCAGGAGCCGCCGATGTCCCGAGGGCCCGTATCAAGGTCTAGACCAGCGGTTTTCGGCTTTTCGCTCCTGTCGTCAGCAAAATTCGGGTGTAGCCGCGCCGCTCGACTTCGGATTCCGACGGCGTGACAACGACTCACGCGAGCCCTCGCGGCCTGTGCGCGGAGGTGTGTCCAAACGCGCTTCAACTCCGCTGTGCGACCGTCATGGCGCGCTGACCCCATAGGCCAAATGGATGAACAGCCATCGGTCGTGAACACTTCCCGGGCCAAAGCCGCCTTCGAGTTCTTCGCTGCGTCGCTCGACGTCCTCTTCGGATGGTTCTTCGGCGGCTCGAAGAACTGCTCGAACTTCAGGAAGCCGGACTCGTTTCCTTCCTCGGCGCCGAAACGCGCGTTTCGGCCGATGAGGAACGCCGGGTCTTTGTCGCGTCCGGCGCGAGCTTCCCAGGTGAGACCGAGGCGCACACCCTCGTCGAGGCCAGGTTGACCGAGCCGAACGTCGCCCGCGCGTCCGATGTCCTTTTGCGACAGTGCCGGTTCGCGCTCGGCCCGCACACGTCCGCGCGATCAGCCGGGGCCTTCACCCGGCCGCGGACCAACGCGCTTCCGCTCCGGCGGAACGACATCGTCGCGCGTGAGGTCTTGAGGCTGACTCGGCGTCCGCGGTCACTTGATCCCCGAGCAGCGCTCGTCCGGCGTCGGCCGCCTCCACCGTTCCGGTGTCGACGAACTGGTCCGCGCCCTGCGGCGGTATCAGTTGCGGCAGGCCCGCCGACAGCGAGCCGAGTATGGTCCCGGTTCCGCCGGGTCGACGACCGTCGTTCCCTTGTGGACGGTCAGATAGCCGGAGCCGAGCTGGGATTCCGCGCCGAGGGCGGACAAGGCCCAGAAGGGATGTGGCGGGGTGGGACACCGGGTGGCCGCCAGCGGGGAACGGGCGCGTTTTCCCTGCGCCGAACCGATTCACGCTAATCACGCGACTTGAGGACGGCCCACATGCCGAGCGCCACTCCCAGCCCGCGAAACATCTCATGATCCCGCTCGGCAGTCAGGGGAGTACATGAAGGTCCCCATCCTCGCGCCTGGATGGGGGCCTTCATGTTCGTGGGAGGTCAGCAGCGGTTGAGCATGTCCGTCAGTGCGGTCTTCTCGGCCGTCTTGATGGTGAGCTTGTACTTGTGCTTCACCGTGGTCCACATCTTCGCGTAGGTGCACCAGTAACCGGTGGCCGGCGGCTTCCAGGCGTCCGGCGACTTGTCGCCCTTCTCCTGGTTGACGTTGTCGGTGACGGCGATCAGCTGCGGCGCGCTGAGGTCGTTCGCGAAGGCCTGTCGCTGCGCGGTGGTCCACGAAGAAGCCCCGGTGCGCCAGGCGGCCGACAGCGGGACGACGTGGTCGATGTCCACATCGGACGCCGCGCGCCACGTGGCATCGTCGTACGGGCTGAACCAGCTGCCGGAAACGGCGGCGCAACCGCTGTCCTGCTGCACGTTCGTGCCGTCCCGCTTCAGCACGACCTCGCGAGTGTTGCAGCTGTTGCCCTGGTCGGCCCAATGCGGGAACTTGTCGCGGCTGTACCCGCTCGACGAGCCGTCCGGCCGGACGGTCAACGCGGCGAGCTGCGTCTTGGCGGTCGCGGTCGACGGAATGCCCGGGGGTGTCGCTTCGGCGACGCCGACGACGCCTGCCGAGACGATCACCGAGACGGCGAGAACGGTGAGTGAGCGACGAACAGCAAGCCCGGTTGGCATGTTGCTGCCTCCGTGTCAGGTGTGGGGACCAAGTCACCTTGCGATACGGATATGACCTGCGCAACACCATCGGGTGACACCGTGGGCGGCCATTCGTGAACAGAGGGTGTCGCGAACAGGCAGGATTCGGTGTACGCCCATCGAAAGAAATTCGGAAAGTCCAGCGGATGGTTCTGGGCCGGACGGGCTACACCAGCCCGCGGACCAGCCGGAGGTCCTCGGTGTGCCGGTACCAGGTCCACCGGCTCATCGCGCGCGGGTGGACGACGCCGTCGCTGCTCGGCCGGGTCGGGATGCAGCCGAGCTGGAACGCCCGCGCGTACTGCGTCGAAGGCCGTTTGAACAACGTCCCCTTGGTCACCCGGACCATCAGTCCCGGCCCGCTCGCGTCCGGTTCGACCTCGATCGAGCGCGCGGGCCCGCGCAGGACGGTGTGCTCGTCGCAGTAGGCCACCCCGCGCACCATCCCGACCACGCCGCGGCCGACGAGCACGCCGCCGGTGTCGTCGCGGATCAACGGCACCGGGTCCACCTCGCCACGCAGCGCGAGCGCGAGAGCACGCAGTGGCTGGGTCGGCAGGCTCCAGACGCGGGCGACGTCGGAGTCCGGCGAGGACGGCACGAATCCGAGCGACACGCCGGTGAGCTGTTCTTTTCGCAACAGTCGAAGCGCGACCGCCGCGAGGTCGGCGTCGGTGCCCGCGACCACCAGGTGATCGTGTTCCCCCAGCAAGGGATCGATATCCGCCTTGCCGGGACGGCTCGGGACGCGCACCATTTCGACGTCGTCGATCTCCGGGAGGGTGGGCTCGCCCTCCGGACAGACCACCACTATTCCGCGCACCCGAAGGCCCTCCGTTACGCTCATGCACCGGCATTTACCAGCGCCAAACCACAAGTCGCCGAACACCTGGAGTGTCACATGCCGGCCATCGTGCTGATCGGGGCCCAATGGGGGGACGAGGGCAAGGGCAAGGCCACCGACCTGCTCGGCGACCGCGTCCAGTGGATCGTGCGTTACCAAGGCGGTAACAACGCGGGCCACACCGTAGTCCTTCCCGACGGGCAGAACTTCGCCCTCCACCTGATCCCGTCCGGGATCCTCACGCCGGGCGTCACCAACGTCATCGGCAACGGCGTCGTGATCGACCCGGGTGTGCTGCTCGACGAGCTCGCCGGGCTGGAAGAACGCGACGTCGACACCAGCAAGCTGCTGATCTCCGCCGACGCGCACTTGATCATGCCGTACCACGTGGAGATCGATAAGGTCACCGAGCGTTACCTCGGTAGCCGCAAGATCGGCACCACCGGCCGCGGCATCGGCCCCTGCTACCAGGACAAGATCGCCCGCGTCGGCGTCCGCGTGCAGGACCTGCTCGACGAGAAGATCTTCCGGCAGAAGGTCGAGTCGGCACTGGAGTTCAAGAACCAGGTGCTGGTCAAGGTCTACAACCGCAAGGCCCTCGACGCCGACCAGGTCGCCGACGAGGTGCTGGCCGCGGGCGAGAAGTTCGCGCACCGCATCGCCGACACGCGCCTGCAGCTCAACCTGGCCCTCGAACGCGGCGAGACCGTGCTGCTCGAAGGCTCGCAGGGCACCCTGCTCGACGTCGACCACGGCACCTATCCGTTCGTGACGTCGTCGAACCCGACGTCCGGCGGCGCGAGCGCGGGTTCGGGCATCGGCCCCGGCAAGATCACCACCGTGCTGGGCATCCTGAAGGCCTACACGACCCGCGTCGGCTCCGGCCCGTTCCCGACCGAGCTGGACGACGAGTCCGGCGAGTACCTGCGCAAGCAGGGCGGCGAGTTCGGCGTCACCACCGGCCGCTCGCGGCGCACCGGCTGGTTCGACGCGGTCATCGCGCGCTACGCGGTGCGGGTCAACGGCATCACCGACTACTTCCTCACCAAGCTGGACGTGCTGTCCGGGCTGGAGAAGGTGCCGGTGTGCGTCGGTTACGAGGTCGACGGCTTCCGCACCTACGACATGCCGATGACGCAGACCGACGTGCACCACGCGCTGCCGATCTACGAAGAGCTGCCGGGCTGGTTCGAGGACATCTCGGGCTGCCGCACCTTCGAGGAGCTGCCTGCGAACGCGCGGGCGTACGTCGAGCGGCTCGAGGAGCTTTCGGGCGCGCGGGTCTCGGCGATCGGCGTCGGTCCTGGGCGGGAACAGACGATCGTGCGACACGAGTTCGTCTGACCGCCTTCCGCGAGACGGGGCAGCGGTCCGTGAAGGACTCCTTGAGGGACCCAGAGTCCCTCAAGGAGTCCTTCACGGACTCAAAACCGGCGCGTGAGGGCCCCTTCCCTCGGCTGAGCCGAGGGAACGCCTGATACCTCAGGCGAGGTGCTCGACGGCGACGGAATCGACTTCCACGGCGAGACGGTCAGCGCGCGGGCCAAGGGGTTTCGCGGCCTCGGTGCAGGTCGCCGGAGCCGCGGACATCCCGCTGATCGTCGCCGCGATGGGGCGGCAGGCGCTGCGCGTCACCGGCGAACTCGCCGACGGCACGATCCCGTTCCTCGCCGGGCCGGCGGCGCTCTCGAACCTGATCGTCCCGGAGATCGCCAAGGCCGCGGCCGGTCGTCCGGCGCCGCGGATCATCGCGATGGTCCCAGTGGTCGTGACCGACGATCCCGACGCCAACCGCGCCACGGTCGACCGGCCGTACGCGTTCTTCCGCGACATCCCCTCCTGCCGCGCGGTCTTCGACGCCCAGGGCGTGGATTCCGCCGGGGACGAGGAGACCGTCGCCGCCGAGATCCGCCGGTACTTCGACGCCGGGGCGACCGAGGTCATCGCGACCCAGAGCGGCATCCGGAGTTCCGAAGAGCGGCTCCGCACCTGGGCGTGTGCTGGGAGACCTCGTAGAGGCCTGAGACGTGTCCCGAAAGCCCCTTTCGCGACATCCAGGGGTCCAGTGGCCTTGCTCACAGAGTTCGTATTGTGCATACTCGTGCGCATAGCGAACACAGCTGGAGGTCTCCATGTCCCCTGTCGCGGCCCGTTCGTGGGTGGTACCGCTCGCCTGGACGGCGGTACTGCTCGACGGATTCGATCTGGTCGTCCTTGGCACGGTGCTGCCCGCACTGCTCCGTGACCACGTCTGGGGGCTGACACCCGGCACGGCATCGGTGATCTCGACGTTCGGCCTGGTCGGCATGATGATCGGCGCGCTGGCGATCGGCACGATCACCGATCTCATCGGCCGCCGGAAGGCGCTGATCATCGCGGTCGTCGCCTTCTCCTTGTGCACCGCGCTCTGCGCGATCGCGCCATCGGCGTTCTTCTTCGGGTTGTTCCGCTTCCTCGCCGGCCTCGGCCTCGGCGGCTGTCTCCCGACGGCGATCGCGCTGGTCACCGAGTACGCCCGCAAGGGAAAGGGCGGCAGTGCGACCACCACGGTGATGACCGGTTACCACGTCGGCGCGGTGCTCACCGCCCTGCTCGGCATCTGGCTGATCCAGCCGCTCGGCTGGCGCGCGATGTTCGTCGCGGGCGCGCTGCCCGCGCTCGTCCTGGTGCCGCTGATGATCAAGTACCTGCCCGAATCCGAGTCCTTCGAGCGGGCGCGGGAGACGCAGGACAAGTCGGCGGCGGACGTCGTCGGCGGCCTGTTCCGTGGCGGGCTCCTGCGCGCCACCATCGCGTTCTGGGTGACGTCGTTCATGGGACTGCTGCTGGTCTACGGGCTCAACACCTGGCTGCCGGAGATCATGCGCCAGGCCGGGTACCCGCTCGGCGCGGCGCTCGGACTGCTGCTCACGCTGAACCTCGGCGGTGTCGTCGGCCTGCTCATCGCGGGCCGGGTGGCGGACAAGGTCGGCGTGCGACCGGCGGTGATCTGCTGGTTCCTCGGCGCGGCGGTGTTCCTGGCCTTGCTGAGTGTGAAACTGCCCGCGGCCGGCCTGTACGTGGCCGTGTTCCTCACCGGCGGATTCGTGTTCAGCGCGCAGGTGCTCGTGTACGCCTACATCGGCAAGACGTACCCGGATTGGCAGCGTGCCACCGGTATCGGCTGGGCGGCGGGTGTCGGCCGGATCGGCGCGATCTGCGGCCCGATCCTCGGCGGCGCGCTGCTGACCGCCGGGATCGCTTACCCGTGGGGCTTCTACGCCTTCGCCGGGGTCGGCGCGCTCGGCGCGGCCGCGGTGACCGGAGTCCGCGTCGGCCGCGCCCGGGAGGCCGCCGCTACCCCAATTCCTTGAGTTCCCGTTCCACGGCGGCGAGTTCCTCCTCGGAGCCCTGCACCTTCGGGCCCGTGAACCACTTGCGTGCCGAGGCGAACCACCACACGGCCGCACCACCGAGTACGACCAGGAAGGCGATCGGCGTGTAGTTGAAACTGTCGATGGTGATCGGTGCTGCCTGCGGGAGCATGAACAGTACGAAGATGAAGCACACCCAGACCGTCGCGACGGTCCCGATGAGCTTGCCCCAACGGCCGAGGCTCCACGGTCCGGGCTCGAAGTCGTCGCCCTTGCGCACCCGCAGGAACACCGGGATCACGTAGGCCACGTACAAACCGACAACCGCGATCGAGGTCACGGCGGTGTAGGCGGTCTGGCTCCACAGGTACGGCAGAGCGAGCAGGAGTGCGCCGCCCGCGGCCAGCCACACCGCGTTGGTCGGCGTCTGGGTGCGTTTGTTGATGCGGTGCCAGAACTTCGAACCCGGGATCGCGCCGTCGCGGGCGAACGCGTAGATCATCCGCGAGTTCGCCGTCACCGACGCCATGCCGCAGAACAGCTGCGCGCCGATGCAGATCAGCAACAGGAACTTGCCGGTCGTCGCGCCGGTCGCGTCGATGAAAATCTGCGCGGGTGGCACCCCGGTCTCGGAGCCGGCGGCGCCTTCGTAGTCCTGGATGGCGAAAGTGAAGCCGATGAGCAGGACCCAACCGGCGACCAAGGAGACGAGGATGGAGTTGATGATCCCGCGCGGCCCGGCCTTCGCCGCGTTCTTGGTCTCCTCGGTCATGTGGGCCGAGGCGTCGTATCCGGTGAGTGTGTACTGCGCGAGCAGCAAGCCCAGTAAGAAGACGTAGACCGGTGACGCCCAGCCGGTGTTGTTCACGAACTCGCCGAAGACGAAGGACGCGTCCTGGTGCTTCTCGGGCACGATGATCAGCACCCCGACGATGACCAGCACACCCGCGAGGTGCCACCACACGCTGACGGTGTTCAGCAGCGCGACGATCTTCACACCGAAGGTGTTCAGCAAGCCGTGGATCACCAGGATGATCGCCAGCAGCAGGATCGTGTGACCCGGCGTCGCCTCGAAGCCGAACTGCAGGTCCAGGAAGGCGTTGAGGAACAGGGCCGCGCCGAAGTCGATGCCCGCGGTGACCGCGATCTGCCCGATGAGGTTGAACCAGCCGGTGAACCATGCCCAGGCCGCGCCGTTGCGCGGGGCCAGCTTCGCTGCCCAGTAGTAGAGCCCGCCCGCGGTCGGGTAGCTGGAGCAGACCTCGGCCATGCCCAGCCCGACGAGGATGACGAACAGGCCCACCAGCGGCCAGCCCCAGATCATCGCGGCGGGACCGCCGGTCTTCATGCCGAACCCGTAGAGGGTCAGGCAGCCGGAGAGGATCGAGATGATCGTGAAGGAGACGGCGAAGTTGGAGAAGGTCGACATCGTGCGCCGGAGTTCCTGCGCGTAGCCGAGTTGGTGGAGCCGGGCACTGTCTTCGTCGGCGGGTTCGGCGGCACGGGCGTCTGAGACATCCATCGGGCACCCACTTAAAAGGTATGCGGACAGACCATTGAGATCCGCCGAAATTAGGCCCGCCGACCTGCGCATGTCAAGGTCCCGTCAGGAACTACCCCAGGGTTACGAACGGACCTTTCCGGACAAGATCTGTCAGGAAAG
Organism: Amycolatopsis sp. cmx-11-32; assembly: GCF_047608695.1. Taxonomy (NCBI): domain Bacteria; kingdom Bacillati; phylum Actinomycetota; class Actinomycetes; order Pseudonocardiales; family Pseudonocardiaceae; genus Amycolatopsis; species Amycolatopsis sp. cmx-11-32. Next base: position 426,351 of record NZ_JADNQN010000002.1, on the reverse strand, counting down.
GTCCGTTCATAACACGCGCGAAGCTGCGATCAGCGCCCCCGGAACGCCTTCACGGCCTCCAGTGCGGTGTCCGGGTGGTCGGCGAAGTACCCGTCGACACCCGCCTTGAGAAACGCCTCCTGCTCGGCGAACGCGTCGCCCCACTCGGCGAGGTTCGCCGACGAGCGCAGGTTCTGCGGGAGGAAGTTGTTCTCGTTGCGGAACGTGTACGGCCCGACCTTCAGGCCGGCCTGGTGCGCGTCGCCGACGAGCCTCGTCGGCTGCCCCAGCGCACCGTTCACCACGGGGATGACCTGTGCCTTCTCCGGGCCCAGGTAGTCCGCGTACTTCGAGATCTCCTTCAGGCCCACCGGCGTGACGAGGTCGGCGTACGTCCGCGGGTCGCCCTTCGCGACGAAGTCGGCCGGAGCGCCGGTCGCCGAGGTCAGCTGCAGTAGCGGCACCCGCACCTGGCGCGAAAGCGCGATCAGGTTCGACACCTCGAACGACTGGATGATCACCGGCGCCTTCGGGTGGTTGAGCCCGTTGCGCTTGACCAGCTCGACCAGCTTCGGCTCGGTCGGGTTCTTGATCGAGGAGAAGTAGGTCGAGTGCTTGATCTCCGGGTAGGTCCCCAGCTCACGGCGCAGTTCGCGGCCCAGCCGGCGCGTCAGGTCGAGCACCTCTTGGTAGGTGGCGATCTGGTAGCGACCGTCGTAGAGCCGGTTGTTCGGCCGCAGCTGCGGGATCCGCTCGGTCGCGCGCAAGGTCTTCAGCTCGGCGAGGGTGAAGTCCTCGGTGAACCAGCCGGTGAACGACGCGCCGTCGATGACCTTCGTCGTCTTCCGGTTCGCGAACTCGGGGTGCTTCGCGACGTCGGTGGTCCCGCCGATCTCGTTCTCGTGCCGGGCGACCAGCTGGCCGTCCTTGGTGGGCACCAGGTCGACGTCGACCCAGTCGACGCCCTGACGGTAGGCGAGCTCGTACGAGGCGAGCGTGTGTTCCGGGCGGTAGCCGGGGGCGCCGCGGTGTCCGACGATCACCGGACCATCGTGACCCCTGGCCTGTGCCGACACCTCTTGGGCACCCGTCTCGGCGGCGCCGGCCAGCCCTGTGACGCTGAGTACGGCGAGACCGGACAGGGCGAGCACGCCCAGGCGTTTTCGCATGGTGGGTAACCTCTTTCGACTTGAACGCGGGTACCGCGCCACCCTTGACGCAGGAGGCGTCCGGACGGCGAAGTCGGACCGGCGGGGTGCTGACCGCCGGGTGAACGCCGGATGGAACCACCCGCACGAGGACGGCGACGTGTTCGGGCTGTGTCGATCGGTGAACCCGCGACCGCGATCGCGTCGCCGGGGTAGGTTCGTGTTTTCGCAGGTCAGACGGCGGCTGCCCCGCCGCCACGATAGCGGGGCCGCCGGCCGGGGGCGGGTTTCACGTGGCTCCGCCAACAGGTCCTCACCGGCCCGGTTACCCTGTGCGTCGTGCGCGTACTGGTAATCGGGTCCGGCGCCCGTGAGCATGCACTTGTCCTCGCGGTCGCGGAAGACCCTTCCGTCACCGCACTGGCCTGTGCCCCGGGCAACGCCGGCACCTCTTCGGTGGCCGAGCAGCTCGGCGTCGACGCGGCCGATCCCGAATCGGTCTCAGCCCTGGCCAAGCAGTGGCAGGCGGACCTGGTGGTGGTCGGTCCCGAGGTCCCGCTGGTGGCGGGAGTCGCCGACGCGGTCCGCAAGGCGGGCATCGCCTGCTTCGGCCCGTCCGCGTCCGCGGCCCGGATCGAGGGCTCGAAGGCGTTCGCGAAGGACGTCATGGCGGCCGCGAAGGTGTCGACAGCGCACTGCGAGGTGGTCGACAACCCGGCCCGCCTCGACGCCGCGCTCGGCCGCTTCGGCCCCACCTGGGTGGTCAAGGACGACGGCCTCGCCGCCGGCAAGGGCGTCGTGGTCACCACGGACTTCGACGTCGCGCGCAAGCACGCCCTGATGCTGCTCGACGGCGGCCACCCGGTGCTCCTGGAGTCCTTTTTGGACGGTCCGGAGGCCTCTCTCTTCTGCTTCGTCGACGGCCGCACGGTCGTCCCCCTGCTGCCCGCGCAGGACTTCAAGCGCGTCGGCGACGGCGACGCGGGCCCGAACACCGGCGGCATGGGTGCGTACGCGCCGCTGCCGTGGGCGCCGAAAAACCTGGTCGACGACGTCGTCGAGCGGATCGTCCAGCCCGTGGTCGACGAACTCGACAACCGCGGCGCCACCTTCTCCGGCCTGCTCTACGCCGGTCTCGCGCTGACCACCGAAGGCCCGCAGGTCATCGAGTTCAACTGCCGCTTCGGCGACCCGGAGACCCAGGTCGTCCTGGCGCTGCTGCGCAGCCCGCTCGGCCAGGTCCTGCACGCGACGGCGACCGGCAAGCTCGCCGACCTGCCGCCGCTGGACTGGGACTCGGGTGCGGCGGTCACCGTCGTGCTCGCCGCCGACGGCTACCCCGGCAAGCCGAGGACCGGTGACGTCATCACCGGTGGCGAGATCGAAGGCGTGCTCCACGCCGGCACCCGTCGCCGTGACGATGGCGCCGTGGTCTCCTCCGGTGGCCGCGTGCTGTCGGTCGTCGGCACCGGCAAGAACCTGAAGTCCGCTCGCAAGGACGCCTACGCGACGGTCGAGAAGGTCCACCTGGCCGGCTCGCACCACCGCACCGACATCGCCCTGCTCGCCGCCAAGGGAGAGATCGCCGCCCCGGTCTCGTGAAATCTGGGGTCTCGTGAATTTCGGACGGAACCGTCCCGGCGCCCGGTGCGTCAAACCGGTATTTCCTGCAAAGCTTAGGCAACCGATACATCGGCGTTGGTAGCCTCGGCAGGGCGAACGGTCACCGTGCGTACTTCTAAGGGGTGGGGAATGTCAGGATCGAGCAAGGTCCAGGACCTCGCGTCGGCGGTCCCGGTTCCGCCGTCGGTGGCCGATATCCGGGTTGATCCGTCGAAGCTGCTCGAAGTGGCGAAGATCGTCGAGCAGCAGGTCGACGCGCTGCAGGACAAGCTTTTGACGCGGCTCGACCAGCTGCGGATCGACACCCCGGCCAACGACACCGTCAGCGTGCACGCGACCAGCGTCTGGAACGAGCTGGTGGCCGATGGCGACACGTCGTATGCCGCGCAGGTCAAGGCGTACATCGCCGGTCTTCGCGGGCTGGTCAAGCAACTCCGCACGGCCGCTAAGGAGTACAAAACCAGCGATGCGGACAAGGCCGCCGCGTTCGGGGACCGTGGTGTACACCGGGCGTAGGCCCCGTGTGCTGGTATCCGGCGGGGTGCTCACCCTCGCGCTGGCCGGATGTGCCACGGACACGGGCGGACAGGCGTTTCCCGACGAACCGGCGCTGGCTTCGGCCACGCAGGGCGCCAAGGCGTCCGCGCTGCCCGCCAGGCCTGCCGAACTGAGTCTTCAGGGCGTCGATCCGTGCGCCCTGGTCACCGCTGCGCAGCTCGACCAGCTGAAGGTCAACAGCAAGCCGCGCGCGGCCGCGGAACCGATCGACGGCCCGACCTGTGTCTTCGACGCGGACGCCGTGGAGCCCTTCCACACCTTCTACGTCCGCACGATCACCGCGGACGTAGAAGAGTGGATCACCGGTAAGCGCCGCAAGAACAGCATGACGACCGAGCCGAAGGCGGTCGGCGGGTTTCCCGCCGTCACGAACTACCGCGACGCCGGGAAACCGAGTGATTGCGAGACGCTCGTCGGCGTCGCTCGAGGACAGACGCTGGCGGTGCGCGCCATCACCGTCACCGCCGGCGCGTTCACCATGCCGCAGCTGTGCGAGATGTCCGCGCAGGCGGCCGATTTGGCTTTGCAGACCTTGAAAGCACGCAATTAGGGAGAGCGCCGTGAACGTTTCCGACCTCGCGGGCAGGCTCCGCGATCTTCGTTTCGAGGGCTACACCGACACCGGGATCGCGACCGAGATCGAACGCTTCCGCAGCGGTGACGGCACCGGCAGCATCGGCATCGCCGTCGACGCGCTGAAGTCCGTCGCGACCGCACTCGCCGACACCGACAAGACGCTGCGCGACGAGCTGGGCAAACTCGGCGTGGAATGGCAGAGCGAGGCGGGTGGCGCCGCCGGCCAGGTGTTCACCGAGCAGGCGGGCTTCTCCCAGGACGCGAACTCGAAGGTCTCGCACTCCGCGGAAATGATCTTCGCACAGGGTGAGGCCTTCAACCGGACGCTGCACAAGCTCCCTGACCCGGAAGTGGTCCGGAAGGGCGCGGGCGGCTTGACCCTCGGCGACGTCGTGCTGAGCCTCATCGGGTTCGAGACCGACCACGCCAAGAGCGTCGGTGCCGCGAACAACGCGCGGGCGCAGGCGGAGGAGGCGTTGAACGACTACGCCAAGACCAGCGGCGAGAACCTGCTGACGACCGACACACTGGCCGACCCGCAGGCGATGAACCTGACCCAGAACACGACCGCCGCCGGAGCGGGCGGCGGTTCCGGCACGCTCGACCTCGCGGGCACGGCCACCGACCTGACCCCGGACGGCAGCGTGCGGCCCGCGTCGGCCGCCGTCGAGTCGAAGTACGTGCCGCCGGTCGTGCAGCCCGTCAGCAACCCGAAGTCGCCGTCCTACGACGCGCCGACCCCGGCATACGGTGTCGCACTCGGCGGTGGCGCTCCGGCCCGGAAGACCAGCTCCTCGGTGCCTCATGGCGGTGCCACGGCTCCCGCGGCCGCCGCGCCGACCACGCCGTCCGGCACCTCGAGGCCGGCGCCCACTCCAGGCGGCGCCTGGGTGACACCGAATCGGCCCGCACCGCAGCCCGAAGCGGGCAGGCCGTCGTACCCGATCACGGGATCGCCCGGCTCTCCGCCGTTCATCCCGCCGGGTGCGCCGAACCTGCCGCCGGGTTCCACGAACGTCCCGCCGGGCCAGTCCACCGGGAGCTTGCCGCCGAGCAACAGCACCACGTCGGCACAGCCGGCGGGCAAGTCGTTCGGCACCGGCCCCGGTATCGACGGCGCTCTCGGCAAGGGCCCCGGTTCCAGCTCGGGCCCCGGCGTCTTCGGTGGCGTCGGCGGGAGCACCGGCGGCGGCGACCAGGCCATGGGCAAGGGCCGCACGGTGGGCACCGGACCGCAGGCGCCGCTGGCCGCCGGAAACGAGTCCGGCCGCGGCTTCCCGGCCGTCCCGAAGATCACCGGCCCGGCCGCGGGCGACCTGGGCGCCGGTGCCGCCGCGCTCGGCGCCGGTGCCGCGGGCGGCGCGCTGAGCGGTGACAAGGAACGCGACCGCCGTCCCCGTCCGGAAGGCGGCGGTGTGAAGCCGACCCGTCAGCTGCCGATCGGCGAGCTTCCCGAAGAGGAGGCCATGCGGCGCTCGGAGAAGATCGGCGCGAAGCAGCCGAAGGCCGAGTCGAAGTTCATGGAGCGCGCGGCCACCCAGGACGTCGAAGAGGACGCGGAGCACATCCGTCGCTACGGCGTCGACGACAAGGACCTGTTCACCGACGAGCGCATGGTGTCGCCCGACGTCATCGGTGACCACGGCAACTCCGAAGCGCGCTGAACCTGTGTCGAACGAAAACGGCAGCCTGGTGCTGTCCGCACTCGAGTTCGAGATGCTTTGGGAAGCCGAACGGCTGCCCCGTCGCCATGTCGCGCTCGACGTGCCGAGCCCCGGAACGACCCGCACGGAGCGGGCGGCACTGATCGAAGAGGCCTGGGAATCCCTGCGCGAACGAGGCCTCGCGCGGGGGTACCAGGCCTCGGGCGAGTTGGTCGACATGCTGAACCTGTTCGCGCACCCCCGGGTCGCGATCGACGTCTGGGTGTGGACCGACCGCGAGATCAAGGGCCAGGCCGTCAGTGTCGGCAACCAGGCGCTGCTCGGCGTCATCGACTCCGGCCAGGTGTGGCTGATCCCCGCCCGCGAAAGCTCCCTCGCCGAGGCCGCCGTCTCGGTCGCGGGTGACCTCGGCCCCGGCGTCGGCCAGTCGATCAGCATCCCGCACGACCTGCTCCGCGACGCCGACGCCGCCGCCCGCGGCGACGCGAAAGCGATGGTCACCGCATTGGAGGATCTGGACGTCCCGTTGTGGCAGGCCCAGGAAGTGGCGGGAATGCTCCTCGGCCAGGAGGCCCGCGGCCAGTTCGGCGTCGAACGCGCGGGCCGCGACGGCCGCCCTCGCCGCGCGGACAGCGTGGTCGCCTTCTACGACACGGACGCGGGGCGGTACCTGTTCCAGGTCGCGCGGAACCGGGACGGGCGGGAGTGGGCGACCATCACACCGGCAGACAACCAGCTGCTGGTGACGCGGATCCGGGAAGTCTCCGACTTCTGAGGCAGGGCTTGGGAAGCCCGGACATGACGGCTTCGGCGAATGCTTCAGCCAGGGGACAGACGGATTTCAAGTCCGTCTCCCGCGCGGCGCTGAACGACACGGTCACCCCGCCGGAATCGCGAACGGAAGCCCTCATCGTGGGCGAATCCCGGATGGGCCTGCTTCAAAGCGACAAGGCGCCCGACCTGCCGGGGTTCACCCGGATTCAACGGTTTCACGAAGTCTTCCCTCCCCGGATGCAAGCTACAAAGCGTGTCCGGGAGGTCGCAGGCTTATCGGCGGGGTGGAAGTCGGCGTGGAAGCGCACACCGCCCGCTGCCGAGGTCTTACAGTATGCGCGGGAACCGTCCTGATCGCCGGAGCGTCTGATCGGGCGGACACAAGTTTTCCGTGAAGGGGATGACGAACCGTGCCTGTGTACGACCCGGATTCCATGGGGATCGCCGCCGGTCAGGTGGAGAAGCTCAAGGACGAGTTCGAGAAGTCCAAGAAGCAGGTCACCGGCGTCGATGACGAGAAGGAAAGCCCGTTCGGCACGATGGGTGGTTCGGGTGACGTGCACGGTGCCGTGGGCTCCTTCAAGGACGGCGTGCACAACGAATTCGACTCCGCGGGGAAGCTGATGGAGGCGACCGCCTTCGTGCTGCGCAAGGCCGCCGGGCTGATCCAGGAGACCGAAGCCGTGCACGTCGACAATCTCAAGCTGCACGAGCACGGCAAGCAGTGAGTACGCGTGAGACGGCCCTGGGGGGCCTGATTGCTAGGGGGCGTTGTGGGCGATATTGATTTCCCGCCAAACTGGCCGCAGGTCATTGAGAAGGCGAAGCAGGTCGCGGGCATCAAGCCGGAGGCCATTCAGAAGGCCGCGGACCAATTCCATGCTGCCGCGTCGCAGGCCGGTGACCACAGCGCCTCCCTGAAATCGTCGACCGACGCGTTGAACGGCGGCGTCTGGAAAGGGCCTGCGGCTGACGCCTTTTTCGACTACGTGAAGCAGATCACCTCTGCCGGGGATCGCGTCAAAGGACACCTGGACGAGATCAGCAAAGACCTGGGCGAGCTTCAAGTCCAGCTGAGCGATATCAAGCGCAAGATCGAAGACGCCAACAAGACGGCGCACGACACGATCCAGAAGTGCATCGACACGGAGAACCCGAAGGTCGCGGCGGCTCGCCAGCAGGCCGCTGACGCCGCGAATCCGGACAAAAAGGTGCCGCCGCCGAACCCGAGCGCCGACCAGATCATCACGGCGGCCAACGCCGCCAACCTGAAGACGGCGAGCGGAGCCGTCGAATCCATCGGTGGACTGCTGACCCAGGCGGACGGACTGATCAAAAAGTCCCAAGAGCTGATGAAGAAGGACGTGGAGGGCGGCGGTTACTCCAAGGTCCCGATGCCCGGCAAGGACGGCACCGTCCCCAAGCGCACCGGAGGTCTCCACACCGGAGGCGGTGGAGGAGGCGGCGGTGGCGGCGGTGGCGGTGGGGGCGGCGGCCTCGGGTCGAGTGGCGGTCCACCGTCGACGACGCCGCCGGGCAACGTCCAGCAGTGGATCCAGGAAGCCATCAAGATCCTGCAGGCGGCCGGTATCCCGGTGACCGAAGCCGACATCAACAAGATCTGGACGATCATCGAGAAGGAGTCCGGCGGTAACCCCAACGCCATCAACAACTGGGACTCCAACGCGGCGAAGGGCACTCCGTCCAAGGGACTGATGCAGTGCATCGACCCGACCTTCAACGCGCACAAGCTTCCCGGGCACGACGACATCTACAACCCGATCGACAACATCATCGCGGGCGTGCGGTACACGTTCTCGCGGTACGGCGGGTTCGAGGGGCACCCGGGTCTGAAGTCCATGGCCGGTGGTGGCGGGTACCAGGGTTACTAGCGCTTGCCCGTCGCTCGTGAGTGGTAAGGACGGTCAGGGCCAAGGGTGTTAGGTAACTACTGCGGTGCGCCCGGTGGCGGTCTCACGTGACTGGCGGGTCAACTCGCGGGATGGGATGGACGACACGCGTGTCCAGAGGGACGTCTCGCTGGAGAGCCCGGCCGCGTGGCGTGTCGTCCATCCCGTCACGCGTGTCGTCCGGCTGATCACATATGCCGTCCAACCAGTCACGCGAAACGACCACTCCCGAGCCGCTCAGTAATCCTTCAGTACCAACGCGTTCGACGCCTCCGTCAACGGCCGCATCGCCGCTTTCATCACCCGCGAGCGGAACGGCAGATAGGGCAGCGTCCGCATCGACTGGATCTGCTTCCACTGTGCGAACCGGGTCTGCTTCCGTTGGTTCAGCGAAGCCAGTGCCTGGTTCTGAAGCACAAAAGGCCTAATTTCCCTTTCGTAAGAGGAAAAAGCCGCGCGGTGATCTTGATGGACGGCTAGCGAACCGGCCAGCACGTATGCCCCGACGAGCGCCAAACTGGTGCCCTGTCCTGAAAGTGGCGAAGGGCCGTAGCCCGCGTCTCCGACCAGCGTGACCCGTCCTTCGCTGAACCGGTCCATCCGGATCTGGGTCATCGAATCGAAGTACAGTTCGCTCGACTCCATTTCCCGGACCAGCCGCGATACTTCCCAGCCCTGGCCGAGGAACCGGTCGGTGATGAGCTTTCGTTGCTGCTCAGGGTCATGACGGTCGAAATCGAGTTCCGGCGATTGGAAGCCGAGTATCGCCCGAGCCTCCGTGTTCTTCCGCGCGCTGTACAGGCCTGCCATTTTCCCCGGCGTCATGTGGAAGGTCTGCCAGCGGTCCAGATCGAGGAAGTTCGGCACGGTGAACACCGCCAGATAGGTGTCCAGGTGATGTGAAAACTGTTTCTCAGCCCCGAAAACCAGCGAACGCACGGCCGAGTGCTGCCCGTCCGCGCCGATCACGAGAGCGAAGTTCCGCGCCTCGCCGTGGGCGAAGGTGACCCGGACACCGTCGGCCTGCTGCGTGATCCCGCTGACCCAGTCGCCGTAGACGTACTCGACACCCTCCTGCGCGACCGACGCCAGCGTGTCCGTGAGGTCGTCTCGCAGGATCTCGATGTCGTCGCTGTCGGTGAGTCCGCCGGTCAGCGTGTGGTCGGTGACCTTCACCAGGGTCTTCCCGGCCCCGTTCACGAACGACATCCCGCGCATGTCCGTGCTCAGCTCCCGAAGACGCCCGAGTACCCCCATCCGGTCGATGACGCCGAGTGCCGTACCGCGGATGTCGACGGCGTGCCCGCCGGCGCGTGGTGCAGGCGCCCGCTCGACGACGGTCGGCGCGAAACCGTGTCGCCGCAGCCAGTAGGCCAGTGTCGTCCCGGCGATCCCCGCGCCCGAAATCAGCACCTTCTGCATGTGAACTCCCCTGTGTACGCTGTTTTGAAGCACTGCGTACAACGTATGACCGCTTCGGTGGAGCCCCAGGAAAAGCGGCAGAAAATCTGAGGCGTACTAGTGCAGCTAGCCGCAGGAAGCGAAAAACGGCAGCGAAGCGCACTAGGGCAAGGAGTCGACCATGACCGATCCGCCCTACCTGCGGATCGCCGCCGAGATCCGCCGCCGGATCGTCGCCGGTGAGCTGCGCGAAGGGGACAAGGTCCCGTCGACGCGCCGGATCATCGCCGAGTGGGGTGTCGCGATGGCGACCGCGACGAAGGTGCTCGCCACCCTCAAGCGAGAGGGCCTGGTCAGCGCCAAACCCGGCGCCGGAACGGTCGTCGCGGGCCGCACCCGGAAAGCCGCGCCGAGGACCGAGGCGGAGCTGTCACGCGAGCGAGTGGTGAAGGCGGCGATCCGGATCGCCGACGCCGAGGGCATCCGCGCGTTGTCCATGCGCCGCATCGCGTCCGGGCTCGGTGTCGCGACGATGGCGCTTTATCGCCATATCGCCGCGAAAGAAGAGCTGATCCTCGAGATGGCGGACGTCGCGCTCGGCGAGATCCGCTTCCCGCCCGAACCGCCACCCGGCTGGCGGGCGCAACTGGAGCTGATGGCCAGGGCTCAATGGGCCTTGTTCCGGCGGCACCCTTGGCTCGCGCAGGCACTCTCGATCACTCGCCCGCAACCGCTGCCGAACCTGCTGCGCCACGCGGACTGGGCCACCCGCGCCCTCGACGGCCACGGCCTCCCGTCGTCGACGATCATGTACGCGCACATCACGATCTTCAACCACGTCCGCGGTATCGCCCTCAACTTCGAGGCCGAGGCCGAGAACGAATCCGGAACCGCGGTCACGGCCGACGCCTGGCTCGCCGAGAACGAGCCGATCCTCTGGGACCTGGTCTCCGAGGGCCGTTTTCCGAACTTCGCTGCCGTCGCCTCGCGCGCACCGTTCGACTACGACCTCGACACACTCTTCGAGTTCGGCCTCCAGCGTCTCCTCGACGGCTACGCGGTTCTCCTGGCGAAGGCGGGTTAGCCTCACTCCATGTCCTTTCCTGGCCCAGCCGCACGTTCCGACGTCCCGCCGTTCCACGTCATGGACGTCCTTTCGGCCGCGCAGGCACGGCAGCGCAGTCATGGCGATCTGGTCCCGCTGGTCGCGGGGCAGCCGTCAGCTCCGGCGCCGAGGCCGGTGCTCGAAGCCGCCGAGCGGGCGCTGAAGGACCATCACCTCGGCTACACCGAGCAACTCGGCATCCTCGAACTGCGCGAGGCCGTCGCGGCGCACTACCACCGCACGTACTCCGTCGACGTGAGCGCGCGGGACGTCATCATGACGACTGGCTCCTCCGGTGGCTTCCTGCTCTCGTTCCTCAGCGCTTTCGAGGCGGGTGACCGCGTCGCGATGGCACGACCGGGTTACCCGGCCTACCGCAACCTGCTGAAAGTGCTCGGTTGCGAGGTCGTCGAGTTCGCCACCGGACCCGAGACGAACTTCCAGCCGACCGTCGCACTGCTCGACGCACTGGGGCCGATCAAGGGACTCATCGTGGCCAGCCCCAGCAATCCCACCGGCACCGTCCTGCCACCGGGTGAACTCGCCGCGATCAGCGGCTGGTGTGCGTCACGCGGCGTGCAGTTGATCAGCGACGAGATCTACCACGGGATCTCCTACGGCGCCGGACTCGACTGTGCCTGGCGGTACGGGAACGAGGCGCTCGTCCTCGGTTCGTTCTCCAAGTACTTCGCCATGACCGGCTGGCGGCTCGGCTGGATGCTCGCGCCCCCGCGGCTGCACCGCGCGATCGACGTCCTGACCGGCAACTTCACCATCTGCCCGCCCGCGGTCTCCCAGCACGCCGCGATCGCCGCGTTCACCCAGGAGTCGTACGCGGAGGCTGACGGCCACGTCGAGCGCTACCGCGCCAACCGCGACGCGCTCTTTGCCGGTCTCCAACGCATCGGCATCGACAAGCTCGCGCCGGCCGACGGTGCCTTCTATGCCTACGCCGACGTCTCCGCGTACACGAACGACAGCCTCAGCTGGTGCCAGCGCCTCCTCGCCGACACCGGTGTCGCGATCGCGCCCGGTATCGACTTCGACCCGGTCGACGGCGGCAGGTTCGTGCGGTTCTCCTTCGCGGGTTCGCGCGAAGACATCGACGAGGGGATCCGGCGGCTCGGCGGCTGGCTCACCGGTCAGGGGGAACCCGGAATTCACCCTGAACGTTAGGCAGAACGAAAGCAATTACGAGCTCAGCCTGACAACCTGAACTCACCAGGCCCGCTCGGGCACGGTGAGGCAATCGGAGGATGCCATGTTCTGGAAGATCGTCGGCGGGCTGATTGTGGCTTGGGTGGCCTTCATGGTGCTCGGGTCCGTGCTCGGCTTCCTCGTGAAGGCCGTCTTTTGGATCGCCATCATCGGCGGTGCGGTCTTCCTCGGCACGGCCGCGTATGGCGCCATCAAGGGCAAGCGCACCCCGAAGCAGCTTCGCTAAGGGGCTAAGGCTTACGCGCCACCCCGCCGAGCGACGTGTAGTTCACGGGCGAAAGCGGGGTGAAGCGCGGGCCGTCCGGCCACCACAGGTGCGGGTAGGTCAGCCCGGGTTCGAGGAGATCGAGTCCCTCGAAGAGCGACTCGATCTCCTCGCGTGTGCGGTACAGCGTGTCGAGCCTGGTGCCGCTGAAGCGCTTCTCGAGTGACGTCGCGACGTCGGCCGCTTCGGAGCCGTCGGCAGGGTTGTGCTGGTGCAGCAACGCGACGAACGAGCCCGGGGCCAGCGCGTCGACGTAGGCACGGACGATTTCCCGCGCCTCGTCGAGGTCCTGGATGTGGTGGATGATCGAGCACAGGATCAGTCCGACGGGCCGGTCGAAGTCAAGCCGGTGGGTGCTCGCGAGTTCCTCGACGACCTTGGCCGGTTCGGCCAGGTCGGCACCGGCCATATGCGCGAAGTCGTTCGCCGCGAGCAGCGCGCGGCCGTGTGCCTGTACCACCGGATCGTGGTCGACGTAGACGACCCGCGCCTCGGGGTTGTACCGCTGCGCGATCTGGTGCGTGTTGTCCACGGTCGGGAAGCCGGAGCCGAGGTCGAGGAACTGATCGATGTCCGCCCGATCGGTCAGATAGCGCACGGTCCGGATCAGCCAGTGCCGGACCTCCTTGGCCATGACCTGCGCTTCCGGCGCGAGTTCCAGGATTTGGCGCAGCACCACCCTGTCGGCCTCGTAGTTGTCCTGGCCGCCCATGAGCGCGTCGAAGACCCGCGCGATACTCGGCCGGTCGAAATCGACGGGCACGAACGGACGCCGGTCGGCTTGACCTGGCATGGGCACCTACCGTGGACAATTCGGTTCGGGACGAAGCCAGCTTAGGACATCCGATTCACCGCGGGTGAGCGGATGAGCGGTCAGGGTGACCATCTCCGCCCGGTCAGCCGAGTGCCGCTTCCACGGTTTCCACGCCGAGCCAGCGCTCCGCCTTCATTCCCACCGCCCGCGCACCGTCTACATTGGACTGACGGTCGTCGAAGAACAGGCAGTCCGCCGGTTCGGCGCCGAGTTCGTCGAGCAGGATCCGGTAGATCTTCGCGTCGGGTTTCATGCAGCCGAGATCGCCGGAAAAGAGCTTTACGCGGAACAGGCGCGCCCATTCCTGCTCGCGGACCCAGCGCCCGAAGGTCGACGACGCGTTGGAGAGCAGCGCGAGCGCGGCGCCCGCCTCGTGCAGCCCCTCCAGCAGCTCGATCACCGCCGGTTCCAGGTGCGTCCAGCCGGTGACGTCGATGCGGGTCAGTTCGTCGGCGAAGGCTTTGTCGACGGGAACGTTCAGCGCGCGGCCGACGCTCTGCCAGTACTCGAGATCCGAGCCACCCGAGTCGTACCGGACCCGTTCGGCCCAGTAGTGCGGTTCGAAGTCGGTGAGTTCGAGGTCGAAGGCCTTGGCCAGGGTCGGCAGCGCGTCGGTGTGCTCGCTGATGACGTCGCCGTAGTCGAAGACGATCCAGTTCATGTGTCAGCCCCCGGTCTTGACGCGGTGAAGGGTTTCTTCGATGTCGGCCGCCGACAGGTCGCGGTGCACCACGAACCGGATCCGGCCCGAGCTGGGCAGCGTCCGGATCCCGTGCCCCGCCAGCCACGCCGACCGGCCTACCAGGTCGGGTGCGGTGACCTGCACGATGTTGGTCTCGGGTGTGTTGACCTCCCAGCCGTGCTCGGCGAACCCGGCCGCGAGCCGTGTCGCGTTCTCGTGGGTCTCGGCCAGATCGCCGATGCGGTCCAGCGCGACCAGGCAGGCCGCGGCCAGCACGCCGGCCTGGCGGACGCCGCCGCCGAGCATCTGGCGCATCCGCCGCGCCTCTTCGACGAACTCCGGGCTGCCTGCCACAACCGAGCCGACGGGCGCGCCGAGGCCCTTGGAGAAGCAAGCCGAAACGGTGTCGACGCCGACGGTGAGGGCCGCGGGCGGGATTCCCAGCGCGACCGCCGCGTGCCAGATCCGGGCACCGTCGAGGTGCACGGTCAGCCCCGCCTCTTTCGCCACCGCGACCAGCTGGGCGTGTTCGTCGGGCGGAGTGATCGCCCCGCCCGCCGTGTTGTGCGTGTTCTCCAGGCACAGCAGCGGGGTGCGCATCGCGTAGTACGGCCCGCGCGGGAGGCCGATCGCGGCCGAAAGCGTTTCCGGCGTCGGCCGCCCTGGTCCGGCGTCGTGCTCCAGCGGATCCGGCATGCCGCCGGCGAGCCAGGCGGCGGAGCCGAGTTCGTCGGTGATCACGTGCGAGCCGCGCGGAGCGAGGAACCGGTCGCCGCGCCGGAGATGGCTGCTCAGCGCGATCAGGTTCGCCATGGTCCCGGTCGGCGTCCAGAGCGCGGCGGGCATGCCCAGGAGTTTCGCGGCGCGCTGTTCCAGGGCGCCGACGGTGGGATCGCCGTCGAGGACGTTGTCGCCGACCTCGGCTTTCGCCATGGCCTGGCGCATGACGTCGTCCGGCCGGGTCACGGTGTCGGAGCGGAAATCGATCGTCGAGGTCACGGTACGATCACATCACATCGTCCGGCCCGCCACGAACCTCCTCCCGGCTGGTCCGCCACGCCCGCTCATGCAACCGTGGACGCCCCCGGTTCCGTCCTACCCACCGACGAGGCAAGAGCGGAGACAACAACCGCGTGAACCAGCGCGACGAACAAGAGTTCGCGGAGTACTTCGCCGCGAAGCGGGACTCCGTGCGCAGGACCGCGTACATGCTCTGCGGTGACTGGCATCGCGCGGACGACCTCGCGCAGACGGCGTTCGTCGCGCTGCACCGGAGGTGGAAGAAGATCAGGGAACGGGCGGCGACCGACGCCTATCTGCGGAAGACGCTGGTCAGGGCGGCCATCGACGAGTCGAGGCGGCCGTGGCGGCGGGAGTGGCAGACCGAAGAGCTGCCCGAACCGCCGCAGGACGGCTTCGACCTCGGCGAACAGGTCGTCACCAGGGAAGACCTGCTGGCCGCGTTGCGCGAAGTGCCCCCGAAACAGCGGGCCGTGCTGGTGCTCCGGTTCTTCGAAGGGCTGGACGTCGGTGCGGCGGCGAAGGCACTCGGCTGCAGCGAAGGGAACGTGAAGAGCCAGACTGCGCGCGGACTGGCGAACCTCAGGCAGGTCATGGAGAAGGAGGAGGTGGCACGGGATGGACGAGAATGACCTTAAGGCGTTGTTCCGTGACGCCCCCGGTGATGCGCCGTCGTCGAGCTTCGACACCGGCGACGTCGTCCGCGCCTCTCGACGCGCCACCGCGCGACGCCGCAACGGTATCGCCGTGGCCTGTAGCGCGCTGGTTTTGGTCCTGGCCGGAGCGGGCATGTTCGGCGTGCTCGGCGGAAGCGAACCCCAGCTGGGCAGTGCTGCCAAATCCGACAGCGAGGCCGCTTCCCCGGGGCAACCCGGGGCGGCCTCCGCACGTCCCCTAGACAGCGGGGAGTCCTCGAACTTCTCGAACCCGCCGCCTCAGCAGGGGGGCGGCGGTCCAGAGAAGACCGGCCAGATGACGGCCGAAGGCACCTACGGGTGCGACCAGGTGGATCGGGAGCTCGCCACCGCCCTCGCTGGCGAGCTCCCGGTCCCCGTGGATGTCGCCAAGTCGACGCCCGGCGACATCTGTACGACGGGAGCCAGGTCCGCGGGGTTCCAGGTGCCGGGCGGCACGGTTTCCGCCGCGGTCTTCCCGGAGGGCGCGTCCGTTCCGGCGACCCCCACCGGCGCGTCCAGTGCGCGGCGGACCACGGCCAAGGGATCGCTGGTGGTCGTGGTGAGCCTCGGCGACGGTTCGGGCAGGCCCGCCTTCCCCAAGTCCGACGTCGACAGGTTCGTCGCCGTCCTCGCGGCCCGGTACTGACCGCGCCTGGCAAAATAGCCCGTCATGACTGTCGCAGCGACAACGCCGAAGGGTGAGCGAAGGCGCGCCGAGCTCATCGATGCCGCCGCGTCGCTGCTGGCCGAAGGCGGGTTCGACGCCGTGCGTCATCGTGCGGTCGCCGAACGCGCGGGATTGCCGCTGGCCTCGACGACGTACTACTTCGACTCGCTCGAAGAGCTCGTCACCGCCGCCGTGGAACACCACTCGAATCAGGAACTCGAAATCGGACGGCGGCGGCTCGACGAGCTGGCGACCCGCAACCGCGGTGTCGAGGCCACCGTCGACCTGGTGCTGGACATGCTCCTCGGCCCGCTTCGCCCCGATCGCGAGGCTGACGCCGAAGCGGTTCTCCTTCGCTACGAACGTCTCGTCGGGACAGGTCGCCGTCCGTACCTTCGGCCCCTGATGCGGACGTTGTCCGCGCAGCTGTACGAACTGCTCCACGAGATCTTCGCGCGCTCCGGCACCCCGGTGGACGCCACCGAACTGGAGCGGCTGGTCGCCCTGGTCGACGGCGCCGTGGTCAACGCGCTGATCGAGGTCGACCCGGAGCCACGGGCCGCCGCCGCACGCATGCTCCAGGCCGCCCTCGCCTGACATCCCCCGCAATTCGTCCTCTAGTTGCGGTAGTTGGCGACACGAACTACCGCAACTAGAGGACGAATTGCGGGGAGGGCGTTCAGCCGCGAGCAGCGGGCCGATCCCGGCCGGTTAGTCTGGCCGCGTGACGGACAAGCCCCGCATCCCCAACGTGCTCGCCGGCCGCTACGCCTCGCCTGAGCTGGTCGAACTGTGGTCCCCGGAACGCAAGGTCGTGCTGGAGCGAGAGCTCTGGCTCGCCGTGCTCCGGGCACAGGCCGACTTGGGCGTCGAGGTGCCGGACGGAGTCGTTGCGGACTACGAGCGCGTGCTGGAGCAGGTCGACCTCGACTCGATCGCCGCGCGCGAGCGGGTCACCCGCCACGACGTGAAGGCCCGGATCGAGGAGTTCAACGCGCTCGCCGGGCACGAGCACGTGCACAAGGGCATGACGTCACGCGACCTCACCGAGAACGTCGAGCAGCTGCAGGTGCGGCGCTCGCTGGAACTGGTCCGGGGCCGGGTCGGCGCGGTGCTCGCCCGGCTCGCCTCGATCGCGGTCGAACACTCCGACACGGTGATGGCTGGCCGCTCGCACAACGTCGCCGCGCAGGCGACGACGCTGGGCAAGCGGTTCGCCACCGCCGCCGACGAACTGCTCGTCGCGTTCGAGCGGCTCGACGAGCTGATCGGCCGTTACCCGCTGCGTGGCATCAAGGGCCCGGTCGGCACCGCACAGGACATGCTCGACCTGCTCGGCGACGAGTCCACTTTGGACGAACTGGAGTCACGGGTCGCGACCCACCTCGGCTTCGAGCGGGTCTTCACCAGCGTCGGCCAGGTGTACCCGCGGTCGCTCGACTTCGACGTGCTGTCCGCGGTGGTCCAGCTGGCCGCGGCGCCGTCGAGCCTCGCGAAGACGATCCGCCTGATGGCAGGCCACGAGCTGGTCACCGAGGGCTTCAAGCCCGGCCAGGTCGGCTCGTCGGCCATGCCGCACAAGATGAACACGCGTTCGTGCGAGCGGGTCAACGGGCTCGCCGTGGTGCTGCGCGGTTACCTGTCGATGATCGGCGAGCTTTCCGGCGACCAGTGGAACGAAGGCGACGTCTCCGACTCGGTCGTCCGCCGCGTCGCGCTGCCCGACGCGTTCTTCGCGCTGGACGGGCTGCTGGAGACCTTCCTCACGGTGTTGGCCGAGTTCGGCGCCTTCCCGGCGGTCATCGGACGTGAGCTCGATCGCTATCTGCCGTTCCTCGCGACCACCAAGGTGCTCATGGCCTCGGTCAGGGCGGGGGTCGGGCGCGAAACCGCTCACGAGGCGATCAAGGAGAACGCCGTCGGCGTCGCGCTCGCGATGCGGGAGCAGGGGCTCGCGGAGAACGACCTCCTCGACCGTCTCGCCGCCGACGAGCGCATCCCGCTCGACCGCGGTGAGCTGGACAAACTCCTCGCCGACCGGATCTCGTTCACCGGTGTCGCACCGCGTCAGGTGGCCGCGATCGTGTCGCGTGTCGAGGCGATTCTCGAGCGTTTCCCGGAGGCCGCCGTCTACTCACCGGCCCCGATTCTCTGAAGGACGCTTTACCCGCATGCGATGTGAGGAAAGCGTCCTTGGCCGCGTGAGATGAGGGCAAAGTCCCCTTCAGCCGCGTGTGAGCAGCCCCACCGCAGAGCGTTCACAGAGTGAGACGAAGTTACTCGATCGGGCGAAATGCCTAATCTCGATCGCTGAACCCGGAGCGCCAGGCCGCCCATGAGGCGGCCTGGCGTGTTTGTATCGCGCCTTGGCGCCAAAGAACCCACGGAAGAAGCGATGAGATCCACCTGGGAGAAAATCGTCGCCGTCGTCACGGCGGGAGCGGCCACCCTCGCCCTCGCGGCCTGCGGCTCCGGTGACACCGCGAGCGGCCAGAAGCTGCGTGTCGGCACCCTGACCGACGCGCCGCCGTCCATCTACCTGGAGAACGGCACCTTCACCGGCTACGACAACGAATTGCTCCGCGACATCGCGAAGCGTGAGGGCTTCGAGGTCGAGTTCGTCGGCACCGAGTTCGCCGGCCTGCTCGCCGCCGTCGCCACCAGCAAGTTCGACATCGGCAGCTCCACGATCTCCACCACCGAGGCCCGCAAGAAGACCGTCGCGTTCAGCAACGGCTACTCCACCGGGTTCACCACGATCGTCACCAAGAAGGGCGCGAACCTCAAGGACGTCGCCTCCTTCGGCGGCAAGCGGCTCGGCGTCGTGCAGGCGTCGGTGCAGGACGATTTCGCCACCGGCAAGGTCCCCGGCGCCAACGTCGTCCGCTTCCCCGACTACAACGCCGGGTTCGCGCAGCTGAAGGCCGGCGGTCTCGACGGCTGGGTCGTGCCGAAGGACATCGGGCACAAGTACCTCGACCAGAACCCGGACGTGCCGCTGGAGTTCGGCTACACCGTCGAGACCAAGGACACGCCGTCCGCGTTCGCCGTCCGCAAGGACAACAAGGACCTGCTGAAGAAGCTCAACGACGGTCTCGCGAAGGCCGTGGCGGACGGCACCGTCGCCCGCCTGCACGATCGGTTCTTCAAGAACGAGCCGCTGCCGAAGGAACTCGAGCAGGGCGGCCCCGGCCTGCCCGTCCAGAACCCGGGGGTCTGAACACCATGAAGAAAAGCCTGATCGCGACATTCGCGGCCGGTCTCGTGGCCGTGCTCGCCGCCTGCGGTGGCGGGGACGCCGCCGCCGACAAGACCTTCCGCGTCGGCACCCTGAGCGACGCGCCGCCGAACATCTACGTCGAGAACGGCAACTACACCGGCTTCGACAACGAACTGCTGAAGGCCATCGCCGCCAAGCA
Organism: Amycolatopsis sp. cmx-11-32; assembly: GCF_047608695.1. NCBI lineage: Bacteria > Bacillati > Actinomycetota > Actinomycetes > Pseudonocardiales > Pseudonocardiaceae > Amycolatopsis > Amycolatopsis sp. cmx-11-32. Next base: position 406,851 of record NZ_JADNQN010000002.1, on the reverse strand, counting down.
GAACCTGAAGCTCGAGTTCGCCTCGACCGACTTCTCGTCGCTGCTGGGCCAGGTCGCGAACAACCAGTTCGACATCGGTTCGTCGGCCATCGCGCAGACCGACGAGCGCAAGAAGAACGTCGACTTCTCCAGCCCGTACAACTTCGAAGTGATGAGCATCCAGACCAAGGACGGCTCGCCGATCACCGAGGAGAAGGCGTTGTCCGGCAAGCGGGTCGCGGTCATCCAGGCGACCGTCGGCGACAAGTGGCTTTCCGCGACCGTGCCCGACGCGCAAGCCGTGCGTTTCCCGGGTTACGCCCCGGCGCTGGCCGCGCTCAAGAGCGGCGCCGTCGACGCCTACGTCCTCGACCAGGCGATCGCCGAGACGAACGTCAAGGACAGCACCGACCAGAAACTCAAGGTCGTGAAGTCCTTCACCACCGACGTGCCCCACGGCTTCGCGGTGAAGAAGGGCAACGCCGAGCTGCTCACCAAGATCGACGACGGCCTGAAGCAGGTCATCGCCGACGGCACCTGGGTCAAGCTGCACGAGAAGTTCCTGCCGACGGCACCCGTGCCTGCCCAGTTCAAGGCGTGAGGATCACGATGAAGAAGTCATTCGCCGCTGTCGTCGGTGCCGCTCTCCTGGCGGTGCTGGCGGCGTGCGGCGGCGGTGAGGAAGCCGGAGCGCGCACCTTGCGCGTCGGTACCCTCAGTGACTCGAAACCCAACGCCTATCAGGAAAACGGCGTGTTCACCGGGTTCGACAACGAGTTGCTGAAGGCCATCGCCGCGAACCAGAACCTGAAACTCGAGTTCGTCTCCACGGAGTTCTCGGCGCTGCTGGGCCAGGTCGCCACCGGCAAGTTCGACATCGGCAGCTCGGGGATCTCCCAGACCGACGAACGCCGCAAGACCGTCGACTTCTCGGCGCCGTACAACTACCAGTCGCTCGGCATCGAGACCCGCGAAGGCGTCGGCATCACCGACGAGAACTCTTTGGCGGGCAAGCGGATCGGCGTGGTCCAGGGGACCGTGTCGGACAGCTGGCTGGCCTCGAACGCGCCCACCGCGCAGGCCGTGAAGTTCCCGCAGGACGCCGCCACGCTGGCCGCGCTGAAGTCCGGCGCCGTCGACGGCGCGATCTTCGACCAGGCGACCGCCGAGGACTACGCGGCGAAGAATCCGGACGCGAAGCTCAAGGTGGTCAAGACGATCACCACGACCATCCCGCACGGGTTCGCGGTGAAGAAGGGCGACACCGAACTCGTTGGCAAGATCAACGCGGGTCTCAAGGCGGTCATCGCCGACGGGACCTGGGAAAAGGTGCACCAGCGGTTCGAACCGAACGCGCCGGTGCCCGCCGACTTCAAGGCCGGGCAGCGATAAGTGAACGACTTCTTCACCACCTTCCTGAACTGGGACTACATCTGGGAAGTCTTCCCGGACCTGCTCAAGACCGGGCTGCTGAACACACTGATCATGTCGGTGTTCTCGGCGCTGATCGGCACCGTGCTCGGCATGCTGCTGGCGACGATGGGCTTGTCCAGCAAGGCATGGCTGCGCTGGCCCGCCCGCGTGTACACCGACATCTTCCGCGGTCTGCCCGCGATCCTGACCATCCTGGTGATCGGGCAGGGCGGCGGGATCCTCATCCCGTCGCTGGCAAGGAACACCTACCCGCTGGGCATTCTGGCGCTCAGCCTGATCGCGGCCGCGTACATCGGCGAGATCTTCCGCGCCGGTATCCAGAGTGTCGAAAAAGGACAGCTGGAGGCCAGTCGCGCGCTGGGCATGAGCTACCCCAAGGCGATGGCGCTCGTCGTCATCCCGCAGGGCGTGCGGCGGGTACTGCCCGCGCTGGTGAACCAGTTCATCGCGCTGATCAAGGACTCCAGCCTGGTGTACTTCCTCGGTTTCCTCGCCGAGCAGCGCGACCTGTTCCGGATCGGGCAGGATCTCGCCGCCAACACCGGGAACCTGTCACCGCTGGTGGCGGCCGGGTTCCTTTACCTCGTGATCACCGTTCCGCTGACCCATTTGGTCAACTACATCGACAAGAAGCTGCGCACCGGCAGAAAGGTCCGCGCTGATGAGGACGGTGGCGACCTCGAACTCCTGAACGCCGGAAAGGTGCCGATGTCATGACCACAGCCGTGCGTTCGTCGAGCGTCGAACTCCGCGACATCCACGTCTCCTTCGGCACCCTCGAGGTGCTGAAGGGAGTGAACCTCAAAGTCGAGAAGGGCCGCACGACCTGCATCATCGGGCCGTCCGGCTCCGGCAAGTCGACGCTGCTCCGCTGCGTGAACCGCCTGCAGGAGCCCGACTCGGGTGATCTGCTGCTGGGTGGCGAGAGCGTCATCTCCTCCGACCCGGACGCGCTGCGCCAGCGGGTCGGGATGGTGTTCCAGCATTTCAACCTGTTCGGTCACCGCAGTGTGCTGGACAACATCACGCTGCCGCTGCGCAGCGTGCGCAAGCTCGGCAAGGCGGAAGCGGCCGAGATCGCGCACGCCCGCCTCGCCGAGGTCGGCCTCGCCGTCAAGGCCCCGTACCGGCCGAGCGCACTCTCGGGCGGGCAGCAGCAGCGGGTGGCGATCGCGCGGGCGCTCGCGATGGAACCCGAGGTCATGTTGTTCGACGAGGCCACCAGCGCCCTCGACCCTGAGCTGGTCAAGGGCGTCCTCAACCTGATGGCCGGCCTCGCGGAGCGCGGACTGACACTGCTCGTGGTCACCCACGAGATGGGTTTCGCGCGTGGCGTCGCGGACGAGGTCGCGTTCATGGACGACGGGAAGATCGTCGAACATGACGCTCCAGAGGCGATCTTCGACGCTCCGCAGAGCGAGCGGTTGCAGCGCTTCCTGTCCCAGGTGCTCTGACGCGGGCGACTCGCTAATCTGCGGCCATGGCGAGAGTGGCGAAGCTGGTCTATTACCCGGTCAAAGGTTGCGCGGGGACGTCGGTCGAAACGGCCGACGTCACCCCCGCGGGCCTGAAGTTCGACCGTTCCTGGATGGTCGTGTCGCCGGAGGGTGAGTTCCGCAGCCAGCGGAAGCATCCGGTGATGGCTTCGATCCGGGCCGAGGTGCTGGACGGGGGCGCCTGCCTGCGGCTGGCCGCTCCCGGCGTCGAGGACCTGCTGGTCGAGACGGTCTCGGACGGGCCGCGGCGGCCGGCGTCGACGTTCACCTGGCAGGGCAGGGGCGTCCACCAGGGTGACGAGGCCGCCGAGTGGTTTTCCGACGTCCTCGGCCTGCCGTCGGTGTTCGTCGGGCTCGCGCCGGAGCACGAGCGCGTCACCGACGGCGAGATCCCCGGCACCGCCGCGTTCGCCGACGCGCACGCGATCCTGCTCACTTCCGAGTCCTCTTTGGACGTTCTGAACGAGCGGATCGCGTCCAGGGGCGCCGAGGCCGTGCCGATGGACCGCTTCCGGCCCAATATCGTCGTCTCGGGCTGGCTCCAGGCGCACCGGGAGGACGACGTCCGTTCGCTCACCGTCGGCGGCCTGGAGCTGGGTTACGCCAAGGTCTGCATCCGCTGCACGGTGCCGATGGTCGATCAGGAGACCGGCAAGAAGGCCGGTCCGGAGCCGATCCGGTCGCTCGCGGACTACCGCCGCGAGCCCGAGGGCGGGGTCTCGTTCGGGATCAAGATGGCGGTGACCGGGCCGGGTCAGCCGGCCGTCGGCGACGAGGTGATCGTGCACTCCTGGGCGGGTCCGAGCCGCAGCACCGACGCGGCCGAGCCGCCGTTCACCGCGACCGCGAGCCGTCCCGACGAATCGGTGTAGAGCACGTTCTCTCCCGGCGGCACCGTGCCGAAGGTGTCGCCGACCCGAGCCTTCACCAACACGTGCTCGCTGCTGACCGAGACCGTGCCGGACAGCCCGGCTAGTTCGAGGTCCGCCGGGCTCGCGGACAGCTGCACGTTGCCGAAGTGGTCGACCGTGAGCACTTCGGCCACGAGCTTGCCGGGGAACACCGCGACGAACGGATCCGGCAGCCGCACGAGGTCGTCGGCGGGCGCTCCGAGCCGTTCAGGCGGGACTCCGAGCGCGAGATGCGCCGCCGCCGGAGCGAAGACGTCGCGTCCGTGGAACGTCGACGACGTCACCGGAAGGCGGTATTCCGGGGCCGTGAGTTCGTACGCGGCTATCACCCCGCTGAGTGTTTCGGCGGCGGGAATGAGGAGTCCGTTGTCCGGGCCGACGAGGATTCCGCGTTCGGTGACCACCACGACCCCGCGCCGCGACGTGCCGACGCCCGGGTCGACGACGGCGAGATGGACGGCCTCCGGCAGATACGGCACGGTCTGCGCCAGCACCTCGGCGCCGGTCCTGACCTGCTGTGGAGGGATCTGGTGGCTCACGTCGATCAGCCGGACGGACGGCGCGATCCGCGCGATCACACCATGGCAAGCGGCCACGAAACCGTCGCACAGTCCGTAGTCGGTCGTGAACGAGACGCAGTGGATCGGCATGATCAGCCATCATCCTTGATCGCTAGGGTGCAGCCGTGACGACGCTCGAATACCCGAAGATCGCCGCCGGCAAGGTCCGTGAGCTTTACGCCGTCGATGACGAGCATCTGCTGCTCGTCACTTCGGACCGGATCTCCGCCTACGACGTCATCTTCACCACGCCCATCCCCGACAAGGGGCGGGTGCTCACCGCGATGAGCGTGTTCTGGTTCTCCCGACTCTCCGATGTCCTCCCGAACCATTTGGTCTCCTACGACGACGAACGCATCCCCGCCGAGGTCCGCGGCCGGGCGCTGCTGGTGCGGCGGCTGTCGATGCTGCCGCTCGAAGCCGTCGCCCGCGGCTATCTCACCGGGACCGGCCTCGCCGATTATCGCGCGCGTGGCACGGTCTGCGGCGTCGAACTTCCCCCCGGCCTGACCGAGTCCTCCAGGCTCCCCGAACCCATCTTCACTCCAGCCACCAAGGCCGATCGCGGTTCGCACGACGAGAACATCGACTTCTCCGACGTCGTCGGGCAGCTCGGTCGCAAGCGGGCCGAGGAAGTCCGAGAGGCGACGCTGGCGGTGTATCGCCGAGGTGCGGAACTCGCCGCGGAACGCGGCCTCCTGCTCGCGGACACCAAGCTCGAATTCGGCGTCGACTCCGGCGGGAACCTCGTCCTCGCCGACGAGGTCCTCACCCCGGATTCGTCCCGCTACTGGCCGGCGAGCGGTTACCCGGCCGGCAGCCCGCGGCCGTCGTTCGACAAGCAGCCGCTGCGGGACTGGCTCACCAGCCCGTTGTCCGGCTGGCACCGGCTCGAGAGACCGGAGCCACCGCCGCTGCCCGATGAGATCGTCGCCGCCACCAGGGCGAGGTACATCGACGCGTACGAACGCATCACCGGCTGCTCGCTGGAGGATTGGCCCGCCTGACCAGCGGCGTTCACTCCGTCGTCAGTCCGTCGCAAGGCCGGTCTGGCCCACTGGTCATCGTGGACGCACGTTTGCTGGTTTCCCTGTCCGGCGTGACCACCCGGACGTTGCACCGCTGTGCCGACCTCGCGGCCGAACTCGACCGGCGCGAGGTCCCGTTGTCCGTGCTCTACGCCGCCCGCACCGGCGAGGGCCCGGTGACCGAGTGGGTACGGGCGCGCCGCATTCGCGGCGACTCCGTCCTCCTCCATGGTTACGACCATCGGATCACCCCCACTCACCGCGCCGTCTACCTGGGCAAACGCGCCGAATTCGCCGCTCTTCCCGCGCACGAGGCGCGGCTGCGGCTGATCGCGGCGAAGGCGGCGCTCGACGCCAACGGCATGGCCGTCGACGGGTTCGCGCCGCCGCGCTGGATCGCGTCGGAGGGCACCGTGCAGGCCCTGCGCGAGCACGGGTTCGCGCTGTGCGCGGACCTGGTCTCGGTGCGGGACCTGGTGACCGGCCAGGTCCGGCGCTCGCGGGTCCAGGAGTTCAGCGGGCCTTCGCAGCGGACGGAGACCGTCCGGTGCTTCGCGCTGGTGCTGGCCGCCGCCAGGGCCGCACGCCGTGGCGGGCTCGTGCGGCTCGGCATCGACGCCGCGGACCTCGCCAGGCCTGGGTTGCGGCAGGCGTTCCTCGACGCCGTCGACGTCTCGCTGGAGAACCGCGCCTTCGGGACCACCTACGGCTCGCTGCGGGCAGCGGCTATACCCGGACCCCGCCCCACCTCCGCCCTCAACGGACAGGCTTCGCCTGGTTGATCAAAATTCAACGGGCTCCCCGACGTCGAGGACCTTGACCTCGGTGCCTTCCGGGGCGAGGTTCGCGAACAGGCCGTAGTGCATCTGCGGCCGCGCGAGGACGGCTTCGTGGATCGGGACGGCGAGGCGCGGCGACACCGCTCGCAGGTAGTCGACGGCTTCGCCCGCCTTGAGCCACGGGGCGCCGGTGGGCAGGCCGAGGACGTCGATCTGCTGCTCCGGCACGAAGAACGAGTCGCCAGGGTGGTAGAACGCGCCGTGGTCGACGACGTAGCCGACGTTGGGGATCGCGGGGATGTCCTCGTGGATCACCGCGTGCTCGCCGCCGACGACGTTGACGCCGCTGGAGCCGATACCGAAGGCGTCGCCGGGGTTCGCGATCTGGAACTCGGCGCCGATCTTCCGCACGGCCTCGGCGGAACCCGGGTCGACGATCAGTTGGGCGCCGGGGTTCGCCTCCAGCAGCGCGGGCAGCCTGTCCGCGTCGAGGTGGTCGAAATGCTGATGGGTGATCAGGATGGCGTGCAGCTCCCGCTCACCTTCGAAACCCACCGAGAAGGCGCCGGGGTCGATCAGGATTCGCGCGCCCTCCGTCTCCAGAAGGGTGCAAGCGTGTCCAAAATGGACAATACGCATCAGGGTTCTCCTTCGCGGTAGGTCATTTCCAGCCTATGCCCGGAGCAGGGAGTCGCCAAGTTCGGTGCGCAGATAGCGCACTTCGCGGCCGCGCCGCCGCGTTTCGAGCAGGCCCGCCGCGCGCATCGCGGTCACATGCGCGGAGATCGTCGGCGCCGAGAAGCCCAGCCTGCGCGCCAGCTCGGTGGTGCTCGCGGGTTCGTTGAGTGTCGTGAGCAGGGTGGCCTTGGTGCGTCCGAGCACCCCGGCGAGCGCGCCGGACGGGCGTTCGGGGTCGGACCAGAGTTCGGCGACACCGCGGGCCGGGTAGAGCAGCGACGGCTGCCACGGTTCCATCGTGATCACCCCGACCGAGGGCCACGCGAAGACGCCGGGAATCAGCAGCAGGCCGCGACGGTCGAGGTGGACCCGGCTGCGTTCCTTCATCTCGATGACCAGGACGTCGTCGACGAGCCGCACCCGCGGGTGGATGTCCTCCAGTACCAGTGCGATGCCGCCGGCGGCCAGGCGTCGTGAGCGCTCTTCGATATCGGCGACGAGGAAGCGGCGCATACGCGGCCAGTGCGGCTCGACCAGTTCGGTCCAGGCGATCTCCATCTGGTCGGCCAGTAGTTCCCTCGCCTCGGCGGGGTCTTCGGGCAGTCCACTCAGGTCGGCGTCCACTTTGGACAGTTCATGGGCGACTTGGCCCGGTGGGGTCCGGCGGATCTCGGCGAACTGGGCGGACGCGGTGGTCTCCGGTCCACTCGGCGGAGGACTGAGGAAGTCGGTGATGTAGTGCCGCGCGCCCATCACCTCGGCGAAGTCTGCGATGGGCAGATCCGGCACCTTCGCGGCGGCCTCGCGCAGCCACGGCAGATGACTCGGGTGCCCCCGGCGGCCGAGGAGGGTCTGCATCGCGCCCATGGTCTCGTCGAGCGGGGAGATGCCGAAGCGGACGCGGTTGGCGCTCCCGGCGGTCAGGACCAGCTCGATCATCTGATTAGGCTATACGCTAATCAGTGTTCCTGCCCCGATGCGTTCGGCAGGCTTTCCGACATGACCTTGCTTCGCAATTCCGGGTATTGGCGCTGGTCGGCGGGGGTACAGCTGAACCGGCTGCCCGCGATGATGGCGCCGCTGGCCTTCACCGTGCTGACCACCGCGACGACCGGTTCGTACCGGCTCGGTGGCGTCATGATGGCCGTGTTCGTCGGCGCCGAGATGGTCGGCGCCGTGCCGATCGGACGGCTGCTCGACCGCGTCGGACCCGCGCGAGGACTCGTCGTGATGCTCCCGCTGGTCGCTCTTGGCCTGTTCGTGCTGGCCGCCGTCGCTTCCACCGGTGCTCCGGACCTGGTGCTGCTCGCGCTGGCGATCCCGCCCGGCCTGGCCGCGGGCGGGCTGAACGGCGGCTTCCGGACGCTGCTCGCCGGAACGGTGACCGAAGAGGAACTGCCACGGGCCGTCTCCGTCGACGCGATGATCCTCGAAGGCGTCATCGTCGGCGGACCGCTGCTCGTGGCGCTCCTGGCGACGTCCGGCCCGGCCGTCCCGGTGCTCGCGATGGCCGTCGTCGCCCTGCTCGCGGCCCTGCTGGTGCCGAGGCGTGCCGTCGTTTTCGGTCCACAAAGGACTGCTGAGCATCAGCCGATCCCGGTCGCCGCCTGTGTTCCCTGGCTGATGGGGTTGTTCACCGTCGGCTTGCTGCTGTCGACCATCGAGGTCGGCTTGTTGCCGCTCGTCCAGCGCCTCGGCGCCCCCGATTCGACGACGGCGATCGTCATCGTCGTGCTGTGTGCCGCCAGCCTCACCGGGAGCGCGCTGTACGCGGCACGCGGGAAGGTCGGCGATCCCCGGCTGTTCCTGGCCGGATTCGTGCTCGGCGGGATCGTGGTGTCGATGGGCATCGGCTGGGCCGGGCTGCTCGGTGGGGTCGCGCTGATCGGGCTCTGCACCGGCCCGCTGATGGCCGTCTCGTCGGTCAACCTGCAGAAACTACTGCCCGAACGCCGTCGCGCGGAGGGGTTCTCACTGGCTTTCACCGTGCAGTCTTCGGGGTTCGGGCTGGGCTCGCTGGCGATCGGGGTGCTGCCGGTGTGGCTGTGCCCGCTTTTCGGTGTCCTCGCCGCTCTTGTCTCCTGTGCAATGCTGGTACGACGCCCCAGGCGAGCTATTGGCACGCCGTCAGTGACGTCGTAGCCTGGGCTTTGAGCCGAGACACGGGAGAAGTCGATGACCGCAGTCCAGCCGAAGCCGACCGCGCACAGCGTGGGGGAGACCTTCGATTCCCTCAGCCCGGCGACCGACGAGGTCGTCGGCACCTACCCGGTGCACACCAGGGAGGACGTCCTCGCCGTTGTCGCCCGCGCGAAGGACGCCGCCGCATGGTGGGCCGCGCTCGGCTACGACGGCCGCGCGGAGCGTCTGCGCCGCTGGAAGGGCGTCATCACCCGGCGGCTGCCGCAGCTGTGCCAGGTGGTGCGCGACGAGACCGGCAAGCCGATCGCCGACGCGCAGCTGGAGAGCGTCCTAGCCATCGAGCACATCGCGTGGGCGGGCAAGAACGCGCGCAAGATCCTCGGCAAGCAGCGTCGCGCGGCCGGGCTGATGATGTCGAACCAGGCAGCAACGGTCGAGTACCAGCCGCTCGGCGTCGTCGGCGTGATCGGCCCATGGAACTACCCCGTGTTCACCCCGCTCGGCTCCATCGCCTACGCCCTCGCCGCGGGCAACACCGTCGTCTTCAAACCGAGCGAGTACACGCCGGGTGTCGGGAAATGGCTGGTCGACGCCTTCAACGAGGTCGTCCCGGAATGGCCGGTGCTGCAGCTGGTCACCGGCTTCGGCGAGACCGGCGCGTCGCTCGTCGGCGGAGGCGTCGACAAGATCGCCTTCACCGGGTCGACCGGCACGGGCAAGAAGATCATGGCCGCGGCCGCCGAAAGACTGACGCCGGTGATCATCGAGGCGGGCGGCAAGGACGCGGTCCTGGTCGACGCGGACGCGGACCTCGAGGCCGCCGCCGACGCGACCGTGTGGGGAGCGTTCTCCAACTCGGGTCAGACCTGCATCGGCGTCGAGCGCGTGTACGTCCACGAGCGGGTGCACGACGAGTTCGTCGCGAAGGTCGTCGAAAAGGCGAAGGACGTGCGGGCCGGCTCGGACGCTGAGGCCCAGTACGGCCCGGTGACGATGCCTTCGCAGCTCGCGGTGATCAAGCGGCACATCACGGACGCCATCGAACGCGGCGGCAAGGCACTGGTCGGTGGTGTCGACGCGGTCGGCGACCGCTATGTGCAGCCGACGGTGCTCGTCGACGTGCCGGAGGACTCCTCGGCGGTCAAGGAGGAGACGTTCGGCCCGACCGTCACCATCGCCAAGGTCCGCGACATGGACGAGGCCGTCGAGAAGGCCAACGACACCAAGTACGGCCTCGGCTCGACGGTGTTCTCGAAGTCGCGCGGCATGGAACTCGCCGCCCGCCTGCGCACCGGCATGACGTCGATCAACGCGCCGCTCTCCTTCGCCGGTATCGCTTCGCTGCCCTTCGGCGGCGTCGGCGATTCGGGCTTCGGCCGGATCCACGGCCCGGAAGGACTGCGCGAGTTCGCCCGGCCGAAAGCCGTCGCGCGGCAGCGATTCACCGCGCCGATCGTGCTGACCTCGTTCTCCCGCAAGGAAAAGACCGACGCCCTGGTGGCGAAGCTGATCACCGTCCTGCACGGAAAACGCTGACCCCGCAACTCGCGTGATTGGACGGACAACACGCTGTTGTCCGTCCAATCACACGTGATCGCCGTCTGATCACGAGAGTTCGCCGGTCACGCACCCCGGATGAGGTCCGCGGCCTTCTCCGCCACCATGATCGTCGGCGCGTTCGTGTTCCCGCGCGGCACCACCGGCATCACCGACGCGTCCACCACCCGCAGTCCCTCCACCCCGTGCACCTTCAGCGACGGGTCGACGACGGCGTTCTCGCCCGTCCCCATCGAACAGGTCCCCACCGGGTGGTACAGCGTCTGCGTCTTCTCGCGCACGTAGTCGGCCAGTTCGGTGTCGGTCAGGTCCTGCCGCTCCGGCAGGAACGGCTTGTCCAGGTAGCGCGCCAGCGGACCGGACTTCCCGATCTCGACCAGGGCCCGCAGGCCTGCCAGCATCTTCTCCATGTCCACGGACTCGGCGTAGTAGGCCGGGTCGATTTCGGGCTTCCACAGAGGATTTCCCGACTTCAGCCGCAGACGGCCCCGGCTCGCGACATCCACGAGCGTCGCCGCCGACGTGAAGCCCGGCACTGTCGGTTCGCGCATCCCGTTGTCGTAGAACAACGTCGGCGCGACGTGGATCTGCATGTCCGGCGGCGAAACACCGTCCGCGGCGGGGAAGAACGCGCCCGCTTCACCGATGTTCGAGGCCAGCGGGCCGCGTTTGGTGAGCTGGTAGCGCACCAGGCCGCCCGGCGTCGCCGCGTCCACCAGATCGGTGGTGCCGCGGGTCGACCAGATGATCCCGCAGGCCGGGTGGTCGTGCAGGTTGTCGCCGACGCCGGGAAGAGCGGCCACGACGTCGATCCCGTGTTCCCGCAGGTGTTCCGCCGGGCCGACACCGGAAAGCATCAGCAGCTGTGGCGAGTTCACCGCGCCACCGCTGAGCAGGACCTCGGTGGACGCGCGCACCGTCGTCTCGGTACCTTTGTCCAAATAGGACACGCCGACCGCGCGCGTGCCTTCGAAGACGACGCGTGTCGCCTGCGCGTTGGTCCGTACGGTGAGGTTCGGCCGTGTCGACGCGGGCCGCAGGTACGCGTCGGCGGCCGACCAGCGGCGGCCCTTCTTGCATGTCACCTGGTAGACGCCGGCGCCTTCCTGCGACTCACCGTTGAAGTCGTCGGTGCGCTTGAGTCCCCATGCGACCGCGGAATCCACCCAGGCCTGGGAAAGCTCGTGGGTGAAGCGACGGTCCTCGACGTTCAGCGGCCCGTCGGTGCCGTGCAACGGCCCACCGAGCCGCTGGTTCCCCTCCGCCCGTTTGAAGTACGGCAGGACGTCGTCGAAGCCCCAGCCCTCGGCGCCGTGCCCGTCGCGCCAGCCGTCGTAGTCCGCGCGGTTGCCGCGGATGTAGATCATCGCGTTGATCGAGGAGCAGCCGCCGAGTGTCTTCCCGCGCGGCCAGTACAGGGTTTTGCCGGTGTGCTTCTGCTCGACCGTCTCGTAGTTCCAGTCGAACTTCGTCTTGAACAGCCCGGGGAACGCGGCCGGGATGTGGATCTCGTCGGCGTCGTCCTCGCCGCCCGCTTCGAGCAGGAGGATCCGCGCTGACGGATCCTCGCTCAGCCGGTTCGCCAGCACGCATCCCGCGCTGCCCGCGCCGACGATGACGTAGTCGAAGGAGTCCTGATCGGCCACGGTGCCTCCTGCTGCTGCTCACCCGGGTATTGGCGCCCCGCCAATGGGCTCATCTTGGCCCAGCGCCGCGCTCCGAGCATCCCCCAGTCGAAGGATTGGGGCGCGCTCAGTCGGAGTCGGGTGAAAAAGAGGTCACGCAGGGGCCGCCGTCTGCGCCGTCCTCGGTCTCGACCCGCCCTGGCTTCTGCACACCGTCCACGAGACCGGAGAGGTGCAGGATCGTCTGTTCGGCGGTGGTCAGCACGTCGGCCTTCTCGACGGTGTACCTCGCCTCGCCGTGGATGATCTGCTGCACGCCGTCGCGGGTCGTGTCGGGCACCTCCCCGCACAGCACGGACAACGCGGCCGGGATGTCGCGCGCGTTGATCGCGTCGACGAACTTGGTCCCCGCCTCCTCACCGGTCTTCACGGCCGGCCGGGGCGCGGGCTTCGTCTCGATGCCCGGCAGTGGCTCCGGCTCGCCACCGACCTTGGCGTCGCGCACGCACCAGCCGCCCTCGCCGGGGATCATCGCGATTCCGACGGTCAGTCCCGCGGCGGTGAACGCGGCCGAGTACTCCTGGTCCGCGCGCTGACGCGCGGGCGTGCTGAGCTGCGCGTCCTCGGAGACGGCCATGGTCTGCTCGAAGCTGTAAGACCGCTTCGACCGGATGTCGCACCAGAGCTGACTCACGCGGTCTTCGGCGACGCCGTTCACGAACGACTGGCTCAGCTGCTCCGGCGTCGCACGTGAGGTGGTATCGGCCTTCGTCTCGAAGAAGCCCGGCGTCACGAAACCGGTGAACGCGACACTGCCCGCGATCAGGACCAAGACCAGCGTCAGCATGATCCAGAGCCAGGTTTTCGGCTTCTTCGGCGGCGCGTACTGCCCGTAGGTCATGCGGCAACCGTAGTGAAGTAGGCTCGGGCGGTACCCACGACCTGCGTGAATAAGGAGCGGCCTGCCGTGGCCCGAGTCGTCGTCGACGTCATGCCCAAGCCCGAAATCCTCGACCCGCAGGGGCAGGCCGCGCTCGGCGCGGCCGGTCGTCTCGGCTTCACCGGGATCGCTGAGATCCGTCAGGGCAAGCACTTCGAGATCGAGGTCGACGACTCCGTCGACGATGCGACGCTCGAAAAGATCGCCGAGGGCTTCCTCGCGAACCCGGTGATCGAGCAGTGGACCATCAAGCGGGTCGAGGCGTGAGCGCCCGGATCGGGGTCATCACCTTCCCCGGCACGCTCGACGACGGTGACGCGGCCCGCGCGGCCCGCTACGCCGACGCCGAAGCAGTGCCGCTGTGGCACGCCGACGAGGACCTCAAGGGTGTAGACGCGGTCGTCGTCCCCGGTGGCTTCTCCTACGGCGACTACCTGCGCGCCGGCGTCATCGCGCGGTTCGCGCCGGTGATGTCGTCGGTGATCGAAGCCGCCCACAAGGGCATGCCGGTGCTGGGCATCTGCAACGGCTTCCAGATCCTGTGCGAGGCCGGGCTGCTGCCGGGCGCGATGATCCGCAACGCGGGTCTGCACTTCATCTGCCGCGACCAGTGGCTGCGCGTCGAGAACAACGACACCGCGTGGACCACCCGGTACGAAAAAGACGCCGAGATCCTCATCCCGATGAAGAACATCGACGGCTGCTTCGTCGCCGAGCAGGCCACCCTCGACGAGCTGGAGGGTGAGGGCCGCGTGGTGTTCCGCTACGTGGGCGGCAACCCGAACGGCTCGCGCAACGACATCGCCGGCATCCGCAGCGAGAACGGCCGCGTGGTCGGGCTCATGCCGCATCCGGAGCACGCCATCGACGCCCTCACCGGGCCTTCCGATGACGGCCTCGGCATGTTCTACAGCGCCGTGGACGCCCTCGTTTCCGCTTAGCGGCGTGCTATGAACGGTCCGTTACTTGCAAATTTTGCAAGTAACGGACCGTTCATAGCATTTCAGGACGCCGCGGCCACCAGAGCCGCGTAGGGCCCACCCGCCGCAAGAAGATCCGAGTGCGAGCCCAGCTCGGTGACCCGGCCGCCCTCGATGACCGCGACCCGGTCCGCCGCGGCCGCGGTGTGCAGCCGGTGCGCGATCGCGATCACCGTGCGCCCCTCGAGCACCGCGCTCAACGACCGCTCCAGCTCCCGCGCCGAACCGGTGTCCAGCAGTGACGTCGCTTCGTCCAGCACCAGCGTGTGCGGGTCGGCCAGCACCACTCGCGCCAGCGCCAGCTGCTGCGCCATCGCCGCCGGAACCGCCGTCGCCCCGGCCCCGACCTTCGTGTCCAGCCCGTCCGGCAGCCCGGCCACCCACTCCGAAGCGCCGACCGAGGCCAGCGCGGCCAGCAGTCGAGCGTCGGACCAGTCCCCGGCGGGCAGCGTCAGGTTGTCCCGCAGCGTTCCCGCGAACACGTGGTGCTCCTGGGTCAGCAGCAGGATTTCGCCGCGCAGGACGTCGTCCGGCAGTGTTGACACCTCGGCCCCGCCGATCCGCACCGAACCCGACGTCGGCGCCGACATCCCGGCCAGCAGCCTGCCGAGGGTCGACTTGCCCGCACCCGACGGCCCGACGATCGCCAGCCGCTCGCCGCGCGGCACTCGCAGGTCGATGCCGTGCAGCACTTCGCGGTCCGCGTTGTAGCCGAAGCGCACGTCGCGGACCTCGATGTCCTGGCCGCGCGGAGGCTCGCCGGAAGTATCCGCGACAGTGGTGGGCCGCACGCCCAGCAACCGGCGCAGCGAGGCCCCGGCGACCTGCATGTCCGCGAGCCAGAACAGCGCCTCGTTCAGCGGACCGGTCATGACCTGCGAATACAGCAGCATCGCGGTGATCGTGCCGAGCCCTTCCCAGCCGTTCGAGTAGGCGAGCAGGCCCAGCCCGAGCATCACCGGCACCGGCAGCACGTAGCTGATTTCCAGCGACGGGATCCACCACATCTGCAGTGCCCGGATCTTGCGCTCGCCCAGCATCGCCTCGTCGAGGCCGTCGTGCCCGGCGCGCACGCGGCGGCCGGTCAGGTTCAGCGCTTCGGCGGTCCGCGCGCCCTCCGCGGTCTCGTGCGTGGCCGACTGCAGTTCGGACCACCGGTCCAGCATCCGCCGCATCACGTCCGGCACCCGCCGCTGGTACCAGATGTTCACCGGCACCAGCAGCGGCAGCGCGACCAGCAGCCCGAGCGCCAGGAACGGTGACGTGAGCACCATCGCCACCACGGTGAACACCACGGTGACCGCGGCGATCAAGATCTCGGGCGCGCCGTGGCGCACCGCGTGGTCGATGCGGCTGACGTCGGTGGTCGCCCGGCTGAGCAGGTCACCGGTACCCGCCGCCTCGACCGTGCCGAGTGGCAGGTCCAGCGCGTTGCCGACGAACTCCTCGCGGTTGTGCGCCAGGATCCGTTCGCCGAACACCCGAGCGCGCAGCCGCGCCAGTCCCTTGAACCACGCCTGCGCGCCCAGCACGGCCACGAACGCGATCGCGATCCAGGTGATCGTGGTGGTCGTCGTGCCTCCGGCGACCTCGTCCACCAGCGCGCCCAGCAGTTGCGGCCCGGCCAGCCCGATCGCGGTCGCGACGCAGAACAGGCCGAGCATCACGGAGAACTCACGCTTGTTGTCCCGCGCGGTCTCCTTGATCCATCTTCGGACGTCTTGCTTGTCTGCCAGCGGCAGCTTTTTCATGCTGTGATTTCCTTACCCCCGAGGTGGCGGACGCGGCGACTCCGTCTTCAGGCCACCACTTGCGTACTCACGACCTCGTCGGCGACATGTGTCCACAGTGGACTCTGGCTGAACACGACGGTGGTCTTGCCGCGCCGCAGCTTCGCGACGCGTTCGGTTATGCGAGCTTCGGTGTGCGCGTCGACGGCCGAAGTCGGCTCGTCGAGCAGCAGGACGTCGGCGTCGGTCGCCAGTGCGCGGGCCAGGTTCAGCCGCTGCCGCTGACCGCCGGAAACCTCACGTCCGCGTTCGCCGATCACCTCGTCGACGCCGTTGGGCAGCGCGTCCACGATGTCTTCGGCGTCCGCCGCGTACAGCGCTTCGGTGATCTCGACGTCGCCAGGCTCCGCGGGGGTGACCTGCTCGCGCAGCACCCCGGAGAACCAGATGTCCTGGTTGTGCGCGAAGACCACCCGCCGCCGCAGTTCGCCGAGGGCGACTTGGTCCACCGGGACCCCGCCGCAGAGAGCAGGTTCACTCGGATCGGTGAACCGCGCCATCCGCGAAGCCACCGCCTCGGCATCGGCACCGACGTCGATCACGGTCAGCTTTCCGGCCTCGGCCCTGATCCCGGACGTCTCGTCGTACAGCTCCAGCAGGCCTTCCGGCAGCGGCCGCGGGGACTCCGGTTCGGCGAGCGTGCGTTCGGTGGACAGCAGTTTGCACACCTTCCGCGCCGAGACCAGCGCGGCGCTCAGCACGCCCGCGAACTCGGTCGCCGTCGTCACCGGCACCACCAGGAACACCGAGACGCCGTAGAACGTGATCAGCTCGCCGACGCCGATGGTGCCGTTGATCGCCAGCTGCGCGCCCAGCCAGGTGATGACCACCGTGACCAGGCCCGGCAGCGCGACCTCCGCCGCCGAAAGCCACGCCTCGCTGCGCCCGACCTGGACACCGGCCACGCGGACTCGCTGGCTGGAGCGGCGGAAGCGGTCGAGGAACTGCTTCTCGCCGCCGACACCGCGAAGGATCCGCAGGCCGGAGACGATGTCCGCGGCCAGCGCGTTGACCTCGGTCTTCTCCTCGCGCTGCTTCGTCTGGCGCTTCTCCAGCGGCTTCAGCATCGGGCCGATGCCCACCACCGCCAGCGGGACGCCGACCAGCGCGACCACACCCAGCAGTGGAGATGTCGTCAGCAGCGCCGTCGCGCAAACGATGAATGCGATCAGCGAACCGAAGGCCCGGCCGAGTACCTCGAAGGAGTCACCGATCGGATTGATGTCGCTGGTGGTGATCGCGACCACGTCACCGGTGGTGGTCGTGTCCCGCAGGTTCGCGCCCAGCTTCGCGGCGTGCTCGGTGGCCAGGCGCTGAGTGACCCCGGCGCCGTGGATCCAGCAGCCGTAGGACGCGAAATGCTGCACCGTGCCCGCGAGCGTCTGCGCGATCCCGAGCCCGGCCGCCGCCAGACCCCACAGCCAGACCGAGTCACTGTCGCCGCGTCCGATCGCGTCGATGCCCCTGCCGATCGCGACCGGCAGCAAGGCGATCGGCAACGACCAGAGCGCACCACTGATCGCCGACACGGCGAGCAGTCCCGGGCGCGCGAGCATCATCGCGACCAGGTAGCGCCAGGCGGTCGGCTTGGCGGGCAGCCTCAGTCGCGGAAGGGGATAAGTGGCGGAAAGCACGATTGTCGACGGTAAGCGGATCACCGTCGTCGGCGCGACCGATTTATCCGTGGGCGACGGCAGGGTGAACAGACCCCTCACCTACTCCATCCATGCCCCCGCCACCACCCTCAACGGAGAAGCTCCGCTCCACTGGCCTAATCTGATGGCCGTGGCGAACCCTGATGTGGACACCGTGACCAGCACCGTTGACATCCCCGTCGACACCACCGCACTTGCCGGAGCGACCCCCGAACAGACCCAGCCGTACGTCGAGCTCGGCCTCGCCGACGACGAGTACGCCCGCATCCGGGAGATCCTCGGCCGCCGTCCGACCGACGCCGAACTGGCGATGTACTCGGTGATGTGGAGCGAGCACTGCTCGTACAAGTCCTCGAAGAAGCACCTGCGCTACTTCGGTGAGACAGCCACTCCCGAGATGAAGGAGAAGATGCTCGCCGGTATCGGCGAGAACGCGGGCGTCGTCGACATCGGCGAGGGCTGGGCGGTCACCTTCAAGGTCGAGAGCCACAACCACCCGTCCTATGTGGAGCCGTACCAGGGCGCCGCGACCGGCGTCGGCGGCATCGTGCGCGACATCATGGCGATGGGCGCGCGCCCGCTGGCCGTGGCCGACGCGCTGCGGTTCGGCCCGGCCGACGCCCCCGACACCCGCCGTGTGCTGCCCGGTGTGGTCGCCGGCGTCGGCGGCTACGGCAACTGCCTCGGCCTGCCGAACATCGGCGGCGAGCTGGTGTTCGACCCGAGTTACTCCGGCAACCCGCTGGTCAACGCGTTGTGCGTCGGCGCGATGCGCGTCGAGGACCTGCACCTCGCCTTCGCCTCCGGCAAGGGCAACAAGATCATCCTGTTCGGCGCGCGTACCGGCCTCGACGGCATCGGCGGCGTGTCCGTGCTGGCGAGTGACACCTTCTCCGGCGACGAATCCTCGGGCGGCCGCAAGAAGCTGCCGAGCGTCCAGGTCGGCGACCCCTTCACCGAGAAGGTGCTCATCGAGTGCTGTCTCGAACTGTTCGCCCAGAAGCTCGTCGTCGGCATCCAGGACCTCGGCGGCGCCGGGCTTTCCTGCGCGACGTCGGAGCTGGCGGCGGCCGGTGACGGCGGTATGCACATCTACCTCGACCGGGTTCCGTTGCGGGCCACCGGGATGACCCCGGCGGAGGTGCTCTCCAGCGAGTCGCAGGAGCGCATGTGCGCGGTCGTCTCGCCGGAGAACGTCGAGGCGTTCATGAAGGTCTGCGAGAAGTGGGACGTCATCGCCACCGACATCGGCGAGGTCACCGACGGCGAGCACCTGGTCATCACCTGGAACGACGAGGTCGTCGTCGACGTCCCGGCGCATACCGTGGCACACCAGGGCCCGGTGTACGACCGCCCCATCCAGCGTCCGTCCACACAGGACGCCTTGCAGGCCGACACCTCGGCGAAGCTGCCGCGTCCGTCCACTTCGGACGAACTGCGCGCCGACATCCTCGAACTGATCTCGTCGCCGAACCAGGCGTCGAAGGAATGGGTGACCTCCCAGTACGACCGCTACGTGCGCGGCAACACCGTGCTCGCGCAGCCGTCTGACTCCGGCGTCATCCGGATCGACGAGTCGACCGGCCGCGGCGTCGCCGTTTCGACCGACTGCAACAGCAAGTTCGTCTTCCTCGACCCGTACGAGGGCGCGAAGCTCGCACTGGCCGAGGCGTACCGCAACGTCGCCACCAGCGGCGCGAAACCGGTCGCGGTGTCGGACTGCCTGAACTTCGGCGCGCCGACCGACCCGGGTGTGATGTGGCAGTTCGAGCAGGCCGTGCACGGTCTCGCCGACGGCTGCGTCGAACTCGGCATCCCGGTCACCGGCGGCAACGTCAGCTTCTTCAACCAGACCGGTGACACGGCCATCCTGCCGACCCCGGTGGTCGGCGTGCTCGGCGTGATCGACGACGTCACCCGCCGCATCCCGACCGGTATCGGTGCGGAGGCCGGGGAAACCCTGCTGCTGCTGGGCGAGACCTACGACGAGCTCGACGGCTCCGCCTGGGCGCGCGAGCTGCACGGCCACCTCGGCGGCCGCCCGCCTCGCGTGGATCTGGCGCGCGAGAAGCTGCTCGCCGACATCCTCATCGCCGGTTCACGCGACGGCATGATCTCCGCCGCGCACGACATCTCCGACGGCGGCCTGATCCAGACCCTCGTCGAGACCGTCCTCATCGGACAGTGCGGTGCCCGTGTCTTCCTCGACGCGGAGCAGGATCCGTTCGTGCAGCTGTTCTCCGAATCCGCGGGCCGGGTACTGGTCGCCGTGCCGCGCACCGAGGAACTGCGGTTCACCGAGATGCTCACCGCGCGCGGCCTGCCGTGGCGCAAGACCGGTGTGGTGGACCCGGAATCGGGTTCGCTCGAACTCCAGGACCTCACCGAGTTCACCCTGGACGAGCTTCGGGAGCCCTGGGAGCGCACGCTTCCCGCGCTCTTCGACTGAGGAGCTGAAGGGGACTTTCCCCGCATAGGACGCGGTGAAGGGCGCTTTCCCCCCCATCACATGCGGGGAAAGCGTCCTTCAGCTCTCTTTGGCCAGGACCGAACCGGGCGCGAACTTCGCGCCCTCCAGCAACGGTGCCTCCGCGAAAGCGGTTGTACTGAAGTCGACCGGGGTTTCGACGGTCAGGCCGTCCATCTGCACCCGTCGTTTGAAGGTTGCCCCGGTGAGCCTGAGCTGGCCGCGGATTGTCGCGTGGTTGAGCGAGAACTTCCCGGCGAGTTCGGCGTTCTCGAGGACGAGATGATGCAGCACCTCACTGCGATCCGCGCCGAACCAGCCGACCCGCCTCGCCGTCAGTTCCAGCTTGTCGATCCGCGCGTCGCTGAGGTTGAGCCCGAAGGTCGGACCGGTGGTCCCGGCGTGCGGCAGGACGTCGCGGATCAGCCGTTCGGCCGCGCGCCGGACCAGCCGTTCGCGTTCGGCCTCGGCCCGGTTTTCCGTGACCCACTTGGTGTCACTCTTGAACTTCGGATGGTCGAACGGCCGCCGCAGGTAGGCACACAGCACGTCGAGCACCGTCTGCCGGTACTCCGGCCGCGCCCTGGCCAGCCCCGCGAGCGAATGCATCGCCCCCACCCTGACCTGGTCTGCCTCGTTGCCCAGCAGTTCGATCGACTTGGCGAAGCGCTCGTCCGAGACCCGGCTCCGCTCGATCTCGTGCCGGCCCTCCTCGGTCCGTCTCCGCCGGTCGTTGAGCCAGAGACCGTAGAGCGCGGCGATCGCCCCGCCGGCGAGGGCGCCGGTCTTGAGCGCGTCACCGCGGCTCGTCGCGCGATCCGTCAGCAGCCAGGCGGTCACTCCGACCAGCACCGCGACCGAGGACAGCAACGTCCACAGCAGCGGTGACCGCAGCAGGCGCTTCATCCGTCCTTCACCATGAGCCGGGCGCGGCCGTCGGGCAGGTTCTCGATGACCCAGCCTGGCGGGAGTTCGTGATCCTTGGCCGGTTCCACCGTCGTGTTGTACAGCGACACCGATTCCGGCGCCTTGCGGAACTTCAGGTCGCCGAAGCCCTCGAACCGGGCGCGCCGCAGATCCAGCGTGTTCCTGAACTCGGACTCGCCGAAGTCCGCGTTCTTCGCGAAAACGCTGTCCTTGAACGACGTCTCTCCCGCGAACACCGTGCCGCGGAACTCGGCGTCTTCGGCGAACCGCACTCCGCTGAACCACGCCCGCTGCGAGAACTTCGTTCCGTTGCACCGGAAATACCCGATCCGCTTGTCGACGGCGGTACCCGCGCCGGTCAGGTACACCGGTCCGAGGAAGACACAGCCGGAAAGGTTGGTGCTGCTGTACAGCCCGCCGTAGCGGAGCAGCAGTTTGCCGATCTTCCGGTCCGAAAGGTCGAAGTACTCCAGCACCGCCCCGGTCAGATCGAGGTCGTACCCCGGCGTGCCCTCGGAATCCGCGGCCGGGAGCAGTTCCCCGATGAGCCGCTGGGCGGCCTGCCGCACCTGGAGTTCCTGCTCCTGCTCCGGGTCACCGGGTTTGGGCGGCTTGTTCCCCGGAGGCTTCGCCTCGTCCTTGTATCGCGGATGCGTGAACGGCCGCCGCAGGTACGAGCACAGGATGTCCAGCACGGTCTGTGTGTAGATCGCCCGGCCGCGGGCCAGCCCGGCCAGCGCGTGCAGGGCTCCCACCCGCACCTGGTCGGCGTCGTGTCCCAACAGTTCGACGGCCTTCGCGAACCGCTCGTCCGAGATCCGGTCCCGGTCCTGGTCGGCCCGCCGCAGTTCGAGTTCCTGCCGCTGCCGCTCGATTTCCTGCCGCCGCTCCTCGACCCGGCGCCGCCGGTCGTTGAGCCACAACGCGTAGAGCGCGACGATGGCGCCGCCGGCGATGCCGCCGGTCTTGAGTGCCTCGCTGCGGCTGGTCGCCGGATCGGTCAGCAACCAGCCGCCGACGGCGAGCAGCAGCACGAGCGAGACGACGAACGTCCAGAGCAGTGGAGAGCGGAGCAACCGCTTCATCTGCTCAGAATACGAAGAAGTTGCGGACGCAGAAGGACTTGTCCGGGTTGTCGTCCGAGGAGATCCCCGATCCGCTCACCTTCTTGCCCTTGACCGTGCCCTCGATGTCACCGGTGATGAACCCGTCGCCGATGCCCGCGGTCGAGGTGACCTCCAGCTGCGACGGCGCCGGGGCCATGATGTCGATCGAGTCGCCCATGGTCGCCTTCATGTCCGCGCAGACCAGCGACAGCGCCCCGGCCTTGTCGCCGGCGCTCACCTTGGCCAGGAAGTCCTTGAGGTTCTGGACGCCCTTCGGGTTGCCTTCGGAGCCCGCACCCCCGCTTTCGGTGCTCTTCGGGCTGCTCTTGGGCGCGCTCGACTTCGGGCTGCTCTTCGGCGCGGAAGTCGGGGCCTTGCTGGACGACGCCGGCGGCGGCGCGGCCGTGTTGTTGCCTTCGTCCTTGCTGAGCAGGAAGCCCGGCGCGACGAAACCGGTGACACCGAACGCGATCAGCACGACCACGCCGATCACGATCCCGATGATCAGCCCGGTCTTGCTCTTCGGCGGCGGCGCGGGCGGGCCGCCGTAACCCTGCGGGTAGCCCGGGTTGTTCGGGTCCCAGCCCTGCTGCTGCGCGTTCGGATCCCAGCCTGCCTGCTGCTGCGGGTACTGCTGCGTCTGGTCCCAGCCCTGCTGGGGCTGCTGCTGGTACTGCTGGGTCTGGTCCCAGCCCTGCTGCTGTCCGTACTGCTGAGGCTGACCGTACTGCTGGGTCTGGTCCCAGCCACCCTGCTGCGGATGACCGCCGGGCTGCTGCCCCTGGGGATCTTGGCCGTAGGGCTGGCCTGGCTGGGGTGGGTAGGTCATCGGTCTCGCCTTCCGTACTGGGGCCTGAGGCTGGAGATCAGACGGCAGGCGGTCGGCGCTGGTTCCGGATCCGCCCGTGCCAGGGGTTTCAGGGGGAAGGTACCTCGCGCGCGAAAGCGGCTCCCGGCCGAGGCCGGGAGCCGCTTCTTCACGAAATGCGCAGCTCAGCCGTTGGCCAGTGCCTGCAAGCGGTCGTATGCGCCGTTGAAGGTGTTCTGGTCGAGCGGACTGGAGGTGTACTGCCACACGGTGTAGAAGCCCCAGCCGTACGGCAGCGCACCCACGGTGGAGGCGTAGCGCGCGATCCACAGCGGGACCGTGCCACCGAAGTTCTGCGCCGATCCGACACACGTGTTCCACCAGCTCGTCGAGGTGTAGATGACGGGCCAGCGGCCGGTGCGCGCCTGGTAACGATCGTGGAACGCCCGGATCCATGCCCCCATGGACGCCTGGCTCAAGCCGTAACAGGTGGCCCCGTACGGGTTGTACTCCATGTCCAGCGCGCCCGGCAGGGTCTTGCCGTCCTTGGACCAGCCTCCGCCGTTGTTGATGAAGAAGTCCGCCTGCGCAGCGCCACCGGAGACGTTGGGCAGGGCGAAGTGGTACGCGCCGCGGATGAAGCCCTGGCTGTAGGAACCGTTGTACTGCTGGGCGAAGTACGGGTTCTTGTAACTGGTGCCTTCGGTGGCCTTCGTCCACACGAAACGCTTGCCCTGGCCCCACCAGTAGCCCCAGTCGACGTTCTTCTGGTAGCTGGCGACGTCCATCCCCGCGACGGTCGCGAGCACCCCGGCTTCAGGCTGCGGCCGCGCCGCCCTCTCCTTGGACTCCGGGGTGGAGGTGTCGCCTTCCACCCGCCGGATCTGCGATCCGATCGTGTGGTCGTTCCGCTGGAGATCCTGGTCGATCGACATGATCTCCGGAGACGGGGCGGCCGACGCCTGGACCGTGCTGCCCAGCAGGAGCAGCGCGGAGCCGACGGCGATGGCGATTCTTCGGGAAGTGCGCATACGACAATCCCTTCACGGATAACCCTCGCTGAGGACGACTATTTGCAGGTAGCCGTCCGGGCACGATTGTTGACGACGAGTGCCGGGTTTGTCACTAACTTCCGTGAAATTGGTGCTACGCGTGGGTGATTTTCATTTCCATCTTGGCGGTGCTTTGTGATCTTGTAACACTCAACGGGTGAGTGTTGAGCCGACCGACAACGCGCGTACTCGATCTTCCGCGCCGTTGAACCAGTTCTGGTCGCCTGGCAGGCTGCCCCTGTCCGCGAACTGCCAGATGGTCTGGGTCTTCCAGCTGGCGGGCAGCTCGCCGATCTCCGTGTGGTAGCGCGCGACCCACAACGGGTTCTGCCAGAACAAGTTGCTGTTGCCGGTGCAGCGCTTCCACCAGCTCGTCGACGTGTAGATCGTCGGATGCCGCCCGGTCCGCCACAGATAGGTCTCGGCGAACGACGCCATCCACGCGACCATCTGCGCGGCCGTCTTGCCGTAACAGGTTTCGCCGTACGGGTTGTACTCGACGTCGAGCGCGCCCGGCAGGGTCTTGCCGTCACCGGACCAGCCGCCGCCGTGGTCGACGAAGTAGTGCGCCTGCGAGGCGCCGTCCGAGATGTCGGGGCGTGCGAAGTGGTACGCGCCGCGGACCAGGCCGACGCCGTAGGAACCGTTGTACTGCTGGGGAAACCGGGGATTGACGAATCCGGTGCCCTCGGTCGCCTTGACGTAGACGAACTTCGCGCCGGTCCTGGCCGCGCCGGGCCAGTCGACGTCGCCCTGATGTCCGCTGACATCGTGGCCGAGGGTCTGTCCCTCGCCGCCGTACAGCGGCCCGAGGGCCGAGTTGACGCCTTCGTGCAACGCGATCTGCGAGCCCGCGTAGTGCTCCTCGGCCCCGTCGTATCTGGGCCCGGTTTCCTGTGCCACGGCAGGGGTCTGTGCGAGCAGCAAGACCCCCGCCGCGAGGACGGCCCCCCAGCCTTTTGAACACACTCTGCGACTCATCACGTCG
The DNA here is from genome assembly GCF_047608695.1 of Amycolatopsis sp. cmx-11-32. NCBI lineage: Bacteria > Bacillati > Actinomycetota > Actinomycetes > Pseudonocardiales > Pseudonocardiaceae > Amycolatopsis > Amycolatopsis sp. cmx-11-32. The sequence goes on along the minus strand of NZ_JADNQN010000002.1, from coordinate 381,949 downwards.
CCACGATCCCCCGTGAAAAGGGAATCAGCGACTCGAACATCACCCGAAAGAGTTGCGCTCGACCTGAATAAATTGGGCCGAGTGGGTTAATCGAGCCCTAACGACGCTCGTCCGAAAGGGCCTTGTCGAGGTGCTCCGATCCGACGATGGCGGTGAGCCGATCGTGCGGATTGACGGCCACCGGATGCCCGGCCAGCAACGGGACCATGTCCCGGCCCAGCACCGCGCGGGCGTGCGGCCATTCGCGCGGGACCAGCGCCTTGGCCGTGTACGCGGGCACGAGCACCCGGCCGTCGGTGTCGTGGAAGCCGATGACCGTGCGCTGCACCGGCGAAAGGGCGTAGACGAACAGCGTCGAGTCGAGGAAGACCCGCGGCAGGTCGGCGGCCGGGCGATGGTTCGTCCGCACCAGCTGCAGCAACTGCTCGAGTTCGTTGCGTGGTTCCGGGAAGCCGAGCGCCTTTGGCGAGGGGCGGTACCGGTCGTTGGAATGGAAGTCCTCGACGATCTCGCCCGCGCCGTTCACCGGATACGCGCCGACGACCGCCCAGGACGGCACCGGGCCGTCGGGGTCGAAGGCCTCGTCGATGACATACAGCCAGCTGTTCGGGTTGGCCCTGGCGTTGGCGCGCATCTCTTCGGTGATCTTCGGCTTCCCCGGTTTCAGCTTGCCCGCCGGGCTCGACGCCAACCGATCCGCCTCGTCCCGCTGCGCCATCGCCATCCCCACGTTCCGGGTGCCTGAAGGTTTGTTCGCGCTCACTCTACTGTTCTTCCATGGCCTCTTCGCGTTCGGTCGACCCCGCTGAGTTACGTGCCGCGATCATGGCGATTTTCCCCTGGTTGAGCGGATCCAGTCCGGATCCGGCCCGTCCAGACCTGGCCGCGGCGGTGCGGCTGAGCCTGCGGACGCTGGCCGCGGACGCGCCAGGGAAGAGTGTCGAAGTGCGGGTGCCACCGTTCGCGGCTGTGCAGTGCGTCGAAGGATTGCGGCATACGCGCGGGACGCCGCCGAACGTCGTCGAAACGGATCCGCGCACGTGGCTGGAACTGGCGACCGGGCAGCTCGGCTGGGCCGACGCCGTCGAGTCGGGGCGGGTCACCGCCTCCGGGAGCAGGGCCGATCTGGCCCGCTGGCTACCCTTGGTCCGCCTCTGAACCTTGGCCCCTTGAGGAGATGAACGGGGCTTTCCTCTCAAACTTCGAGAGGAAAGCCCCGTTCATCTCACTCGTGAGGCGGGGGTCCTACTTCTTCCGGCCGATCCCGCCCGAGATCGTCCGCTGAGCCGTGTTCAGCTCCTTGATCCGCGGGCCGTCCGGCCACCAGTCGGCGCACAGCTTGACGCCGGGCTCGACCATCTCGAGGTCGTGGAACAGCTCCTCGATCTCGGCCTTGGTACGGAAGGTGCCCGAGCCCATCGGGCTGTGGATGAAGAAGTCCTCCATCTTGCGGGCGACCTCGGACAGCTCGTCCTGCGGGTCGGAGAAGTGCGAGATCGCCACGTACGAACCCGAGGGCAGCGCGTCGATGTACCTCTTCATGATCTTGGCCGGATCTTCCTTCGGCCCGTTGTAGTGGTGCAGGGTCCCGAGCTGCAGCAACGCGATCGGCCGCGAGAAGTCGAGGTGTCGGAGGATGTCCGGGTTCTCCAGGATCCGCTCCGGCTCGAAGATGTCGTCCGAGACGAAGTGCGTGTTCTCGTTCTCTTCCAGGAGAGCGCGCCCGTGTGCGAGCACCACCGGGTCGTTGTCGACGTAGACGACCTTGATCTCCGGGTTGATCCGCTGCACGACCTGGTGCGTGTTCTCGGCGGTCGGGAGGCCGGATCCGAGGTCGAGGAACTGGGTGATGCCCGTCTGGCTGGCGACGAACCGGCACGCGCGGATCAGGAAGCCGCGGTTCTCGGTCGCCAGGTCCTGCGCCTCGGGGGCGGCCTGCTGGACCTTCCGCAGCACTTCCCGGTCGATCTCGTAGTTGTCCTTGCCGAGAAGGAAGGCGTCGTATACCCGGGCGATGCTGGCCCGGGTCGGGTCGACACCCACAGGTACTCGTTCCGTCCGGGGCGGGGCGTCGGGCATCTTGAACCTCACAAAACTGTGTCGGAAGTCTCGGACTCTACGTAGAGTAGAACCACGTACGCGGCGGGTAAACCGAGCCATCCCTGTCGTGTCGAGGCCCAAACGTGTACTTTGAGTAGTCGGCTTGATCCCCTGGTGAATAGAGACATACGAAAGGTCCCCGGTCGATGAACGCGGTCAACCCGCCCGGCGGTGAGCAGTCACTGGGTCCCACCGCGCGGCGGATGATCCTCGGCTCACAGCTCCGGCGGATGCGCGAGGACGCGGGGATCACGCGCCAGGAGGCCGGCTACAGCATCCGCGGTTCCGAGTCGAAGATCAGCCGTCTCGAACTCGGCCGCGTCGGCTTCAAGGAACGCGACGTCGCCGACCTGCTGACCATGTACGGGATGACCGATCCCGACGATCGGCAGCAGTTCCTCGACATGGTCAAGGAGTCGAACGAGCCGGGTTGGTGGCGCCGCTACGGCGACCTGATGCCGAGCTGGTTCAACGACCTCGTCGGACTCGAAGAGGCCGCGGCCCGGATCCAGGTCTGGGAGCCGCTGTACGTCACGGGTCTGCTGCAGACCGAGGCCTACGCGCGGGCCATCATGAGCCACGGCCGCAAGGACATGGTCGACGAGCAGGTCGATCGCCGGGTCGCGCTGCGGATGCGGCGGCAGAAGATGTTGTCCCGGCCGGACGCGCCGCGGCTGTGGCTGGTGCTCGACGAGTCGGTGCTCCATCGCCCGATCGGCGACCGCGAGGTGCTGAAGGGCCAGATCGATTACCTGCTGGAGATGATCCTGCAGCCGAACATCTCGGTCCAGATCCTCCCGTTCGACCGGAGCGGCTACTCCGCCGACAGCGCGTTCTCGCTGCTCAGGTTCGCGGAAGAGGAACTGCCGAACATCGCCTACACCGAATATCTGACCGGCGCGCACTACATCGACAAGCGCGACGAGATCGAGCGGTACAGCCGGGCGCTCGACATGCTCGCGGTCGACGCGGAGACGCCGGACCGCAGCCGTCAGATGCTCCTGAAGCGCCGCGCGGAAATCTGAGTCACTCACCGTTGTGGGCTCTTCGCCGTACTGGTGACGGCCGGGATTTTCTTGCCTGCGCGCAAAAAGCCCGTGATGACTGGTAGTCGTTCACCTCTTGGGGAGGCGCGGCCTCACCCGTTTGGGGGACGGGCGGGGATCGAGTTCTCACTGCACGCGAATTCTGCAAAAAATTCTGCACGTGCATTTACCGTTGCAGTCACACGTGCTAACTTTGGGATCACAGGCAAATGCACATGCAGATGCATCGCCCGAAGTCTTGAGTCGGGGAAGGTGGGGACCATGGCTGAACAATTCGACAACGGCATCCCGGCCGATCGTCTTACCGGGGCGCCTTGGCGCAAAGCGAGCTACAGCAACGCGATCGGCAACTGCGTCGAGGTGGCTCCGCTCCCGTCCGGCGAGATCGCGATGCGCAACTCGCGCTTCCCGACCGGCCCCGCCTTGATCTACACCCAGGCCGAGATGGCCGCGTTCCTCGCGGGTGCCAAGGACGGCGAATTCGATGACGTTCTCAGGTGACACCATCACCGCGGAAATCACCGATATCGAAAGCGGTTTGCAGGAGCTGATCCACCGCGGATACCAGTTCGTGCACCCGTGCGACGCGAACGGCGAGGTCACAGCCGTGGTCGGCGTGCGAGTCCACGACAACGTGGTCGACGTGGTCCGGCTCAACGCCGAGGACGACGTCGTGGCGACCCGCATGCCCGGTACCGAGGAGGACATCCTCCAGCCCGAGGTGTGGCTGTGGCGGTTTGCCGGCGACGCGGCGACGGTGCTGACGGCACTGCTCGCGCTCCCGGACGAACGGACGCCCGGCTCACTGTTCCCTTCGGAGACCGCGTCCAAGGGCTGCTGGGTCCCTGGTCGCGGCGGCACGTCCAAGTGGCTAGCCGCCGGGTGAAAAGCGGCCGGCTGATCTCCGACACCCCACTGCACAGTCGACCGCCTCTGTCGAGGGGGAGCGGTCGGCTGGTCGGGGGTCGTGAGTGACGGGTCTTGACACCCGCCCGTCACCCACGGTCACTGAACGCGATGGGATGACCCCGGCGTCGATCGCAGACGCGGGGTCACTTACTGTCATCGACTGAAGCGTGTCCAGTGCCACGTCGCACGACGCGTTGATCTCCGGCTCACCGTTTACACTGGTGGCGGCCTACCCTCTTCTCCCTGGGAGCACCTCGGTGGTTTCCGACCCGTCCCTCGCCGGACAGCCCGTGACCGACCAGCCCGATCCGGAACCCCGTGAGGAATGCGGTGTGTTCGGTGTCTGGGCGCCCGGAGAAGAGGTCGCGAAGCTGACCTACTACGGGCTCTACGCACTTCAGCACCGCGGCCAGGAAGCGGCCGGCATCTCGGTCTCCGACGGTTCGCAGATCGTCGTCTTCAAGGATCTCGGCCTGGTCAGTCAGGTCTTCGACGAGCAGGTCCTGCAGTCGCTGCAGGGACATATCGCCGTCGGGCACTGCCGCTATTCGACCACCGGCGCGACCATCTGGGAAAACGCGCAGCCGATCTTCCGTACCACCGCCACCGGCAGCGGATTGTCGTTCGCGCACAACGGAAACCTGGTCAACACCGCCGAACTGCGCGATCGCACGGTCGCCGCCGGCATCAAACCGCACCTCGGCCTGACCGGTTCGTCCAGCGACTCCGACCTGGTGTGCGGACTGCTCGCGGCCAACGCCGCGGACAGGGGCATCGAGGCCGCCGCGCTGGAACTGCTGCCCACCCTCAAGGGCGCGTTCTGCCTGGTCTTCGCCGACGAGTCCACCTTGTACGCGGCCCGCGACCCGCACGGTGTGCACCCACTGGTGCTCGGCAGGCTCGAACGCGGCTGGGTGGTCGCCAGTGAGACGGCCGCGCTGGACATCTGCGGTGCGTCGTTCGTCCGCGAGGTCGAGCCCGGTGAGCTCATCGCGATCAACGCCGAGGGCCTGCGCTCCTCGCGGTTCGCGAACCCCGAGCCCAAGGGCTGCGTCTTCGAGTACGTCTACCTCGCGCGGCCCGACACCTCGATCGCCGGCCGCAGCGTGCACGCCACCCGCGTCGAGATCGGCCGCAAGCTGGCCGCCGAGCACCCGGCCGACGCCGACCTGGTCATGCCGGTGCCCGAATCCGGCACCCCGGCCGCCATCGGGTACGCGCAGGGCTCCGGCATTCCCTACGGCACCGGCCTGGTGAAGAACGCCTACGTCGGCCGCACCTTCATCCAGCCGTCGCAGACCATCCGCCAGCTGGGCATCCGGCTGAAGCTGAACCCGCTGCGTGACGTCATCCGCGGCAAGCGGCTCGTCGTGGTCGACGACTCCATCGTCCGCGGCAACACCCAGCGCGCGCTGGTCCGCATGCTGCGGGAGGCCGGCGCGCTCGAGGTGCACGTCCGGATCGCCTCACCGCCCGTCCGCTGGCCGTGTTTCTACGGCATCGACTTCGCTTCCCGCGCCGAATTGGTGGCCAACGGCGTCGACCTCGACGGCATCCGCCGGTCCATCGGCGCGGACACCTTGGGCTACATCTCCCTGGACGGGCTGGTCGCGGCTTCGGAGCAGCCGAAGTCACGACTGTGCACCGCGTGCTTCTCCGGCGAGTACCCGATCGCGCTCCCCGAGGACGCCCTGATCGGGAAGCACCTGCTGGAGAGCCTGGACTCGGTCAATGGCGCGGCGAAGCCTGTCAGCCCTGCCGGGTACGGTGCTGAGGACGCCATCCGGCGTCCCTAGTCCTTTCTTCCAGAGTTGGAGTCCGCTTCCGTGAGCGAGTCCACGAGCGCCACGTACGCCGCCGCCGGGGTCAGTATCGACGCCGGTGACAAAGCCGTTGAGCTGCTCAAACCGCACGCCGAAAGGGCCACCAGGCCCGAGGTGATGGGCGGGGTCGGCGGTTTCGCCGGGCTGTTCTCCCTGAAGCTGGACAAGTGGAAAGAGCCGGTGCTGGCCTCGTCGACCGACGGGGTCGGCACCAAGATCGCTGTCGCGCAGGCGCTCGACAAGCACGACACCGTCGGCATCGACCTGGTCGCGATGGTCGTCGACGACCTGGTCGTCACCGGCGCCGAGCCGCTGTTCATGCAGGACTACATCGCCGTCGGCAAGGTCGTGCCGGAGAAGATCGCGGCGCTGGTCGGCGGCATCGCCGAGGGTTGTGTTCAGGCGGGTTGCGCGCTGCTCGGCGGCGAAACCGCGGAGCACCCGGGCCTGATGGGCGAGCACGACTACGACCTCTCAGGCACCGGCATCGGCGTCGTCGAGGCGTCGAAGGTGCTTGGTCCGGAGCGGGTCCGCCCCGGCGACGTCGTCCTCGCGCTCGGCTCGTCCGGCCTGCACTCCAACGGTTACTCGCTCGCCAGGCGCGTGCTGCTGGACATCGCGCGCATGCCGCTCGACGGGCATGTCGAGGAGTTCGGCCGCTCGCTGGGCGAGGAGATGCTGGAGCCGACCAGGATCTACGCGAAGGACTGTCTCGCGCTGGTGGCCGAGGCCGATGTCCGCGCGTTCGCGCACGTCACCGGCGGTGGGCTGGAGCAGAACCTCGCCCGCGTCATGCCGCGCGGCCTGGTCGCGAAGCTCGAACGCGGCACCTGGACCCCCGCGCCGGTTTTCGCCCTGATCGGACACCGCGGCAAGGTCGAGCGCGCCGAACTGGAGAAGACCTTCAACATGGGTGTCGGCATGGTCGCGATCGTCGGAGCCGACGATGTCGATCGCGCGCTGGCGATGCTGACCGCGCGGCACGTGCCGGCGTGGATCCTTGGCGACGTGCAGCCCGCGGAAGACCCGGATGGCCCGCGCGCCGTGCTCTCCGGCGACCACCCGCGCTTCTGACCGCGCAGAGACAAAAATGGTCTTCCCCCTGATGTCACACTGGGCCCGTGGCTGATGACGTGGTGGTCGGCACCCGGTTCGTGATCCCGGGCACCGATTTGAGCGAACGGTTCTCCCGGTCGTCGGGTCCGGGTGGGCAGGGCGTGAACACCACGGACTCGCGGGTCGAACTCTCCTTCGACGTGGCCGGTTCGGCTTCGATCCCGGAACACCTCCGGGCCCGGATGCTGGACCGGCTTTCGTCGCGCCTGGTCGACGGCGTCGTCACGATCACCGCGTCGGAACACCGCTCCCAGCTGATGAACCGGGAAGCCGCGCGGGCGCGGCTGGTCATGCTCCTGGTGGACGCGTCGGCGCCACCGGCCGCCAAGCGGCGTCCCACCAAACCCTCACGGGGTTCGAAGGAACGCCGCCTGGCCTCGAAGAAGCGCCGCGGTGAGGTCAAACGGACCCGCCGCGGCGGCTACTCGGACGACTGAGTTTCCAGTGGTCCGCGGGTGGTCACTCGTCGAGGTGGACCCCTGCTCCGCCGACAGGGACCGACAGGTGCACGCACTCGGCCGCGGTCTCGAAACCGACCCGGCCGTAGACGCGTTCCGCCTGCCCGGCGCCCGGTGTCAGGAACACCGAACGCCCGCCCCGTGAATGGGCCTCACGGGTCAGGTACTCCGTCATCGCCGCCGCGATCCCGCGGCTCCGGTACCCCTCGATCACCCCGATGCCGGCGATTTCACTGGCGCCGTCCTGGATCGCCGTCGCGACTCCGCCGCCGGCACATTCACCGGCTTCGGTGAGCGCCATGACCGAGATCGTCTCGCCGCTCAGCTGATCCGGTGACGGGTCGAGGTGCTGATCGGGATCGGTCTCCCCGAAGGCGAGGTTCTGCGCCTGGATCATCTTCCGGAACTCTTCGGGCGTCTTCGGGGTGAACAAGCTGATCCCAGCCGGTTTCGGCTGCTCGACGAGCTGCTCCGGAGCGCAGATCATCAGCGGGACCCGCCGCTCCAGGGTGTACCCGCCCTCGACGAGCACCGCCTCGGCTGCCGGAACCGCTTCGGTCAGGAACTCCAGGCGCGGCACGAGTCCGCGCTCGCGGAACGCCTCGGTGAGCCGGGCGACGTCGCCCGAAGTGGGGACGGCGCCGTCATCGGGGATCGCGTAGTTGAGAAAGGGGCTGTCGGCCTCGAGGTAGTACGTGGCCAGGAAGGGCCCGATCCGCTCGGTTTCGCGGTACTTCGCCGCGGTGACGCGGATATAGGACTGCAGAGCACTGATGGTCTCGGAAAGCACTGGTCGCCATGCCTTTCGGGCAAGAAAAAGGGACGCACGGGAAGACCCGCGTGCGTGGTGGAGCTGGCGTGGGCGCCGGCTAGCTCGTGCCGACGCCGCTGAAGGCGTCAGGCATGAGGCATCCCTCTTTCTTGACTGGACAAAGCCCGTAGGCAGGGCTTTCGCGATCACCTTCGCACGGCGGTCAAGTGGTTTACCGGCCTTGCGGGCGGCGCCGACCACGGCGCTGTCGCTCGGCGCGAGGCGCAGGTCGGTGCCGGGTTCGAGGTCCAGCCTGCTGCCCTGCGCGTCGGTCACCGGCATCGTGACCAGGCACAACGCCCAGGAAGCAGACCAGCACAAGCGCCATGTCCACAGCGGTGGTCGCCGAGGCGGAGGAGCGGTCGGCTTGTCTCCGCCGTCGATACCCGCGAGCACCGGCCAACCGGGTAACGCGAACGGAATCGCGGTGATCGTCAACGAAAGATCGACTCGGTATGCGAGGCGACCGCGCTAAGAGGTGATCTTTTCCGGTAGCGGAAAGGGCTTTCCCGTGCTTGGGTCAGGGCGGTGAACGTCCACAATGGAGCCTGTGGACAACCTGTGGACAACTGTGAAGCGGCAGAGAGAAGGCGTTGCCGTATAAGGGAAAGCTTCGTAAGGGACCTGTGTACTACTTGCCGTGCCCGGCGAGTTCGCGTGCGCGTTCGATCAGTTTCTGCAGGTGCAGTCCGCGACGCACGTCACACGGGTGCGAGGTCGTTCCGCTCGCGGCCATCGCGGCGAAATCGTCCAGGAGCGCGGTGTACGACTCATCGGCGGAACCCGGTTTCCGCCCTAACGTGCGGTAGCCGTGCTCCCCGTAAACGGTCACTTCGACGACCGTCGGCTGGATCGGCATCCGCAGCGACAGGGTCGCCGTACTGGTCGCGCCACCCGCGTGGGCGAACAGCACCTGCCACAGATCGTCGTCGGTCCGGTTGGCGGCGAGCACGTCGGTGATTTCACCGAGCGCCGCGTCCAGTAGATCGAACGCGTGCGGGCCGATGTCGGCGAGCGCGCCGGAGTCGTGTCGCCACGCCGAATCCCGGTACTGCCCGCCGAGCAGCGCGCCCGAAAGCCAGCGCGCGCCGCCGCCTCGCCACCCGCCCGCTTCCTTGATCCCGTCGAGCCAGTCCCGGGTCATCGGCGAGTAACGCAAGATCAGGACCACGAGACCGACCACGCCGGCGGCCTCGACCGCGTCCGCGAGCCGCCGCGCGCCGTCGAGATCCGCGGCGATCGGCTTCTCCAGGATGAGGTGCTTGCCCGCCTCGGCCGCTTTGACCGCCAGCTCCGCCTGAACGGCGGGTGGCACGGCGAACGCGACCGCGTCCACCTGGTCGAGCAGCTCTTCGAAGCTGCCGACGGCCTCGGCGCCGTGCGCCTCCGCCAGCTCCGCGGCCGCTTCAGGGCGCCTGGCCCAGACCGCGCTCAACGTCGTACCCGGGTGATCGGCGAGGCCCGGCGCGTGCACCGTCTTCGCCCACGGACCGGCACCGACCAGACCCGCGCGCAGCTGTCCCTGTCCCACGACCCCGAGTCTAGGTGTGCCGATGCTTGCTCCCGGCGCTGCCCCACCCCCGCGATTAGTCCTCTAAATGCGATCCTTGCACGGCGCAACTACAGCACTAATTGCGCAGGAGAGGCCGGGCAACCCGGTCGTAGAGGTCCAGGAGTTCGCCCAGCTTGGCCGAGGTCGGAACGTGCGCGGTATCGAGGTCGAAGACCCGGAACCGGTTGCGGGGGGTGCGCTCGTCGGCCTCCCGGATCATCCGGTCCTGCAACGCGAGCGGGATGATGTTGTCCCGCAGGTGCCGGACGTACACGCGCGGGATGTGCCCCCAAGTGCGCAGGTCACCGCGGGAATCGACGTCGCCCTTGCCGGGGAGTTCGTCCGGCATCATCGAGTTCAGGAACGTGTGAAACTCGGCGTCGGTGCTGTCGCTCATGAAGGCCTCTTTCGCCTTCGCCAGGCGCACCGGGTCGGCGATACGCCAGTTCGAACGGAACGCCCCGACCACCGCTGGGTCGGCTGCCATGAACTCCAGCAACGCCATGACCTGCGTCGTCTTACCCTCGTCGGTCTGCAGGTAGTGACCCGGAGTGGGCAGCGTGCCGCAGCAGAACGCGGTGTCGTAGACCAGCAGGTCGATCAGCCGCGGCACCTGGTTCGCGACCAGGCTGATCGCCGCGCCGCCGATGCTGGCGCCGACGAGCACGACCGGCCCGAGCGCGGCCGCCCGGCGGACGGTTTCCACGGTCGCGGCGATGTGGTCGGCCACGGTCACCCCGGCCAGCGGCGACGGTTCGGTCGCGAACGCCGCCAGGTCCTGTGGAGCCTGGTAGGACAGCCGGAACTGGGCGTCTGTCGGCCGCTGGCCCGGCAGGTCGACGCCGACGCAGCGGTAACCGCGCAGCACGAGTTCGTTCGGGACGCCGGAGACGCCGTTCGCACCCGCGGCGAACACGAAAGTCGGTACTCCACGGCGTTGACCCGCGGACGCCGAACCCGCGGTGGCGAGTCCGGTGAGGCCGGTCAGCCCGGCGACAGTGATTGCCTTACGACGCGTGTGCTCGTTCATGCCGTCCATGCAACAGGGGACACCGGTTGCACGGACAGCCGAACAAGTGGTCGCCCGCCGGTACGAAAGTTGCGGATCAGGAGTAGCTGTAGAACCCGCGGCCGGTCTTCTTGCCGAGCAAGCCGGCGTCGACCATGCGCAACAGCAGCGGCGGTGAGGAGTACAGCGGCTCCTTGAACTCGGCGTACATCGAGTCCGCGATCGCCTTGATGGTGTCCAAGCCGATCAGGTCCGACAGCCGCAGCGGGCCCATCGGGTGCGCGGTGCCCAGCTCCATGCCGCGGTCGATGTCCTCCGCCGACGCGAAGCCCGACTCGATCATCCGGATCGCCGAAAGCAGATACGGCACGAGCAGCGAGTTCACGATGAATCCGGCGCGGTCCTGCGAACGGATCACCGTCTTGTGCAACGCCGTCGTCGCGTGCTCCTCCGCGCGGCGGGCGGTGTCGTCGCTGGTCAGCAGCGAAGGCACCAGCTCGACTAGCGGCAGCACCGGGACCGGGTTGAAGAAGTGGATGCCGACCACCTGCTGCGGGCGGTTGGTCGCCATCCCGAGTTTCATGATCGGGATCGACGAGGTGTTGGACGCGAACACGGCATCCTCACGCTCGACGATCTTGTCCAGCGACCGGAACATTTCGACCTTGGCCTGCTCCTGTTCCAGGATGGCCTCGATCACGAGGTCGCGGTCGGCGAACTCGCCGATCTCGGTGGTGAAGCGAACCCGTCCGAGCGCCGCGTCGGCGTCTTCCTGCGACAGCTTCCCGCTCTTGACGCCGCGTTGCAGCGACTTCTCGATCCGCGCCCGCCCGGAGTCCAGCGCCGGCTGGCTCACCTCGGTGACGATCACGTCGAGACCGGCACGCGCGTGCACTTCGGCGATGCCGGAGCCCATGAGCCCGGCTCCGATCACACCTACTCGCGATACGTCGGACATGGCACCTCTTCCGTATTTTGGGCAGCACGCGACACGCGAGGGTGGACCACGGGGTTCAACCCGTGCCACCCTCGCGTGTCACGCCTGCTCAGCGGCGGTATTCGTCGTACCCGTCGTACGGGTCGTCGTCTTCCCGCTTGTCGTCCTCATGCCCGTAATCCGAAGAACTACTGGACAGCTCGCGCTGCAAAGCATCGAAGTCGGTTTCGTGCGAGCTGTACTTGAGCTCACGCGCCACCTTCGTCTGCTTGGCCTTAGCCCGGCCGCGCCCCATGGCTCGACCCCCTCGCACAGGGGCGGGGCGGCCGGGGGAATCGGCGGCCCCGCATCGTCTCGACAATTATTTCCTGCTGACACCGTACCGTGCCCGGGGGGTTGGATGCGACGTGGCACGGTGTGCCGGTGGCGACAGTGTTCACCGGACGCCGGTTACCGGCCGGTCGGTGGCGATAGTCGCAGGTCGGCGTGTCACGATGCTCGTGTGCCCCGTCCGTTCGCGGCCTATCTCCGCGTCTATGAGCCCCTGCTCGCGCTGGGCGATCCACCGGACGAACGCCTGCTGGAGGCCATCGAAGCGGCCCGGCTCGATCGTTCGGCCGCGGGCGAACGCGAGCAGTCACTGTGGCTCAAGTCACAGCATGTCGGACGGTTGCTGCCCGCCGAGCTCGCGGACGGCCGGGCCGCGCCCAGCCTCGTCACCGACGTCCTCGTCCTCGACCCCGAAGACGTTCCGGAAGGTGAGCACGGCGACGCCGGACCGGGACCGCTGCTGTGCCCGATGGAGATCCGCGCCCGCTCGGCCGCGGCGCTGGTGACCTTCCTCGGTGACGCGCATCCGGCGCTGAAGAACGCGGTGCTCGACGCGGGCGGCGCTTCGCTCGACATGATCCGCTCGCGGGCGAAGTCCGCCATCGGCGACCTGTCCGCCTCGGCGTCGCACACGCTCTCGACGACGTGGACCGTCCCGCTCCCGTGGTTCGTGCTGTTCGATCCAGGGATGCGCCGGGTCAAGCTGGGCAAGGGCCGCGACGACCCCGAGCGCGAGGTGTCCTGGCGGGTCTCCATCACCGACGCCCGGCATCGGGCCCGCGAGGTCGGTGACCTGCTCGAAGCGACCTTCGGTGATTCAGCGCCCGGCCGGGTGCTGCTCGAGACGCGACGCTGGCTCGACAGCTTCCACCCCGGCTCCGCGGTCGAACTCGACTACGGCGGTCTCGTGCAGCTCTTCGCCGACTCGATCCTTCAAGCCGACACGACCGCCGAAGAGGTGCACGACATCCTCGACGCGCTCCGCACCGGCAACGTCGACGAGCTGGCCGAACTGTTCGCCGACTTGCGGGACTTCTGGGGCGACCTGGCCGCGCGGGAACGCGCGAACTAGTCGAAGAGACCCGCGGTGACACGCAGTTCGCCGACCGGCTTCCCGCCGCCCAGCACCGCGTCGCGCGCGAGGTCCGCGGCTTCGTCGCCGGGGTCGATGCCGAGGTGGCGCAGGGTCGCGAGCAGCAGCGGGAGCCGTGCCCGCGCGGCACCGTCATCGATCTTCAGTGCCAGCGCGGTGCCGTCGGGGAGGGCGAACGCGTGCACTCCCTCGGCGCCACCCTTCGAGAGCAGACCCTCGACGCCGGTCATCAGCGCGGTGTCCTCGCGGCCGGTGCCCGCGACCTGCCACGGATGCGCGCGGACGGCGTCCGCGACCCGACGGTCCGGCCCGCCCATCGCGGTGACCAGCCTGCCGAACGAGCGGGCGAGCCCGGTGAGGGAGAACGCGAACAGCGGGGCGCCGCACCCGTCGACACCGACCGTTTCGATCGGCTCGCTCGTGAGATCGGCGACGGTGGCCTGGATGACTTTCTGCAGCGGATGGGTCGCGGCCGCGTAGTCCTCGGTGGACCAGCCGAGCTGGGCGCAGGTCGTGAGCATCGCGGCGTGCTTGCCGGAGCAGTTCATCGAGGCGCGGCGTTTCCCCGTCGCGGCCACGGCGAGCATGCTCGGCTCGTGCAACGGGAAGGCGGGCGGGCAGGCCAGCGCGTCCTCGGTCAGGCCCGCTCGGGAAAGCATCGACAAAGCGCCCTCGACATGGCCGGGCTCGCCGTTGTGCGATCCGCAGCCCAACGCGAGATCCTGGTCGCTGATGGTGAGGCCGGCGCGCAGCATCCCGACGGCCTGCAGCGGTTTGTTGGACGAGCGCGGGTAAACCGGTCGCTCGATGTCGCCCGCGGAGAACCGCACCGACCCGTCCGGGGCGGTGATCACCAACGCGCCCCGGTGCGTGCTCTCCACGAAACCGGACCGGACGACCTCGACCAAGACGGGATTCGTCACTCGGAGCCGCCACGTTCGGTGTCGAGCAAGTCGTCGACCGACGCCGTGCCCTGGCGGTAGCGGGTCGCGATCTCGGCGTTGATCGTGTCCATCACGCCCTGCACCTCGCGGCGGTACGACGACACGGAGACCTCTTCGTCGGCGTACCTGTTGAGGGCGTTGACCAGCTTCCCGTCCGAGAGCGTGCTGACGTCGGAAAGATCCGTGTCACCGATGAGCGCTTCGGCGAACCGCCGGTGCTCGCCCGCCCGGGACGGCTCCAGCCGCTGATGCCTGCCCGAACCCGTGGCCGGGCCGATCGCGTTGTCCGCCAGGATCGCGGCCAGCCGCTCGACCACACTGCTCTCGCCACCCGAACTGCGACGCTCCTGCTCGGCCCGGACGATGTCGATCCGCGCGTGCAGCAAACGCCGCAGGTACGACAGGTCGGTCTCCTCCTGCGCGGCCTCGTCACGGCGCTCGCGCAGCACGGAAAGGGTCAGCTCGCCGAGGTCGCTGAGATACCCAGGGCCGAGCACGCGGTCGATACGACGGCGACCACCGGGCCGGACTTCGATCACCCGCGTAGCTTATCGCGCTCCAGCGGAAATGTTCCGCAGGGCGTGATACCACAAGGATCTTCGCCCCTCCCGCCTACCTCCCCTGCTCTTTCGGTCACCTCCAGAGCGCCCCCCACCCGTCCCGGGGGCGGCCCCTGGTCCAGTTTACCGGGGGTGGGGGTGGAAAAGTGCTGGTCGGCGAGTTTGTCCACAGGTGGGCAGAGTTGTGGATAACTGGGTGAGGTCAGGGCGAAGGGGGCTTTCGCCGCGTGAGATGCGGGGAAAGCGTCCTTCATGTACTTGGAACGTGGGCGAACGCGACTTTCCTCCGCTGAGCCGAGGGAAGGGGGCCTTCATGCGCCTTCGATGGTGCAAGCGGCGGTCCCGGAGCAGGTGAAGGGAACTTTAAGGGACCCAGAGTCCCTCAAGGTGGCCTTCACGGACCACCGGTCAGCCGCCCTAGCGAAGCCAGCCCAGCGAAGCCCCCCAAAGCCCCAAAGCCCCAAAGCCCCAAAGCCCCCGAAACGTCAGCCTCGCAGCCGCTGAGCGGCCTCCCGGCCAGGAGCGGGGGCCTCAGCCGGAACGGAGTCCGGGTCGATGGCCGCCTGCACGACGCGGTCCTCGGCACCGACCAGCAGTTCCGCACCTGGTCGCGTCGAGCGCTTGACCAGCGCCAGCGCGATCGGTCCCAGTTCGTGGTGTTGCACGACACTGCCGACACGCCCGACGGTCCGCTCCCCGAGGACCACCGGGTCACCGGTTTCCGGCGTGATCTCCGGCGAACCGTCCAGGTGCAGCAGCGCCATGTACCGCGGCGGCCGCCCGACGTTGTGGACCTTCGCGACGGTCTCTTGCCCGCGGTAGCAGCCCTTCGCCACATGCGCCGCGGAGTCGACCCAGTTCACCTCGTGCGGGATCGTGCGCTCATCGGTGTCGATTCCAAGTCGCGGCCGCAGTGACTCGACCCGCAGCGCGTCGAACGCCCAGCTGCCCGCCGGTCGCGCGCCCGCGTCGGTGAGGCGGCGCCACCAGTCGGCCAGTTCGGCGCGGGGCACGACGAGGTCGGCGCTGTTCCGTCCAGGCCACGGCATCCGCCGCGCGAAGCCGCCACCGGGGAGTGACACGACCGAGTAAGGGTCCGGGCCCAAGGAAACATCGACGGTGGCCAGCACTCGGTCCGCGTCGGGGCCGAGGACGGTCACCAGTGCCAGTTCGCCGGAGACATCGCGGATGTCCACTTTGGACCAGAACTTCATCGCTTCGAGGTACTCGCGCAGAGTCTGCTTGCCACCGGACGGCAACGCGCTGGACGCGACCGCGCCCCGGTCGCTGTCCAGCCACACCGTTCCGTCCGCGTGCGCGACCACCATGTGGGTGTCCACCCGGCCATGGCTGTCCAGGACGAGCGCCTCCGTGCCGGTGCCTTCGGCGAGCCCGGTGACGTGTTGCGAGATCACCAAATGCAGCCAGGACAACCGTTCTTCCCCGGTCACGGCCAGGATCTCGCGGTGCGAACGGTCGATCACGACCGCGCCGCGCGTCGCCGTCCGTTGCTCGGCGAAGGGGTCTCCCCAATGCCACGGGACACCCTCTTCAGGATGCCCGTCGGGTGCCGCGATCGGTCCGGGAAGCTCGAGCAGGGGGGAGCGGTAGGGCATGAAACCCATGCTAGTGAGTACCGTGTCCGTATGCGCGTGCTTGCCTTCCTCGACGGGACCCTGGCCGACCCCGAGGCCGCCCACCTGCGAGTAGACGACCTGGGACTGCTTCGCGGCGACGGCGTGTTCGAGACGATCCTCGTCGTCGACGGGCGACCTCGCGAGCTTCGCCCGCATCTCGAGCGACTGGCCCGTTCCGCGGCCATGCTCGACCTGCCTGAGCCGGACCTCGCGGCTTGGGAGCGTGCCGCGCAGACCGTCATCGACAACTGGTCCGCCAGCTCGGAGATCGCCCTGAAACTGGTGTATACCAGGGGAATCGACGGCGACCCGGAAGCGAAGCCGTTCGGGTTCGCGCTCGGTGTGGAGATCGACGAGAAGGTCCTCCGCGCCCGTGTCGAAGGCGTCGCGGCGATCACCCTCGAACGAGGGATCGAGCCCGAACTCGCCGACCGCGCGCCGTGGCTCCTGCTGGGCGCGAAGTCGATTTCGTACGGCGTCAACATGGCCGCGCTGCGGGAGGCCGCCCGCCGTGGCGCGAGCGATGTGATTTTCACCGCCGCCAACGGCTCGGTCTTCGAAGGGCCGACTTCGACCGTCGTCCTCGCGAAGGACAAGACGCTCCACACGCCGCCGGCGAGCATCGGCATCCTGCCGGGGACGACGCAGGCGGCGCTGTTCCGCGGCGCCGAGCGGGCGGGCTGGTCGATCAAGGTCGAGCCGCTCCAGGTCAAGGACCTCAGCGAGGGCGAGGGGCTGTTCCTCGCCTCGTCGGTCCGCAAGCTGACCAAGGTGCACACACTCGACGGCGTCGCGCTGAGCGACTCCAGCGCGATCCACGCCGAACTGGCCGCCGCCTACGAGAGCGAATACGCGTTCAGCTGAGCGTCGCGCGCAGCTTGGCGATGGTGCGAAAGACCTCGTCGCGGAACCGCGGGTCGCCCATCAGCCGAGCGGGCTGATGATCAGCAGGTGCGGCAGGATCGCTTCTTCGCGATAGGCCGCGATCTTGTGGTGCCCGTCGAGGATCACCGCCGCGTCTGCGGTTTCCAGCACGACCGCGACCGGCCGGTGCCCGCTCTTGATCGCCGTCCGGTAGTAGCCGACCCGGGAGGCGTCGGCGGGCGGCCAGTCGGCGCTCGGGGTCAGATAGCGGTCTTCCGCCAGCCGTTCCGGTCCGGCGACCTGGTACTTGCCGTCGGCGAAGAGATCGAGGAGCGGGCGCAGCGTGTCGCCGAGAGGTCGTCGCATCTGCCCCGTGGCGAGCGCGATCCGCAGTGACTGGGGCAGTTCTGGTTGGGTGGGGACCGAATTCGTGTCGATGACACCTGTGCCACCGTCGACCGTTACCTTTTCCACACCCTCGTGGACGAGTGAAAGCGGAGAAGGGTTCCGGGACGGGCCTGCGCGAGCGCCGGGAGTGACGCCCGTCTCACCACGGCCGCCACCGGATAACCGCCGGTAGTTGGATGATCCGCCAAGAACACGACCGGCAGCCCGTTCGGCGGGACCTGGATGGCGCCGGTCAGCAGGCCTTCGCTCGGGAGTTCCTTTTCGGCGTATTCGTCCTCGCGCGCCAAAGGAGTCCCGTCGAGCCGGAGACCGACGCGGTTGGATTCCGCCGTCACCGTCCACGTCTTCGCGAGCCCGGCTTCCAGGCCCTCGAACCAATGCGCCCGCGGACCTGGCTCGACCGGCACGACCAACTCCGCCGCGGCCACCGTTGGCAGCACGACGTCGGCGCCTTGAGCCACACCGGACGGTGTGCCGAGCGGGAGGACATCGCCCGCCCGGAGCGGCGCGGGACCGATCTCCGAGAGGACGTCCCGCGACCGGCTGCCGAGTTCGGTGCCGACCGCGATTCCACCGGAAACCGCCAGATAGCACCGCAATCCGGTGGCGAGCGCGCCGATCTCCACAACCTGACCCGGCGCCAGCCACACCGGCGCGTGCGATCCGACGGCGTGTCCGTCGACTTCGACGACGACCACGGGGCCGGTCACCGCGACCGTGCAGGACGTCTTCGCGCGCAGCCGTAGCCCGCCGAACAGGCACTCGATGCCCGCGGCGGCTTCGTCGTTGCCGACGAGCCGGTTGGCCAGTTTCAGCGCCGGGACGTCCAGCGCTCCGGACGGCGGGACACCGAGATGCGCGTAACCGGGCCTGCCGAGGTCTTGGACCAGTGCGAGCGGGCCGGTCTCGACCACTTCGAGGGTCCTCATCGGGCGCTCCGGAACCGGACCCGGTCGCCAGGCGCCAGCAACGCGGGCGGGTCGGCGCGCGGGTCGAACAGGACGGTCCGGGTGTGGCCGATCAGCCGCCAGCCACCGGGCGAGACGCGCGGGTACACCCCGGTGAACTCGCCCGCGATGCCGACCGAACCCGGCGGCACGCGAGTGCGCGGAGTGGACAACCGCGGCTGCCGTAGTGACTCGGGAAGTCCTGTCAGATAGCCGAAACCGGGCGCGAACCCGGTGAACGCCACGGTGTAGACGGCATCGGTGTGCAACCGAACGACGTCCTCAGTGGACACTCCGGCGTCCTGGGCGACGAGTTCGAGATCTTCGCCGTCGTAGGTGACGTCCAGGGTGATTTCGCGGGGTTCGCCGTCGGGCGGATGTTCGAGATCGGCGCCGGACAGGAGTTCACGGACGGCCGCGAGGGCACCCGAGCCCGGGGTTTCCACCACGAGCAGGCTCCGGGCGCCGGGGACGAGTTCGGCGATACCGGGTGGCCGCGAGGACGAGACCGTGGCGTGTGCCGCGATCGTCTGGCTCAGGGAAGCACAGTCGAGCAGGGCGGCGTGCTCGCCGTAGGCACGCCACCGCACGGGAGAAGGTCAGCCCACCACGCGACGCAGCAGCGCCGACGTGTGCGGCTGGAGTTCCTGGCCCATCATGGCGCGTTCCTCGACGTAGCCGAGTTCGCCGTTGATGATGCCGTAAAGCCGCTGGGACGCCGTGACGTCCTTGGCCGTCGAAGAGCGGACGACGGCGTCGGTGCCCAGTTCCCAGGCCGGGACCGAGGCCTTGCCACGCGGCTTGCCGTAGAAGAGCTCGATGATGCCGGTGTTGTGGGTCAGCAGCAGTTCGATCGTGTCGTCGGCCTGCGGACGCCAGAACCCGGATTCGCGCGCTGCCGGGCGGATGACGTTGCCGTCCTCGTCGAGCAGCCAGGCGCGAGCCTCGTGCGTGAGGAAGGGGCGGCCGTCGTGCGCGATGGTCAGCTGCATGCCGAACCGGCGCGGGCCCTCGATGGTCGGGTAGTCGACCTCGCCTTCGCCGCGCCAGACACCGACCAGCGGCAACAGCGCCAGACAGGCGTCATTGAGGTTCGGGCCCTCGCGCAGGTTCGCCGTGTCGCCCGGGACGGGCATGTCGTCGAACTGCGGGAGGTTACGTTCGCGCGTGTTTTCCGCGCGCTTCTCCGCGGCCTGGATGGCCTCGTCGCCACTCGCCGTCATGGGTCAGCGCTGGTCCGCGTAAAGCCGGTAGACGACGTACACGGCGAACCAGGTGATCGCGACGCCGGCGAGCACCAGCAGGGTCGTAAACAGGATCTCCACGACACGCACTTTAGTCGCTACCTGCTCAGACGGCCTTGCGCAGGGTGCGTGGCAGTGCACACAGGAGCTGAAGGGGACTTTCCCCGCATCAGACGCAGCGAAGGGGCCCTTCACCGCTGGAATCCAGGCCGGGCGCGCAGCGCCTCAGTTGAGGGCGGCGCCGGGGCATGGATGGAGCGGTGAAGGGCCCTTCGGCCCGTCTTAGGCGACGGAGACCTGGAGCTGGTGCACGCCGGGTCCCTGAGCGGTGACGGAGGCTTCGCCGTTGCCGGAGCGATGCAGCACGCGCACCGTCCAGTCGCCGGGAGCCGCGTAGAAGCGGAAGTCGCCGTCGGCCGACGAGACGACCTCGCCGGTGAAGTCGCCGCCGCCGTCCAGCAACCGCACGAAGGCACCGCCGACGGGTCCTTCCGCCCCGGTCACCTTGCCTGCCAGCACGACCTGGCCGCGGGTGTCGTAATCAGCGGGCGTGGCCTCCTGGACCGGCGCGCCGCAGCTGTCGTCTGCCACCATCACTTGGCTCCCAACTCGACCGGCACGCCGACGAGCGAGCCGTATTCCGTCCATGAACCGTCGTAGTTCTTCACGGCGTCGTAGCCGAGGAGCTCGTGCAGCGCGAACCACGCGATGGACGAGCGCTCACCGATCCGGCAGTACGCGATCGTGGACTTCGACTCGTCGAGGCCCTCGTCGGAGTACAGCTCCTTGATCTCTTCCTCGGTCTTGAAGGTGCCGTCCTCGTTGGCGACCTTCGCCCACGGGACGTTCAGCGCACCGGGGATGTGGCCAGGGACCTGGGACTGCTCCTGCGGAAGGTGCGCCGGGGCGAGCAGCTTGCCGGAGAACTCGTCGGGCGAACGCACGTCGACGAAGTTGCTGCCGCCGATGGCCTGGACGACCTCGTCGCGGAACGCGCGAATCGACAGGTCCTGCTCCTTGGCCTCGTACGTGGTGACCTCGCGCTTGACCTCTTCCGAGTTCAGCTCACGGCCGTCGAGCTCCCACTTCTTGCGGCCGCCGTCGAGCAGCTGCACGTTTCGGTGGCCGTAGAGCTTGAAGTACCAGTACGCGTATGCGGCGAACCAGTTGTTGTTGCCGCCGTAGAGGACGACGCGGTCGTCGTTCGAGACGCCCTTCTCCGACAGGAGCTTCTCGAAGCCCTCCTTGTCGACGAAGTCGCGGCGGACCCCGTCCTGCAGGTCCTTGCGCCAGTCGAACTTCACCGCACCGCGGAGGTGTCCGTTGTCGTACGCGGTCGTGTCCTCGTCGACCTCGATGAACACGACACCAGGGGTGTCCAGGTTCTCCTCGGCCCACTGGGTGGTGACCAGGACGTCTTCACGGCTCATGGAGCTGACTCTCTTTCTGGGGTTCAGAACGCGCGCGGGCTGGGGCTGAAACGCTTGATGAGCAGGTACATCTCGCAACCGAGACAGAAGTTGAACGCCGCGTTGAGGAAGGCGGCGAACAACGCGAACGCCGTCGCGACGAACCCGAGCGCGGTCAGACCGGCGGCGAAGCCGACGGTGCCGACGACGGCGAACACGAAGCCGACGGCCTGCGCGAACCGCAGCGGCGCGGCGTCTTCCCGTTCGGTCGTCGAGCCGAGGCGCGGCGCGACCAGGTAGCGGTAGACCAGGGAGTACGGCGCCGGCTTCAGGCCGATGAAGGCGCCGATCGCGAACACCACCGCCTGCGCCGCGAGCAGTGGCCACCACTGGGTGATGAGCACGACCGCGAGCACGATCGTCGTCAGGATGGCGGCGAAACGCGGACCACGGGGGTCGACGGCCGGTCCTGCGGACATGGATCCTCCTGCGAACGAGAGGGAAAAAAGCGCGTGCCCGATGGGTACGCGGGCGTGGTTCAGCGAACGCCGGGCCGAGCCGGACACAGGCTGCTGCGAACACGGCACAGATCCACTGCGCGGCGCTGGGTCAGCAAGGTTCGGGGCAGCCTGTTCACGGGCACGAGGGTACGCAGAGCTCCCTCAGGTTGGGAACCGTGTTCACACCTTGGGACGCTTCCCGAAATTCGGGATCAGACGTTCGCCAGGTGCGGCTTCAGGGCTTCGAGAAGCTCCTGACCTCGGGGAACGCCGCCGACGCGGAAGACCTCCCGGCCGTCCGGTGTCAAGGCCAGCGTCGTCGGAGTCCGCAACACGGAAAGTGCTTGCGCGACTTCCGGGGTCTCGGTGACGTCCAGATCGACGTGGGTGAGGCCGTCGGTTTTCTCCGCGAGAACCGACAGGATGGCGCGCGTGTGGCGGCACGGCGCGCAGAACGTGGTGGAGATCTGGATCAGGGTGACACCTTCGGACGCGAGGGCGTCCGAGACCCGACCGGGCAGTGTGGACGCGCTGGACTTCGCCGCGCGCACGCGGCCGTTGCGTGCCCGCAACAACGCGCCCACCACCGCGCCGAGCACCAGAACGCCCAGCAGCACCCACACCCCGGTCATGCGAGATCACCTCTGCGTCGAATCAACCCTGTCTTGAAATCAACCCTGCGGCTTCGCTCCGCTGAAGGCGGCGTTCTTGCCCTCACCCTTGATGGTCACCGAGCCGCTGTTCACCCGCACCGACGTCGGGGTCACCGAAAACGGCATGGCGCCGGTGTCGATGGTCGCGTTGAAGTTCGGCAGCAGCAGTTCCTGCACCGCCTGGGGAACGACGGTGGTCTCCTTGTCATTCCCGAACTGCAGCCGCTTCGGCTCGAGACGGATCTTCTGCCCGTCCAGTTCGATCATCGCGAAGCAGAAGATCTCGATCTTCTGGCTGTTGATCTGCACGTTGCCGGACAGCCGGATCCCGGCGCTGGCGGAATCCACCGGCTCACCGTTCTCGTTCGTGGTCGTCGTGGGCTTCGTTTCGCCCTGCCCGCTGTCGCCGTCGCGGACGTAGTCCTCGGTGACCGGCTCGATCTTCAGGTTCTGGATCTTGTCCAGCGGCGACTGCCGCGCGATGTCCGCGGCCTTGATCGTCACCTCGCCCTTGAGCGTGCCGATGACGATCGACTTGGTGTTGCCGTTCATCAGGTCGGAAAGCGGCGCCGTGACGTCGCTCATGTCGGCGTTGAAGTCCACATCGTTCAACCTCGGCGGAACGGCGACGCCCTGGGCGTTGATGGTGATGTGACTGTAGTCACCGGAGAGGGCCTGTGTCAGGAACGGGAAACCGTGCACCGTGACCGCCGGATCGTTCTTCAGCCCCAGCTGTTCGCGGGTCTTCTGGGAGATCGTGTGCTCGGCGTACGCCGCCGCCCCGAAATCGGCTCCGACCAGCAGTACCAGCAGCACCGCGAGGGCGATGAGCCAGCCTCGGCCACGCCGCTTCGGTCGCCTGGCGGACCGGCCGGGGGACGGTCGTCCGTCGTACGCCACGGGCCTGCTCACCATCGCGTCAAATCTCCTTCGTATCCCTCTTTGGCCAGGTGTGATCGATCCAGCACGGGGTAGGTGTCCGGCTGTTCACCCGCTATTCTCGCTAAGCACCGGCTGTAGCCACGTTCGAGGCGACTACGAGTGAAGGCGGTGCGGCGATGAGCCTGGACCTTCTGGTACTGACCGCGGAAGCAGATGCCACCACGGTGCTGCCCGCCCTGGATCTGCTGCCGCACACCGTACGCGTCCGTGCTCCGGAAGTGACCGCGCTGCTCGACGCCGGCCACCGCGACGTCATCGTCCTCGACGCCCGCAGCGATCTCGCCTCCGCGAAGAGCCTCTGCCGTCTGCTCAAGGGCGCCGGTGAGGACGAGGCCTCCACGCCGATCATCGCCGTTGTCGGTGAAGGCGGTCTGGTCGCGGTCAGCGCGGAATGGCGCACCGACGACATCCTGCTCCCGACGGCCGGTCCCGCCGAGGTAGACGCCCGGCTGCGGCTGGTCACCACCCGCGACGGCGGCTCCGCGCAGGTGGACGCCGAACTCCGCGTCGGCGAGCTGGTGATCGACGAAGCGACATACACCGCGAAGCTCCGCAAGCGCACTCTCGAACTCACCTACAAGGAGTTCGAACTCCTCAAGTACCTCGCTCAGCACGCCGGCCGGGTGTTCACCCGTGCCCAGCTCCTGCAGGAGGTCTGGGGTTACGACTTCTTCGGTGGCACGCGCACGGTCGACGTCCACGTGCGGCGCCTGCGCGCGAAGCTGGGGCCGGAGCACGAGCAGATGATCGGAACCGTGCGCAACGTCGGCTACAAGTTCGAGCGGCCGGCCAAGGGTGCCGCGGCGAAGCAGCAGCAGGCCATCGCCCCGGACGCGAGCGTCTACGAGCCGAGCGAGCTTTCCGCGCACTGAATCCCTTCCTCTCCTGTCTGACAAGACGTCCGGGCGTGAACAGGGTTCCCTAGTACTGTCGGTTTCATGCTCGATCTGCTGTGGACCGGTGAACCGGAAACGGAAGAGATCCGCCGCTTCCTCCTCGCCGTGCGCGAGGCCGACGGCGATCCCCTGGACACCGGTTTCCCCGGTGGGCAACACCTCCTGGGGCACCTCGACGGCGAATTGGTCGCGTACGCGCACCTGGACACCGGAGGTGACTCGCACGGCAACCAGGTCGCCGAACTGTTCGTCCACCCCGCGCACCGCCGCTCCGGTCATGGCAGAGCGCTCACCAAGGCGCTCGTCGACCACGTCGAAGGGAATCCGCTGCGTGTCTGGGCGCACGGTGATCACCCCGCCGCCGTCCACATCGCCGGGACCGAAGGCTTCGAGCGCGCTCGCGAACTGCTGATCCTGCACGCCGACACGGAAGCCGCCGACTGGCCGGAACCCGTGACGCGCGAAGGGATCGAGCTGCGCACCTTCGTTCCCGGTCAGGACGAGGAAGCGATGGTCCGCGTCAACGCGCGTGCCTTCGACTGGCATCCCGAGCAGGGCGCTCTGACCGCCGACGAGGTCCGCGCGACCGAGAAGGAAGACTGGTTCGACCCCGAGGGCTTCTTCCTCGCGGAGCAGGACGGCGAGGTCGTCGGCTTCCACTGGACGAAGGTCCACGAGGCGGTTCCCGGCCGGTTCGGCGGTGAACCCGCTGGCGAGGTCTACGTCGTCGGCATCGATCCGGACGCGCAGGGCGGCGGCCTCGGGAAGGCACTCACGCTCGCCGGACTGCGGTATCTCCGCGATCGCGGGCTGGGTCAGGTGATCCTGTACGTCGAGGGCGACAACGCCCCGGCGCTCGCCGTTTATTCGAAACTCGGCTTCACCCGATACGAGGTCGACGTTCAGTACGCTCGGTAATCGGGTTCACACTTCTGGCTCTTGACCGGTCACGGAGAGCAAACGCGCAGGTCACGGGCCGGACACGGTCCACGTTCGGAGTAGTCGCGCTGCTCACATCGGGCGCCTTGTTCACCTTTCGTTCACCCTGTGACGGCCACCTGTCCACTGTCAGTGCCTAGTGTCCGGATCCGGCAGGAACGTTCCCGTTCCACCGATCCGGCGAAAGTCTCCCAGTGGAGGAAATGCAGTGAAGATCATGCGGCCCGCGGGCGCGATCGGCATCGTGGCTAGCGCCGCCCTCGTGCTCGGCGCCTGTGGATCCGACCCGGCGGCGACCAAGCCCGAGAGCTCGGGTGCCGCTTCCGCGCCCAGCGGCACGGCTGACGTCGAATGCGGCGGCAAGAACCCGCTTTCGGCAGAGGGGTCGTCCGCGCAGAAGACCGCGATCGACATCTTCGTGCAGGCCTACGCCGCCAAGTGCTCCGGCCAGAAGGTGAACTACAACCCCAGCGGTTCGGGCGCCGGCGTCAAGCAGTTCAACGGCAACCAGGTCGACTTCGCCGGATCCGACTCGCCGCTCAAGTCCGGCGAGGAGGCCGACAAGGCCAAGGCCCGTTGCGCCTCCGACGCGTGGAACCTCCCGCTCGTCATCGGCCCGGTCGCGGTCGCGTACAAGGTTTCCGGCGTCGACAAGCTGACCCTGACCCCCGAGGTCACCGCCAAGATCTTCAACGGCGGCATCACCAAGTGGAACGACCCGGCCATCAAGGCGCTCAAGGGCAACGAGAGCGTCAACCTGCCGGACAAGGCGATCCAGGTCATCTCCCGCACCGACGAGTCGGGCACCACGGACAACTTCCAGAAGTATCTGAAGGTCGCTTCGAAGGGCGCTTGGACCCAGGGCGACGGCAAGAAGTTCAACGGTGGCGTCGGTAACGGTGCCGAGAAGTCCAACGGTGTGGCCAGCGCGGTCAAGGCCACCGATGGCGCCATCACCTACGTCGAGTCCGCCTTCGCGAAGGAAGGCCTCAGCGCCGCCCTGATCGACAGCGGCTCCGGCGGTGTTGAGCTCACCGCCGAGAACGTCGCCAAGTCCCTCGACGCGGCGAAGTTCAAGAAGGAGGGCAGCAACGACCTCGCGCTGGACCTGGACTCGATCTACTCCAGCAACGTCGCCGGCGCCTACCCGGTCATTCTCGCCACCTACGAGATCGTCTGCTCCAAGTACGCCGACGCCGAGGTCGCCAAGGCCGTCAAGGCCTTCCTGACGGTCGCCGCCACCGACGGCCAGAAGCCGCTGTCGGACAAGGGCTACGTGCCGATCCCGCAGAGCCTGCAGGACAAGGTCCTGACCGCTGTCAAGGCCATCGCCTGACCCTGTTGCCAACCTCAGGCTGATCAGTAAAGACAGGCTGGACAGAAGTAGTCGATGAGCGATTCGTCTTCGCCCAGAACGCCCACCGGCGACCCCGGTGGGCGTTCTGGCGTCCGCGAGACCTTCACGGAGGACCCGATTTCGGAGCAACCTGCCGCGTCACCGCCCGAGAAGTCCTCGGTGCAACTCGCGAGCCCCAATTCCAGGACGGTGCGACCCGGTGACCGCATCTTCCAGTTCCTGACCACCGGAGCCGGCGTCTTCGTCGTCTCGCTGATCGGCCTGATCGGGCTGTTCCTGCTGGTGCAGGCCATCCCGGCGCTCCAGGCCGACAACGTGAACTTCCTGACCAGCCAGACCTGGCAGACCGAACCGAACGACATGAAGTTCGGCATCATGGGCCTGCTGCTGGTCACCGTCTACAGCGCGTTGCTGGCGCTGATCATCGCGATGCCGATTTCGCTCGGAATCGCCCTCTTCCTGACGCAGTACGCGCCGAAGCGGCTCGCGCGGTCTTTCGCCTACGTGATCGACCTGCTCGCCGCGGTCCCCTCGATCATCTACGGCCTGTGGGGCCTGATGGTCTTCGCGCCGACGATCGAGCCCTTCTCCCAATGGGTCAACGACACCTTCTCGTGGATCCCGATCTTCGCGGCGGGCAACGTCTCGCCGGACATGCGCGGCACGATCTTCACCGCGGGCATCGTGCTCGCCGTGATGATCCTGCCGATCATCACCTCGCTGTCGCGTGAGGTGTTCGAGCGGACCCCGACCCCGCACATCGAAGGCGCGCTGGCGCTGGGCGCCACCCGCTGGGAGGTCATCCGCACCACGGTCCTGCCGTTCGGCAAGGCCGGCTACATCGGCGCTTCGATGCTCGGCCTCGGCCGCGCGCTCGGCGAGACGATCGCGCTCGCGATCATCCTGACCGGCGCCGTGGGCCGCGAGTTCACCTTCAGCCTCTTCGACGGCGGCGCCACGTTCGCCTCGAAGATCGCGGCGGACTACGCGGAGCTCAACAACGAGATCTCGGCTGGCGCGTACATCGCGGCGGGCCTGGTGCTGTTCCTGCTGACGTTCATCGTCAACTTCGCCGCGCGGTCCATCATCGCCAAGAAGGGGGACTGAGCATGTCCACCACGCTCGAGAAGACCCCCGCCATCACCCCCGCCTTCCAGCAGGTCAGCCTCGCGAGGAAGACCAAGAACGGCCTCGCGACGGTCCTGATCTGGCTGTCCTTCCTGATCGCCGTCGTGCCGCTGGTGTGGCTGCTCGCCACGGTGGTCATCAACGGCGTCAAGCGGCTCCCCTTCAGCAACTGGTGGACCGAGGACTTCGGCTCGGTACTGTCGGACGAGGTCGGCGGCGGCGTGCTGCACGCGGTCATCGGTTCGGTGCTGCAGGGCCTGGTCTGCGCGATCATCGCGGTCCCGATCGGCATGCTGGTCGCGATCTACCTGGTCGAGTACGGCCGCGGCAAGCTCGCGAAGATCACGACGTTCATGGTGGACATCCTTTCCGGTGTCCCGTCGATCGTCGCGGCACTGTTCATCTACGCGCTGTGGATCACGACCCTCGGCCTGCCGCGCAGTGGTTTCGCGGTGTCGCTCGCCCTGGTGCTGCTGATGATCCCGGTGGTCGTGCGCTCCTCGGAGGAGATGCTGCGGATCGTCCCGGACGACCTGCGCGAGGCCTCCTACGCGCTCGGCGTGCCGAAGTGGAAGACGATCATGAAGATCGTCCTGCCGACCGCGCTGTCCGGCATCATCGGCGGCATCATGATGGCGCTCGCCAGGGTCATGGGTGAGACCGCGCCGCTGTTGGTCCTCGTGGGCTACTCCGCCTACGTGAACTGGGACATCTTCGGCGGCGAGCAGGCCGCTCTGCCGCTTCTGATGAACAACGAACGGGTCAGCAACCCGTTCGACGAAGGTACCGTCGCGTTCGACCGGATCTGGGGTGCCGCGCTCACCCTGGTGCTGATCATCGCGGTCGTGAACCTCCTCGCCATGCTCTTTGCCCGTCTTGTCGCCCCGAAGAAGAAGTGAGCTGTTTGAGATGGCCAAACGAATCGACGTCAAAGACGTGGACATCTACTACGGCAAATTCCACGCCGTGGACGGCGTCACCCTCTCGGTGCCGCCGCGGAACGTCACCGCGTTCATCGGCCCCTCGGGCTGCGGCAAGTCGACGGTGCTGCGCACGCTGAACCGTATGCACGAGGTCATCCCCGGCGCCCGCGTCGAGGGTGAGGTGCTGCTCGACGGCGAGGACATCTACGGCGCCGGGGTCGACCCGGTGCAGGTCCGCCGCACGATCGGCATGGTCTTCCAGCGGCCCAACCCGTTTCCGACGATGTCCATCCGCGACAACGTCGTGGCGGGCCTGCGGCTGGGCGGCACCAAGGGCAGGAAGGAACTCGACGAGGTCGCCGAGCGCGCGCTGCGCGGCGCGAACCTGTGGAACGAGGTCAAGGACCGGCTGAACAAGCCGGGCGGCAGCCTCTCCGGTGGTCAGCAGCAGCGGCTCTGCATCGCGCGGGCGATCGCCGTGCGGCCGGACGTGCTGCTGATGGACGAACCGTGCTCCGCGCTCGACCCGATCTCGACCCTCGCCATCGAGGACCTGATCGGTGAGCTCAAGAAGGAGTACACGATCGTCATCGTGACGCACAACATGCAGCAGGCGGCGCGGGTCTCGGACCAGACCGCGTTCTTCAACCTGGCGGGCGTCGGCCAGCCGGGTCGCCTGGTGGAGCTGAACGACACCGAAAAGATCTTCTCGAACCCGGACGAGAAGGCGACCGAGGACTACATCTCGGGCCGGTTCGGCTGAGTCGGCCACCTGGACCCACTCGGTACCGGCGCCCTGGTCATCTGGAGTACACGAGCCCCTGGGAAGGGCGTGGCGACCAGAGAGCCAGTGAAGGCCTCCTTCCCTACCTTGAGCGTAGGAGGGAGGCCTTCACTACCCCTTGGCCGCCTGACCAGTGGTCCGTGAAGGCCACCTTGAGGGACTCTGGGTCCCTTGAAGTTCCCCTCACCTGCTCCGGGACTTCCCGACAGCACCACTAGCACCATCAAGGGCACGTGAAGGCCCCTTCCCCCAGCTCAGCGAAGAGAACTCGGCGTTCGCTCACGTTTCAAGTACCTGAAGGCCCGCTTGCGCTAGGCAGTGAAGGGGCCTTCACGGACCGGATCTGCGACCAGCCGAAGCCAGAATCCACCCTCGGCCCTGATCCGAATCGCCACTCACGACCACCGGCGCCTCACGCGCCCCGGGCTGCCGACGTGACGAAGGGGCCCTTCACCGCGTCACATGCGGTGAAGGGCCCCTTCGTCACGTCTTATGCGGGGAAAGTCCCCTTCAGCTCCTACAGCTCGTCGGGGCCGTAGCCGGGCATCTTGCCGGTCACCACGAAGATCATCCGGCGCGCGACCGAGACGGCGTGGTCGGCGAAGCGCTCGTAGAAGCGGCCCAGCAGGGTGACGTCCACCGCCGCGGCGACGCCGTGGTCCCAGTTCCGGTCCATGATGACCGTGAACAGGTGCTTGTGGATCTCGTCGACCTCGTCGTCGTCCGACTCGATCGTGCGGGCGGCCTCGACGTCCTTGGACTTGATGACCTGCTCGGCCTGCCTGGCCAGCTTGACGGCCACCTCGCCCATCTTGGCGAAGTCGCCCCGCACGGCGTCGGGGAGGACCGGTTCGGGGTGACGTCGCCGCGCGGCCTTCGCCACGTGCAGGGCCAGATCGCCCATCCGTTCCAGGCTCTCCGCCGCGTGGATCGCGGCGAGGACGGTCCGCAGGTCGGTCGCGACGGGTGCCTGCAGGGCCAGCAGCGCGTACGCCTGCTCCTCGCATTCGGCGCGCGCGTCGTCGACCTTCGCGTCGTCGCTGATCACCTGCTCGGCGAGTCCGAGATCGACCTCGAGCAACGCCCGGGTCGCCCGCTCCATCGCGTCGGCGACCTGGAGCGACATGCTCGCTAGGTTCTCGGCGAGCTGTTCGAGTTCGACATGGTAAGCCTCACGCATGGCCCAACCCTACGGGGAACAGGGGCCAAAAGCCGCATCCCAGAGTGAACCTGACATGAACCCGGACTAACGAATGATCCTTCCACGGATCATCAGCCTGAGCTGCTGCTCCTCCTGGAGGTGCTGGACTTGGCGGAGCTCGTCGGAGCGGACGCGGTGCTGTTCGGCGGTGGTTTCGAGGCCTTCTCTTCCAGCGGCGTGTTGTTGATCAGCGCGTCGAAGAGGACCTTCGACTTGCTCTGCAACAGCACCTCGTTGCCGCGGTTGTTCGCCTCTTCGGTGGTGGGCACAGTGAGGAACTTGACCTTGCCCGAGTCCATCCCGCGCATCGACTTCGCCAGCGTCATCATCTGCTTGATGCCGAGGTTCTCGCCGAAGGTGGCCTTCGCGAACGCGTCGATGAAGCCGCTCAGCTTGCCGGTGTCCAGGATGACGTCCTTGGACATCACCGTCTTCAATAGCGCGCCGAGGAAGGCCTGCTGCCGCTTGATCCGGCCGTAGTCCGACGTCGGGTCGCCCTTGACGTGCCGCGCCCGGACGTAGTTCAGCGCCTGGTCGCCGGAGATCCGGACCTCGCCGGCCTGCGGGATGACCATGCCGAGAGTGGTGTCGTCGACGGGCTTCTCGTTGTACACGGTGACACCCTGCACGGCGTCGACCATGGATTTGAAGCCGTTGAAGTCGATGCCGACGAAGTGGTTCATCTTCATGCCGGTGATCTGCTGGATGACCTTCGTGACGCACTGCGGGCCACCGACCGCGTAGGCGGTGTTCAGCTTCGCGATCTTCTTCGCCGGCGACGTCTCTTCGGAGTACGAAGACGTCGCCGGGTCCCAGCGCTTGCACTCGGGACGGTTGATCTCGAGGTCGCGCGGGAAGGACACCATCACGACGCGCTGTCGGTCGGCAGGGACGTGCGCGATCATGACCGTGTCCGAGCGGGCACCCGGAGTGCCCTCTGTGTCGCCGACGCCGTCTTCGACGGCAGCGCCGTCACGGGAGTCGGAACCGACCATCAGGAAGTTCTCGTCGCCGGTCTGGCCCGCGGCGTCCTGGATGTCGGCCGAGTCCTCGTCGAGTGAGGCGACGGTGTTGAACTTCGCGTCGAACCAGGTCTGCGCGCCCCACGCGGAGCCGAGAGAGAGGAACACGAGCGCGGCGACCACGGCGGCGGCGATCCGGCCGGCCTTGGCCGACTGCCTGGTCTTGCGTTCCTTCTTCTCCTGCAGGCGGGTCTGCGGCGACGACTGCTCGGCGGCCGTGGCTTCGGCGGGATCGGCGTCGTTGGTCGTGACCACCCGCTGCAGTGCCGTGCGGGTCTGCTCCAGCAGTGCGGCGGGACGGGCGGCGAGCCGTTCACGGCGCTCGCGCTTCTTGGCCTCTTCGGCTTCGAGTTCGTCGTGCGCGGCGGAGAACCGGGCGAGCGTGTGGTCGATCTTGCGCTTGGTGATCGTCGCGTCGTCGATCGCCTCGAGTTCGTCGGTCATGGTGAGCCGGTCCAGCTCGGACCGCGGCGGAACGCCTGGTGACAGCTGCGGGGAAGCCGACGGCGCCGGCGCCGTCGCCGGCGGCTGCTGGGCCGGTCGCTGCACCGGACGGCGAGGACGTCGCGGCGGTGCCGGCACCGCGGGCTGCTGCTGCGCGCCCGGATTCACCACCGGCGGACGGCGCTGCGTCGGCGCTTCAGGGCTGGGCGCGGCCTGCGCGGCGCGGCGCGGCTGGCGCGCCCGAGGCGGACGCGGGGGCTCGGTGGGCCGCGGGTCCCGGGGCGGCGCCGGTGATGTGGCGGGCTTGGCCGCACGGGACGCGGGCGGCGGGTTTTCGGCCGGGCGGAGACGACGGGGTGCGGGCGCTTCCGCCCGCGCCGCGTGTGAGGGTCTCGAAGGCTCGGGCCTCGAAGGCTCCGGCGTCGGCTCGTCCTGCCGGAGGCGGCGCGGAGCGGGTGTCTCGGCGGCGGGGTCGAAAATCGGACGTTCACCGGTGTGACGTGCGACGACGTCGGAAACGCTGATCCCGCCGTGGGTGTCCATCGACCGGCGACGGCTCCCGCGACCGCGCTCGCCGACGCTCTTGTCCGCGTGGCTGTGGCGACCGGTCCCCGGGTTGTGGTGCTCGTCGGGCACTCGGTCTCCTTTCACGACTCGGTCGAGGCTCTTTCGTTATCGTACGGACACCTCGGGTTCGTGACGACCACCATCCCGGAATTTTCTTCACCCAAGGTACCGACAAGCGCCGAACGGTCCATGCGATCGGGTGAGCGGTCCGGGTTAAAGGTGTGTTAAAACGTATGAAACTGTTACGCAGAGTGCGACGATCACCGAGTGAGTGGCTAAGCGTCCGTGGCGTCCACGGAGTTCATCGACGAGGAATTGTCCGCGACGTTTCCTTGTCCCGATAGGCCACTTTGTTCCGACCGGCCCGTTTCGCTATATACAACAAAGCGTCGGCGCGGCGCAACTGCCGTTCCGGTTCCGCCGCGCGATCCGGCTCCGCGCGGCTCTCGTGCGCGAGTCCCACGCTGATCGTCACCGAGAGTCCCGGCCGGATCCGCCGCCACGGGTGGCGGGCCACCCGGATGCGCGCGGTGTCGGCGATGCGCACCGCCCGGGCGGCGTCGACGGCAGGGATGACGAGCGCGAACTCCTCGCCGCCGTAGCGGGCACAGAACGCTTCGGGCGGAAGTCCTTGTTGCAGCAGGTCGGCCACCTCGCGCAGCACCCGATCGCCGACCAGATGGCCGAAAGTGTCGTTGACCGCTTTGAACAGGTCGAGGTCGACCAGCGCGATCGCGATCCCGGGCGGGCCGCGGTGTTCGACGGCCGGGCCGTGCAGCCATTGGTCGAGGTAGCGGCGGTTGTAGCTGGACGTCAGCGTGTCCCGCAGGCTGCCGGCGCGGGCGAGGTCGAAGGCGGATTTGAGATGGTGGTAGGCGCGACGCCAGTCACCCTGGGTGGCGAGTACCCCGGCGATCGATTCGTGGAGGCTGAGCAGGTCGGTACCCGGCACGCCCGGTGGGAGCGCGGCCTCGTCGTCGGCTGCCACGCTCACCTCCGCCACGACTTGGTTTTCGTCGTACAGGAGGCAGGTCTTGAGGTATCGGTACGGTTCGAAGCGAATATCGCTCAAGTGGACGACGGCTAGACGCCATTGTCACGCATCGAAGTACCGTTCTGTAAGGCCGAAAACGGCTCTAAGTCTTTGAGCTGCGAGAATTGATCTTTCGCCCAGTAACTCACGTTGGTCACATCGTCGTTCAGCAACAGTGCGTAATCATTCCAGCTCACCCAGCGCCAGTCACCGACTTCGTCCGGATGCGGTTCCGGATCGTCGTCGACCCAGGCGACGAAGACCGGGCAGAACTCGTTCTCGACCACGCCTTCGAACGACGGCGTCCGGTAGCGGTACGCCGGAAGGACACAACGGAGCCCGGCCAGCCGGGGCAGCCCGAGCTCGAAGGCGGCGCGGCGCCGGACGGCCTCCTCGATCGGTTCACCCGGTGCGGGGTGCCCGCAGACACTGTTGGTCCAGACCCGGGGCCAAACCTTCTTCGTCGCGGCGCGGCTACTGATCAGCAGGGCTTGATCGCTGCTGCGCAACAGATAGCAGGAGAACGCCAGGTGCAGCCGGGTGTTCTCGTGGTGGGCGGCCAGTTTGGGCGCGGTTTCGCCGGTCGGCTCGCCGTCCTCGGTCACGTAGACGATGCGTTCGGTGTCCAGCTCGGTCGTGTTGTTCACCGGACCCACTGAACCAGCAGGCTCGCTGTAACCGGTACCGCGACCAGAGTTACCCCTGTTAGTGGGACGAAAGGTGCTCCACTAGCAAAGAAGTGACGGCCTCGGGCGCCTCTTCCACCACCCAGTGGGAGGCGTCCTCGATCATCTCGAAGCGGTACGGGCCGGTGACGCGGTTCGCGGTGTCGAGCGCGGCCGTCGACCCGAAGGCGGCGTCCTCCGTGCTCCAGATGTAGAGCGTCGGAACCTCGATCGGCCCGATCTTCCCGCCTGGACGGCCGGCGCGGTACCAGTTGAGCGCCGCTGTCAGCGCGCCCGGTTCGGACAGACGCTGGACGTACTCGTCGACCTTGCTCGGCGGCACCTTCCAGTCGAAGATGCGGCGCAGCGCGTCGGCGTTGTTCTCGAGCATCCGCCGTTCGGTGACGCGGGTCTGCCGCCATTCGGTCAGGTATCCCGAACGGAGATGCTGGTCCTCGTCGGTCTTCATGGCCTCCGCGAGCGCCGCCGGATGCGGGGTCGAAATGACGGCGAGACTGCGGAGCCTGGCGGGATGCGCGTCGGCGGCCCACCACGCGACCGCGCCGCCCCAGTCATGTCCGACGAGGTCGAATTCGTTCCACCCCAAGCGATCCGCGATCGCGATGACGTCGCCGACGAGGTAGTCGATGCTGTACTCGGAAGCCTGTTCCGGCCGGACGCCCGGGGAGTAACCGCGCTGATCCGGTGCCACCGCGCGATAGCCGAGCACGCCGAGCGTCGCGACCTGGTGCTCCCATTCCACCGCGGCCTCGGGAAACCCGTGCAGCAGCAGGACGGGGCGGCCGTCTTCGGGGCCCGCGGCGATGGCGTCGAAGGTTCCGGCGTCGGTGGGGATGGTCAGCTGGTCGATCACGACGCCGACTTTACGGGGACCGGGCTGTCAGCCGCCCGAGTGCATGTCCTCGGCCTCGGGGACACAGTCGTCGTCCGGATCGTCGAGCCAGCCGTGCGGCAACGTGACCTTGCCCGGCGAACCCTGCCGCCCACGCGGGCCGGTGGCGGCGCTGGGGAACGGGGCTTCGTGGTCGAGCTGGGCGATGAGGTCGTCGAGCTGGTCCATGCTGGAGAGCATCGCGAAGCCGCGACGCAGCTCGGAACCGACCGGGAAACCCATGAAGTACCAAGCCATGTGCTTGCGAATGTCTCGCATGGCCTTGTCATGACCGTCGTGTTCGACGAGCAGTTCCGTGTGGCGGCGCAACACCTTCGCGACTTCGCCGAGATTCGGCGGGGTGGGCTGCGCGCGCCCGGCGAAGGCGGCTTCCAGCTCGCCGAACAGCCACGGCCTGCCCAGGCAGCCACGCCCGACCACGACGCCGTCGCAGCCGGTCTCGTCGACCATGCGGAGCGCGTCCTCGGCGGAGAAGATGTCGCCGTTGCCGAGGACCGGGATGCCGGTGACGGCCTCTTTGAGCGACGCGATCTTCGTCCAGTCGGCCTGGCCGGAGTAGCGCTGCGCGGCGGTGCGCGCGTGCAGGCTGACCGCCGCCGCGCCCTCGGCCTCGGCGATGCGCCCGGCGTCGAGGTAGGTCAGGTGGTCGTCGTCGATGCCCACGCGGAACTTGACCGTGAACGGCACGTCCGCCTCGGCCGCCGCCTTCGCCGACTCGCGCACGATGTCGGCGAACAACTTGCGCTTGAACGGCAACGCCGCGCCGCCACCCTTGCGCGTCACCTTCGCCACCGGGCAGCCGAAGTTGCTGTCGATGTGGTCGGCGAGACCCTCGCCGGTGATGATGCGGACGGCTTCGGCCATCGTCTTGGGGTCGACGCCGTAAAGCTGCATGGACCTGGGCTTTTCGTTCTCGCCGAAGGTCATCATGTGCATGGTGCCGGGGTGGCGTTCGACCACCGCGCGGGCGGTGATCATTTCGCAGACGTAGATGCCCGCGCCGTACTCCTGGCACAACTGCCGGAACGCGACGTTGGTGATGCCTGCCATGGGAGCGAGCACGACCGGGGGATCGACCTCGTAGGGGCCGATCTTCAGGCTGGGCTTGCTCAGGGTGGCTGTCACGCCCCCCATTGTCGCCTGTGGTGTCTGTCACTCGCAGGTGGGATCGAAGTCGAGGTTCAGTTCGACGGCCAGATCCCGCGCTTCGGAGTTTTGACGAACCAGAACCCGCCCGTCTTGTAGCGCCGTTCCTTGATAGGTCTTCATTGAGTCCAACCGAGGGGTTTTGGTTGTGACTGTGTGGATTTTGGGACATCTGACGTCCCGAAATCCACACAGTCATCGAGCGCGCTCGCCCATATCACCCGACGGGGTTCGGGAAGGAACTTGTTGCGCAGCGGGTACGAACCGTACCTATGGCGGTAGGACGTGCTGCCTAGGCTTGTCGGATGTCCGTGTCGCAGGCCTTTGCCGACGAGTCGTTCAAAGAGGACGACGGTGGGGGCTTTTATGTGCTCGCCGCAGCGGTATTGCCTGTCGACCGCCACGCCGAGTTGCGCGAGGTCATGCTCGGTCTGAGGTCGGAACGTACTGGGAAACTGCACTGGAATGTGCTGACCGGCGATCAGAAGCACGCGGTCGTCAAGCGTGTCGCCGACTTCGAGGAGCTGCACCTGGTAACGGTCGGCGCCCCGGTACCCGCCCGTGGGCAGGAACGTGGCCGTTCCTTGTGCATGCAGCGTCTGGTGTTGGAACTGCATGCGCTCGGCGTCAGCCATTTGGTCGCCGAAGGTCGCACCGTCCAGCTCGATGCCCGAGACGTGCGCACCATTCAGCAGAGCCGCTTTTCGTTGCCCCAAGGCGCCGAGTTCCGCATTCGGCATGCTCGCGGCGTCGATGAGCCGCTGCTATGGATTTCGGACATCGTCGCCGGTGCCATCCGCGCCCGACGGCAAGGAATGCCTGAGTTCGCCGATCGACTCGCCCGATGCGCGATCGAGCTTCAGGTCGACACCCATCCTTGACCTTGGTATGCGTAAGGCCAGGGTCCCGGTATTCCCCGGGTGCACCTGGCCTCGCGACTCGTGCGACGCCCGCGGCGCCACACTCTGCATCACCCGGAAACTGCTCGGGCAACACGTCAAGGGTAGCTCATGAGCGCATATGTTCACACTTGACCGCTCACGTGCGAACAGCGATTTCGGTAGCTTAGCTTCCATGAGCGTCCGCACCAGGATTGACGACCTCTACGCGCGACGACTTCGCGCCCGCCTTCTCCGCGGCCCCCTACCGCGGCATGTCGGCGTGATCATCGACGGCAACCGCCGCTGGGCCCGCCAGATGGGCTTCGAAGACGTCCGCGAAGGCCATCGTCACGGTGCCCAGCACATCGCCCGGCTGATGGCGTGGTGCGAAGGCCTCGGCATCGGGCACGTGACGGTGTACCTGGCCTCGGTCGACAACCTGACGAAGCGCGCGTCACCGGAGATGACCTTCCTGATGCAGGTGATCGAGGACGTCGTCCGCGAGCGGCTGACCGCGCCGGGTGCGAACTGGCGGATCGCAACGATGGGACGCCTGGACATGCTGCCGTCGTCCACGGCCGAAGTGTTGAAGCAGGCCGAAGAGGACACTCGTGGCGCGACGGGGCCTGAGCTGACCCTCGCCATCGGTTACGGAAGTCGCGAGGAGATCGTCGACGCCGTACGTGACCTCGTGCTCGTAGGGGCGGTGGACGGCAAGTCTCTCTTGGAGATCGCGGAAGCCGTATCCGTGGACTCGCTTTCCGCCCATCTCTACACGGCGGGCAGCCCGGAGCCGGACTTGATCATCCGGACCAGCGGTGAGGTCCGCCTTTCCGGATTCCTCCTCTGGCAGGCGAAGGGGGCGCAGCTGTACTTCTGCGACGTCAACTGGCCGGGTTTCCGCTATCTGGACCTTCTGCGGGCGCTCCGCGTCTGGGCGCGAAAGGCTATCCCATCGTGATGATCTTGCAGGTCGCGACCACATCGTCATCACGATTGAGTAGTGCTACGGATCCATGGGCGGCCTCCAGGATCCATGCTGTTCGCCATGACCACCGATGGGGATGTGCTCCTCAGGCTCGCCGGGGAGATCGACGACCTTGGGGCCCGCCTCGCGCGGGTCGGTACGGAGCTGCGGACCGTCCAGGCCGAAGCGGAGCCGACGCGCGAAGAGGTGCCTGAGCAGGCAACTCAAGAGCAGCCTGCCGCCCCGCAACAGCCGCAGGCCGAGCAGCCTCACCCGCAGCAGCCCCAGGCCCAGCAGCCCCAGGCCCAGCAGCCCCAGGCCCAGCAGCCTCACCCGCAACAGCCACAGCCGCAGGTCCCGCAGCAGCCGTACCCCCACCACTTCCCCCACCCGCAGCACGCCCAGTACCAGCAGCAGTACCAGCAGGCTCAGTACGCGCAGTGGCAACAGCAGCAGTACCGCCACCAGGCAGCCCAGCACCCCCGCCCGCCGCAGCAGCCGTACCAGCCCTATCGCCCGTACCAGCCTGTCCCGAAGGTGTCGCTGGCCGAGAAGCTGGGCAAGGAGGGCGCCGGCAGCAGGCTGCTGGCCTGGGTCGGCGGGGCGGTCACGCTCCTCGGCATCGTGCTGTTCCTCGTGCTCGCCATCCAGCGCGGCTGGTTCGGCCCGTTGCCGCGGGTGATCGGCGGCGCCGTCCTCGGCCTGACGCTGGCCGGGATCGGCCTGCGCCTGCACCGCACCCCGGCGGGCCGTACGGGTGCGTTCGCGCTCGCCGCGACGGGTATCGGCACGCTGTACCTCGACGCCATCGCCGCGACGACGATGTACGAGTACCTCCCGGCCTACGCCGGTCTCGCGATCGGGCTCGTGATCGCGGTCGGCGGGTTGCTGCTGGCCGTACGGTGGAAGTCTTCGCTGCTCGCGACGGCCGTCGTGCTCGGCTGTGTGGTCTGCGCACCGCTGATCACCCAGGGGTTCACGCCCGAACTGGTCGCGTTCCTGCTGGTGGTCCAGGTCGCGTCGACGCCGGTGCAGTTGCGCCAGTCGTGGCCGTCGGTCGCGGTCGCCGCGGGGATTCCGCCGCTGATCGCGTCGGTCTTCAGCACGGCGTTCACCGGTCTCGGCGGCAGCACCGCCAACACCGCCGCCGCGCTGGCCGCGGGTGCCGTCGGAGTCACGCTCGCCCTGATCGTCACCGTCAAGCGTCCCGGTGACGCCGCCGCCCTCGCGCTGCTCGCCGTCGCACCGGCGCCGTCGTTGCTCGCCGCGCTGTTCCTGCCGAAGACGCAGGCCGTGCTCGTCACCGCGGCGGTCGCGCTGGTACTGCTCGGCGTGTGGACGGCCGGTCACTGGCTCAACGGCTGGACGGGTGACCTCGCGGGTGCCGCCGGTCTCCTCGCGGCCCTTCAGACGACGATGACCCTCTTCGACGGCAGCGCCCGCTCGGCGATCCTGATCGGCGAAGGAGTCCTGCTGGCCTTGGTCGCGTTGTGGACGAAGAAGCACGTGGCGTTCTTCGGCGGGCTGGGCTTCACCGTCATCGGTGGCATCATCGCGCTGGCCTTCGACGTCCCGCCGACGCTCTTCTTCCTGATCAGGAACCGCCCGGACGCCGACCTCGCCGCCGCCTTGCTGGTGGCCGTCGCGATCCTGGCCGTCTCGATCACGCTTCCGTGGGTCGCGCACCGGCTCGGGCTGTTCAAGGCGGCGTCGGAGAACGTGGTGCCGTGGCTCTTCGCCGGCGTCTGCGCGCTCTACGGCGCTGGTGCGCTGGTGCTGTGCGCGTCGCTGCTGGCCGTCCCGGGCCGCTCGGGCTTCCTGGTCGGGCACGTGGTGATCACGGTGTCCTGGACGGTCGCCGCCCTCGTGCTGCTCATCCGCGGCATCTCGGTGGTCGGCCTGCGGGTGATCGGTCTGGTGCTGGTCGGCGCGGCGGTGCTGAAGCTGGTCCTGTTCGACCTCGCCGCGCTCGACGGCCTTGCCAGGGTCGCCGCCTTCCTCCTCGCCGGGCTGGTCCTGCTCGGCGCGGGGACGCGCTACGCCAAGCTCGTCGCGTCTCGCTGAGCAAGACCGGAAGAAAAGCCCGCGGGTCGTGGTTGGTCGGTTCATGAGCTATCAACCCGACCCGCGCCTGGCCGAACGCGCGAAGGAGAAGGTCGCCTGGCTGACCACGATCAGCCCGAAGGGCAGGCCTTCTCCTCGCCCGGTGTGGTTCGTGCTCGACGGTGAGGACTTCATCCTCTTCAGCCAGCCGGACACCGCCAAAACCCGGCACATCGAAGCGAACCCCGAAGTCAGCGTTCACTTCAACACTGACGAGTACGGCGGCTCGGTCCTGGTGATCGGCGGCAAGGCCGAGATCCTGCCGGACGGTCTCGCCTCGGAGCAGCCGGGCTTTCTCGCCAAGTACGAAGAGCACTACCCGGCGATCGACTACGACGTCCCGAAGTTCGACAAGGAGTACAACGTCCGGATCAGGATCCGGCCGGAACGTACTTGGGGCTTCTAGGCTGTGTCCGGTAAGTCATGTTCGCGGTCTTCGGGCCCAGGTGGTCACTGGACCTCGAAGCCCATCGAACAGACTCACCGGACACGGCCTAGAAACCGACGGTCACACAGGCCAGCCGCGCACCCGCGGTCCCGGCGTGGCCGGGGTCGGTGTGGGTGTGGTGTTCGTGGATCACGATCGAATTCGCCCGCCGCGTGGTGAACGTCCAGTCCACTTTGGACACCGCGGCGCCGCGGCCGGTGGCGTCGGTGGTGAGGTCCAGCCAGATCTCGTTGCGGGGGTTGGCGTAGGCCGGATCCACCGACGGCTTCACCGGGTCTTCGATGTTCTGGTAGTGCGGTCCGGCGAGATCCCCGGTGGCACCACACGGCTTCGTGTGCGCGTGGGCGCCGTATTCACGGTTGGGCAGCAGGCCGGTCACGAGGACCGCGGTCGAGGTGCCGATGGCCTTCGAGGTCAGCCCGAAGACGTGCGCGCGGGCACCGGGCGGGACCAGTTCCGGTTTGTAGCTCGTGAGACCGCTCTTGGCGGTGATGACGTGGACTCGGGACTCGGGGGAGGCGGTGGCCGGCCCGGCGCCGGAGGTGAGGGCCAGGGCGGCGGTGGACAGGACGAGGGCGAGTACGGGGACGGGGCGCATGTCCTCTGCCTAGCCTGATCGAAGTCGAACCCGCCAGGACCATCACTCGAACGGATGTAGCAATTTCAAACCAATGGAACTATAAGTGCCGGCCATAACGCCCGCGAGGGCGGCGGCGGGGCATGGATGGCAGGTCAAGTGAACACC
This sequence comes from Amycolatopsis sp. cmx-11-32, assembly GCF_047608695.1. Taxonomy (NCBI): domain Bacteria; kingdom Bacillati; phylum Actinomycetota; class Actinomycetes; order Pseudonocardiales; family Pseudonocardiaceae; genus Amycolatopsis; species Amycolatopsis sp. cmx-11-32. The sequence continues at coordinate 340,495 of NZ_JADNQN010000002.1, read as the reverse complement.
ACCCCTCCGGATCGCACCTGGCTGGTCGCGGTCGCCGCGGCGCTCTGGGGCACCGACGGCCTTCTGCGGCTCCCGCTCGCCGAGGCGCTCCCGGCGGCCACGGTCGTCTTCTGGGAGCACCTGCTCGTGGTGCTCGTGCTGAGCCCGCTCATCCCCGGCGCCTTCCGTGCGCTGCGGCGGTGCGGTCCGCGGGAATGGCTGGCGGTGCTCGCCATCGGCGGCGGCTCGTCCGCGCTGGCGACGGCGATGTTCACCGCCGCCTTCAAACTGGGTGATCCGGTGACGCCGTTGGTGCTGCAGAAGCTTCAGCCGGTGTTCGCCGTCCTCGCCGCGTACTTCGTCCTCAAGGAGAGAGTCCGCCCTGGATACGCCTTCTTCGCGATCCCCGCCTTGCTCGGTGCCTGGCTGCTGGCTTTCAAGGATCCGCTGAACATCCAGCTCGCCGCGGCGAAGGCGGCGCTGCTGGCGATCGGTGCGGCCGCGTTGTGGGCGGCTGGCACGGTGCTCGGCCGGTTGCTCTCCACCGAACTGGCGCCGAAAGAGGTCACCACACTGCGCTTCACGGTCGGGCTTCCGGTCGCGGCCGGCATCGTGGCGGTCCAGGGCGGCGGATTCGCGGTCGGCTGGGACAACGCGCTCGGGCTCGGACTTCTCGCGCTGGTACCGGGTTTGCTGGCGCTCAGCCTGTACTACCTCGGCCTGCGGTCGACCCCGGCAGCCAGGGCGACGTTGGCGGAACTGGCTTTTCCCGTCACGGCCGCCGTTATTGGCGTATCGTTCCTGAACGCGCATTTGTCCGTTACGCAGTGGCTGGGTCTCGCCGTCGTGGTCGTCGCGGTGACCTCGCTCGGCTGGCACGAAAAGGTCAGGCGTCAACCGATGGTCTTGGAGTCGCCGCATGGTCGAGCACACCGGAGAGACGAAGAACGAACGCCTGACCCGCAACGTCAATGAGCTCCTGCAGGAACTCCGGGTCGCACAGGCCGGTGTCCAGATCCTCTTCGGGTTCCTGCTGACGGTGGTGTTCACCGACGAGTTCCACGAGGCGAGCGGGTTCGAGAAATCCGTGCACCTGGTGGCGGTTCTGCTCACGGTCTGCTCGACGGTGTTGCTGACGGCGCCCGCCGCGTGGCACAGGTTGTTGTTCCGCACCGGAAACCGTGAGCGGATCCTCACCGTCGGCAACCGGTCCGTCCTCATCGGACTCGGCTGCCTCGCGGCCGCGATCATCACGACCGTCACGCTCATCGCCAAGGTCGTCTTCGGCCCGATCGCGATGGCGATACTCGGCGTGGTGACAGCGGTGCTGTTCGTGGTCATGTGGTTCGTCGTGCCGCGGCGGATCAGCCGCGAAGACAGCGACTAGGGCGGTCTCCCAAACTGGGCTGGCAGGTTGGGCGAAAGCATGCTTCGAGAGAGACAGCCCAGGACATCAACGCCAGGCGCGGACGGGTGTGCCTGGCGGCAGACCGAACGCGGCGGGTGACACCGTCTCCGGGCCGTCCGGGCTCGCGCCGCCGATCACCCGGCGGGCGCCGACCCACGAGAACATCGCCTTGACCGAAGGCGAGTAGCCCGAGCCGTCCTTCGCGAGTTCCCGGTCGAGCACGCGGTAGCCGTCCCGCGTGCGTTCGACGCGGTAGACCATCGGCTGCCGCCGGAATCCGCTGCCCGTGACGAGCCCGCCGTGTCCTTTCGCGACCTCGTCGCAGCTCGCGACCAGGCCGATCTTGACCCGGTCGCCGTCCGGCCGGGTCTCGATCACCTTCTGTGTACACACCCACCGGACCTCCGTGAGCCCGGAGTCGGTGAGCGTGCCCGCCCACCCGTTCGCCCGCAGATGCTCGTCGATCGGCGGCAGTGCCTCCCGCGCGACGGCGTCGTCCACCGTCGGCATCTCGTCCACGATCCACCAGGTGGCCGCGGCCACCACCACGCCGACCCCGGCGAGCACGGGCCAGCGTTTGACGTTCCCCATGGGACGAAGCTACCGAGCGGAGCAAGTGTTCATCCGCGGTTCGGGACACGTTGCCTCCGCGAACGTAGGTTGCGGCCGTGAACGACTCCTCCAGACGGACCTTCCTGCGCGGTGCCGGGCTGCTCGGCGCCGGTGCGGCGGTCTCCGCGGTGCCCACCCTCGGCGCCCCGGCGGCTTCGGCGACCTTCGGCCACCACGGCCCGGACGCCGAAGACGGCCGCTTCACCCTCGCGGTCCTGCCCGACACCCAGTACCTTTTCGACGCCGACCGCGGCGATCCCGCGCCACTGGACGCCACGCTGCGGTACGTCACCGGTGGCGGCGAGAACATCGTCTTCCTGGCGCACCTCGGCGACCTCACCGAGAACGGGCAACCGGGCGAGTTCGACCAGATCAGCCGGTCGTTCCAGCACCTGGACCGGCGCCGGTTCCCCTACAGCACGCTGGCGGGCAACCACGACATCGAGTCCTCGACCGACGACCAACGCGGCCGCACGCCGTACCTCGACGCGTTCGGCCCGCGGCGGCAACGGGGTTCGCGGACCTTCCGCGGCGCGAGCGCGGACGGCTACAACAGCCACCACGTGTTCCGCGCGGGCGGGCGCGAATGGCTGCTGCTGGCACTCGACTGGCGGCCGTCGGCGGGCGGGCTGGAGTGGGCGCGGTCGGTGCTCGCGCGGAATCCGCGGCTCCCGGCGATCGTGACCATCCACGAACTGGTCTGGTCCGACGAACACGGGCAGGCGCGACTGTCCGAGTTCGGGCAGAAGGTGTGGGACGAACTGATCGCCGGGAACGACCAGATCTTCCTGACGCTCAACGGACACTATTGGCCGCCGGGCCGCGCGGTGAAGCAGAACAAGGCGGGCAACGACGTCCACCTGCACATCACCAACTACCAGGACCGCTACTACGGCGGCAGCGCGATGATCCGGCTGTACCGGTTCGACCTCGCGCGGAACGTGATCGACGTCCGCACGGTCTCGCCGTGGCTCGCCGACCAGGCGCCGCGGCTGAACGAGTTGCAGCGGCGGGAGATCGAACGGACCGGCCCGGTGGACTATTTCAGCCTGGAGATCGACTTCGAGCGCCGGTTCGCCGGTTTCGCGCCGGTCCCGGTACCGCCCGCGCGGCCAGCCGAACGGCAGTTGATCCGCGGAACCGTGGCGTATTGGCGGTTCGAAGGACGGGACGGCACACCGGTTTCCCGCGTCCGTGACCTGTCCGGCCGGGGCAACGACCTGGTCCGGGTGACGCTGCCCGGCAGCCCCGGCGAAGCGCTGCGCTACTCCGGGGAGTTCTCCGGGCGGCAGCCGTCGAGGTCGAGCCTCCGGTTCGACGGCGGTAAGAAACCGGCCCGCGGGGCGTATCTGCGCACGACGGATGCCGCGCCGATGAACGCGGAGACGTTCTCGCGCGGCTACACCGTCGAGGCTTTCGTGAAGCTGCCCGAGGATTTCAAGGACGGCAGCCATTCCTGGGCCGCGATCTTCGGCAGGCAGGGCTCCGGCGGCAAGGCGGGCAAGACCGGTGACGACCCCGGCGAGCCCGCCGCGACACTGTCCCTTTCGGACGGTGCGGCGTTCCAGTGGGCGGTGTTCCCGGTGAACCAGAACGGGATCTCCACCTGCTGGGGGCACGAACTGGCGTCGCGAGAGTGGATCCACGTCGCCGCGGTCAACGACGGCAGGCGGACGACGCTCTATGTCGACGGTTGCCCGGTGCTGCGCAATCCGAAGACGGCGGCGGCGGGGATCGCGAATCCCGGTGGCTCTTGGCTGATCGGCGCCTACGCCTACGACTCGATCGTCGAACAGGCCTTCCACGGCTGGCTCGGCGATGTCCGGGTGGTCGGAAGGGCGCTGGACCCCCGCGCGTTCATGCTCGGCTGAGGTTTCGCGGATCGTGCGCGGTAATGGTGGATCTTCACCCCATTATCGCGCACGGTCGTTCCCGGAGAAGGACCGGGTTCCTCTTGACAAGGGGTGGACAATAAAAAATCGGCGCTCAAATCAGATAGCTGATTTGTACGCCGGACTTGTCAGTAGTCTAAACGCTGTGAGGGACACTTGTCAAATCAGGGGTACGACGAGGAATTGCGGACCGAACGGGACTACATCGCGTCGCTCTACGGGCGGCTGGACGGCGAACGTACGCGGGTGAGCGAGGCATACGCCGGTGCGCTGCGGGGAGAAGGGTTCGTGCTTTCGGACCGCGAAGTCTCCGTCAGCACGAAAGCCCGGCAGCTCGCGCGGCTGAAGATCGCCGACGAGGGCCTTTGTTTCGGCCGTTTGGACGCCCTTTCGGGAGAGCGTACGTACGTCGGCAGGGTCGGCCTTTTCGACGACGAGAACGACTACGAACCTTTGCTGCTCGATTGGCGGGCGCCGGCGGCGCGCGCGTTTTACTGCGCGACGGGCGCGTCTCCAGAGGGAATGTCGCGGCGCCGTCAGTTCCGCACTCTCGGCCGCCGGGTCCTCGACTTCACCGACGAGGTCTTCGGCCGTCCGGAATCGGGGGAACGGGGTGACGTCGCGCTGCTGGCCGCGGTCAACGCGCCACGCGGCGAGGGGATGCGGGACATCGTCGCGACGATCCAGGCCGAGCAGGACGAGATCATCCGGCTGGATCACGCGGGTGTCGTGGTCGTGGAGGGCGGCCCCGGCACCGGCAAGACGGCGGTGGCGCTGCACCGGGTGGCGTACCTGCTGTACACGAAACGGGAACGCATGGAACGCCGCGGCGTGCTCGTGGTCGGGCCGAGCAGCGGCTTCCTCGACCACATCGGCCGCGTCCTGCCGTCGCTCGGCGAGACCAGTGCCGTCTTCGCGACGCCGGGGAGCCTCGTCGCGGGCCTGCGTGCCGAACGCGAGGATCCGCCGCCGGTCCAGCGGCTCAAGGGCTCGCTGGCGATCCTGGACGTGCTCGCGGCGGCGGTGACGGACCGGCAGGAGCTGCCGGCCGAGCCGGAGCCGATCGAACTCGACGACGTCACCGTGCCGTTCGACGCCGAGGTCGCGGCGGCCGCGCGCGAGGTGGCCCGTGACAGCGGCCTGCTCCACAACGAGGCTAAGGCCGTCTTCGAACGTGAGGTGATCACCGCGCTCACCGAGCGCGCGGTCGACCGGATCGGCGACGGCTGGCTGCCGAGGGACGACAAGCACGCCCGCCCGGAGATGCTGAAGAACGTCCGGCGCGACCTGGAGGGCAGCTTGGGGCTCGGGGCGGTGCTGGATCGCCTGTGGCCGGTCTTGACGCCGCGACGGTTGCTCGCCGACCTCTACGCCTCGCCGGAGCGGCTGCGGGCGGCCGGAGCCGATCCGGCGCTGTTGCGCGAGGACGCGGCCGCGTGGACGGTGTCCGACGTGCCGTTGCTGGACGAAGCCGTCGAACTGCTCGGCTGGGACCGCACCGCCGAACGTCGGGCGGAGGAGCGGCGGCAGCTGGCACAGAAGGACTACGCCGAGCGCGTGCTGGAGCTCATCGAGGTCGAAGAGGACCACGACGACTACGAGTTCGCGCTCCGGCCGACGGACGTACTGAAAGCGGAGGACCTGGCGGAGCGGTTCGCCAAGCGCGACGAGCGGGACCTCGCCGATCGCGCGGCCGCCGACCGGGAATGGACCTATGGCCACGTCGTGGTCGACGAGGCGCAAGAACTGTCCGAAATGGACTGGCGGGTATTGATGCGGCGGTGCCCCAGCCGGTCTTTCACCGTGGTCGGGGATCTCGCGCAGCGCCGATCGCCGTCCGGCGCGCGGTCGTGGGACGCGATGCTCTCCCGGTACGTCGCCGACCGGTGGGTGTACCGGAAACTGACCGTCAACTACCGGACGCCGTCGGAGATCATGGCGGTGGCGGCTTCGCTGCTGGCGAGTTTCGCGCCGGACGTCGTGCCGCCGGACTCGGTGCGTTCCTGTGGTGTTCGGCCGTGGGCCCGCCGACTGTCCGAAGTGGACATCGAGGACGCTGTCGCGGAGTTCGTCCGGGAGGAATCGGGGCGTGCGGGGACTTCGGTCGTCATCGGGCCGCCGGGTGTGCCGGGCGCGATCGCGCCGTCCGCGGCCAAAGGGCTGGAATACGACGCCGTCCTGGTGGTCGAGCCGGAGCGAATCCTCGCGGAAGGCCCTGGCGGTGAGGCGGAACTGTACGTCGCGCTGACACGGGCGACGCAACGGCTCGGGGTTTTGTACAGCGAGACACTGCCGAAGGTCCTTCGCGGGCTCGACACCCGGCGGCGGACTCCGGACGCGTATCTGCGCTGCGTCTAACGTCGCTCGATCCCGCTCGCGATGAAGGGGCCTTTCAGCGCGAATTTCGCGATGAGAGGCCCCTTCATCGCACTGGGCCGCGGGTTCACCGCGTCAGGTTGCCCCAGGCGTATGTCTGTTTTGCGAGTTTCAAGTAGATCAACGTTTCAGTGCTGACAACACCCGGGATAGGCCGGATGTCATCGTTCAGCACACTCAAGAGGTGTTCGTCGTCCCGGCAGGCGACCTCGGCCAGCAGGTCGTAGGTGCCCGCGGTGAGGACGACGTAATGGACGTCCGGTAGCCCCGAGAGCTGATCCGAGACCGAACGCGGATCGCCCTGGACCTTGATTCCGACCATCGCCTGACGGCCGAGGCCGACGTTGGTCGGATCCGTGACCGCGACGATCTGCATCGTTTCGTCCCTCAGCAGCCGCTGGACGCGTTGCCGCACGGCCCCTTCCGACAAGCCGACGGCCTTGGCCAGCGCCGTGAACGAAGCCCGCCCGTCGACTTGTAGCAGGGCGATCAGAGTGCGATCGGTATTGTCCAAACCTCTAGGTGTGCGCTGCTCCATCTGCGCGCGTGGTTCGTCACCCATGCCGTCCCTCCCTTTGTTTCGGCATGCGATTTCTTGTCGCGCAGCGTATCGACCAATGTCCAGAATGCTACCGCCGTTAAGTTGTTTGTCGCGATTCTCTTTCCCGGCGCCGTCGCGCGAAGGATTCTGTCGCTCGACAGGGAGGGTGCCGAGGTTTTCGGAAGGTGTGTCAGCCGAGATCGCGTTTCAGCAGGTCTTCCTCGGTTTCTCGGCGGACGAGCAAGGTCGCCGTACCGCCCGAGACGCCGACGATCGGCGGCCTGCCGACGAGGTTGTAATTCGACGCGAGTGAGTGGTGGTAGGCGCCGGTGCAGGGCACGGCGAGCAGATCGCCGGGGTGGACGTCGTCGGGGAGGGCGAGTCCGTCGGCGAGGACGTCACCCGATTCGCAGTGCCGTCCGACCACCGTCATCGGCCGCCGGACCGCGCGGCTGCGCCTGCCGATCAGGCGCGCGGTGTAGGCCGCCCCGTAGAGCGCGGGCCGCGCGTTATCGCTCATCCCGCCGTCGACGGCGACGAAGGTGCGCGAGCCGCGTTTCACCGCGCAGACCCGGTACACGGTGATACCCGCCGGTCCGACGATCGCCCGGCCCGGTTCGATCGTCAATTTCGGCTGGGGAAAACCGTGCGACGTGCATTCGTAGGCGAGTGCGACACGCAGACGCCGGACATAGCCGTCGATGTCGAAACCGGTGTCGCCCGGCAGATAGCGGACCGCGTGCCCGCCGCCGAGGTCCAGTTCCCGCAGAGTGACGCCGTGGGTCTCGCGGAGCCGGACGAGCACCCCGACCATCTTGCGGGCGGCCAGTTCGTAGAAGTCCACACGGGACACCTGCGAGCCGATGTGGCAGTGCAGTCCGGCGAGGCGGAGCCCTGGTTGCGCGAGGACCGCGGAGACCGCCCGGTCGAGGTTGTCCCGGACCTCCTCACGCAGCGAGAACCCGAATTTCTGGCCTTCGGTGCCGGTGGTGACGGCCGCGTGCGTGCCGGCGGCGACGTCCGGCGTCACCCGGATCAGCACCTGCTGCGCGCCGGTGGCGAGCGCGCCGAGCTGCTCGATCTCGTCGAGCGAGTCCACCACGATCCGGCGGACGCCGTAGGACAGCGCGGCCTTGAGGTCTTCGGGGGTCTTCGCGTTGCCGTGCAGCAGGATCCGCTCGGCGGGGAAGCCGACCGACCGCGCCACGGCGATCTCGCCCGCGGAGCAGGTGTCTAGCGAAAGCCCTTCCTCGGCGACCCAGCGCAGAACCGCGCGGGTGCACAGCGCCTTGCTCGCGTACGCCACCTCGGCGTCGGGCAGGGCCCGGCGATACGCGCGGGCGTTCTGCCGGACTTCGTCCTCGTCGAGCAAGTACGCCGGTGTCCCGAACCTCGCGGCGAGGTGGGACACCGGCGCACCGGCGAACAGCAGTTCCCCGCCGGGACCGAGCCGGGTGCTCCGCGGCCAGACCCCCGGCTCGAGGTGGTCGGCGGCCTCGCAGCCGAGGCTGGGCAGGAGCTCGCTGAGCGTCACGGTTACCTCCGCGTCGATCGGTCAGTGCTCCGCCAGCACAACTCCGATCGGCCCGGCCCGGCCGCTCCGCCAACACCTCCCTGACGCCTTCGGCGATCTCGCTGACGTGTTGTTAACGCGCGAGTAACCCCGGCCACAGTGGTTCAGGGGGCCAAGGTCAGCGGACCGGCCCCGGAACGGTGTCGAGCGCCCGCACCATGTGCACGGCGAGGGAGAACGCCGCTTCGTTCTCTACTCGGTTGTTTCGGGTTTCGTGGCGCACGTGCAACCGCGGCTGAACCCACCGGCAGCGGTCGCGGTGCAGAACCGCCGGGCGATCGCGTCGTGCGCCGACAGCGGATGCGGGCAGTTCGGGCAACGATCGTCGGCGGCGGGTTCGGCGACGTCGCCGAGGGAGCGGGAGGCGTTCATCGCGCACTCGCCGTCGCTCGGGCGCGCAACGGGGCGCCGACCTCGTGAAGATGCCTGAGGACGTACCCGTAGGACGCCGCCCAGCCGCACTGCGCGTAGTCGATGCCGTGCTTCGCACAGAACTCCCGCACGATCACCTGCGCGTGTTTGAGGTTCGGCCGCGCCATGCCCGGGAACAGGTGGTGCTCGATCTGGTAGTTGAGCCCGCCGAGGGCGAAGTCCACGACCGGCCCGCCGCGCACGTTGCGCGAGGTGAGGACCTGCTTGCGCAGGAAGTCGAGCTTGTGCCCGGCCGACAGTGTCGGCATGCCTTTGTGGTTCGGGGCGAACGAGCAGCCCATGTACACGCCCCAAAGGCCTTGGTGCACGGCGATGAAGACGAAGCCGACACCGGGCGAGAGCACCACGAACACCGCGGTCAGGTACGCGGCGATGTGGGCGAGCATCAGCACCGATTCGAGCTTCCGCCGCTTGAAGCCGCGCTGGAAGATCGCGGTCACGCTCGACGCGTGCAGGTTCAGGCCTTCCAGCAACAGCAGCGGGAAGAACAGGAACGCCTGGTACTTCGCCATCCAGCGCAGGAAACCACGCCGTTCGGTGCCCTGCGCCTTGGTGAAGATCAGGGCGGCGAGGTTGACGTCCGGGTCTTCGTCCTCGTGGTTGGGGTTGGCGTGGTGGCGGTTGTGCGTCCCGATCCACCAGCCGTAGCTGAGCCCGGTCAGTCCACCGTGGACGAACCCGGTGACGTCGTTCGCCTTGCGGCCGCGAAAGATCTGCTTGTGCCCGGCGTCATGGCCGATGAAGGAGAGCTGAGTGAACATCATCGCGAAGAAGGCGGCGAGGAACAGCTGCCACCAGGAGTCCCCGAGGTGCGCGAACGCGACCCAGCCACCGGCGAAAGCCAGCAGGTTCAAGGAGATCTTCGCGGCGTAGTACACGCGCCTCCGGTTGAGCAGGCCGGCGCCTTTGACCAATTCGGACAGTTCGGCGAAGTCGCTGCCCTGCCTCGTCTGGGTGGAGGTCATGGGAGATCACACCGTTCTGGTCTAGTGAAAGTGGGCAATCCAGCAACGGGTTCAGAACACCGAAGGGTCTGGTTCGGCCGAGAAAGGCACTGGTACCACAACACGCCACGGGCGCTCCGTGGTCTTCTTCCAGGGTCCCACGTGAGCGGGGCGGAAGCAATTCACCGAACCAGCACGATCTGGCGTACAGTCAAGGACATCGAGGGAAACTTCCCCCGTTTCCGTCCGGTCGCGAGGTTCGACCGGGGACAGGAGCACCGGCCAAGACATCGTTTCCTTCGCGTTCATGGTCCCGCCGGCTTTGACCGGTGAGCAGCCGCCCGCCGCGCCTCACGGCGCGCCCCGAGGCGCCCATAAGGGCCAAGCCGCGATCGTCGATGGCCACGACCTCTGACCTGTCACCGTGTGCACGCCCACCCTTGGCGGGCGTGCACACGGTCAGAAATTCTTGTGGCACCGCCCCATTTTCGAGCGTCCCGGTGACTTTTCCGCGTGCCTCGCCGGTCAGCGGGCGACTCGGCGGCCGGACATCCGGCGACACAAACCCAGCTTTGCCAACGCTTCTTTCACCACACTCACGTTGTTGGCGTTCCCGTCGGCGGCCCGTGACTCTTCGAAGGGGCGGACGCGTCCCCAGATCGCCATCGCGTCGCGGAAGTTCCCGTCCCGCAACGAGCATCTTCAGCGAGATCGACGGGTCGACGTTCACCAGTCCCGACGTGAACCCGGTCGCGCCGACGGCGAAGTGGCCCGGCGATCCACCTGAACCCAGCGTCCCGCGCCACCGAGGCGAACCGCACCGGATCCGGCACCGCGTACTTCACGCCGACGACGTTCGGGGCGGCGTCGGCGAGCCGGGCCAGCCGCCCGCCTTCGATCAGCGGGTCGCGCACGTACAGCACGACACCCAGCTCCGAGACCGCGGCCACGATGGCGCGGTGGTACTCGACCCAGCCCGCCGCCGAGACGTACGGGTGCACCGGCTGGTGGATCATGATCAGGTCCGCGCCCGTCTCCCGCGCGTGCCGCGCCGCGCGGATCGCCGTGGCGACGTCGTGCCCACGCTCGCCGCCTGGCCGCGGTCTCGACCGTCAGTTCACCGGCGCGGACGGCCTCGTCCAGCGCGTAGAACTCGCCGGTGTTCCCGTCCGATGTCACGACGTCGATGCCGCCGGCGAGCAACCGGTCCGGGATGGCGGCGAGTGTTCCGAGTCCGTGAAGGACTCCTTAAGGGACTCTGGGTCCCTCAAGGAGTCCTTCACGGACCGCGGTGTAGGCGCTGAGCGTCCTCGATGCCACATTGGGGGCATCGGCTCGCGGGTCTCGTGTCCCGCGGGCTGCCGCGCCTTCACGTCACCACTGGCCCTGACCACGTTCGCCATGCCTTCGATAGTCCGACTCGCCACTGACGACTACGCCCAACCGCCGGTCGTCCAACGACGCCTTTCCTGCGCCTCAGTCGAAGCGCGACGCGAGGATCACTCCGTGGAAAGTCCATTCAGGACAGTGTGGCGAGGAACGCTTCCAGTTGCTCGACGACGAACGCGTGGTCGTCGGCCTGGGGTAGTCCCGAGACGCCCACCGTGCCCACCGGGCCCACGCCGTCGACGATCACGGGGAACACGCCGCCGTGCGCGGCGTAGAGATCCGGATCGAGGCGAGAGCCGGCCTCGAACGTCGTGCCCTTGGCGCGGAATCGCTCACCGACGAGGAACGAGCTGTGCCCGTAGCGGTCGACTACGCGGCTCTTGCGGTCGATCCACGCGTCGTTGTCGGCCGAGGTGCCCGGCAACGCCGCGTGGAACAGCCGCTGTCCGCCGCGGCGCACGGAGACCGTCACCGGAAGGGCGCGGTCCCGTGCCGCCGCGAGCAGGTGGGCGCCCAGCTCCAGCGCGGTCTCGTTGTCGAACCGGCGGAAGACCAGGCGCTCCTCCTGTGCGGTCAGGACGGCCAGGGTGTCATCGCTCATGACACCCATTAAATCAACACTGTTGTGCAATGGCTACCGCAGTGCGTCCAGTGCGAACGCGGCGTACATCGCGACGCCGCTGGCCATCGCGTCCTCGTCGAAGATCACCCGGTTCGAGTGGTTCGCCTCCACCGTGGCCAGGTCGGCGTCGGGCGGGCAGGCGCCGAGGAACGCGAAAGCGCCCGGAACGCGTTGCAGGACATAGGAGAAGTCCTCCGCGCCCATCACCGGGTTCTCCATGGGCTCGGCGTTGCGGGCACCGAGGACCTCGGCGGCCAGCTCGAGCACCCGGGCCGCGATCCGCGGGTCGTTGACCGTGACCGGGTAGCCGGAGACGACTTCGGCGCTCACCCGGACGCCGTGCGCGGCGCCGACCGCTTCGCACACCTTCGGCAGCTCCTCGCGCACGAACGCCAGTGTCCGCTCGGACAGCGTGCGGATCGTGCCCTCCAGGAACGCCGTCTCCGGGATGATGTTCGTCGTCGTCCCGGCCTCGATGTGGGTGACCGAGACCACCGCGGGCTCGAACACGCTCACCTTGCGGGTCACCATCGTCTGCAGCGCGCCGACCATCGCCGCCGCCGCGGGCACCGGGTCGATGGCCTGGTGCGGCGCCGAACCGTGGCCGCCCCGGCCGGTGACCTTCACGTGGAAGCTGTTCGCCGAAGCCATGATCGGCCCCGGCCGCGTCTGCACGACGCCGGAGTTGACCTGGGTGAAGATGTGCAGGCCGAACGCCTTTTCGACGCGTTCGCCCGCCGCGTCGAGCACACCCTCGTGGATCATGTGGCGCGCGCCGTGCTCGCCTTCTTCGCCGGGCTGGAACATGAACACGATCGACCCGGCCAGCTCGTCGACGTGCTCGCTGAGCAGCCGCGCGGCCGACGCCAGCATCGCGACGTGGGTGTCGTGCCCGCAGGCGTGCATCGCGCCGTCGTCCTCGGAGGAGAAGTCGAGGCCGGTGTCCTCATGCAACGGCAGCGCGTCCATGTCGCCGCGGAGCAGGATCGCCGGGCCCGGCTTCCCGCCCCTGAGGACGGCGGTCAGCGACGTGGTCGTTTTGCCCTCGGTGATCTCGAGTGGGAGGCCTTCGAGGGCCGCTTTGATCGAGGACTGGGTTTTCGGCAGGTGGAGGCCGATCTCCGGATTCCGGTGGATCTCCCGGCGGAGTTCTACGGTTTTCGTTTGGAGCGCGCGGGCTTCGGCCAGCAAACCGGCGAAGCGCGCATCGGGGAGCGTGGGCAGGTCGGTGGGTCCGGTCATGTCTCGATAGTGGCGCATGCGGCGCTTCAGGCGCACCGTGCGTGCGTTCCGAATGCGGGCGGAATACGGTGTGCGCATGGCGGTGCAAGAGCCGATCACGGGGTTCGCGGTGGCCGTGGTGCGGGAGGACGGTCGATGGCGGTGCAGCTCTCTTGATCCAGGGGCACTCGCCGAACTCGACGCTGCGATCACCGAGCTCGGCAAACTGCGTTCGACGGGTGCCTCCTTCGGGCTGCTGGCGATCGACGACGAGTTCTTCGTGATCGTCCGGCCGAGTCCCAGAGGTCCCTCGCTGCTGTTGTCCGACGCCGCCGCGGCGCTCGACTACGACATCGCCGCGGACGTCCTCGACGTGCTGAGAGTCGACCCGCCGGACGAGGACGACGACGCCGTCTGGCCGGAAGGCGATCTGGGGATCCTGTCCGATCTCGGACTGCCAGGGGCGGAACTCGAAGTGATCGTCGGCGAGGTCGACCTCTACCCGGACGAGCAACTCCAGATGGTCGCGCAGCGGTGCGGATTCGCCGCCGAGTTCACCAAGATCCTGGACGAGATCTGAGCCCCTCCGCCTCCGCCGCCGACATCGCCGCCGTCCTGGCGGCGATCGAAGCGGCGCGGGGCGCGGGCGACGACGTGCCGATCGGCGCCGTCGTCCTGGCACCGGACGGGACCCCGCTCGCCTCCGCGCGCAACGCCCGCGAAGAACTGGGGGACCCGACGGCGCACGCGGAGATTCTCGCGCTGCGTGCCGCGTCCGAGATCTACGGCGACGGCTGGCGGCTCGAAGGCTGCACGCTCGCGGTGACGCTGGAGCCGTGCACGATGTGCGCCGGTGCGTTGGTGATGGCGCGGGTCGCGAAGCTCGTCTTCGGTGCCTGGGAGCCCAAGACCGGAGCCGTGGGGTCGCTGTGGGACGTCGTCCGCGATCGGCGGCTCAGTCATCGCGCGGAAGTCGTCGGCGGCGTGCTGGAGACCGAGTGCGCGGCCCTGCTCGAAGACTTCTTCCACGGGCAACGAGGTAACCGCACCGGGTGACAAATGTGTCACGCCGTGTTCTCCGGGTACTCCCCACACAGGCGGCCGCAGACGGTGGTCGCCAGTCTAAGGAGGAACGTCCGCCATGAGCGTTTTCGACAAGGCGAAGGACAAGGCCGAGCAGGCCATCGGCGCCGCCAAGGAGAAGCTCGGCGAGAAGACCGACAACCAGGACCTCGCGAACTCCGGCCGGGCCGACCAGACCGAGGGCGAGGTCAAGGAGACTGGCCACGACATGCGCGACCGCGCCGAAGGGGCCGTGCAGGGCCTCAAGGACAAGTTCAACAAGTAGGTCTCGACGCAGAAGAGCCGGTCTCCGTGGAGACCGGCTCTTCGCTGCGGTGGCGGTGGGATTTGAACCCACGGACGGTTATTAGCCGTCACACGATTTCGAGTTCCGATTCCACCCGTCCGAAGTGGTCCGAACGGGTACGTTTCCCCTGGTCAGTGCCATCCGTGCGACAGCACAGAACAGGTCGAACGCGCTCGAACTGAGACCCGAACTGAGACCCAGTCAGAGCGGCTGGAACAGCGGGGGGCGGGGGCACGCCGCGTGCGGCCACACACAGCCGAGGGGACGTGACAAACCGCAGGTCAGGACGCCCCCCCGACTGTTTCAGCCTCGCTTGCCGTCCCGTTCAAGGCTGAGCTCGCCGTGCTCCAGGTAGAGCGTCACGTCGCCGACGTACGCCTGATACGCGCGCGACAGGCGTCGGGCAAGCCGCGGGATGACGTACTCCCCGAGCTTCTCGACCGACACCCACTCCCAGTGATCCAGCTCCTCGCCATCGAGCCGGATTGCTGTCTCGTCGGCGCCCAGATCGCCGCACGCGAAGACGTAGAGGATCTTGTCACCCTCCGGATCGCTGGGCGCCCAGTCATGCACCAGGAGCCGTCGCGCAGTCCGCGTGATCCCGAGCTCTTCCCGGAGCTCGCGCGCGCACGCAGCGGCTGGGGACTCACCGCGGTCAACGTAGCCGCCCGGGATGTCCCACCGATTGCCGTACGTCTTCCGCACGAGTAGGACGCGGTCACCGTCTACGAACAACGCCCCGGCGGCAATCCGGGGCGTTGCGAACTTCTCAGTCGGATCGGTCACGCTGTCTACCCTACGACGCGCATCCGTCGCGCAAGCTGGTCCAGCTCGAAACCAGGCTTGCCGTGCGTGCTGCGGACCCACGTGAGTACCAATTGCCTGCTGAGGTAGTGGTGCCGCACCTGATCGGGCGCCATTCGTTCCGCGTTTAGTACCGTCGCTACAGCCGCGTCGCGACGACCGGCGACGTTGTACGCGCGTGCAACGTCCAGCATGTGCCGCACCCGGCGCTCTGTCGGAAGCGCGCTCGTATCCAGTTCCGGCCCGATGTCGAGCGCGACCTGAACGTCTCCCAATTCCATCGCGGTGTTGACGCGGTGGATAGCGACGTTTGTCGGCCCGAATGCCGTCCATAGGTGGTTTCCGTCCACGCCAAGCCGACGCGACGCGTCCTCAGCTTCGGCGAGATATCCCCGTGTTGCACTTCGGTCCTCGGAGCGCGCCGCAGCCATCGAACCGGCCAGAAACAGCGTTCCATACGTCGACAGAAGATCTCCATCGCCGTCGCTCAAATGAGGCTGCAAATATGCCGCCCCTGACTCGATCAGCTGCATTGCCGGTTCATGTCGGCCTGTCGATAAAAGCGCGAATGCGACCGAGCGAAATAGGGACGCGGTGATCGCGTAGTTGTCGGCCTGCTGCGCGGATGCCAGTCCGCGCTCTGCTGCCATCCACGCAAGCTCGGACTCGCCGATCTTCGTTAGCACAGACGCGGCAGCCTGGTAGCTCAGCGCCAAGAGCTCGTGAGCCCGTCGCCGGTCATCACCCTCGTACTGACGGGTTGCAAGCAACGCGTCGGCGAGCAGAAGCGGCGCCCGTCCGGCAGCGTAGGCGAAGCGCGATCCCTGGTAGGCATCGAAAACCGAGCGCAGTTCCCGGGAGAGCTCGTCCAGTGCGGGCGGCGCCGCGTCTGTGGCAGGCGCACTCAAAATCGGGGTCAACTGCCTGTAGTCCATGAGTGCCGCGCGGAGCGCGGGAACGGTCGACGTGCCGCTGTCCGGCGTCCAGTCCAGGAACGTCGGCTCGCCGATCAGGTCGCCCAAGGCGACGTCGAGCGCGTCGGCGAGGCTACGGATCACAGACAGGCGATCCAGCTCGATCCGGTTGTTCTCTGCCTTGCCGAGCCAATCGGCCGTCCGGCCGACCAGTCCGGCAAGTGCCTCTTGCGACATGCCGCGCCGACGCCGGTACCACGCGACGCGTTCTCCGATGGTCAGGTGCTCCGTCATTCCTCGCATGTCTCCACCCTCCCCTGCTGTGGCTCGGACGACCCGGAAAGTTTTTCCGGGTTCCTCCCGGAAGGAATTTCCGGGTCCCTCTCCCCTTCCGGCTCGAAGCTAGTTGCCATGAGAAGCGAGCGACACCGGCACACCGGCGCACCGCACGCAGTCGTAGCGATCGAGGGAGGCACCAATGGCCAAGAACTCAAGCCCAGTCCTGAAGACCGGCGGCGGCGCGCTGTGGAAGGTCGTCGGCCTGGCCGTGGTCGTCGCCCTGCTGGCGCTCGTGGTGAAGCACCCGGCGGAGAGCGCGGACTGGGCGAAGACGCTCGGAGCGCACGCTGGCGACGCGATCGACGGCCTGTCGACGTTCATCGAAAGCCTGGGCCGCTAGCCGTGCAGCCCTACATGCTGTTCGAGCTTGTCGAGCCTCTCCCGGACGTCCGCGAGCTGTGCCACCAGGTCCGCGTTGGCCGGTCGGCCACCAAGCCCGGTCGAGCCGGGTACGGCGTCCCCGGATGCCCGGACAAAGGTGCCCTGGCCTTGCCGCGTCACGATCAACGACTCGTCTTGCAGAAGCGAGTACGCCCGCTTGACCGTCCCCACGGACACGCCGAACTGCTCCGCGATCGCCTGGTGTGGCGGCAGTTTGTCGCCGACGCCGTAGGTCTCCGCTCGCAACTGGTCGCGAATCCGGTCGGCGACCTGGAGGTACGGCGCCCGCGAGTCGCCTGGGTCGAGTTTGTCCATGTCAGACAGGGTACGCGACTTAGTCAACTACTCCATCTAGGTGATAACAGACGAGATCTCTTGGCTACGTTGCCTATGTTGTCTAACGTTCCTGGTGTCGCAGTAAGCGCACACAGCGCAGGCGGCCCCGGCGGTGCAGCCACACCGGCCGGGGCCTACATCGAAACCTTTGGGAGTCACGATGCAGTTCGATCGTAATCGGGTGTACCGGGTCAAGCAGCTCGCAGAGGCCCTGGACGTGCACCGGTCGACCATCTACCGGGCGATCGAGTCCGGCGCGCTGGACGCGCTGAAGATCGGCACCGGCAAGGGCGCCCTCCGCATCCCCGGATCCTCGGTCAACATCTGGCTGAGCGACTGCGCGGACGCGGCCTACCACCTGGTCGAGGACGGCGCGTCCGTCGAAGCCCTGGACGACCCGGAGACCGACGACGCGGCGGAGGTGGCCTGACATGTTCACCCTGGACACGACCATGACGCCGGGCACCATCGGCGGGCACACCACCGAGTTCATCCCGGTGCACCGCCAGGCCAACGGCACCCCGGCCACCATCACCGCGACCCTGACCGTCCCTCTGTCCCTTGAGGACATCACCGCCACCATTTGGTTCCTGTTCAACGACTCCCCGCTTGAGGAGCTGCGCAACGTGCTCGCGGACGCGGGTTACGTGCACCGGATCGTGCTGGAAACCATGCTCGGCGCCGGGGTGTCCACTGTGGAGAGCGAACGTCTCGGCCTGGTCGAGATCACCCCGGGTACGGACGGGTTCGAGCACCTGAGCTTCATCCGCGAACGCGTCGCGCAGCTCTACGGCGCCCCGGCGCCGCGTCGGTCCTGCCGGGCGCCCCGCCGGGACCTGGTGGCCGCGCGATGACTGCGATGGTGACGCGCAGCGGCGTTCGGCTCGCCCCGGCCCACGCCGGGGCGGGGCCGGACGGCCCGGTCCGCCGGATTGGGATCTGGCCGGCGGATGCCCCGGCGCCGATCGTGCTCTCGGAAGACGAGCTTGCGCTTGCCCTCGCGCACGGCGACGACTACGTGAGCCGGTTCGGGACCCTGCCCGACGACGCGGCGCGCCGTGTCCTGCGCGGCGTGCACGCTCTCGGACGCGGTCAGCTGTGCCGCATGGTCGAGCGCTGGCACGTCGGCAACGAGACCGACGTGTTCCCGCCCGGGTTCCAGTCCCGCTGCACTCGCGACGCGGCGGAGCTGTGCCGCAAGGTCCACCTCGAACCGCGCTGATCGACCCCGCGCACGGGTCGACCCACGAACATCCCCGGGCCGGTGTGCTCGAACCGCCAGCCACACCGTGGCCATGAACGCCGCACCGGTCCGGGGACCCCAACCACTCGACCCGATCGACCCCGTTCACGAACAGCCGTACCCGGGTCCACGACACCTGCCACCTGCACGAATCGACCCCGATCGACCCGAGCCATGAACGACGCAAGGGAGTTCACCAGTGACCCACCCCGACGCCAACGGGCGCCACCTGTGGCCCGTGAACGGACCCGACCCGGGGGTTCACGAACTGGACCCCGAACCGTTCCCGGACCCCGTTCACGACCCCTACGAGTCGACCCCGCCGACGACCACGCGCCGGGTCCGACTGACCCCGGCCGCCGGTATCCGGCTACGCCCGACGTTCTGGCTGTGGGACGGCCGGATGCCACACGGCGCCATCACGATCGGCCCCGGCCGCGAGGGCATCGGCAAGTCGCTGTTCTGCGCGTGGCTCGCCGCCCGCGTCACGCTCGGCGAGCTGCCCGGCGAGCACTACGGGCAGCCCAAGAGCGTCATCTACGCCGCCACCGAGGACAGCTGGGAACGCACCCTGGCCGGACGGCTGGTCGTCGCCGGGGCCGACATGAACCGCGTGTTCCGGGTCGAGGTCGAGCACATCGGCGGCATGACCCTGCCGCTGTCGCTGCCCAAAGACTGCGACGCGATGGCCTCGGAGATCACCGCGCATGATGTGGCGCTGCTCATCGTGGACCCGCTCATCTCCGTGCTGGACGAGAAGATCAACCCGCACGCGGACCGGGACCTACGGACCGGGCTCGAACCGCTGGCCAAGCTCGCCGACCAGACCGGATGCACCATCTTCGGCCTGGCCCACTTCAACAAGGCCAGCGGCACCGACGTCCTGTCACGGATCATGGGCGGCCGGGCGTTCTCCGCCGTCGCCCGCGCCGTGATCGCGTTCGCGCGCAACACCCGCGACGGGGACGGCTCGTGCGTGATCTCCCAGGTCAAGAACAACCTGGGCAAGCTCGACGTCCCGTCGCTGCGCTACGTCGTCGAGTCCGTCGAACTCGACACCGCCGAAGGCCCCGCCCAGTGGGGCCAGATGGTCATCACCGGCGAGACCAACGTCCACGTCAACGACCTGCTCGACGACGCACCACCCAGCCGCGAGGAAACCGACCGACGCAAGGAACGCGAGCTGGCACGAGCGTGGTTGCTGGAGTTCCTGGCCGGACGCGACGAGCCGACCTGGGCAAACGACCTCTACGCCGCCGGTGCCGAAGTCGGGAACTGGAGCGAAGACCAGCTCAAGAACGCCAAGAAGAACACGCCCATCACCGTGAAGAAGGTCGGCAAGCGCTGGTACTGGCAGCTGCCCGCCGACGACGACGCGGCCGACAGCGAGGAAGAAGGCAAGAGCGCAAGGGCGCAAGAGCGCACGGAGGCAGACCCGCCCTCCTAGCTGCGCCCTTCCCGCCCCGCCGGGCAAGAGCGCACGGCAAGAGCGCACGGCAAGAGCGCACGTTCCTGCCTCGTACGCCCCTTGCGCTCTTGCGCCCTTGCTCCCTTGACCGCTTACCCCACGATCCGAGAGGAACCCGATGACCCGCCCCGACTCCCACGACCAGCACGGCGACGCGCAGCCCCCGGCCGACCGGGTGCACATCCTGACCGATGGGGACGGCCGCTACTTCGTGCCCGTGTTCAGCGTCGCCCCGAACGGCGAGGCCATCTACGTCGGCACCGTCGTCTACCGCGAGGTCACCGACGTGTCCCCGCTCGGTGTCCCGCTGCCCCGGCAGAGCGCCTGACCGAACAAGACCAGGAAGGAGGCTTCGCCCATGCCCAACGCGTCGGCGGCCGTCCGCATCACCCACGCCAGCGCCGCGCAGCTGCGCGAGGTGGTCGCCGACGCGGCGCCGCTAGACCGCACCGGGTCTAGGTCTAGACCCCGCCCCTAGACCCCTCCGTACCCGCTGACCAGCCACCTAGGCACCTAGACCCCCGAACGGGAGGCACCCCCATGCGCAGCTCACGCGCCACCTCGACCACCCCGCCGGGGCCTAGGTCTAGCCGCGCGACGGCAGGGAGGCAGCAAGGGAGGCAACCGGACCGCAGGGAGTTCTCCCTGACCGCCTCCCCAGTCACCCTCCCCCGCCCGACCAGCCCGAACCCATCCGAGGGAGGCAGGGAGGCACCGCCGACGACGACGCGGGAACGCCCGGGGAGGCCGGTTCCCGGTCCCCTCGCGCGCCTCCCTCCCTGGCCGTCCGGCGGGTTAGGCCGCCGGTATCCGGGTTAGATCCCTAACCCGGCGGGTTAGGTCCCGGAAACCCTTGCTGGCCAGCGGGAAGTTAGGCGGGTTAGCAAGTTAGCTCCACTCTCGCGCGGGTGGAAACCGCCCGGAAACGCCACGTCGCGGCGACGGCCGCGACCTAACCCGGCGCTAGCGCCCGGCACCGAGCTAGCGTCCGCCGACGCTAGATCTAGCGTCCCTGCTAGCACCCGAAACCGCCGACGACCAGGCACCTAGCGTCTAGCGTCCACTCGGGACACACCCACGAAACCGGCCCGTAGCCAGGGTTCCGGACACCTCCGCCCCAGCAACGCTAGGCGGATACGAGGGGGACACGACACCCCCGTGACAGCAGTGACACCCCTGCCCGGAACGCGGTGTCACACCTGTCACCCACCCCGCGCGCTGCGCGCAGCTGCGCGAGCCACCCCGGCCCGCGCCAACCCAAGGAGAACGACCGTGACACCTACGCGACCCCGCCCGCTCGAACCACGGAGCCGCATCCCATGCACACGCCCCACATCACCGACGCGGCCGACGCGCCGCGCACCCTCCTGACCGTCGAAGCCGCCGCCAAGCGGCTCTCCATCGGCCGGACCACCATGTACGCCCTGATCAAGGCCGGACACATCGCGACCGTCCGCATAGGACACCTGCGCCGCGTCCCCTCCGCCGCCATCGCGGCATACATCGAACAGCTATCCGTTGCCGCACAAGCGGCCTGATCAGGAGGGGGACACGACATGCCACGCAAGAAACGACCCGAGGGAACACGCCGACCGAACGGCGCAAGCTCCATTTACTTCGGCGAGGACGGGAAATGGCACGGCCGCGTCACCGTGGGGATCCGCGACGACGGGAAGCCCGACAGGCGACACGTCAAGCGGAAGACCGAAGGTGAGGTTATCGACGCCGTACGCGAACTGGAAAAGCAGCGTGATTCCGGCGAGGTAAGGAAACCGGGCCGTAGCCAGACGGTCGAGCAGTGGCTTACCCACTGGGTCGAGAACATCGCGGCGCCTACCGTGCGACTCACGACGATGGTGGGCTATCGCGCCTCGGTATACAAGCACCTTATTCCGAGCGTTGGCGCGCACCGCTTGGACAAATTGCAGCCGGAACACCTCGAAGCCGCCTACGTGAAGATAATGAGGGAAAAAGGGCTCAAACCGGCCACCGTGCACCTCGCGCACCGAACGGTTCGAGCTGCCTTGAACGAAGCCGTTCGACGCCGTCACCTCACCAGAAACCCGGCGCAAATCGCTAAGCCGCCCCGTGTTCCGGACGAGGAGATCGTGCCGTTCTCGCGCGAGGAAGCGCGGAAGCTCATCACGGCCGCTGGTGAATTGCGGAATGGCGCACGGTTCATCGTGGCACTGTCACTCGGCCTGCGGCGCGGCGAGGCGCTTGGGCTGAAATGGTCCGATGTCACGATCACCTGGAAACACGGGTGCGAGCGAGGTGCCCCGTGCCGACGGAAACTCCGCGCGGAGGAATGCCCGACTCGGCGCGGCGTCGGCACGATGGCGATTCGCCGTTCGATCCAACAGCTGAACTGGCAGCACGGTTGTTCACCCGATGACCACTGTGGACACGAGCACGGGGCCTACTGCCCGAAGCGCTACGGCGGCGGCCTGGTTGTCGGCGAGGTGAAGTCGAGCGCAGGCCGTCGCGTCATCGGCATCCCTCAGCCCGTCATCGAGGCGTTGGAGGCGCACCGGACACAGCAGGAGGAGGAGCGCCACGCAGCAGCCGACATGTGGGAGGAAGGCGGCTGGGCGTTCGCGACGCCCATCGGCAGGCCGACCCACCCGACACCGGACAACCGGGCGTGGAAAGCCTTGCTGCGCCTGGCCGACGTCCGGAACGCGCGGCTACACGACGCGCGGCACACGGCAGCCACGGTGTTGCTGGAGCTGAAAGTCCCGCTGCCCGCCGTGATGGAGCTGATGGGCTGGTCCAACGCGGCCGTCGCCAAGCGGTACATGCACGTCAACACAGAGCTTGCCACGGCCGTGGCTGACCAGGTGGGCGCCCACATGTGGGCCGTTCCGGACGACGACGGAGAGGAGGACGACGACGGCCCGGCGGGCGCCCTCGTGCCTGCCTGACAGGGGTCAACTGAGACCCGAACTGAGACCCCAACGGCAAAACGCCCGGCGACCCTCTGTGGGTCGCCGGGCGTTTTGCCTGTTGAGAGCGGTGGCGGTGGGATTTGAACCCACGGACGGTTATTAGCCGTCACACGATTTCGAGTCGTGCTCCTTCGGCCGCTCGGACACGCCACCGCCGAGAACAATACCGGAGGGCGTAGGAGGGTCTTCAGGGGGTCAAGAAATCTGCGCGGTGATCTCGTCGATCGCCGCCGTCTGGTTCTCGACGATCTCCTGCGCCAGCGCTTTCGTCTCGGCGTGCTCGCCCGACGACAGCACGGTCTTGGCCATCGCGACGCCGTTGCGCAGGTGCTCGGCCATCAGCGGGAGCCACGTCTTGTCGAACTCGGCGCCGGTCAGGTTCTGCAGCGAGGCGACCTGCCCCGAGGTGATCATCCCTGGCATCGAGTGCCCGGCGTGGCCCGCCGCGGGGAGCACGGCCGCGTTCCACGACCGCAGCCAGCCGGTCATCGTCTGGACCTCGGCCGACTCGGCCTTGATGATCTTGGCCGCGGTGGCCTTCACGAACTCGGACGCCGACCGCTCCGAGGCCAGGTTCGCGACCTGGATCGACTGCTGGTGATGCGGGACCATCTGCTGGGAGAACGTGATGTCGGCCTGGCTGGCGCCTGGGGCGCCCTGAGCCGCCGGCGCGGCGCTCGTGGCCGTCGAGCAGCCCGCGAGCACCCAGGCGAGCAGCCCCAGCAAAACCATCGGCGGTCGCCGTCGCATCGATACCTCCGTAGTCACGGGAAACCGGCCCCTTCGTCTTGTGATACGGCTGTGACCTTCCGCCGGTTCAAAAACCGATTAGCCTCGGTGGGCATGACGGATCCGAAGACCGTGGTGACCGGTTTCCTTCAGGCCCTCGAAGAGCTCGACATCGACCGCGCGCTGAGCTTCGTGGCGATCGACATCGTCTACCAGAACGTCCCGCTTCCCCCGGCTCGCGGCCTCTCGGCGGTGGAGAAGCAGTTGCGCGCCTTGGCTCGCTACGGCAGCGGGTTCGAGGCGCGCACCCACCACATCGCCGCCGACGGGCCGATCGTGCTCACCGAGCGCACCGACGTGCTGCGGCGCGGTTCGTGGGAGGCGGAGTTCTGGGTGTGCGGCACGTTCGAAGTACGCGACGGCCGGATCGTGCTGTGGCGCGACTACTTCGACTGGACGACGTTCCTGGCCGCGAGCGCGAAGGGCGCGGGCAAGGCCGCCGTCGCCGGGGCGAAGTCGCTCATCGGCAAGTACCGGGCGCGGCAGGAACTGGAGCGCTGACCGCACGGGAGCGGTACTTACCGCGACTGCCCAGTGGCCGTGTCACGAAAGCCACTTTCGGGACATCAGACGTCGCGAAAGTGGCTTTCGGGACACCCGGGATGGCGGCCGAAGCGGTACTGACGCGAGCCCTGCCTGCCGCAAGTAGAGGACTACTTGCGGCACGGACCAGGACATGACACACCGCCGGCGTACGGGCTCCGTCCTCCCCCGACGGGTCCCGTGCACCGGCGGTGCGCCCCCAGTTCCCCCCGCTCACCCTCCCCGGTGAGCGTCAGAAGGTCAGGTGCCGATCGCCGAGGTCGGCCTCCCGCAGCACGGTGTCGAGCCGTGCTCCGCTGAAGTGGGCCATCGGACGGCCGCCCCGTTTCCGGTCGCGCAGATCGACGGCCAGTGCGATCCCCAGCAGCAGGATCAGTGCGGTACCTGCGATGAGCCAGCCCATCGGACACCTCCTCCGGCGACGTGAGGGAGGATTTGTGTCCTCGCTCACGTCGCCAAAGGTAACTCCGGAAATGCCGGGTCGTACCCGGACTTGAGGTTTATTTAAGGCAGGGAAACTCGAATGGACTATTTGCGCGGCGTTCCCGCGACACAAATGTCACCGTCGGCCACGGAGACGTCACGCGCACTGGACGCGCCGGTCACCAGAATGCGGGCGGGGCCCCGGAAACCGGCGATCACTTCGACGCGCTGGACCGGTTTCGGTGTGGTGATCAAGGTTTCCGGTCTCCGATGACGCCCGTTCTCGAGCAAGAACGTTTCGATGTGCGGTTGTCCGTCCCGGGTTCCGTAAACGCGCCAAGTGCCGCCATTGAGCGGTTCGATCTCACGCAATCGGAGTCCATTCGCGACTTCGCGCACTTCCCAGTTCCGGCCGTTCCACGCACCCGCGAAATCACGTGGCGAGCCCGCGGCGTCGAACTGGAACGAGGTGACGAACGGCTTGCCGTCGCGTTGCGTGCCGACCTGCAGGACGTCGTCCGGCGACTTGAGGCCGCCGCGGAGAAGAAGCGCAAGGTGCGGACGTCGAAGGAGAGGTAGTAGACGTTCCGGTGGTAGACGTCGTGTTTGTGCTGCGACGGCCCGCCGCCCGCGAGCGTGTAGACGAACTGGATCCGCCCGGACGACGGCAGGTACCGCAGCTGGCCGACGTAGATCTCGTCCATGTGGTCGGCCCGGCCCAGCGAGCCGAACGCCCACTGCTTCCCGGTCAATTGTACGGAGTTCTTCCAGGTCTTCCCGTTGTCGCGGGACGCGATGTACTTCATCGGGCGGAAGTCAGGGTTGGCGTTCGGATCGAGTTCGTTGGTCGTCTCGCGGTAGAACACGAACAACGTGCCGTCGGCGGTTTTGACCGGCATCGGGTAGCTCGCCGAGGCACCCGCGGGAACCTCCGTGCCGGTCCAGGTGCCGTCCAGCGAATGAGCGAGCGGCGCGCGGCTGATCACGGTGCGCGTGTTGTGCATGCCAAGGAAGATCAGCAGGTGGCCGTCGCCGGCGAGCAGCATCGTCGGGTAGTTGTGCGGATCGGACTCGCCGTCGGCGATCTTCTTCGGCGCGGTCCAGACGCCGGTCCGGTGGTCGTAGGCCTGGACGTGGGTGTCCGCGGCCTTGCCGGACCATGAGATGAAGGTCTTGCGTGCGACGGGGTCGTAGGTGCCACCCGCGTTCGGCCGCCGGTCGGTGCGGGACGCGACCGTGCTCGCCGGGGTCATCACCTCGAACTCGGCCTCCGCCGCCTCGGAAACCGGGGTCACGAGACCGGCCGCGAGAAGAGGGATGAGCGCGCAAAGAAGTCTGCGCATGAAGACGCCTCCTGGGTACGTGGCAGGCGGCGGATCTTGAACCTCTCATCGGAGAACGAGGCAAAACCAGCCCTGAGAACGACGAAAGTGTGACTCCGAAGGGCCCAGCTGTCACGAATCGTTGTCTCGTCGTCTTCCTCATTTCACTTGTCCGGGGGAGTATTCCTCGACCGATCTTGCGAAGAGGGGACTCAGCGTGACCACATCCCGCCGTGCTGCCAGGAGACGGGCCCTGAGCGTGACCGTCGCCTCCGGCCTGGTCTTGAGCGGTGCTGCCATCACAGCCGCTCCGGCCGCGCTCGCCGCGCCCAGCGCCGACGCCGTGATCGCCGAGGTCTACGGCGGTGGCGGCAATTCGGGCGCCACGCTGACCAACGACTTCGTCGAACTCGCCAACCGCGGCGCGGCGGCCGTGAGCCTCGACGGTTTCAGCGTCCAGTACGCGCCCGCGTCGGGGAACAGCTGGCAGGTCACACCGCTGACCGGCGGTGTCGCGCCGGGCGCGCGGTACCTCGTCGCGCAGGCGAAGGGCGCGGGCGGCACCGTCGCCCTGCCGACGCCGGACGCCACGGGCGCGATCCCGCTGTCCGCCACCGCCGGCACCATCGCGCTCGTCCAGGGCACCTCGGCGCTGACCTGCAAGACCGCCGCCGACTGCGCGGCAGACCCGCGGATCAAAGACCTGGTCGGCTTCGGTGGTGCCACCATCCGCGAGGGTGCCGCGGCCGCCGCGCCGTCCAACACCGCTTCCGTCGCCAGGGCGACGACGCTGGCGGACACCGACGACAACGCCGCCGACTTCACCTCCGGCGCGCCCACCCCGACCAACGGCAAGGGCGAGACGCCGGGTGAGACCGGCCCGCCGCCGGTGAACGCGAAGATCCACGACATCCAGGGCAGCACCCGAATCTCGCCGTTCAAGGACCAGAAGGTCGCCGGGGTCACCGGTGTCGTGACCGCGATCCGGAGCTTCGGTTCGGCGCGCGGGTTCTGGATCACCGACACCGCTCCCGACGCCGACCCGCGTACGAGCGAGGGCCTGTTCGTCTTCACCGGCTCGACCACGCCCGCCGTGGCCGTCGGTGACGCGGTGACCGCCTCCGGCACCGTCCGCGAGTTCTACCCGGACGCGCCCGCCACATCGCCGTACCAGTCGCTCACCGAGCTGACGAGCGCGCGGTGGACGGTCGATTCGAGCGGAAACGCGCTGCCCGCGGCGACCGTCGTCACGCCGGAGTCGGTCCCGGACACCGTCGCCCCCGCCCCGGGTGGCAGCATCGAACCGCTGCCGTTGGAGCCCGCGAAGTACTCGCTGGACTTCTGGGAGACGCACGAAAGCGAGATCGTCAGCGTCTCCGACGCTCGCGTCGTCGGCCCGACGTCGTCGTTCAACGAGCTTTACGTGACTACCAAGCCGAAGCAGAACCCGAGTGTGCGTGGCGGCGCCGTGTACCTGGGCTACGACCGGCTCAACACCGGCGTGCTCAAGGTCGCGTCGCTGATCCCGTTCGCCGAGGTGCCGTTCCCGAAGGTCAACACCGGCGACGTGCTCACCGGCGAGACCTCCGGCCCGGTCGAGTACAGCAACTTCGGCGGCTACACACTGTTCGCGACGAAGCTGGGCGCGACCAAGGACAACGGGCTGAAGCGCGAGAGCACCCGTGCCCAGCGCGGTGGTGAGCTTTCGGTGGCGACCTACAACGTCGAGAATCTGTCCGCTTTGGACGGTGCGGAGAAGTTCGGCGAGCTGGCCAAGGCCGTCGCCACCAACCTGGCGAAGCCGGACATCCTGAACCTGGAAGAGATTCAGGACAACAACGGCCCGACGAACGACGGCACCGTCGCCGCGGAGCAGACGCTGCGGAAGTTCGTCGACGCCATCGCCGCCGCCGGTGGCCCGCGCTACGAGTGGCGTCAGATCGACCCGGAGAACGGCAAGGACGGCGGCCAGCCGGGTGGCAACATCCGCGTGGGCTTCCTGTTCAACCCGGCTCGTGTGTCCTTTGTGGATCGACCGGGCGGCACCTCGACCACTCCCGTCGGCGTGGTCAAGGAACGCGGCAAGACCCACCTGACCGTTTCCCCCGGCCGGGTCGACCCGGCGAACGAGGCGTGGGAGGCCAGCCGCAAACCGCTGGTCGGCGAGTTCGTCTTCCAGGGGCGCACCGTGTTCGTCATCGCGAACCACTTCAACTCCAAGGGCGGCGACCAGCCGACCCACGGCCGCAACCAGCCGCCGGTCCGGAGTTCCGAGGTGCAGCGGGCGAAGCAGGCGACGGTGCTTCGCGGTTTCGTCGACGAGTTGCTCGCGTCGGACAAGAACGCGAACATCGTCGTCGCCGGTGACCTGAACGACTACCCGTTCTCGCCCGCGGTGAAGACCCTGACCGCCGGAGGCGCGCTGAAGGACTTCATCGCGTCGCTGCCGGAAAACGAGCGGTACAGCTACGTTTTCGAGGGCCAGTCGCAGGTGCTGGACCACATCCTGGCGTCGAAGGCGCCGCGCGGGACCGACTACGACGTCGTGCACCTGAACGCCGAGTTCGCGCAGCAGGCGAGCGACCACGACCCGCAGGTGCTGCGGTTCCGGCCGAGCGCGGGCAACCCGGTCCAGGACGCGTTCTACGACCTGGCGGACTACCTGGAGAAGATCCTCGGCCCGTACCTCCCGAAGCCGTAACCCGCCGCAAGTAGTCCTCTAGTTGCGGTAGTTGCACGCGCAAGGACCGCAACTAGAGGACGAAACGCGGGCGAGGGGGGCGCGTCTAGGAGCGTTTCGCGCGCCATCCCAGGGAGAGGACGGCCTGCACGAGTTCCTGGTAGCTCGGCTTGACCTCTTCCAGGTACCGCTCCAGGTACCCGGCCCGCGCGGTCGGGACCGGTTGCGGGTCTTCGTCGTCCGGCAGCCAGTTGAGACCTGCGACGTTGTGCTGAGCCATCTTCCACCAGCGGGAGGCCCGGTCGACCGCCCGCTGCTCGCGTTCGGCGGCGTCCGCGACGGCCTGGTACGCCTCGGCGAGCCGGGCCTCCAGTTCGTCCGCGTGGCCGATCTCCCAGTTGCGGAGGTTCTCCGCCGAAGCGCGCGCGAGGGCGACGATCTCCTTGTACCGCATGGCCGCGGTCATGCCGTCATCCATCGAGAAGCCCTTCCGGACGCTGGAACGGGATGATCACCTCGGGGGCGCCGTGGGTGGTGCGGTCGAAGAACAGCGCGCGACCCGGCCGCGGTGACCAGTGCACGACCTGCCCGGCGGCGAACGGCGACAGTTCGTTGCCCTGGACGTCCAGTGCCGCCCAGGTACCGATGTCGTCGGTGCCCGCGAAACCGAGCGTGTCCTTCAAGCGTGCGATGCTGCGCCACCAGCCGATGGTGTGGACGCCGTGCGACGGACCCTGTTTCAGCAGCACCCTCAGCTGGTCCAAGCCGCTCTTCAGCTGCCCGGGCGCCTTGGCCTCCAGTGCGGGAATCGAAGCGTCGACGCCATACAACAGCAACACTTTCGGAGTGTCCAAAGAGGACAAGTTCGCCGCGATATCGATTACCCGGGCGGGCAAATCGTCCTCCAGCGAGACACGGTGTCCCTCCGCTTCCAATCGTTCGGCCAACTCGGACACCGCCTGGAAGGACGCTTCGATGGGACACGAAAGGACGAACTCCACCGAATCGTCGTGATGCTGGCGAGCCAAGGATCGCGCGGCGGAGTCCATGATGGACAGTGCCTCCGCCGTGGCGGCACCCAAGACCGCGATATTCCGTCCCGGCGCCTTCGGCAGGTCGACCCCGCAGGCCGCCTCGTCGACGTCGATCGACTGACCCAGCAGCGCCCGCGGTTTCTTCGTCGGCTTCAGCTCGTTGAACGCCGGGAACTGTTCGAGCACCGGGGAATGCGCCCCATCGAACAGCCGGGGCCGCTTGAACGACTCCGAATACCGCTCCCACAGCCGGTGCTGCAGCTTGACGAACACGTCCTTGCTGCTCGCGTCCGGGACGTGGGCGAGCTGGTTCCCGTGCGCGACACCGGAATCGTGGTTGATCACCGCGTGCCACTTCGGCGCGGACACCGCCGCGTTGTTGGTCTCGGACAGCACACGCCGCGCCTTCGGCATCGCGATCCGCAGTGTGCACTGCTCGAACACCGCCGGTTTGCCCCAGAAGGCCTCGATCCCGGCGACGTCCTGGCTCGCCAGCACCAGGTGGATGCCCTGCGACCGGCCTCGCCGCGCGATGTCCTCCAGCAGCTGGGTCGCGGTCGCGGTCACGCCGTCGCGGCCGGCGAACAGGTACTGGAACTCGTCGATCACCGCGACGATCCGCGGCCAGTGCCCGCCGGGGTCCTGCTCGCGCAGATCCGCGAGGTTGATGACCTCGTGCTGTTTCGCCGCGGCGGACCGGCGGCGCAGCTCGTCGGCGAGGTACCGCAGCAGCGCCAGGCCGAACTCGCGGTCGGTGTTGACGTTGACCCCGATGAGCTTGGCGTGCGGCAGCCAGCTGGCGTCCCGCCGCCCCGGCGCGAGCCCGGCGAACGAAACGCCTTCCTTGAAGTCCAGCAGGTACAGCGCGAGTTCGTCCGGCGAGTACCGGGCCGCGAGGCTGCCGAGCAGCGAGTACAGGAAGTTCGTCTTCCCCGAACCGCTCGGCCCGCCGATGAGCACGTGCGGGCTGGCGTCGCCGATGACGACCTCCACCGCTTCGCCCTCGAAGAAGCCGACCGGCGCCCGCAGTTCCCGCGCCGAACTCTCCTTGCCCAGCTCGGTCGGCAGGAGGTCGGCGAACGAGCGGGGCCCGCCCTGTCTGGCGATCAGCGCCTCGGCGATCCGCCCGGCGGCCCGGATGACCTGTCCGGACGGCATCGGCGGATCGAGGTCGACGACCAGGTCCGTACCGGTCATGCTGCTGATCGCGCGGCGGTCGTCGAGCAGGCTCAAGGTTTCGACCGACGTCGACAGCGCGGTCGGCACGTCGATCATGATCAGGCAGATCCCGGCGGCCAGGGCCCCGGTGGCGACGCGTTTCAGTTCGCGGGCGCGTTCCGGTTCGAGGGTTTCCCCGTTGCCGTAGAGCACCGCGACGCGGAACGGTTCGACGCGCTGGCCGCTCGCCTGCCGGATCTCCCGCAGCGACGTATGTCCCGCCTGCATCCCGGTCGCGTGGATGCGGCGGATGTGCCCGGCCAGCTCGTCGAGGAGGTCCTCAAGCCGCCCTGGGTCGTACAGCGTGAGCGCGCTGGTGCGGCTCAGCGGGTACAGGTCGGGCAGGATCGCGGTCAGCTGCCCGACGTCCCACAGGTGGACGCGCACCGCGCCGGGTTCGAACGTGCTCAGCACCCGCATCAGCAGGTTCTGCACGATGCCGTCCACCGCGGGCCGGGTCTTCGGCGCCGAGGTGATGGACAGATGCGACTCGTCGAGCAGGGGCATCGCGACGTCGAAGGTGCGCGGAACGTCCTTGCCCGGCACGGTCGCCGAGCCGACGCGCCACAGCCCCGGTGCGGTGATGCCGGGATTCCCGCCGACGCGGCCGAGCCAGTTGCCCGGCTGCTGACCCGCCGGTCCCGGCGCGTTGCCGGTGACCAGATCGCGCAGCGCGTTCGGCCCGGCTTCCCAGTCGGCGTAGAACTGGCCTCGCACGTTGCCGAGCAGGTTGAACACCTCGGCGGCGGCCGGATGCCGCGACCATTCGGCGTGCTGCTCCGAGGTGGAGTTGTTCATCCCCACCCGGACGATGTGCTGTTCCAGTTCCAGCTTGGCCAGTTCCGCCTCGGCGGCTTGGCGGGCACCGGCGGCGGATCCGAGGACGAGCCCGATCTGATGCCGGACCCGTTCCAGCGCCGTGATGACGCGATTGCGCTGTTCACTCGCTTTGCTGCCCATGCCGGCTCGCCGATCTCATAGGCGGGATTGGTAACCGCTGACCAGGTCGTCAGCGGCGGAAAGGCGCGTCAGGAGGTTCTCGATTCCCTCGTCGGCCTGCGCCAGCTGCGACGGCACCCATGGCACGGCCTGGGCCTGTGGTTCCACAAGGGCACGCCTGGACTCCTCGAGCAGGCTTCTCGCCCGCTCGGCATGAGCACGTCCGTCGGCGAGGCCGGTTTGGACGACCGTCAGCAGCTGGTGCAGTTCTTCGAGGTACATGCTCTAGAGGCGGGTCGAGTACGACTCGGCCGACGAAATGCCCGCCTGGATGGTGCTCACCAAACCGTTGATGCCCTGCAGTGCCTCGGCGAGAAGCCCGTGTGCCTGGCTCACCTCGTGCTGGCTGCTGCCCTGGGTGGCCTGCGAAAGGGAAAGCTGGGCTTCTTCGAGAGACTGCGCTGCCTGCTGAAGTGCGGCGATGCTCGCGGACGACTTCTCGTTCGCGAGCGCGATACCAGCGCGGATCTCTTCGACTCCGGCCATTTTGGCGGACTCCTTGGGACGTCGGGGGCTGGAACGACCACTGTTAAACTTAGCGTGATCAACTGACTCTGTTAAGTGAAGGTCCTGCTAACTAATCAACAAGGCCCCGGACGTCGGAACGTCCGGGGCCTTGCCGATGGCGGAGGATACAGGATTCGAACCTGCGAGGGCGTGAACCCAACACGCTTTCCAAGCGTGCGCCTTAGGCCGCTCGGCCAATCCTCCGTGGAGAACTTTACCGGATGCCCATTCGGTCCTTGGAAGGCGGGTCTGACCTGCGTTCGCGGCTTCGGGACTCAGGCGGCCGCGGGTGCCAGGACGTCGGCGACGACGCAGGTGATGTTGTCCGGTCCGCCGCCTTCGTTGGCCAGGTCGATCAGCCTCGGGACGGTCTCGGCGGGGTCTTGGAAGGCGCCGAGGACATCCTTGATAACGGTTTCGACAACCGTTGCCGTCAATCCATCTGAGCACAGGAGGAGACGGTCTCCGGGAGCCGCGTCGAAGGCCCAGATGTCCGCTTCGCCGCTGCCAGAGCTCAGAAGTGCCTTCATGAGCAGTGAGCCGCGAGGGTGCCCTTCGACCTCTGACGGGTCGATGCGCCCGTCGTCCGCGAGCGCCTGCGCGAGGGTGTGGTCGCGTGTGAAGCGCCGAAGCGTGCCGTCGCGGAGGAGGTACCCCTTTGAGTCGCCGATGTGGGCGGCCGTGAAGTGCGCGCCGTCGAACAGGAGGGCGGTCAGGGTGGTGCCCATGCCGCGCGTCTCCGGTTCGCGCTCGGCGGTCGCGGCCAGCCGGTCGGCGATGGTGCGAAGGCCTCCGGTGAGCACCTCGACCAGGTCGACCTCCCCGAGGTCGAAGTCGCGAAGATCCGTGTCGAGCCTGGAGAGGACGCCGACCGCTTCGGCGCTCGCCACCTCGCCGTGTGGCTGGCCGCCGATGCCGTCGGCGACCGCGAGCAGCCTGGCGCTGGTGTAGACCGAGTCCTGGTTGACCTGACGGCGCCGACCGACGTCCGAGCCGGCCGCGTACCGAAGGGTGTACGTCATAGACCTAGTAAAGCAGTTGTGTACTGAGTTCACAAATAAAGACCTGGAATGGTCAGCTGTCGGTTACGATGCGCCGATGGAGGAGCAAGCCACCGTCAGCGCGGCGGACATCGCGCACATCGCCGGCGTCGGCCGCGCCGCGGTGAGCAACTGGCGTCGACGTTACGGAGATTTTCCGCCGCCTGTCGGCGGGACGGCGTCCAGCCCCCTCTTTTCGCTGCTCGACGTCGAAAACTGGCTGCGTAAGCGTGGGAAGCCGTTCGAGGTGTCGCTCGGGGATCGGATCTGGCAACGGCTGCGGAACCTCGGCGACGACCTGTGGCTGAGCTCGCGGGTCGGCAGGGTGGGCACGTTCCTGTCGCGCCGGGGCTCCGGGGAGGAGTGGGATTTTTCGCCCCGCTACGACGATCCCGAGCTACTCGAACTCCTGGACCGCTTCGCCGACGAAGTGGGTGCGCGCGAGGCCTTCGAGTTCCTGTGCGAACGCTACGTCGAGGCGCACTCCCGTCAGTTGTCCGTCACGGCGGAACCGGTGGCCGCGTTGATGTCCCGGCTCATCGGTCCCGAACCCGGCGTCGTGCTCGATCCCGCGTGCGGGCTCGGGACGCTGTTGCTCGCCTCCGGCGGCTCCCGGCTGCTCGGTCAGACCGACGACCCGGCGATCTCGTGCATCGCGGCGCACCGGCTGCTGCTCGCAGGTGCGGACATGGAGATGTACGGCTCGGACGCCCTGCCGATGGACTCCTACGAAGGACTTCTCGCGGACGCCGTCGTCTGCGATCCGCCGTTCAACGATCGGGAATGGGGTTACGACGAACTCGTCGGCGACCCGCGCTGGGAGTACGGCCAGCCGCCGCGCGGCGAACCGGAACTGGCGTGGGTGCAGCACTGTCTCGCGCATGTGAAGCCCGGCGGGCTGGTCGCGATCCGCATGCCGCCCGCCGCCGCCGCGCGCCGCACCGGGCGCCGGATCCGCGGGAACCTGTTGCGGGCCGGGGCCTTGCGCGCGATCGTGACGGTCGGCGGCGCGGATCTCTGGCTGCTGCGCCGCCCGGAATCCGGCGAGCGGCCGCCGTCCCGGTTGCTCCTGCTGGCCGATCCGTCCACTGTGGAGGAACAGTGGCGGGAGCATCTGCGTGGCGCCGAGGTGCCGGGCGCGGTCCGGATCATCGAGCTGCTCGACGAGGAGATCGACCTTTCCCCTGCCCGGCATCAGGCGCGGGACGAACACGCGGGAGAGGCCTTCCTTGAAGTCCGGCGGCATTTCGAGGGG
Source organism: Amycolatopsis sp. cmx-11-32 (assembly GCF_047608695.1). NCBI lineage: Bacteria > Bacillati > Actinomycetota > Actinomycetes > Pseudonocardiales > Pseudonocardiaceae > Amycolatopsis > Amycolatopsis sp. cmx-11-32. The sequence goes on along the minus strand of NZ_JADNQN010000002.1, from coordinate 305,894 downwards.
ATCCGGCCGGAGCCGCCGTCGCTGGCGGTGTCCGACGAGAAGCCCGTTTTCACCACGATCGGCGAGTTGCTGAAATCCGGGGTGCTCACGGTGCCGGAATCGGTGGAAGAGGGCGACGTCGTCGCGTCGCCCGCCGTGCCCGCGTATGTCCACAGTGGAGACTCGATCGTGGTGGAGCCGTCGATGTCGAAGTACCGCACCGATCCCGATCGGCTGGACGCCGCGTTCCTCGCCGGCTGCCTGCGCGCGGCCGGGCAGATCGCGCCGACCTCGTCGACCAGGATCGACCTCAAACGCACCCGGATCCCGCGCCTTCCGATCGAGGCACAGCGGGCCTGCGGGGAAGCGTTCACCCGGCTCGCCGCCTTCGAGGACGCCCTGCGTGAGGCGGCGGAATCGGGCCTGGAGCTGGTGCGACTAGGCTTGGCCGGGCTCACTGAAGGACAGCTCAAGCCGGAGAATTAGGTGCTGATCGCCGATCGCTACGAACTCGACGAGCTGCCGCTCGGCCGGGGTGGGATGGGCGCGGTCTACGCGGGCCACGACCGGCATCTCGGCCGCCGGGTGGCGGTGAAGTTCCTCGGGCTCCCCGGCGGTCCGGACGCCGAACTCGAACAGCGCTTCATCCGCGAGGCGCGGATCCTCGCCACGCTGGAACACGCGGGCGTGCCGACGTTGTACGACTTCGGGACCTATGACGAGCGGTTGTTCCAGGTCATGCAGTTCATCGAGGGCGTGACCGTCGCCGATCTCGCCGCCGAGCACGGGCCACTGCCGGTGCCGTGGGCGGCCGCGATCGCGGCGCAGGCCAGCGCCGTGCTGTCCGCCGCGCACGCACTGTCCATCTGCCACCGCGATCTCAAGCCCACCAACCTGATGCTGTGTCCCGACGCCCACGTGAAGGTGCTCGACTTCGGGCTCGCGATGCTGCGTGAGACCGACGTCGCCCAGTTCACCCGCGCCGGGCAGATCCTGGGCACGCCCGCGTACATGGCGCCCGAGCAGATCCAGCGCGGGATCGCCGGGCCCCGCAGTGATCTGTACGCGCTGGGTTGTGTCCTGCACGAAATGCTGACCGGTAAACAGTTGTTCACCGGTCCGACGGCGTACGCGGTGTTCGAGAAGCAGGTCAAGGAGAGTCCGGCCGAAGTGGACGGTGTCCCGGATGGACTGAACGCCCTGCTCGCGGAGCTGCTGGAGAAGGATCCGGAGCGGCGTCCGTCCGATGCGAACGAACTGTTCGGACGGCTGGCCGTGTTCGCGCGGGACCTGCCGCCGCTGCCCGGCTATCTGGACGAAGGCGCCAATCCGGGCAGGATGTACGCGCGGGTCGTCGGCCGCGTGCCGTGAATTCCCGCAGGTCGACGGCTCCGAGATGGGATCGTGACCTTGTGGCCCACAACCCCTGACGGGTGAGCTCCGTCTATACCCATGGCAGCCGCACTACGGACAATGGGGGGTAAGGGTCGTGAAGAAGTTCCTGGTGGGGGTGACCGCACTGGCCACGGCACTGGTGCTGACCGCGTGCTCCGGCGACGCCGGCGGCGGCACGCCCGGTGGCGGCGCCGTCGCGCAAGGCGATTCGGCGGGCGGGACCACGACCACGTCGGTGCCGTCTTCCACGTCCGCCGCGCCGGCCACGTCGTCCCAGACACCGAGCAGCAGCAGCAGTTCCAAGCCGAAACCGTCGTCGTCTTCGAAGCCCAAGCCGACGCCGAAGCCCACGCCGAAACCGGCGGCCAAGCCCGCCGCGAACGCCGCCGACGTTCCGTGCAAGGCCGCGCTGGCCTCGCCGGGCGTGAGCGCCTGCGTGGATCTCTCCGCGCTGAAGACGTGGCTGCTGCAGGACGGCAAGGTCATCTACGGCCCGGTCAAGCAACTGCCCGGCAAGAAGGGCCACGCGACGCCGACCGGTGTCTTCCACGTTTCGGCCAAGGTCAAGAACTACCACTCGAAGCAGTTCGACGCGCCGATGCCGAACTCGGTGTTCTTCCTGCCGGGTATCGCGTTCCACACCGGCAGTCTCTCGGTGTACTCGCACGGCTGCCTCCACCTGTCCGCGGCGGCCTCGCAGAAGTACTTCACGACTCTGCAGAGCGGTGACGTGGTGCAGGTCGTGGCCTGAAGAATGACCGTCCCTTACTGTGCGAAGGACGCCATCCCCGCATGCCATGCGACGAAAGCTTCCTTCACCGCAGCCATGAGTAGGCGCGTTGCGCTCGCTCGAAGGTTTCTTTAGTGATTACCGAAGCCCGTTCCGGTTCTGCTTCGATCCACGCCTCGGCCCGCCGGCCGTCGGCTGGAACACCTGGCCCTGCTGGGAAGGAAACTCGCCCACGGTTCCGGGGTGGACGAGGGCAACAGCGTAACCGCCGGAATCATCTACAATGGACTATCCTATCCGGATGAAAACCAGGGCGCGTTCTTCTTCGGCGACTACGTCACGCAGAAGATCTGGACGATGACCTACGACGGCCAGGGCAGGCTCGCCCAGGCGCCGGAGTTCATCGGTATCGGCGGTCCGGTCGAGTTCGCGGCGAACGGCGACCTCGTGCACGCCGACATCCACGCCTACGCCTCCGAGGTCGTAGGGGCGACCGCGCGCCTCACCGTGCGCGGGCGGCAGGCTCTGTTGGAGCGCCGAGACCGGCGTGAAGCAGATCGAGGGCCGGATCCTGGCGAAGTACCTCGCGCGGGGCGGGCACCGGACGTTCGATCCGCCCGCGACCGACGAGACCTCCACTCCGGCGGCATCGGCCGCTACAACCACTTCCCGAACCGGCCCGGCACACTGCGGTCTTCGATCTACCGGACACCGCCGACCGGCGCGCGTCCGGTGGACGGGCGGAGCCGGGTCAAGTGGGCGGCACTGGGCTGGGAGACGGGCCCGCTCGGCTACCGCACGACGGACGAGTCGGCTACGCCGGACGGCATTGGCCGCTACATCCACTCGACCAAGGCGGACGCGATCTACCGGACGATGCCGACCGACTCGCACGCGATCTACGAGGCGATCCGGCAGCGCTGGGCCGCGCCCGGCTGGGAGCGGCCGCACCCGCGCTACCCGGCGACGGACGGGTTCACCATCCCCATCGGACGTCGGAGCAGCTTTCAGGCCGGCCAGATCACCTGGAACCGGAGCGCAGGGCAGGTGATCGACCGACGCTGGTGATCACAGTTCGATAAAGGCACCCGAAAGTGTGAAATGTCCACCTCGACCCCGTCGATGAGACGTTCGACTGGGGAAAGGGGCTTCTGCATGCCTTCGAGATTCCGTGCGCTCTGTCACGCCCTCGTGACACTGCTGATAGTGACCTTGCTGGTGCCGTTGACGTCGACAGTGGCGTCCGCGGCGCCCACGCTGCCACCCGGCTTCGTCCTTCGTGACCAGCCGAGCGGGCAGGCCGCATACGACCTGACCGACTTCGCCTACCTGCCTGACGGGTCGATCCTGAGCACCGGAAAGGGCGGCAACGTCGCCTGGGTGTCGACCACCGGACAGGTCCAGAACATCGCCAACCTGCCCGTCCACAACACCGGGGACCTCGGGCTGGTCGGGATCGCGATCGCGCCCGACTACGCCACCTCCCGCACGGTCTACACCGCCCGCGCGGTCGACGTCGCCGGCGGCGGTATCGCCCTGCGCGCGTCGCGCTGGAAGGTGTCCGGCAACGCCGAGCCGACCGGGCTGACCGCGGAGAAGGTGCTCATCGAGGGCGCCGCCAACACCGACATCCACGGCATCACCGGTGTCGTGGCCGCCCCCGACGGCACGGTGTGGGTCTCGACCGGCGACAGCTCCCGGTTCCAGGGACAGGCCGACCCGTTCGCGCTGAACGTGCGCGACCTCGACAAGATCTTCGGCAAGATCTTCCATATCACTTCCGACGGGGCCGGCGTGCCGGACAACCCGTACTACACCGCCGCGACCCCGAACTCGCTGCGCTCCAAGGTCTTTGCGAGCGGCTTCCGCAGCCCGTTCCGGTTCAGCCTCGACGCCAGCACCGGTCTCCCGGTGGTCGGCGACGTCGGCTGGGGAACCTGGGAAGAGGTCAACTTCGTCCAGAAGGGCGCGAACCACGGCTGGCCGTGCTTCGAAGGCAACCAGCCCGCTGACGGTTTCTCCGCGATGCCGCAGTGTGCTTCGGCCGTGAACACGCCGCCGATGCTGGCGATCCGCCACGGTCAGGGCATCGACAACGGCAACAGCGTCACCGGCGGCATTGTCTACAGTGGAGAGTCGTACCCGGAGGAATACCGGGGCGCGTACTTCTTTGGCGACTACGCCACGGAGAAGCTGTGGACGGCCAAGTACGACACGCAGGGCCGGGTCGTCCGGCAGCAGGAGACGCCGCCGAAGTTCACCGGCATCGGCGGTCCGGTCAAGTTCCTGGCCGCGGCCAACGGTGACGTCGTCTACGCCGACATCTACAGCGGCAAGCTGCGACGGCTGAGCTACACCACCGGGAACAAGGCGCCGGTCGCGGTGGCCACTTCCGAGACGAACCCCGAAACCCGCACGGTTTCGTTCGACGGCAGTGGTTCCTACGACTTCGACAACGAACCGCTGACCTACGAGTGGAACTTCGGCGACGGCACCACCGGCACCGGGGCGAAGGTGAGCCACACCTACGCGGCGGGCACCGAGAAGTTCACCGCCAAGCTGACGGTGAAGGACGGCCTGCAGGCGTCCGGCAGCACGGATATCGCCGTGGCGCCCGGAAACCACTCGCCGAAGCTCACCATGACTGACCCCGGTGACCGCCTGTTCGCGGTCGGCGAGGAGGTCAAGGTCGGCGCGACCATCACCGACACCGAGGACGGTGCCCTCCCGGTCACGTGGACCACACTGGTCCGGCACTGCCCGGAGAACGCGGTCTGCCACGCGCATCCGGACCAGGGCGGCACCGGTCCCGAGTTCACCATGCCGTTCACCGACCACACGGACTCCAACCTGGAGTTCACCGCGTCGGCGACCGACAGCGCCGGTGTCAAGGTTTCGAAGACCTACGCCGCGAAGCCGAAGGAACACCGGCTCACCCTGACCAGCAACGTCGCCGCCGCGCTCGGCATCACGCCGGAAGGCGGGGCGGCTTCGGCGATGGTGGTCGAAGGCGCGACCGTGGAGATCCAGGCGGCCGAGGTCGCTTCGGACGGTTCGTCGACCTTCACCGGCTGGTCCAACGGGGCCACCGGGCGGCTGGACAACATCACCATGGGCACCACCGACCTGACGATCACGGCGAACTACATCACGCCGATCGACAAGCGCTACCGCGACGAACCCGCGCTGGCGCAACGACTCGGTGCGCCGACGGCACCCGAGGCCGTCGACGGCACGGTCCGCTTCCGCACCTACGAGCGCGGACGGCTCTACTGGTCGAAGGACACCGGAGTCAAGCGGATCGAGGGCGAGATCCTCAAGAAGTACCTCGCCATGGGCGGTCACGCGGAGTTCGGCCCGCCCGCGACCGACGAGATGACCACGCCGGACACCATCGGGCGTTACAACGACTTCCCGGTGTGGCCCGGCAAGATGCAGTCGTCGATCTACTACACGGTGAACACGGGCGCGCATCCGGTGTTCGGCCGGATCCGGGCGAAGTGGAAGGCACTGGGCGCGGAGGCCGGTGAACTCGGCTACCCGACCACGGACGAGAACGTCACGCCCGACCGGATCGGCCGCTACAACCACTTCAGCAAGAACGCCTCGATCTACTACACGGTGCAGACCGACGCCAGGGCGATCTGGGGCCGGATCCGCGCGAAGTGGGCGGAGCTCGGCTGGGAAGCGGGTCCCCTCGGGTACCCGTCGACCGACGAGTCGATGACGCCGGATCGGGTCGGCCGGTACAACCACTTCACCAAGGCCGGGTCGGTCTACTGGACGATGCAGACCGACGCGCACGCGATCTACGGCGCCATCCGGCAGCGGTGGGAGGCGCTCGGCTGGGAGGCCTCGTACCTGAGGTACCCGACGACCGACGAGATCGCCGTCTCCGGTGGGCGGCAGAACAACTTCCAGGGTGGATACGTGTTCTGGAACGCCTCCAACGGCGCGGTGACCGACCGTCGCTGGTAACCACTGAAGTGCAGGAAGGCCCCCATCCTTGCGCCTGGCGCAAGGATGGGGGCCTTCCTGCACTCACGGGAGCAGGTCCGCCGGTGAGGTGCCCGCCGAGGTGAGCGGCAGGCCGAGCGCGACCCGTTCGGTGAGCCAGCCGCTCGGCCGGTAGCGCTGGTCGCCGGTGCTCGCGACGAGTCCGCGCAGGACCCGCAGCACGAGCTCCGGGCCGGCCTCCTGGCCCCAGGTCAGTGGTCCCCTCGGGTAGCCGAGGCCGAGCCGGACGGCGGTGTCGATGTCCTCCGGCGTCGCGAGCCGCTGCCCGGCGAGGAAACAGGCCGTGTTGACGATCGAGGCCAGCAGCCGCTGCGCGATCGGGGCTGGACCGTCGCGGACCACGGTGACCGGCAGCCCGGTCGCGGCGAGCGCGCCCCATGCGGTGCGGCCGGCGGCCGGGTCGAGCGCGGGGTGGATCGAAAGTGTCAGGCGTTTCCCGTAGCCGCCGAGGGAATCGACCCCGACGACCCGGTCCGCCGGGAGACCGGCGGCCAGCGCGGCGTCCACGGTGGACGAACCGGCCGGGCTGACGATCAGGACCGCGTCCGGATAGGCCGTGTGCACGACCTGGATCCCCGCCGACGACAGCAGCGTGCCGAGACGTTCGTCTTCGACCCACACCGGCGTCGTCGGCGCTTCCGGGGCGAACGGTTCCTGGTCGGCCTGCTGGACGCCGTCGACGTAACGATAGAAGCCCTCGCCGTTCTTGCGCCCGAACAGCCCGGCGGCGACGCGCGGGCGAGTCAGCCAAGACGGCCGCAGCCGCGGTTCACCGTGGAAGCCGCTCCAAATGCTTTCGAGCACGGCGTGCGAGACGTCGAGACCGGTGAGGTCCAGCAGTTCGAACGGGCCGAGTTTCAACCCCAGCACGTCACGTGCGACGCGGTCCACCTCGGCCGGTGTCGCGATCCCTTCGGCGAGGATCTGCAGTGCCTCGGTGCCCAGCCCTCGGCCGGCGTGGTTGACCAGGAAGCCCGGTGCGTCGCGCGCGAGCACCGGTTCGTGTCCCCAGCCGCGGACGAGTTCGATCATCGCGGGTGGCAGCCAGCCCGCGGTCCGCGCACCGGGCACGATCTCGACCAGCCGCATCAGCGGGACCGGGTTGAAGAAGTGGAGGCCGAGCAACCTGCCGGGATCGGCGAGCGCGGCGGCGATCTCGGTGACCGAAAGCGAACTGGTGTTGGTGGCGAAGACGGTGTCCGGGCCGCAGACGCGTTCCAGTTCGGTGAACAGCGCGCGTTTGATCTCCAGGTCCTCACGTACCGCTTCGACGACGAGGTCGACGCCGTGGGCGGGGGCCAGCGGACCGTCGACCGCGATCAGCCGTTCTTTAGCGGAGGCGGCGGCGTCCTCGGTGATCTTGCCCTTCGAGGCGAGCTTGTCGAGCATCGCGCCGACGTGGTCGATGGCCTCTCCGACGGCGTCGGGCCGGGCGTCGGCGAGCTCGACTTCGAGCCCCGCCGTCACGGCGAGCTGGACGATGCCCCGGCCCATCACCCCGGTTCCGATGACCCGGATCCTGCCGACCTGCTCCGCCCACTTCTCCACCGCGAGCCGCCTTTCCCTCGATGTCGTCCCTGGCGTGACGTTAGCCGCCACGTGGGTTTCTCGCCCGGAAGGGTGATCCGTGCCCTAACCGGCGTAAGGCCACCGCGCCGGCGAGGTCTCCTCCGTGAATACCGAGTGTTCCGCGTACCACCCCGAAGGGAAACCTCCCATGGCCACCGTCCCCGCCGCCGCAGCCGTCCGGACCACGCCGTTGCTCCTCGTCGCCGTCTTCTTCGGCGCGGTTTCCGCCTTCTTCGCGAGCCAGGCGCTGTGGCCGCTCACCGCGCTGGCCGTCCTGGTCGCCGTCGCCGTCTTAGCCGGTGGGGTGTGGCTGGCCGGTCGTAAGGACAGTCGCGAACTCTAGGATCGTCGTGTGACGGCGAAACGCTTGACGCGGGAGGAAAGCCGCGAGCGGACCAGACAGCGTCTGCTCACGGCGGCCGCCGAGCTGTTCGCCGAACGCGGGGTCAATGGCACCTCTGTCGAGCAGATCGCCGAACGGGCCGGGTTCACGCGCGGCGCCTTCTACGGCAACTTCGACGGCAAGCACGAGCTGGTCGTCGAACTGCTGCGCCGCCGGACCCAGCGCGAGGCCGAGGAAGTCATCGCGTTGCGCGACGGTGTCGGCTCCTTCGCCGAGATGATGGACCGGCTGCGCGCGTGGAACGTCGAGCGTGCCGAACACCTGGACGGCTGGCTGACCCTGCGCACCGAGCTGGCCCTTTACGCGCTGCGGAATCCCGAGGCGCGTCCGCTCATCGGCGAAGGAGAGAAGTCGACAAGGGCGCTGCTGGAGACCTCGGTCAAGACCGAACTCGCCGTACGGGGCGTGGAACCGCCCGCTGACCCGGCCTTCCTCGCACTGATCCTGCACGCGCTCGAGGACGGGCTCCTGCTGCAGCGCTTCCTCAGTCCCGAGGGGACCGGCGACGAGGACGTGGTGGACGCCGTCCAGCTGCTGATGCGGTCGTGGACCGCGCTCAGCCGGTCATCCTGATCCCGGTGAACTCGGCCATCTGACGGATCCCGTGCGCGAAGAAGGCGTCCGGCGGGTCGACGGTGCCGGCGTACTGGCCGAACAGCTCGAAGTTGATCATCCCGAACAGCTGGGTCCAGGCCATGATCAGCCGGGAAGCGGTCTCGGGGGCCAGGTTGATCTTGAGGGTCTCGGTGACGGTGTCGAGCTGATGCAGCAGTTCGACGGGCATCTCGCCGGCTTCGGTTTCGACATGCAGATTCGCGTCGCGCAGGACCGCGACCAGTGTGAACGCCACCCGGCCCGCGGGAGTGACGGTGTCCTGCGGGGCCTGGTAGCCGGGGATCGGCGAGCCGTAGATCAGCGCGTATTCGTGCGGGTGCGTCTTCGCCCAGGCACGGACCGCGTGCCAGATCGACTCCCACCGTGCCAAGGGGGTCTTCCCGGTGTCGTCGGCGTCTTCCGCGGCCTCGCCGACGGCGTTGTAGGCGTCGACGATCAGGGCGGTCAGCAGCTCTTCGCGGCTGGAGAAGTACCGATAGAGCGCCGACGAGACCATGCCCAGCTCCCGTGCGACGGCACGGAGCGAAAGGCCGAGCGCGCCGACTTCGGCGAGCTGGCGGCGGGCTTCGTCCTTGATCTCGCGGGTGAGTTCGGCGCGGGCGCGTTCGCGCGCGGTCTGGGTGGCGGCCATGCTCTCACTGTAGAGCATCGCACCTGAAAAAGAGCAGTGCTCTCGACGCGATGCACTGTTCTGGTGTTCACGGCTCTCAATAGAGAGCATCGCTCTCGAAGAGCTCGGGGAGACGGGATGACCACCACCCGCTACCTCAAACCGGCCAAGGCGACCAACACGTTCAACGAGGGCGTGCTGCCGCTGAAACTGCGTGGTGTGAAGGGGACTTTCCCCGCATGGCATGCGGCGAAAGTCCCCTTCACACCACGGAAGTCAGTAACACCTGGCGTCGTTTGACCCTGTCGGCCGGCGTTTCGCTGTCCGCCTCGGCACACGGATGGTCCTAGTCGTCAGTGGGTGCCCGCTTCGACCGGCGGGCGGTGACCGCCACCAGCACCACCCCGATCAGGAACGCGACGAGCCCGATCAGGAACCACAGTTTCTGCCCGGTCATGAAACTGCCGGTCAGCATCCCGGCGCCCTGGAGCACCCAGACGCCGCCCACCAGCAGGAAGACCAGCCCGATCGTGAGCGTGACCCAGCGCTTCATCCGCAGCTCCCTGCCTCGACGTGCTCTCCTGGGATCCTGGCACCGGCGGGCCCGCCGGGCGAGCTGATCCAGCCAAGGAACCACGGTCCGCCCTCCGTCCCGAAGACGGCTTCGGTCTTGTCCGGCGTTTCCTCACCGGTCACCCACCAATCCGTTCCGGTAGGCGTAGACGACGGCGTGAACCCGGTCCCGCAGCCCCAACTTGGCGAGAATACGGGAAACGTGGGTCTTCACCGTTTCCTCGCCCACGTGCAGATGCGCGGCGATCTCCGCGTTGCTGGAGGCGTCGGCGACCAGCAGGAGGACTTCGCGTTCGCGTGAGGTGAGCCGTTCCAGCTCCGCCGGTTCGGCGGCCACGGGTTCGATGCTGGTGGCGAAGGTCGACACCAGCCGCCGGGTCACCGTCGGGTCGATCAGCGCGTCGCCGCGCGCGGCCACGCGCATCGCCGAGACGAGTTCTTCGGGCGTGAGGCTCTTCAACAGGAATCCGCTCGCACCGGCCCGCAGCGCGCGGTAGACGTACTCGTCGGAGTCGTAGGTCGTCAGCACCAGGACCCGGGTGTCGTTACCGGGTGCGGACATGATGGCCTCGGTCGCGGCGAGACCGTCCAGTCTGGGCATCCGGACGTCGAGCACCGCGACGTCCGGGCGCAGTGCGGCCGCCTGCGCGACGGCCTCGCGTCCGTCCGCCGCCTCGCCGACGCATTCGAAGTCCGCCTGGGTGTCCAGCACCGCGCGCATCCCGGACCGGAACATCGCGTGGTCGTCCGCCAGCAGAACCCGGATCACTCCGCCTCCAAAGGAAAACCGACTCGAACCCGCCAATGCCGCCCGTCGTCGAGCGGCCCGCATTCCGCCTGCCCGCCGAACAGGGCGACCCGTTGCCTGATCCCGGCGAGACCGCGTTTCGTCGACTCGGCCGACGTGCTCGGGCCGATTTCGTTCGTGATCGTGAGGACGACTTCGGTCCGCCGGTAGGCGAGGTCGATCTCCACGGTGCTTTCGGAACCGTGCCGGAGCGCGTTCGTCAGCGCCTCCTGTGCGATGCGGTACAGCGCGACGTCCACCGAGCCCGGCAGTTCCAGCGGCCCGCCGTGACTGGTCATCCGCGCGGGCAGCCCGGCGGCGCGGAGGTTGTCGAGCAGCTCGTCGAGATTGTCCAGCCCCGGCTGCCGCTGCGCGTCCCCGTTCTCCTTGCCGTGCAAAAGATCCAGCAGGCGCCGGAGGTCGGCCATCGCGGCCCGGCTCGACGATTCGACGGCGGAGAGCGAACGCCGGACCGCGGGTTCGCCCGACGGCAGCCCGAGCCGCGCGGCGCCGGCGTGCACACCGATCGCGCTGACGTGATGGGAGATCACGTCGTGCAGGTCACGAGCGATCGTCGTGCGCTCCTCGGTGACGGCACGGCGCACCGCCTCGGCTTCGTGCTGTCGCCGTTGTTCCTCCGCACGCTGGAGATCGGCGATGTACGCGCGCCGCGCGGTCGTGTAGCGGCCGACCAGCCACGGCAGCAGCCCGCTCACCCCGACGTCGATGAGCAGCAGCCGCCAGTCCCGGTCGCCGCGGTCGACCGGGATGACGTTGCAGGCGAGGAGGCCGGCGAGCATCGCGCCCAGCGCGGCCAGCGCGGGTTTGGCCGACAGCCAGGCCCCCGCGCGGTATCCCGCGATCAGCACTCCCGCGTTGGTGGCCTGCAGATAGTGGTCGTACGGGAACAGCAGGAGCGGCGCGGCGACGAGCAGTGCGCCGTGCGTGGCCGAAACCCAGCCGGAATACCGTGAAGGCCCGGCCAGCGCGCTGTTCGCGAGGATTCCGCCGAGCAGCACCACCCACGCCTGCCAGCCGAACGACAGCGGCGGTCCGGTGATGAGGAACAGTCCGGCGTCGGAGACCAGGCAGACGGCCGCGACCGCGCAGGCCTGTCTCGCCAGCGAACCACTGATGTCCCGCACGCGCCCAACTCTGCCCTATTTCGGTGGACTGGGGTTCTTAAGATCGGGCAGCCGAGACTCCCGTGCTCTGGGCGACCGGGGCGCCGGGATCGGGGAAATTCACCACCGCCTGGGGTTTGTACACCCGCGTCCGGGAGTCGGGTGGCAGCGTCGCGTACGTCGACATCGATCAGCTCGGGCTCATCGGCCCTCCGCCGGGCCGAAGGCGAATCCGCGCTGCTGGCGGGTGACGAGTTACGCGGCGCGCCACCCGGTGTGCGGGACCGGGTGGCCGCCCGCGCGGTCGCGGAGGCGGCCCGGATACGGCGATCCCGCGACGACCGCGTCGTCCTCGACACCTCCGGTCAGGAACCCGCCGAGACCGTCGCCGCGCTGCTCGCCGCCATGGGTCAGTAGCCGGGACGAGGTCCGCCGTTCTGGCCACGCTGGTTCTGCCCGGCCTGCCCGATGGTCGTCGCCGTCGCGGTGTTCCCGGCGACCTTGGCGGTCACCGTCACCTTCTCCCCGGTTTTGGGATCGCCGGTCTTCCGTGTCGACGAATCGATCGTGTAGACCTGCTGGTAGCCGTCCTTGCTGGTCAGGCTGATCGACGTCGCGCTGATCTCGGTGATCTCCCCGGTCTGCAGCCGCTCGGTGCGGTAGCCGCCCTTGCCGTCGGAGACGACGAAGTCGCCGTGCAGCGCGTCGCGCGGCATACCCCCGTCGGGGCCGAAGATCATCCGGCCACCGCCGGGGCCGCCCATCATCCCGCCCTGGCCCTGTTCGGCCCCGTTCGCGGCGGTCCCGGCCCAGATCGCGGCTCCGCCACCGGCGGCGATCAGCACCGCCACCATGGCCGCGATCGCGGTCTTGCGGCCCGACCAGGCCTTCTTCGGTTCGCCTGCCGGAACGGGCGCGCCCCAGGCAGCGGGTTTGGTCGGTTCGGTCATCAGGTCGCCTCCGTGTACTCGGTTGCGGCCATGCTCGCCGCCGTCGCTGTGCGGAAGCTGTGCCGCCGGTGGGCACGCGCTGTGTTTCCGAGACCTCTCCCCGTCCGGTTCCGGCAGACTGTCCGCGGTGGGTCCGCGAGTCGGTGCCGTGGCGGTCGTGCTCGTGCCGTTGTGCCTGAGCGGGGTCGCGATCGCCTGGCGGCAGAGGCGACGGTCTCCGGCGGGACGGCGACATGGCGGACGTGACCGGCGAGGGTGACGAGATCGGCAGATGCCGCAACGCCCCCTCATCACCGCGCCGGTGCTCGCCGTGACCGGATCCGGCGCTTCTCGTCGAACGACTTCGTCCGTTCGCCACGGCCGGGTGATCGTGCACAGGAAACGCACAGCCGGGACACAGGGAAGCCTCAACGGCACCGCCAAGGATGGCACCATGACCAGTGTGAACGTCCCTTCGTCCGATTCCGCGAAGGCCGGCCTGCGCCGGGCCGACGGCAGCCCCGTGCGGGTGCTGGTCGTCGACGACGAGGCGACTTTGTCCGAACTCGTGTCGATGGCCCTGCGCATGGAGGGCTGGGATATCCGCACCGCCGCCGACGGCACCGAAGCGGTCCGCGTCGCCAGGGAATTCCGGCCGGACGCGGTGGTACTGGACGTCATGCTGCCGGATATGAGCGGCCTGGAAGTGCTGCGCCGCCTGCGCTCCGAGTCGCCGAACCTGCCGGTGCTGTTCCTGACCGCGAAGGACGCCGTGGAGGACCGGATCGCCGGGCTCACCGCGGGCGGCGACGACTACGTCACCAAACCGTTCAGCCTGGAGGAGGTCGCGCTGCGCCTGCGCGCGCTGCTTCGGCGCGCCGGCGGGGTCGCCGGGCCGAGCGGGTCGACGCTGGTCGTCGGCGACCTGACCCTGGACGAGGACAGTCGCGAGGTGCGGCGCGGCGGTGATCCGGTGCCGCTGACCGCGACCGAGTTCGAACTGCTGCGCTACCTCATGCGCAACCCGAAGCGCGTGCTTTCGAAGGCGCAGATCCTGGACCGGGTGTGGAGCTACGACTTCGGCGGCCAGGCCAACATCGTCGAGCTGTACATCTCCTACCTTCGCAAGAAGATCGACGCCGACCGGGAACCGATGATCCACACGATGCGCGGCGCCGGGTATGTCCTCAAGCCCGCGGGGTAGGCGGCCTTGGTCCCTGCGGCGGCGGCTGATCGCGCAGGTCGCGGGGCTGCTCGCGCTCGTCTGCCTGGTGGTGGGCGTGGTGACCGAACTGGCGTTACGGGACTTCCTGATCGACCAGCTCGACGACCGGCTCAACGAGACCAGTCAACGCGCCAGCCGTCCGCCGCCACCGGGTCGTCCCGGCGGGGAACGGGTGCCCGAAGGTTTGCGGGCCTATGGGCAGAGCACCGGTTCGCTGTTCGTGAACGTGTTCCCGGACGGGCGTGTGCTCGCCGCGGTGCTGCGGTCCAGTTACGACGCGAAAGTCACCGACCCGTTCCCGCACGACGAGATCACCCGGGCCCAGGTCGACACGCTGGTGCGGTCAGGGCTGGGAAACGAGCCCAGCGACGTGGACCTCGGGTCGCTCGGGGAGTACCGCGTGGTGGCGAAGCCGACGGCCGGCGGCGGCATCGCGATCACCGGCCTGCCCACCAAGGACGTCACGGACACCTTGTGGAACCTGGGTTTCATCTTCGGCGGGGTCGCCATCGGCGGCATCCTGCTGGCGGGCGCGCTCGGCGCGGTGACCGTGCGGCGCACCATGAAACCACTCGACCGGCTGGCCGCCACCGCGTCCAGGGTCGCCGAACTTCCCTTGGACCGTGGCGAAGTAGCGTTGTCCGAACGAGTGTCCGAAGTGGACACCGATCCGCGGACCGAGGTCGGCAAGGTCGGTTTCGCGCTCAACCGCATGCTCGGCCACATCTCCCACGCGCTGTCCGCCCGCCAGGCCAGTGAGAGCAGGGTGCGCCAGTTCGTCGCCGACGCCAGCCACGAACTGCGAACCCCGCTCGCGGCCATCCGAGGCTACGCGGAACTCACCCGGCGCTCCGGCTCCGAAGTGCCGCCGGACATCGCGTTCGCGATGGGCCGGGTGGAGTCGGAATCGACCAGGATGACCGGCCTTGTCGAGGATCTCCTGCTGCTCGCGCGGCTGGACTCCGGCCGCCCGGTGGTGTGCGAGCCGGTCGATCTCTCGCGGCTGGTCGCGGACGCGGTCGCCGACGCGCACGTCGCCGGACCGGAGCACAAGTGGCTGCTGGAGGTTCCGCCGGAACCGATCACCGTCCTCGGCGACGCGGATCAGCTGCACCAGGTGGTGATCAACCTGCTGGGCAACGCCCGTACGCACACCCCGGCCGGTACCGAGGTCACCACGTCTCTGTCCATTGTGGATTCAGTGGTGACGTTGTCCATTGTCGACGGTGGGCCGGGCATCCCGCCGCCGATCCTCCCGGACGTCTTCGAACGGTTCGCCCGCGGCGACGATTCGCGGTCGCGGGCGGCGGGCAGTACCGGACTCGGGCTGGCCATCGTCGCGGCCGTGGTCGCCGCGCACGGCGGTCAGGTCGGGGTCACCAGCCGTCCGGGGCGGACGGAGTTCCAGGTCCGGTTCCTGGCCGCCTGACTCACGGCGTCCACTCGCTGTTCGCGCCGCACAGGATGACGCAGGGCAGTTCGCCGTCGGTTCGCCCGGCCAGCCAGGCGGCGAACGGGACCGCGGCGGCCGGTTCGACGGCGAGCCGGAACTCCTCCCAGAGCCGGTCCCGCGCGGCGAGCAGTTCCGCGTCGCTGACCAGCACGGACGTCACCCGGTTCTGGAGCACCCCGAACGGGACGCCGCCGATCCTGGTCGCGCCCAGCGCGGACGACGCCACCGAGTCGATCTCCACGTCCACCGGCTCACCCGCCTCCAGCGCCGCGCCGAGCGTGCGGCACCGCTCCGGCTCGACGGCGAACGTCGGCACCCCGGCCAGTGAAGTCCCGGCGACCAGGCCGCCGCCGCCGACCGCGACCAGGAACGCGTCGACGTCCGGAGCGTCCTGGACCACTTCGGCCGCCACGGTGCCCTGACCGGCGACGACGGCGGGGTCGTCGTACGCGTGCAGGTATCGCGTACCCGGTTCGAAAGCGGCTTCGAGCGCCTTCGCGGCCGCCTCGGCGTACGTCGCGCCGTGACGGATGAGCTTCGCGCCCGCGGCCTCGATCCGTACCGTCTTCGCCTTCGGAGCCGACTCCGGCACGTACACCGTCGCGGGCACACCCAGTAGCGAAGCCGCTGTCGCCACGCCCAGCCCGTGATTGCCGCCGGACGCCGTCAGCACCCGCTCCGGCAACGGCCCGCTCACCAGCGCGTTCACCGCGCCCCGCAGTTTGAACGATCCGCTCCGCTGCAGCTGCTCCAGCTTGAGGACCAGCGGCCGCCCGTCGACCTCGGCGCGCAGCATCGGCGTGCGTCGCACGAACGGGTGGACGGCTTCAGCGGCTTTGACGACATGTTCCCAGGTCGGAGTGCTCATACCCCCCACTGTCCTCCATGTCTGGACCGGAGTGACTACACTGGTCCTCGGACCCCGCGCGGCGTCCATCTTGTGAACCTCCCCAGGGCCGGAAGGCAGCAAGGATAAGCAAGCTCTGACGGGTGCGCGGGGTCCCCTTTCGTTTCGGCCCCCACGGTTGGTCGCTTGCGGGTTTGAAGTCCGTGAAGGACTCCTTGAGGGACTCTGGGTCCCTTAAAGTTCCCCTCACACGGCTGGGCCGCCACCTTTGCCCCAGCAGTACCCGCCGCCTTCAGAAGATCCCGAAGACGTCCTTAGGCGGTACCGGTGACGGCAGGGCGTCCGCGTCGGTGATCGGCCGCGCCTTGCCTTGAAGCTCGCGAAGGTCTTCGCCCGCGACGCAGCGGGCCGGGTACGCGGACGACGCTGCCCGGCGGGTCAGGTCCGTGACCGGGAGTTCGACGCGAGACGCGGCGACCACGATGTTGCCGAACCGGCGGCCTCGGAGGACACCTGGTTCCGCGAGCAGGGCGAGGTGCGGGAACGACGTCGCCAGTGTCGCCAGGAATCGGCGGAGGAACGGCAGGTTCGGGCCGTCACTGACGTTGGCGACGTAGGTTCCGGCCGGGCGAAGGACTCGCGCGACCTCGTTCGTGAACTCCACGGTCGCGAGGCCGCCGGCGAACACTCCGCGTTCGAAGGCGTCCACGATGACCAGGTCAGCCGAAGTGTCGTACCTGCCGGAGACGCCTTCGCGGCCGTCGCCCACACGCACTTTCAGTCCCTTCAGACCGAGTTGCTCGCGGATCAGCGCGACGAGTTCGCCGTCGGCGTCGAAGACCAGCTGCCGTGAGCGGGGTCGCGTCGCGGCGACGTAGCGGGGGAGCGTGCAGGCGGCCCCGCCGACGTGCAGCGCGTCGAGCGGGCCTTCGCCGAGGCAGTCGACGACGTCGGCGATCCGGCGGATGTAGTCGAACTCGAGATCCGTGGGGTCGTCGAGGTTGACGTGCGACTGGGCGACGCCGTCGACGGAGATCATCCAGGCGTTGGCGCGGTCGGCGTCGCGGAGCAGTTCGGCGGTGCCGAAGCGGACCGGATAGGTGCCTGGGGTCGGTGCCGGTCTCACCTGTCGGCCCTCCCGGTATCCATCCATGCCCCCGCCGCCGCCCTCGATCGAGACGCTGCGCGCCACTGTTAGATTCAACGCCGTGGCTCTAGCCCTATACCGAAAGTACCGTCCGGCTACCTTCGCCGAGGTCGTCGGGCAGGAGCATGTGACCGATCCGCTGCGCATCGCGCTGGCGGCGGGCCGGATCAACCACGCCTACCTCTTCTCCGGCCCGCGCGGCTGCGGCAAGACGTCGAGCGCACGCATCATGGCGCGTTCGCTGAACTGCGCGAAGGGGCCGACGCCGGATCCGTGCGGCGAGTGCAACTCGTGCCGCAACCTCGCGCCCGAAGGGCCCGGCAGCGTCGATGTCACCGAACTCGACGCCGCCAGCCACGGTGGTGTCGACGACGCCCGTGAGCTGCGGGACAGGGCCTTCTACGCCCCGGCGGACTCGCGCTACCGCGTCTTCATCATCGACGAGGCGCATATGGTCACGACGCAGGGTTTCAACGCCCTGCTGAAGATCGTGGAAGAGCCGCCGGAGCACTTGATCTTCATCTTCGCGACCACCGAACCGGACAAGGTGCTGCCCACCATCCGGTCGCGGACGCACCACTACCCCTTCCGCCTGATCCCGCCCAAGTCGATGCGGGAACTGCTTGAACGCAACGTCGCCGCCGAGGGCGCGCAGGTCGAGCCCGCGGTGTACCCGCTGGTCATCCGCGCGGGCGGCGGTTCGGCGCGGGACACGCAGTCGGTGCTCGACCAGCTGCTGGCCGGCGCCGGGCCGGACGGCGTCGACTATCCGCGGGCGGTGTCCCTGCTGGGTGTCACCGACGTCGCGCTCATCGACGGCATGGTCGACGCGCTGGCCGCCGATGACGCGTCCGCGGTGTTCGGCACCGTCGAGAGCCTCGCCGAGGCCGGGCACGACCCGCGCCGGTTCGCCACCGACCTGCTCGACCGCCTGCGTGACCTGGTGATGCTGCGTTCGGTGCCGGACGCGGGTGAGCGCGGGCTGGTCGCCGCGCCGGACGACGAACTCAAGAAGATGAAGGAGCAGGCGGGCGAACTGGAGCCCGCCACGCTCTCGCGCTACGCCGACATCGTCCACAATGGACTCTTGGAGATGCGGGGCGCGACCTCACCGCGGCTGGTGCTGGAACTGCTGACGGCGCGGATGCTGCTGCCGTCGGTCGCCGAGGGCACCAACGCGCTGCTCGCCCGTCTCGAACGACTTGAGCGCCGCGCCGCTTCGGCGCCTGTCGCCCAAGCCGCGCCTGTCGCTCAGCCCGCACCAGCGGCTCAGACCGCTCCGGCGGGCGCGGCACCGGCTCCCGTCGCCCCCGCCGGTGAGTCCGCGCGCGAGTTCCAGCGGCCGTCGCAACGGTCCGCCGCCCCCGCACAGCAACCCGCATCGGCACCGGCACCGGCACCGGCACCGGCACCGGCACCGGCACCGGCACCGCAGCCTGTCGCGCGGCCCGAGCCGGTCGCCGAACGGCCCGCCGCACCCGCGCCCGCTCCCACCCCCGCTCCGGCCGCACCCGCTCCGGCGGCGGCGTCCTCGGGCGGCGGGACGGACGCGGACGGGATCCGCGGCCGCTGGCCGCACGTGCTGGCCGCGATCCGCAAGGTCCCGGGCGGCCGGAGCACCGAGGCGATGCTCACGCAGGCGAGCGTGGCGAGCGTCGAGGGCACCGCCGTCACGCTCACGCACAACGCGGAACCACTGGCGCGACGCATTTCCGAGCCGCACAACGCGGAGCGTGTCGCGGCCGCGTTCAAGGAGGTCTTCGGCGGCGACTGGCAGGTGCGGTGCGTCCATGGCGCCGCGCAGGCCCGGCAGGCCGCCGCCCCCAAGGGCGCGTCGGCACCGCCCGCGCCCGAGCGGTCCTTCACCCGCCGATCCGCCGAGGCACCCGCCGCCGCTCCCGCCCCGCCGCCTCCGCCTCCGCAGCAGCCGAAGCCGGAACCTCAGCGGCCGAAGGTGGCGACCACCGAGCCGGACATCCCGCTCCCGCCCGAGCCGGTCGAGGAAGACGAGGACCTCTACAACGAGGACGCGAGCCCCGCGCCGCCGCCTCCGCCTCTCCCGCCCGAGAAGGATCCGGACGAGATCGCCCGGAAACTCCTCGCCGACCACCTCAACGCGCGCCCGCTCGACGAACGCACTTAGTCCTCTGGTCGCGGTCCTTGCACGCGCAAGGACCGCAACCAGAGGACTAAGTGCGGGGGTTCAGCCCCCCAGGTAGTCGGCGATGGCCTTCGCGATGACGGCGGCGTACTGCTGACGTCCCTCTTCGCTCGACATCGCCGCGGCTTCGGCGGCGTTGCGCATGTTCCCGCATTCGATGAGCGCGGCCGGCCGGGTCGAGAGGTTGAGACCCCCGAGGTCGGCGCGGGGCGCGAGCCCGTTCGAACCGAGATAGGTCGACGTCGGGAAGCCACCAGCGCGGATGCCGTCCCGTAGCGCCGTCGCGAGTTTCGTCGACGGCTCGCCCTGCTGGGCGTTCAGGGGCGGGGCCGAATAGGCGACGTGAAAGCCGTGCGCGCCCTCGGAATGGGAGCCGTCGGCGTGGATCGACACGACCGCGTCCGCCTGCGCGTCGTTCCCGATCGCGGCGCGTTCGTCGACGCACGGTCCGACACCGGTGTCGTTCCGCCGGGTGAGGACGACCCGGATTCCTTTGGCAGTCAAGGCCTGCGAGATCCGCTGCGAGACGTCCCAGGTGAACGCGTGCTCGGGATAACCGGAATTCGTCGCGGTTCCGGTGGTGTTGCACGGTTTCCTCTTCCCGCGCCCCGCCGGGACCTGTTTGTTGATCTCGCCGGGCTTGCTCGCGTTGCCGCCGTTGTGCCCGGGGTCGAGCACCACGACCTTGCCCGTCTTCGGCTGCGACGTGGGGGGAGGCGGCTGAGGAGCGCTCGAAGGCGGCACGCGCGGCACGCTCGGCTGCGGAAGGGTGGTGAGGACGGTGGCCGTCCCCGGTGGAGCAGGAGTCGACGGCGGCGCGGCGGGGGTTTCCACACCGCACGCCGTGAACAGCGTCAATCCGATCGCCACCACAAGGCTCAGCCGTCGTCGCACGGCGCCCACGGTGCCATACGAGTGACGGCTAGGCTGGTAGGCGGCACAGGATATTCCAGGAGAGGACCGATCGGATCATGGTGCAACCCGGTGGCGGCTTCGACCTGTCGCAGATCATGCAGCAGGCACAGCAGATGCAGCAGAAGCTGGTCGAAGCCCAGGAAGAGCTGGCCAACACGGAGGTGACCGGCACTTCCGGTGGCGGTCTCGTCACCGCGACCGTGTCCGGTGACAGCCAGCTCAAGTCGCTGTCCATCGACCCCAGGGTGGTCGACCCCGACGACGTCGAGACCCTGTCCGACCTGGTCGTCGCGGCCGTGCGGGACGCCTCGGCCAACGCGCAGAAGCTCACCGAACAGAAGCTCGGCCCGCTCGCGGGCGGCCTCGGCGGCGGGATGCCGGACCTCGGCGGCTTCCCCGGGCTCGGCGGCTAGCTTGTACGAGGGTGTCGTCCAGGATCTGATCGACGAGCTCGGGCGGTTGCCCGGCGTCGGTCCCAAGAGCGCGCAGCGGATCGCCTTCCACCTGCTGGCGGCCGATCCCGCGGATATCGCGCGTTTGCAGGAAGTGCTCGGCAAGGTCAAGGAAGGCGTGCAGTTCTGCGAGGTCTGCGGCAACGTCTCGGAGCAGGAGACCTGCCGGATCTGCCGCGACACCCGCCGCGACCTCACGGTCATCTGCGTGGTCGAGGAGCCGAAGGACGTGCTCGCCGTCGAGCGGACGCGTGAGTTCAAGGGCCGCTACCACGTGCTCGGCGGTGCGCTGGACCCGTTGTCCGGCATCGGGCCGGAGCAGCTGCGGATGCGCGAGCTGCTGGCGCGGATCGGCGGCGCGGAGATCAGCGAGATCATCATCGCGACCGACCCGAACACCGAAGGCGAGGCGACCGCGACGTACCTCGTGCGGATGCTTCGCGACTTCCCCGGCCTGTCGGTGACCCGGCTCGCTTCGGGGCTGCCGATGGGCGGGGACCTGGAGTTCGCGGACGAGCTGACGCTGGGCCGGGCGCTCTCGGGACGCCGGGTTCTCTAGCCTCCGGATGCCATGAACGGTCCGTTACTTGCAAAATTTGCAAGTAACGGACCGTTCATGGCACGCGAGAGAGGCGAAGCGCGTCAGCAGTAGCCGAGGCGCGCCAGCGTGTCGACGATGATCTCCGACGGGTGGAACTTCTCGACCCAGGACTCACCGCGGCGGTTCTGGTAGGTGTCGAGGAAGTTCCGCAGCTTGTCCCCGCGCATCTCGGTCAGCACGACGGTCTCGCCGAGGTGCTGCGGCGTCTCGGTGCGCTCGCGGTGCACGGCGCACGGCAGGCCGAGGTAGTAGCACTCGGCCGAAAGGCCGCCGGAGTCGGTGACGACGTACTCGGCGCGCGCGACCAGCGGCAGGAACTTCAGGTACCGCATCTTCGGCTGGATGATGAAGTTCTTCTCGTCGAAGAGGTTCGCCAGGCCCAGCGCGCGGATCTTCTCGCGCTCGGGCGCGCCCGCCATGTAGAGGATCGGCATCTGCTTGCTCTGCTCGCGCAGGATCTCCAGCGCCTCGCGGTACTTGTCCGCGCGCGAGACCAGTTCGAAGCGGTGCAGGGTGGCGAGGCCGAACTTCTCCGGCAGGCCCTCGATGTCGAGCGGCCCGTTGATCGCGAGCCGCATCGCGTCGATCGCGGTGTTGGCCTCGGTGTCGACGACGACGCCGCGGGCGTTACGGAGGTTGTTCACCTCACGCGCGCTCGGCGCGAAGTGCATGTCGACGATCTTCGCGGCGATCTTCCGGTTCAGTTCTTCCGGCAGCGGCGACATGATGCTGCCCGACCGCGCACCCGCCTCGACGTGCCCGACCCGCGACTTCAGGATCCGCTTCCCGATGAGCGAGCCGTACGGCGTGGTGAAGGTGTCCCCGTGCACCAGCACCAGCGGCGGGCGGCCGTCCTCGACCAGCGCGGCCTTCAGCTCGGCGCGGCGGCTCCACGCGGTGCGCAGCACCTGCGCCGCCCAGCCGGGGACCTGCGCGGGCGACTCCAGGTTGTGTGCCTTCTCCTTCGGCACCAGCCAGACGTCGGGCTCCGGGAGGTTCAGGTCGGCGAGAACGTCCGAGACCTCGTCGACGTGCTGGGCGGTGAACCAGATCTTCGGCCGGACCCCGCGTTCGAGGATGCCGTGGTAGACGGGCGCGATTTTGATCAGTTCCGCCGTGGTGCCGAGAATGAAAGAAATCACCGGAAGAGCCATTCTGTCGGAGTCTGCGGTGCCCGAAGGATACTGGTGGGCCGCGCAAGGTAGCCTCGCCGGGGTGAGTGCGAATTCGCTCCTCCCTGCCCTGTCCGTCGTGATCCCGGTCTACAACGAGCAGGACTGGATCGACCGCAGTGTGGGCGCGCTGATCGCGTCGGCACAGGCGGCGAACTGGCCGGTCGAGGTCGTCGTCGTGGACGACGGCAGCACCGACGGCACCCCGGAGAAGCTGGTCAGGCTGCGGGAGCTGTACGGGATCACCGTCCTCTCCCAGCCGAACGGTGGCCGGTTCGAGGCACGCCGGGCGGGGATCGCGAAGGCGTCCGGGACGCAGATCCTGCTGCTCGACAGCCGGGTGATCGTGGACTCCGGCTCGCTCACCTTCCTCCGTGACCAGCTCGTCGACCAGCCCGAGCGCACGGTGTGGAACGGTCACATCAACGTCGCGTCCGAACACAATCCGTACGCGGGATTCATGGCGGGACTGGTCAAGATCCCGTGGCGCCGTTATTGCGCGAACCCGAGGTTGATGTCCTTCGGTATCGAAGAGTTCGATGTCTTCCCGAAAGGAACCGGATTCTTTTCCGCGCCGAGAGACGTTCTCGAGAATTCGTCCAACGCGTTCGAGTCGCTCTTCGAAGACGTCCGTTTCGCCAGTGACGACACCGGTGTGCTGCGCTGGATCGCCGAACGCCACCGCATCTTCCTCGCCCCGGAGTTCTCCGCGACCTACCACGGTCGCGATTCGTTCAAGAAGTTCGTCGGGCAGTCGTATTTCCGCGGCACCACGTTCGTCGATTCGTATCTCGCGTCGCCAGGTCCCGCACGTAACGGCCTGTTCGCCGCGATGGCCGTCGGAGTGCTCGGACTCGGTGTCGCCGCGAAGCGTCCGAAGACCGCCGTCGCGCTGGCCGCCGCGGGTTCGACGGCCGCCGGGTTCGCGGTGACGAAGTTCGGCGCGACCAAGGCCGAGGCCAAGGCGGTCGCCCAGCTCACGCCGGTCTTCGCGGCCGGGTTCGGCGCCGGAGCGCTCCGAGGTCTCTTCCTGGCGCTGCGAGCCCGGCTGCGTCGATGAGTGCTGTGAGCAGCGAGGAACTGGCAAAGGACACCGGGAAATCCGCCGGTCGGATCGGCGTCTGCCTGCTGATCGCGATCGCCCTCGGCTACGCGCTCACCGTCGTCTGGGGCCGGACACTGTCCACAGCGGACAACGCCGTCCTGCTCTCCTTCTGGGGCATGTTGATGGGGCTGGGCGCCGCCCTGTCCCCGCTGGAACAGGAGATCTCGCGCCAGTCCGCGCACGCCGCGCTCGAAGGCCGCAAGGCCGGACGCCCCGCGGTGATCGCCTTCGTCACCAGCCTGGTCGCGGTCGCCGTCGCGGCACTGTTCACGCTCATCCCGGCGGTGACCGACAAGGTCTACGGCGGTCAGTTCGCGCTCGCCGTGATCGTGCTGGCAGGCGGGCTTTCGTTCGCCTTCCAGTTCGCCGCGCGCGGACTGCTCATCGGCCAGGACCACGTCCGGTCCTACTCCTGGCTGATCCTGGTCGAAGCGGCCGTGCGGATCCTCGTGGTCGCCGCGCTGGTGGTCGCCGGGCTCACCCAGCTGTACTGGTTCGCCATCGCCGCCGCGACCGGCTCGTTCGCCTGGCTGCTCTTCGCCCGCGGCGCCGCCCGCCTGGTCGATCCCAAGCTCGACGCCGACGAGCCCGTGAAGCCGGTCGTCACGAACATGCTGATGCTCCTCGCGGGCGCGGGGCTCACCGCGAGTGTCATCACCGGCTACCCGGCGCTGGTCAGCCTGCTCGCGCCAGGCGGCGACAAGGACAAGCTCGGTGTGCTCTTCCTCGCCCTGTTCGTGGCCAGGACGCCGCTGACGCTGATGGCGCCGGTCCAGGCGCTCGCGGTCCCGACCGTGGTGCGCCTGTCCAGCACCGAAGAGGGCAAGCACCGGCTGCGCAGGCTGCTCGCGCTGGGTTCGGCGGGCGCGCTGGCGCTGGCGGCCCTCGGCGCGCTGATCGGCTGGCTGATCGGCCCGTGGGTGGTCCGTCTCGTCTACGGCGCCAAGAACGACCCCGAGGCCTGGTGGATGGCAGGGCTGGTCTGGTCGTCGGTGCTGCTGGCCGCGATGCAGCTCCTCGCCGCCGTCCTTGTCGCGCAGGCCAAGGCCACGAAGGTGCTGATCACCTGGGCCGTCGTCGTCGTCGCGACCGCGCTGGTGCTGCTGTTCTTCCCCGGTGACACCGTCGTGCGCGCCGTCGTCGGCCTCGCCGCCGGCCCGACGGCAGGGCTGCTAATCGTCATGGCGTTCGTGGTGAGAGGCGCTCCCGGGACGGGCAACGCACAGCCGTCCGAAACGTCTCGATAGTGTGGCCGCGCCATCACGGGCCGGAAAGTCCGATGGCGTTTTGACGCCGAATAGGGTTGGACAGCGAATTCGATGAACGTTCTTTTGATAGTGCTGGCGTTCTGGCTGCCGGGGCTCGTCTTCGGTGCCGCGATCAGGCTGCGCGGCTGGACCCTCGCCGCCGCGGCCCCGCTGCTGACCTTCGGCCTCGTCGCCATCGGCATCCCGATCCTCGGCGGTTTCGGCATCCGCTGGACCATGCTGAACGTCAGCCTGTGGGTCCTGCTGCTGTCCGTCGCCGGTTTCGGCCTTTCGTTCCTCGTGCTCCGCTTCACCGCGAAGCGCCACCCCGAGTGGGACGAAGACGGAGAGGACGCGCCGAAGCGCTCCCCGCGTGATCACCTGCTGATCGGCGCCGGTGTCGTGGTCGGCCTCGGCGTCGGCGCGGTGACCTTCCTGCGCGGTTCGCACACCCTGGAGAACGTCCAGCAGGGCTGGGACGCGCCGTTCCACGGCAACCTGGTGCGCTGGATCGCCGAGCACGGCGACGCGCGCGCGTCGACGGTCGGCACCATCGCCAACCTGCCGAACCAGACCGACTACTTCTACCCGGATACCTATCACGCGCTGCTCGCCCTGATCTTCGGCAAGGGCGGCCTGACGATGATGCCGACGCTGAACCTGGCGGCGCTCATGGTCGTGCTGACCATCCCGGTCGGCGTCGCCGCGATGTGCCGCGCCTGGCGGATGCCGGTCCTCGCGACCGCCGCCGCCGCGGCGGTGTCCACCTGGTTCACCGCCTTCCCGTACGACTCGCTGTGGCGCGGCCCGCTGTGGCCGTACGTCGCCGGTGTGGCACTCGTGCCCGCGATGCTCGCGCTGGCCCGCCTGCTGCTCAAGCCGCGCGGTGTCGCCGGACCGGTCGCGATCGGCGTCGGCGTCGCCGGGCTGGCCGGCCTGCACACCAGCCTGATCTTCGTGATCATGGTCTATTTCCTGCTGATCCTGCTCGCGGTCCTGTTCCGCTTCGAGAAGATCAGCTGGCGCCGCAGCGCGGCCTCACTGGTGGCCACGATCGTGCTGGCGGTCGTGCTGGGGCTGCCGACGGTGCTGCCCGCGCTCTACAACGCGGGTGGCGTGACCAGCGCGTTCTGGGCGTCGGAGACCAGCGTGTCCGGCGCGCTCGGGCAGACCATCACGTTCTCGCCGATGGCGTCGTTCCCGCAGTGGTGGATCGGCATCCCGGCGATCATCGGTGTCTTCTTCCTGGTGCGGCACCGGCGGATGCTCTGGATGGTCGGCGCGTACGTCGTGCTCGGTGGCCTGTTCGCCGCGACGATCTCGCTGGAGACCCCGCTCATCCACACCTTGACCGGGGTGTTCTACAACGACCACTGGCGCGTCGGCGCGCTCGTCCCGTTGGCGGGCGCCGTCGCGTTCGGCGAGTTCGTGCACACCGCGTCGGGCAAGTTCGCCGAGAAGCTCGGCGAGCGCAAACCGAACCTGAACCCGTACACCGCGACCATCGCCGGCGCGCTGGTGGTCGGACTGGTGGTCGCGGTGCTGAGCAGGGGTGGCTACATCGGCCGCAACTCCGCGCGGCTGGCGATGAACTACGGCGACGGCCCCTCGGTCAGCAAGGGCGAGGAAGAGGCCTACGCCTGGCTCGGGAAGCACGTCGTACCCGGCGAGCGCGTCATGAACGACCGGGCCGACGGTTCGGTGTGGATGTACGCCCTCGCAGGGGTTCAGCCGGTCGAGTGGACCAACTACGGCGCCGGGTTCACCACCAAACCGGGCTGGCTCAGCGTGTTCCTCAACGACATCAACCGCGAGCCGCGCGTGCGTGCGGCGCTCACCGACCTCAAGGTGCGCTACGTGCTCGTCGGCAAGGGCAAGGTGGCCCCCAACGCGCAGTCCGCGGTGGGCCTCCAGCGCCTCGAAATCACTCCGGGTTTCAAGCGCGTCTTCCACAACCCCGACGCGTCGGTCTACGAAATCGAAGGTCAGCAAGGTGTGGTCGCCGCCGGCGCCACCACCGGGTCCGACACCGCTCACGGCCAGTAAGAAGATAGAGTGATCCAGTGTCCAGTACGTCCGTGACCACCCGTCGCGTACTCATCGTGATGCCTGCCCTGAACGAGCAGGCCACTGTCGGTGCGGTCATTTCCCAGGTCAAGCAGTCCTTGCCGGGTATGGACGTGCTGGTGGTGGACGACGGTTCGTCCGACGACACGTCCAAGCTCGCCCGCGCCGCGGGCGCGCAGGTGGCCCGCCTGTCGGTCAACCTCGGCGTCGGCGGGGCGATGCGCACCGGTTTCCGGTACGCGGCCGCCCGTGGCTACGACGTCGTCGTCCAGGTGGACGCCGACGGCCAGCACGATCCCGACGAGGTCGCCGCCCTGCTCGACGCGCTCGACGAGGCGGATATCGCGATCGGCTCGAGGTTCGCGGGCAAGGGTTCGTACAAGGCGAGTGGCCCGCGGAAATACGCGATGGTCGTCCTCTCGTTTGTTTTCTCCCGGCTCGGGAAGACCAAACTCACCGACGTGACCTCCGGGTTCAAGGCGATGGGCCCGAAAGCGATCAAACTCTTCGCGGGGTACTACCCGGCCGAATACCTCGGCGACACGGTCGAGTCGCTGGTGATGGCGATTCGCGCCGAACTGAAGATCAAGGAAATCCCGGTGATCATGCGGGAACGGATCGGTGGGACACCGAGCCATTCACCGGTGAAATCGGCCGTCTACCTCGGCCGCGCCGGACTCGCCCTGCTGCTGGCGCTGGTGCGCCGCCGCCCCGCCGTCGACTCGTCGGATTCGGCGTAAAAGGAGCTGATCATGGACGGCTGGCGCATTCTCAGCATCGTCGTCGCCTGTCTGGTGCTGTTCGCCGTTCTCGAGATGATGCGACGGCGGAAACTGCGCGAGAAGTACGCGGGTGTTTGGCTCGTCCTCGCTCTCGGCGTCGTGGTGCTCGCACTCGTTCCGCAGGCCGCTGATTTCCTGGCTCGCGTGACCGGCGTCCAAACACCGTCGAACTTCGTATTCCTCTTGGCCGGTGTGGTGCTGGCGCTGGTCGCGTTGCATCTGTCGACCGAGGTCGGGCATCTCGAAGAAGAGGTCCGGACCTCCGTCGAAGAGATCGCGCTGCTCCGCTGCGAACTCGCCGATGCCCAGCGTGAACTGGAAGAACGCGTCGCCGCTCTCGAAGCGAGGACAGCCACTCCCGACAACGTCAAAGGGCTCCCCGAAGTGAGCCCCGCACGCGCACGCTGATCGACGCGGTTCTGGCGGCCCCGGCCCGGCTCGGTGCCGTTCGCCTGCTCGCCATCGACGGGCCTTCCGGATCGGGGAAGTCCACACTTGCCGGGAAGGTCGTCGCGGACCTCGACAGCCGCGGTATCCGGGTCGCCCTGGTCAGCACCGACGAATTCGCCACCTGGGACGAACCCGTTTCGTGGTGGCCGAGGCTGGAAACCGGTGTCCTGGAACCGCTGCGCGCGGGCAGGCCGGGCGGCTACCGGCGCGTGGACTGGACCAGCGGCGTTCCGCGGCCGGGCGAAGAAGTCAAGATCGACGTTCCCGAAGTCTTTGTGCTGGAAGGTGTTTCCAGTGGCAGGGCGCGGATCCGGCCGTCGTTGTCCCTGCTGACCTGGCTGGACGGCGGGAGCGAGACCGAACGCCTCGACCGCGCCTCGGGCCGGGACGGCGAGGAATCACGGGCGGAGCTGCGGCGCTGGCAGCTGTTCGAGCGAGGGTGGTTCGGGGTCGACGGGACCAGGGCCGCGGCGGATCGGGTAGTCACCTCTCGTGAGTGGTAAGGACACCTCTCGGCTCAGCAACATCACCTTCCTGTACTTCCAGAGCGCGAGGCGCGATCCATGCCGCACCGCCGGTGTTTGTCCACTTTGTCAGTGACCCATTGGGTGTAGTGGTGGACACCCATTTGCGTCAGTGGTTCGGCACTCTACGCGTTAGTGGGCCCGAATTGATTACGCTCCGTCCGGAATTGTGGACACTTTGCGGTCGTATTGGCCTTCGTGTAGCGCGATCGTAACCTCGCGTGCTTAAGTGCGGGCCGAGTTCCCGCTAGTGTCGGCGAACACACCGATCGTCCGCGGAGTTCGAGTTCCGACCGACGCCGGCGGTGCCTAAAACACCGAAATTCTCCTCAAGGGGTGCCAGATGCAGCAACTGCGGGCGACCCGAGCACGCCGTGTGGCCCTGATCGGGCTTGCCGGCGCACTCGCGGTCTCCATTTCCGCCTGTGCCGATTCGAAGCGTGAAGAAGGCGCAGGGGGTGGCTCGGGAGGCACCATGGTCTTCGGCGCCGCCGGTAACCCGAAGACGTTCGACCCGCTTTTCAACGACGACGGTGAGACCTTCCGCATCATCCGCCAGATGATGGACACCCTGATCATGAACAAACCGGGTACCGCGGACCTCGAGCCCGGCCTGGCGGAGAAGTGGGAAGGCAGCAACGAAGGCAAGACGTGGACCTTCTCCCTGAAGAAGGGCGTGAAGTTCCACGACGGCACCCCGTTCAACGCCGAAGCGGTCTGCTTCAACTTCAACCGCATGTTCAACATGAAGGGCGCCGCCGCCCAGAGCCAGATGATCTACTACGGCGACGTCTTCGAGGGCTTCGCCAAGAACGAGGGTGACGCTTCCGGCGCCCCGGTGTTCAAGGACTGCCAGGCCAAGGACGAGTCGACCGCGATCCTGAACCTGAACAAGGCCAAGGGCGCGTTCCCGGCGGCCTTCACGCTGCCGTCGTTCTCGATGCAGAGCCCGGACGCGCTGAAGAAGTACAACGCGGACAACGTCACCCAAAGTGGTGACTCGTTCTCCTACCCGGAGTACGCGCTGCAGCACCCGACCGGCACCGGCCCGTTCAAGTTCGACAGCTGGGACCAGGCCAAGGGCGAGATCACGCTGTCGAAGGCGACCGACTCCCCGACCCAGACGGCCAAGCTCGACAAGCTGGTCTTCAAGGTCATCCCGGACGAGAACGCCCGCAAGCAGGCGCTGAAGGCCGGCGACATCCAGGGCTTCGACTACCCGTCGCCCGCGGACTACGGCCTGCTGCGCAACGACGGTGAGCAGGTGCTCATCCGCCCGTCGTTCAACGTCCTTTACATGGGCATCAACCAGAAGAACAACCCGAAGCTGAAGGACCTCAAGGTTCGCCAGGCGCTGGCCTACGGCCTCAACCGGGAACAGTTCGTGAAGTCGAAGCTCCCCGAGGGCGCCGAGACCGCGACCCAGTTCGTGCCGAAGGCGATCGACGGTTACAACGACAACGTCACGAAGTACCCGTACGACGCGGAGAAGGCCAAGGCCCTGCTGAAGGAAGCCGGCGCCGAGGGTATGACGCTGAAGTTCTACTACCCGACCGAGGTCACCCGGCCGTACATGCCGAACCCGGCGGACATCTTCACCTCGCTGTCCGAGGACATGAAGAAGATCGGCATCAAGGTCGAGCCGATCGCCCAGCCGTGGAACGGTGGCTACAAGGACGCCGTGCAGAAGCGTGGCGAGCACGACGTCCACCTGCTCGGCTGGACCGGTGACTACAACGACGCCGGTAACTTCGTCGGTACCTTCTTCGGCCGCGAGAAGGCGGAGTTCGGCTTCACCAACCCCGAACTCTTCAGCGCCCTCGCCGCCGCCGACGCCGCGCCCGCCGGTGAGGCGCACACCAAGGCGTACCAGGAAGTGAACAAGCAGATCATGGATTACCTGCCCGCCATCCCCATCTCCTACGGCCCCCCGGCGATCGTCGTCGGCCCGAAGGTGAAGGGCCTGGTGGCCAGCCCGCTGACCGACGAGCGTTTCTACACCGTCACGGTCAACTGATCCACCACCACTGACGGCTTCAGGGGGTGGGCGCTACCGCGCCCACCCCCTGCGGCCCATTCCCGGGCTGGCAACAAAGGAACGCACGTGCTCCGTTTTCTCGTGCGTCGGCTGCTACAAGCGATACCGACGCTCCTGATCCTGTCCATTTTGATCTTCGCCTGGCTCCGGTCACTGCCCGGTGGCCCCGCCGGCGCCCTGCTGGGTGACAAAGCGACGCCGGAGAAGATCGCCGACCTCAACCGGATTCTCGGCCTCGACGATCCGATCTTCGTCCAGTACTTCAAATTCCTCGGCCGGGCCATCACCGGCGACTTCGGCAACTCGCTGGTCTCCGCCCAGCCGGTCATGTCGGAGATCGGGAACTTCCTTCCCGCCACTCTCGAACTGGGCTTCTGCGCGATGCTCATCGCGGTGGGCCTCGGTATCCCGTTCGGCTACCTGGCCGCCCAATTCCGCGGCGGGGCCGTCGACAACGTCATCATCGTGCTCACCCTGGTCGGCGTCGCCGTACCGGTGTTCTTCCTCGGTTACATGATGCAGGACGTGCTCGCCGCCCCGCTGGGACTTCCTTCACAGGGGCGTCAGATGGCAGGGCTCGACGCCACCACCATCACCGGTTTCGCGGTCTTCGACGGCATCATCACCCAGGAATGGGACGCCGCCTGGGACGCCATCCTCCATCTGGTCCTCCCCGCGTTCGCGCTGGCCACCATCCCGCTCGCGGTGATCGTCCGGATCACCCGCGCGTCGGTGCTGGACGTGCTGAACGAGGACTTCATCCGCACGGCCAACTCGAAGGGCCTCACCCAGCCGGTCGTCCGGCGTCGTCACGTGCTCCGCAACGGCCTGCTGCCGGTGGTCACCACCATCGGCCTGCAGACCGGCGCGCTGCTCGGTGGTGCGGTGCTGACCGAGCGGGTGTTCAACTTCCGCGGCCTCGGCTTCCTGCTCGCCGAAGGCATCGAACGGCGTGACTACCCGCGACTGCAGGCGCTGCTGCTGTTCGGCGCGCTCGTGTATGTCCTGGTGAACATGCTGGTCGACGTCTCGTACGGGCTCATCGACCCGAGGGTGCGTGTCCGATGAACACTTTGCTGAACAAGAAGAAGGAGCCGATCGACAAGCTCGCCGCGTCGTCGGCGAAGGGGCACAGCCTCGGTGGCGAGGCGATGCGCCGGATGGTGCGGAGCCCGGTGGCCATCACCGGCGCCGTGATCACCGGACTGTTCCTCCTGGTGGCGATCCTGGCGCCGTTCATCGCGCCGAAGGACCCCTACGAGCGATACCTGCAGAGCGAGGTCATCCTCGGCCAGGGCATCATCCCCGGCGCGCAGGCCGGTTTCCCGCTCGGTGTCGACGACTTCGGCCGCGACTACCTTTCGCGGCTGCTCGTCGGCGCGCAGAACACGCTGCTGGTCGGTGTGCTCGCGACGATCATCGGCGTCGTGGTCGGCATGATCATCGGCGGTCTCGCCGGTGCCTTCGGCGGCTGGGTCGACACGGTGCTGATGCGCCTGGTCGATGTCATGCTGTCGGTGCCGTCGCTGCTGCTGGCGATCTCGGTCGCCGCGCTGTTCCAGAAGCCGAGCCAGTGGACCGTGATCGTGGCCGTGTCGATGGTCGGCGTGCCGATCTTCGCGCGGTTGCTGCGCGGTTCGATGCTCGTGCAACGAAGTAGCGACCATGTGCTCGCGGCGACGTCGCTCGGCGTCAAACGCGGAACGATCGTGTTGCGGCATATGCTGCCGAACTCGCTCGGCCCGGTCATCGTGCAGGCCACGCTGACACTGGCGACCGCGATCCTCGAAGCGGCGGCGCTGTCGTTCCTCGGTCTCGGCGACCCGGACCCGAACCGGGCGGAGTGGGGCATCATGCTGAGCCGCAGTGCTCGGCAGTTCCTCGACATCCGCCCCGAGCTGGCGTACTACCCGGCCATCGCGATCATCGTGGTCGCGCTCGGGTTCACGCTGCTCGGCGAGTCCTTGCGGGAAGCCCTCGATCCGAAGAACAGGCGGTGATTTCTCATGGCTCTCCTTGAAGTACGCGACCTCAAGGTCGTTTTCCAGCGACGTGGCGAGAAGCCGTTCGCCGCGGTGGACGAGGTCAGTTTCGACGTCGAGCCCGGCCAGACGGTCGGCCTGGTCGGTGAGTCCGGCTGCGGTAAATCCGTGACGTCACTGGCGATCATGCGGTTGCTCGCGAAGCGCGGCAACCACGTCAGCGGTTCGGTGTCGTTCGAAGGCACGGATCTGCTTCGCCTGTCGGACCGGGAAATGCGGGACCGCCGGGGACGCGACCTCGGCATGGTCTTCCAGGATCCGCTGTCCTCGCTGAACCCGGTCATCCCGATCGGCCTGCAGATCACCGAGGTGCTGGAGCGGCACCGCGGGATGTCGCGCAAGGCGGCGTCGGTGGAAGCGACGGAACTGCTGGACAAGGTCGGCATCCCCGACCCGGCGCGGCGGCTTTCCGAGTACCCGCACCAGCTTTCCGGCGGGATGCGGCAGCGCGCGCTGATCGCGATCGCGCTGGCGTGCCGTCCGCGGCTGCTCATCGCCGACGAGCCGACCACCGCGCTCGACGTGACGATCCAGGCGCAGATCCTCGCGCTGCTGCGGGAACTGGTGCAGGACACCGGGACCGCGCTGATCATGATCACGCACGACCTCGGTGTCGTCGCCGGTCTCTGCGACGAGGTCAACGTGCTCTACGGCGGCAAGATCGTCGAGCGCGCCGAACGGCACGCGCTGTTCGCCGAGCCGCGGCACCCGTACACGCACGGCCTGCTCGCCTCGATCCCGCGTCTCGACGCGGGCCGCGGCGAGAAACTGATCCCCATCAAGGGATCCGTCGCCGACAACATCCCATGGGACGGCGGTTGCGCCTTCGCCCCCCGCTGCCCGAACGCTCTCGGCGTGTGCCGGGAGGTTTCACCGCAGCTGACCCCCGATCGAGGTGGGCTGCTGCGCTGCCACAACCCGGTGATCCCGGCCGTGGCCGCACGAGGAGGGGCACGATGACCTCAGTGGTACCGACGCGGGAAGTGCTGCTCGAGGTCAACGACCTCAAGGTGCACTTCCCGATCAAACGCGGCGTCGTGGTCGACCGCACGGTCGGGCACGTGTACGCCGTCGACGGCGTCGACCTGGCCATCCGCAAGGGCGAGACCTACGGCCTCGTCGGGGAATCCGGCTGCGGGAAGTCCACTTTGGGCAGGGCGATCCTCCGGCTGACCGAACTGACGGGCGGCAACGTCGTCTTCGACGGCACGGACGTCGCCGGGCTCAAGGGCGAGGAACTGCGCAAGGCGCGCCGCCGGATGCAGATGGTCTTCCAGGACCCGATGTCCTCTTTGGACCCCCGGCAGTCGGTGGAATCCATTCTGCTGGAAGGAATGAAGGCGCACGGCCTCGACAAGGACAAGGAAGCGACCGCCAAGCGGCTGCGCGAACTCCTGTCCGACGTCGGTCTTCCGGAGTCCTCGCTGCGGAAGTACCCGCACGAGTTCTCCGGCGGTCAGCGTCAGCGCATCGGCATCGCGCGGGCACTGGCCGTCGAGCCGGACCTGATCGTCGCCGACGAACCGGTGTCCGCGCTGGACGTCTCGGTGCAGGCGCAGGTGGTCAACCTGCTGGAAGACCTGCAGGAGAAGCTCGGCCTCACGTACCTGGTGATCGCGCACGACCTCGCGGTGGTGCGGCACATCTCCGACCGCATCGGCGTGATGTACCTCGGCTCGCTGGTCGAGGAAGCCGACGCGGACGCGCTGTACGAGAACCCGCTGCACCCGTACACGCGGGCGCTGCTTTCGGCGATCCCGGTGCCGGACCCGACGGTGGAGGACACCCGGGAGCAGATCCTGCTCGCCGGCGACCTGCCCTCGCCGGCCCGGCCGCCGTCCGGCTGCCGGTTCCACACGCGGTGCCCGTGGAAGCAGCAGAGCCTGTGCGACACCGACCGCCCGCAGTTGCGGGAGATCGGCGCGGGGCACCGGGTCGCCTGCCACTACGCGGAGGACATCCGTGACGGGCGGATCAAACCGCACGAGGTCAAGGCGGAACTCGTCGACTCCGGGGACCTGAACCCCGACCTCGGCGGGCTGCCGGACGTCGGCTCGGCGGCCGAGATCCTGTAGTTCGTTTCGTAGGAGTACGTGAGGCAGGTGAAGGGGACTTTCCCCGCATGCCATGCGGGGAAAGTCCCCTTCACCCCTCGCCCATGAGTAGTTGAGCGGCGTGACCGGCATTCACCGCCGCTTTCGGGCAGACTCGGTGTCATGCGGGTCACAGTGCTGGGTGCTTCGGGGCGGACGGGGATTCACGTGGTCCGGCTTCTGCGGGGGCGGGGACATCAGGTGCGGGCGGGGTTGCGCAGCCGTCGCCGCGCCGAGGAGGTCGCCGGTCTCGGCGCCGAAACCGTGGTCGCGGACGTCACCGCCGACGCGGACGACCTCGTCGAGGCCCTCGCCGGCTCCGAGGTGGTGATCAGCGCGATCGGCGCACCCGACCCGGATCAGGCGTCGGTGGACCTCGTCGATCGTGACGGCGTGATCACCGCGATCCGCGCCGCGGAGAAGGCGGGTGTCGCACGGTTCGTGCAGTTGTCCGCGCAGTTCGCCGATTCGCCGGATCAGGGCGACCGCCTGGTGCGCTCGATCCTGATGGCGAAGCAGATCTCCGACAGCGTCCTCCGTCGCTCCAGCCTGAACTGGACGATCGTCCGTCCCGGCACGCTCACCGACGACCAGCCGAGTGGTCACGTCAAGATCGCCGGTCACCTCGAACCGGGTCGCGTCTCCCGTGCGGACGTCGCCGCCGTCATGGTCGCGACCCTCGAAGAACCGTTGGCCGAGAACCAGGGTTTCGACGTCATCGGTGGCGACATCCCGATCCCGTCGGCACTGGCCTCGTTCAGCTGAGCGCCTTCTTCCGCTCCCGCGACGCCCGCAGGTTCGCGACGTTCCCGCAGGTCTTCACGTCGTGCCAGACCCCGCTGTTGTTGCGCGAGACGTCGTAGAACGCCGAACGGCAGCCGTCGAGACGGCACAGTTTCAGTCGCGGCCAGATCCCGGACTGCTGCGCGAGCAGCGTCTCCGTCCACAGCGCCGAGGTGAGCCAGTGCCGCCCGGTGCCGGACGGGAACAGCCGGACGACGCCGTCCCGCAGGACCAGATC
The DNA here is from genome assembly GCF_047608695.1 of Amycolatopsis sp. cmx-11-32. Lineage (NCBI taxonomy): Bacteria > Bacillati > Actinomycetota > Actinomycetes > Pseudonocardiales > Pseudonocardiaceae > Amycolatopsis > Amycolatopsis sp. cmx-11-32. Next base: position 269,821 of record NZ_JADNQN010000002.1, on the reverse strand, counting down.
CGCCTTCGACGGCTTCACGGCCGAAGCGTCGCCGTCGTCGACGAGCGCTACGAACGACTCTCGAAGGTCGCGAAGCGCGCGAAGGTCGCCCTCGGTCAGCGTGATCTCGGGCACGTCGGCGTCTCGGGTCCGTGACCATTCAGCCAGCGCCTCGGCCGTCCATGGCCGCGCGAGGTCGGCCTCGCTCAGCAGGTCGAGGCCGTGCGTCTTGATCGCCTTCGTGTTGAGGAAGTCCTGAACGAGCGCCAGCCCCGAGGGGGCGGTGCGTAACCGGTACCGGTCCGTCGCGGTCCATGACATAGATCAAGCGTACTTGACTCTGTCGAAGTACGTCTGCACTCCGTCCGGTCGTCGGCGTCCACCTTGGCTCTCCCAGCCGAAGACGGTGCGGTTCAGTCGAGATCTCCGGCACCAGCCGGATCGGTGCGGAGAAAACCGTTGGCGGAAGCTCGCCGGGCCGGGGTATTTTCGCCGCCATGTGTGCTTCCGCCTTCACTCGGACCCGCCGCGCCTAGCGGCGGATTCCGCGTCTCCAGCAAGGAACCGCCGCCCGAGCGAGTCATCGCCGGGCCTGCTTCAGGCTGCCCGGCTCACCTCGAAGCCGCGGAGATCCCTTGCGCACACAGCGTCCTGGCCGTCATGAACTCGGCCAGAACTTCCTCATCGACCGGAAAACCATCGAAACCGTCGTGGAGCTCGTCGCCGCCACTGGCGGGCCCATCATCGAGATCGGCGCGGGCGACGGCGCGCTGACCCTTCCGTTGCGGCGGCTGGGCAGGCGCCTGACCGCCATCGAACTCGACGACAGGCGCGCCGCCAAGCTCGCGAGCCGGGTCCAGCCGCCGACGGAGATCGTCGCCGCGGACTTCCTGCGGCACACCCTCCCGTCGACGCCGCACGTGCTGGTCGGCAATCTGCCGTTCCATCTGACCACCGCGATGCTGCGCCGCGTCCTGCGCGCTCCCGGCTGGACCGAAGCCGTGCTGCTCGTGCAATGGGAGGTGGCGCGCCGCCGCGCGGGTGTCGGCGGCGCGACCATGATGACCGCGCAGTGGTGGCCGTGGTTCGACTTCCGGCTGGTCACGAGGGTCCCGGCGACGGCGTTCCGCCCCAGGCCCGGTGTCGACGGCGGGCTGCTGACCATGACCCGCCGGACACGTCCGCTCGTCGCGGACGCCGACCGTGAGCACTACCAGGACTTCGTCCAGCGGGTGTTCACCGGACGGGGCAGAGGGATCACCGAGATCCTGGCCGCGTCTCGCGAGACGCGGCAGTGGCTCAAAGCGGAAGGGATCGCGCCCACCGCCTTGCCCAAGAGCCTCACCGCATGCCAGTGGGCTGAGGTGTTTCTGCTTCAGCGAGGAAGTCCGGCTCGCGCACGCGGCGTTTCGCCGACCCGAACAGCACCCCGCCGATGACGACGGCCGCCGCGACGACTTCGAGCAGCGAAGGCCGCTCGTCGAGCACGAGGAACGCCATCGACAGCCCGACCACCGGCACCAGCAAGGAGAACGGCGCGACCACGCCCGCCGGATTGCGGCGCATCAGCGACGTCCAGATCCCGGAGCCGACGATCGTGCCGAACAACACGACGTAGGCCAGACCGCCGAGGCCGATCAGCCCGGTCGGGGTACCGAGAGTGGAAATTGAGTGCCACTGCGCTCCTGGTCCCTCCATGACCAGTGACAGCGCGAACATCGGCAGCGGCGGCACCACGGACATCCAGAGGACGAAGTTCAGCGGGTTGTCCGGTGCCGCCTGCCGCGTGCTCAGGTTGCCGAACGCCCAGCTCAGCGCGCCGAGCAGGGTCAGGATCACCGGCAGCAGGACGGCGTTCCCGGCCTGCTGCCAGGCGATCGTCGCCATCCCGGCGACGGCGAGCAGGATCCCGGCCAGTTGCCGTCCGGACACGCGTTCCCGCAGGAAGACGGCGCCCAGCAGGACGGTGAACGGGGCCGAAGCCTGCAGTACCAGCGAGGCGAGGCCGGTCGGCATACCGGTGTCCATCGCGATGAAGAGGAACGCGAACTGCCCGGTGCCGAAGCCCAGCCCGTAGCCGAGCAGGTGGCGGATCTTCACCTTCGGCCACGGCACGAACAGGATGGTCGGGATCGCGATGACCGCGAAACGCAGGCCGCCGGCGAAGACGGGAGGGAACTGCCCGAGGGTGGCGTGGATGGCGAGGAAGTTGCAGCCCCAGAGGACGGCGACGAGCAGGGCGAGCAAACGGTCGCGGGCGGGCATACCTTCACTCTTACGGGCGTATATAGTGAAGGACAAGCGACAATATTTTCAGTGACCGTTCAGTTTCACTTCACATATGCTGGCGGTATGGACATCGGCCGGTTGCGGACCTTGCGGGAGTTCGCCGATCGCGGCAGCGTGACGGCGGCCGCCAAGGCGCTGCACTGCACCCCGTCCGCGGTTTCCCAGCAACTTCGCGCGTTGCAGGGTGACGTCGGGCTCGCGCTGACGGAACCGGCTGGCCGGGGTCTCCGGCTGACCGACGCGGGCCGCGCGCTGGTCGCCCGCGCGGACGACGTGCTCGCCGCGCTCGACCGCGCGGAGTCCGAATTGGACACTTACCGCAGCGCTCCGCGCGGGCGGGTCCGGGTGGCGATCTTCCAGTCGGCCGGGCTGATGCTGCTGCCCGGATTGCTGAGCCGCACGGCGGAATTCGAGGGACTGGACGTCATCGTGCGCGACCTCGACATCACCCCGCAGGAGGTCCCCGGGCTCGTCGCGGATTACGACATCGTGGTGGCGCACCGGGACGAGCACGCGCCGTCGCTCGGTTCGGAGCGGCTGGAGACACGGCACCTCCTGCGGGAACCACTCGACGTCGCGCTCCCCGCGGGGCATCGGCTCGCGAAGCGGCGCCGGATCGAACTCGCCGAACTGGCCGACGAACGCTGGATCAGCGTCAACGCCGGGTTCCCGGTCGACGACATCCTCCAGTCGCTGATCATCCGCACCGGCGTGCGTCCGCAGGTCGTCCAGCGGATCAACGATTTCCGCATCACCGAACGGCTCGTCGCCGCCGGGCACGGGATCGCACTGCTGCCCCGGTACACAATGGACACTCGACGGGGCAGTGGCCTGGTCTGCCGCCCGCTCGCCGGGATCAAGGCGGCGCGGCATGTGGAAGCGGTCTGCCGGCTCGGCGCGTCCTCACGGCCCGCGGTGTCGAAGGTGCTCGACGCGCTCGCCGACGAGGTCGCCGCGCTCACGGGCGAGCGTGACCCCGCAGGTGGTCCAGCGCGATCTTGAGCGCGTCGGCGATCGGCGTGAGGTCGTGCCGCAGATGCGCCATCAGCAGGCCACCCTGCACGCAGGTCATCGCGGCCTGCGCGAGCCTTGCCGGGTCGACGTCTTCGGCGAGCTTTCCCTGTTCCTGCAACGATTTCAGTCCGCGTTCGAGGTGTGACTCCCACTCGCGATAGGCGTTGTCGAGCAGTGGCGCGATCTTCGGGTCGTCCCCGAGTTCGCCGGCGAGGTTGCCGAGGGGGCAGGCGATCGGGCCCTTCGGCGTCGTCTGGATGGCCAGGATCTCCTGTGCCCACTGGTCGAAGTCGGCCCAGTCGTGCAGTTCGAAGATGGTCGGCTGGTTGCCGAGGATGTTTTCCAGGAAGCGCGCGATGACCGCCTCGACGAGCTGATCCTTGTTCTTGAAGTAGTGGTACATCTGCGATTTCCCGGCCCCGCTCGCCGCGAGGACCTTGTCGACGCTCGTCCCGGCGACGCCGTTGACGTACATCAGTTCCGCCGCCGCGTCGACGATCGCGTCCCGCGTCAGCCGCCCGCGAGGTGTCTTCGCCGGTTGACCGTTCATGTACCGAATAGTACAGTCAGCCGTACTGTACCGATTAGTACAACCCAGGGAGCTGATGATGGGGGATCTCGACACCGACCTCGCCGAGCTGCGAGGATCCGTCGCGAGCCATGTTCCGGCGGAGATCGCCGAGGTGCTCAAGGCCGACCGCGAGAAGTTCGTCGGACTGGTAGCCGAGGTGGCCGCGAAACCGGGGACGGCGATGCCGGACCTCGCCCTGCCGGACGCGAACGGCGCCAAGGTCCCGGTCGCGGAAGGACCCGCCGTCGTGGTGTTCTACCGCGGCGCGTGGTGCCCGTACTGCAACCTCGCGCTGCACGCGTATCAGCGGGACCTTTTGCCGGAACTGGAGAAGCTGGGGGTGAAGCTGGTCGCGGTCAGCCCGCAACTGCCGGACGACTCACTGTCCACAAAGGACCTTGAATTCACCGTGCTGTCCGACGTGGGTAACGAACTCGGGCGTGCGCTCGGCATCACGTTCCGGCTGGCCCCGGAGACGAAGCCGGCGTTCGACACGCTCATCGGCGACGTCGGGAAGATCAACGGTGAGCCGGAGTGGGAACTGCCGTATCCGACCGTCCTGGTCGTGGACCGCGAAGGCGTCATCCGCTACATCGACGTGCACCCGGACTACACCACCCGCACCGACCCGGCCGATGTCCTGGCCGCGGCGAAAGCCCTTCGCACCGTGTCTTCCGGCTCCAAGCACGCATGATCCGGCTGTAAGCACGCGTCTTCCGTCGAGCCACACCCGTCGGTGAAAGTACATGAAGGCCCCCATCCAACATCGCCAGTGACTGCAAGAGCTGGGGTTCCTGAGGGAAACATGTTTCCGAACCCTTGTCGACCAGGCTCCGCAACCGGTTGGGACCCCGCGACGATGAAGGAATTGGGACACCCAACGTCCCAATTCCTTCATCGTCAGCCTCACCTGGCGACGAAGAGCCGCCGGACCTGCAAGACCTCGACTTTGCCGGGACCCTGACCTGGGCACAAGGATGGGGCCTTCATGTACTTGAGTGGACTTACCGGTTCGCCCGGTTCACCGCCGAGACGACGGCCCGCAGCGAAGCGGTCACGATCGAGGCGTCGATCCCGATGCCCCAGTAGACCCGGTCGGAGATCGCGCACTCGATGTACGAAGCCGCGCGAGCGTCGTCACCCGGCGAGAGTGTGTGCTCGCTGTAGTCCAGCAGCCGCAGGTCGAACCCGACGGTCGACAGCGCGTCGAAGAACGCCGCGATCGGGCCGTTCCCGCGGCCGGTGACCTCGTGCTCGTCGCCCTCGACCCGCACGGTGGCGGTGATGTCGTACTCGCCGTCCCCGTTGTCCCTGACGTGCTGGCGGACCAGCTCCAGCGGCGTCTTCAGCTCCAGGTACTCGGCCGAGAACGCGTTCCACATCGTGGCCGGGTCGACTTCACCGCCCTCGGTGTCGGTGTGGCGCTGGACGACCTTCGAGAACTCGATCTGCAGCCGCCGCGGCAGGTCGAGCTGGTGCTCGGCCTTCATGATGTAGGCGACGCCGCCCTTGCCGGACTGCGAGTTCACCCGGATCACGGCCTCGTAGTTGCGGCCGATGTCCTTCGGGTCGATCGGCAGGTACGGGACCTCCCACGCGTGCTCGTCCACCGGGGTTCCCGCCTTGTCGGCGGCGGCCTTCAGCGCGTCGAGGCCCTTGTTGATCGCGTCCTGGTGACTGCCGGAGAACGCGGTGAACACCAGGTCACCGGCCCACGGGCTGCGTTCGTGCACCGACAGCTGGTTGCAGTATTCGACGGTCCGCTTGATCTCGTCCATGTCGGAGAAGTCGATCTGCGGGTCGACGCCCTGGCTGTAGAGGTTCATGCCCAGCGCGACCAGGTCGACGTTGCCGGTGCGCTCGCCGTTGCCGAACAGGCAGCCTTCGATCCGGTCCGCGCCCGCCTGGTAGCCGAGTTCGGCGGCGGCGATGCCGGTGCCGCGGTCGTTGTGCGGGTGCAGCGACAGGATCACCGAGTCGCGGCGCTCCAGGTTGCGGTGCATCCACTCGATCGAGTCGGCGTAGATGTTCGGTGACGCCATCTCGACGGTGGCGGGCAGGTTCAGGATGACCGGCTTCTCGTGCGTCGGCTGCCAGATCTCGGTGACCGTGTTGCAGACCTCGAGCGCGTAGGACAGCTCGGTGCCGGTGTAGGACTCGGGCGAGTACTGGAAGCGGAAGTCGGTGTCCGGCTGCTTCGCCGCGTACTCGACGACCAGTTCGGCCGCCTGCGAAGCGATCTTCGTGATGCCGATGCGCTCCTCGCGGAACACCACGCGACGCTGCAGGATCGACGTCGAGTTGTAGATGTGGACGATCGCGCGCGGCGCCCCTTCGAGTGCTTTGAAGGTGCGCTCGATCAGCTCGGGACGGCACTGGGTCAGCACCTGGATGCTGACGTCCTCCGGGATGGCGCCTTCGTCGATGATCTCGCGGACGAAGTCGAAATCGGTCTGCGAGGCCGCCGGGAAACCGACCTCGATCTCCTTGTAGCCCATGCGGACCAGCAGGTCGAAGAACTTGCGCTTGCGCGCGGGCGACATCGGGTCGATCAGGGCCTGGTTGCCGTCGCGCAGGTCGACCGCGCACCAGAGCGGGGCGGTGTCGATGCGCTTGTCCGGCCAGGTGCGGTCGGGCAGGTCGATGTTCTCGACCAGGTCGTACCAGGGGCGATAGCGATGTACGGGCATCGAAGTGCCGCGCTGGGTGTTCCACGCCTGTTGCTCGGAAGGGGCAGGACGCGTGGGCTTACGAATACTCATGAGGGGTCGGTTCTCCTGAAGAATCGGGTGCGACGACCGGCACCACGAAGCCCCGCGACGGGGAGCCGGTCAGATCAGGCCCCGTCGCGGCAGCGAAGCAGGAGAGCTCGAGCCACGACGCCACCTTAACCGCGAGATCTCTCGAAAGGAAACCCGGGCCGCGATCGAACCGTGATCGGAGTGGCGCCCATTCGGGTTACTCGCGGGTAGCAATCGGACCAGGGAGCGTGCCACACTGCCCGGCATGGGCGAGCACGCTGAAGAGAAGGAAACCGCTGATCAGAAGACCAAGCGCAAGGTCGACTGGCGTGCGGGCGGCGGCCGCGCGGCCGGGGTGCTGGCGAGCGTGATCCGCTGGGCAGGCCTGATCTTCGCCGCGATCCTGGTGTTGCACGTCGTCTTCGTGATCGGCGAGGCCAATCCGGACAACGGCATCGTGTCGTTCGTGCGCGGTTGGGCCGACGGGTTGCTCCTCGGCTTCAAGGACCTCTTCATGCCCGAGGACGCCAAGCTCCGGGTGCTGATCAACTACGGCGTCGCCGCGATCTTCTGGATGGTGGTCACGGGGATCCTCGCCAAGATCATCCGTCGCGTCGGCGGTTCCAGCTAGCGGCGGGGCACTCAGCTCAGCTGATCTTGAGCCGCTCGTACGCTTCGACGGCGGCCTTCGGGTCGTCGGCGGTGAACTTCACGACGAGGACGGACTCGGTCTTCCTGAGCGGCCGGGTCACCGTGACGGGTTCACGCAGCTCCGCGACCAGATTGGTTTCGTAGTAGTTGTCGTGGCTTTCCTTCGAGTGCCGCAGGCTGACGACGTTCTCTCTCGGGATCCGCACGTCGTAGAACAAGCCTGCCTCGACCAGGCTCACCACGGAGACGCCTTGCCGTTCGAGCCGTAGGGCACCGCCACGGCGTCATCGGCGACGCCGTCCGTGCGGCGCCGCAGATAGAGCCACAAGCTGCCATGGTGCGGGCCTCGTTCCGGAAATGCCTAAGCAGAACCCCCATCTCCCCCAGGTCAGCGATCGAACTGGGTCAGGATCTTCAGCGCGTCGGCGGAACCCGGGTCCTTCGGTGTGTAGATCTCCAGCCGGTGATCGGGGCTGTCGGGCTGGACCCATACCTGGTAGTCGACGTCGACCGCGCCGACCGTGGGGTGCTGGAGACGCATGGCACCGACGGTGCAGTCGGCGACGTCACCGGTCGCCCAGAGCGCCGCGAAGTCGTCGCTGCGCATGGTCAGTTCACCGATGAGCCCGGCGAGACGGGCATCGGTGGGATAGCGGCCCGCCGTCAACCGCAGGTAGGCGACATGGACGCGGGCGAGTTCGGCCCGGTTCCGGTACAGGTCGCGGGTGAGCGGGTCGAGGAAGAACATCCGCGGGAGGGACGGGCGCCGCTCCGGATCCCGCGGCGCGTCGAACGAGACGTGTTCGGCCATGAGCGCGTTCCCGGCGTGGTTCCACGCGAGTACGTCGCCGCGACGGCCGAAGACGAGGGCGGGCACGGCCTCGCCGAGGTTCTCCAGCAGCGCGAGGACCCGGGGGTGCGGGTCCTCCTGGCCGGGATCGGAAAGCCGGGGAAGCGCGGACCGCTGGGCGAGATTGTGCAGGTGGCCGGTTTCGACGTCGTCGAGCCGGAGCGCGCGGGCGAGCGCGTCGAGCACCTGCCGTGAAGCGGTCTCGGCCAGTCCCTGTTCGAGTCGCGTGTAGTACCCGGCGCTCACCCCGGCGAGCTGGGCGAGTTCTTCGCGGCGCAGGCCGGGCACGCGGCGGGAAGTGCCGTAGGTGCGCAGGCCGATCTCGGCGGGGGTCACCCGGTCACGACGGCTCTTGAGGTACAGACCGAGGCTTTCCATGGCTCCGAGCCTAGGTTCCCGCGCCGCCGCGTGGGTGTACCTGCGGGGTGTACCCACCGCACGGGGATGGCTGCCGGGCGGGCGCCGGCCCATTGTCGGACCCATGACACGACAGAGCACGCGAGCCTGGTTCGGCCTTCTCGTGATCCTTTGCCCGGTACTGCTGGTCTCGATGGACGGTTCGATCCTGTTCCTCGCGATGCCCCGCGTCAGCCAGGCGCTGTCCCCGAGCGCCGACCAGGCCCTGTGGATCCTCGACGTCTACGGCTTCGCGGTCGGATCGCTGCTGATCGCCTTCGGCAACATCGGCGACCGGTACGGCCGGCTGAAGCTGCTGATGATCGGCGCCACGGTGTTCGGCCTGGGTTCGGCGGGCGCGGCGTTCGCCCCGACACCGGAACTGCTCATCGCGTTCCGGGCGCTCATGGGGCTGGCGGGCGCGACCCTGCTGCCGTCCGCGCTGGCGGTGCTGAGCGAACTTTTCACCGATCCGCGCCGGCGCGCGCAGGCCATCGGTGTTTTCGCTGCCGCGTTCGCCGCCGGTTTCGCGCTCGGCCCGGTCGTCGGCGGTGTCCTGCTGCAGCGGTTCTGGTGGGGCTCGGTCTTCCTGGTCAACCTGCCGGTGATCGTGGTGTTCCTGCTGCTCGCGCCCGTTCTGCTGCGCGAGGTACGGACCACGAGGCCGGGTCGCGTCGACGTGGTGAGCGTGGCGCTCTCCGCTGTCGGGCTGCTGCTGGCGATCTATGGGATCAAGCACGCGGCCGCCGACGGCCTGTCCGTCGTCGCGGTCTCCGCGGGGATCGCCGGGGCCGCCCTGCTGGTGTGGTTCGCCGGCCGCCAGCGAACGCTCGACCATCCGCTGATCGACTTCACCCTGTTCCGCGACCGCGTCTTCACGATCGCGATCGTCACCGGGTTGCTGCCCCTTTCCGCGTGGTCGGCGGCCGCCTACCTGGCGGGGATCCACCTGCAGTCCGTGCTGGGGCTGCCGGTTCTGCACGCGGCGCTGCTGGCCCTGCCCGGGGCGGCGGTGCTGACGATCATGTGTGTCGTCACACCGGCGCTGGTCGAGCGGGTCGGCAAGCGGACGGCGCTGATCGGCTGCCACTTCTCCATCGCCATCGGGTTGCTGCTGTTGCTCATGACCGGCGTCTCGGGCGGCGTCGGCTGGTATGTCGCCTCGACAGTGGTCGCGGGCGTCGGCTACGGCATCTCGTTCAGCGTGGTGGCCGACACCGCCGTCGCCGCGGTGCCGTCCGAGCGCGCGGGAGCGGCGGGGGCCATCGCCGAGACCAGCAACGAGATCGGGAACGCACTGGGGATCGCGCTCATGGGCTCGCTCGCCGCCCTGGTGTTCCGCCTGACCGGACCGGATCTCGCGCCGACGCTCGACGAAACCCTCCAGGTGCCCGGAATCGCGCCCGTCGCCGCCGCTGACGCGAAGTCGGCCTTCGTCGCGGGTCTGCACACGGCCGTCGTGGTGCTGAGCCTGCTGCACGTCGCCCTAGGGTTGCTGGCCCTGCGCTGGCTCCCTCAACCGGAGAAGGCGCTCGTGCCCCAGGCGTCCGAGTAGGCGAAATCCGCCAGCGGGAGGCGTTCCCGTGGCGCCTTCTCGCGCTCGATCCGCCAGTCCTCCTCGAGCACCGAAGGGTCGGCGGGCGAGCCGACGGCGATGGCGATCTTCGGGACGACGTCGTCCGGAAGACCGAAGAAGTCCTTCGCCGCTTCGGCGGAGAAGCCCGCCATCTGATGCGCGATCAACCCGAGTTCGACGGCCTGGAGCACGAGATTCTCGCTCGCCAGCCCCAGCCCGTACTCGGCGTACGGGACCTCGCCCTTCTCGTTCGTGGTCACCATCACGCCGATCAGCAGCAGACCGGCGCGACGGGCCCAGTCGCGGTTGCCGGAGTTGAGCGTCGACAGGATCCGGTCGAACGACGGCGTGCCCCGCAGGCCGACCAGGTAACGCGCGGGCTGGGTGTTGCCGAAGGACGGTGCCCAGCGGGCCGCCTCGAGCAGCGTGCGGAGCTGGTCTTCGGTGACGATCGCGGCCTCGTCGTAGGCGCGGGGGCTCCAGCGGTGGGCCAGGATCGACGCGATCGGGGCACTTGTGTCGGCGGGTTTGTGCATGGCTCGGGAAGATACAGCGGAGCGAAGCTCCTCGGATGAGGCGGCGGCGGGGGCATGGATGGACTACAAGGGGTGCTCTCCGTCACTAAAGTGAAAGCCCTCCGACTATTTCGTCGGTGTTAAGGAAAATTTACTTCCAGAAGTCCTCGAAGTAGTGGTCAGGACCACTTACGAGGGTGGCGGGCGTGCGTGACCCCGGTAGGCTTTCGCCCACATAAGGGACGCGGGGGCTCCTCGGTGCCCACCAGGAGCACGCCCGGCCCGTCGAGGAGGTTCGGGCGTGGCCCTCGTGGTCCAGAAGTACGGCGGTTCGTCGCTGGAAAGTGCCGACCGGATCAAACGCGTCGCGGAACGCATCGTCGCCACCAAGAAGGCGGGCAACGACGTGGTCGTCGTTTGCTCCGCCATGGGAGACACGACGGACGAGCTGCTCGACCTGGCTCAGCAGGTCAACCCTGCCCCGCCGGAACGTGAGATGGACATGTTGCTCACCGCGGGTGAGCGGATCTCGAATTCGCTCGTCGCCATGGCGATTTCGGCGCAGGGTGCGGAGGCCTGGTCGTTCACCGGTTCGCAGGCCGGTGTGGTGACGACGTCGGTGCACGGCAACGCGCGGATCATCGACGTCAGCCCCAGCCGGGTGACGGAAGCCCTCGACCAGGGCTACATCGCGCTGGTGGCGGGGTTCCAGGGCGTGTCACAGGACACCAAGGACATCACCACCCTCGGCCGCGGTGGTTCGGACACCACCGCCGTCGCGCTCGCCGCGGCGCTGAACGCCGACGTCTGCGAGATCTATTCCGATGTGGACGGTGTGTACACCGCCGATCCGCGGGTCGTGCCCGACGCCCGCAAGCTCGACACCATCGCCTACGAGGAGATGCTCGAACTCGCCGCCAGCGGTTCGAAGATCCTGCACCTGCGCTCGGTGGAGTACGCGCGCCGTTACGGCGTCCCGATCCGAGTCCGTTCTTCCTACAGTGACAAGCCGGGCACCACGGTGACCGGTTCTATCGAGGAGATCCCCGTGGAACAAGCGTTGATCACCGGTGTGGCGCACGACCGCTCCGAAGCCAAGATCACGGTGACCGGCGTGCCCGACACCGCCGGCGCCGCGGCCAGGATCTTCCGGGTGATCGCCGACAACGAGATCGACATCGACATGGTGCTGCAGAACGTGTCCAGCACGTCGTCCGGTCGGACCGACATCACCTTCACGCTGTCGAAGGCCAACGGTGCCAAGGCCGTGCAGTCGCTGGAGAAGATCAAGGGCGAGATCGGCTTCGAGTCGGTCCTCTACGACGACCATGTCGGCAAGGTGTCGCTCGTCGGTGCGGGGATGCGTTCGCACCCCGGTGTCACGGCGACGTTCTGCGAGGCGCTCGCGCAGTCGGGCGTCAACATCGAAATCATCAACACCTCGGAAATCCGGATTTCGGTGCTGATCCGGGACGCGCAACTCGACGACGCGGTGCGCGCGATCCACGAGGCGTTCGAACTCGGCGGCGACGAAGAAGCCGTCGTCTACGCGGGGAGTGGTCGCTGATGCCGAAAGGTTTGCGGGTAGGAGTCGTCGGGGCGACCGGGCAGGTCGGCGGCGTGATGCGCCGTCTGCTGGCCGAACGGGGTTTCCCGGTCGCCGAAATGCGGTACTTCGCCTCGGCGCGGTCCGCCGGTTCGAAACTTTCCTGGCAGGACGAGGAAATCGTCATCGAGGACGCGACGACCGCCGATCCGTCCGGTTTGGACATCGCGCTGTTCTCCGCCGGTGGCTCGACCTCGAAGGCGCAGGCCGAGCGGTTCGCCGCGGCCGGCGCCACGGTGATCGACAACTCGTCCGCCTGGCGGATGGACCCCGACGTCCCGCTGGTCGTCAGCGAGGTCAACCCGGAGGCGATCAAGGAGGCGCGCAAGGGGATCATCGCGAACCCCAACTGCACCACCATGGCCGCGATGCCGGTGCTCAAGCCACTGCACGCCGAAGCGGGCCTGGTGCGGCTCGTGGCCAGCACCTATCAGGCGGTGTCCGGCAGTGGACTCGCCGGTGTCGAGGAGCTGGAAGGCCAGCTCGCCGCGGCGGCCTCTAACGCGGGGGCGCTGACCCACGACGGTGCCGCGGTGACCTTCCCCGAGCCGAAGAAGTACGCGCGGACCATCGCGCACAACGTCCTCCCGCTGGCCGGGTCCATTGTGGACGATGGCCTGTTCGAGACGGACGAGGAAAAGAAGTTCCGCAACGAGAGCCGCAAGATCCTGAGCATCCCGGAGCTGCGGGTGTCCTGCACCTGCGTGCGGGTGCCGGTGTTCGCGGGGCACTCGATCTCGATCAACGCGGAGTTCTCGCAGGCGCTTTCGGTGGCCCGCGCGACCGAGTTGCTGACCGGTGCTCCCGGCGTCGAGCTGTCGGAGATCCCGACCCCGCTGCAGGCCGCGGGCCAGGACCCGTCGTACGTCGGGCGGCTGCGGACGGACCCGGGCGTCGACGGCGGTCGCGGCCTGGCGTTGTTCCTGTCGAACGACAACCTGCGGAAGGGCGCGGCACTCAACGCGGTCCAGATCGCCGAGCTGGTCGCCACGAACGCCTGACGCTCCGCGGCACAGGCGCCCGCAACTAGAGGACTACTTGCGGGCGCCTGAGGGCGATGGGGAGCCTGTGACGACGGCAAGGTCCGTCACGCTGACTCTTGAGCTTGGGCTTCTTCGGCGCCGGCCGCGTCGCTTCGCTCCTTCCTCAGGGCGAAGACGGCCTTGCGTTCATGGGATTGAGCAGCCAAGAACGAACGAGCCGAGCGCTTTTCGAATACGATCGACGACTTCGCGGCGAACATCAGCCCACCCGGACGTTCGTGAATGTCCCTTGTGGAGCCCGGTAATTGCCTTGTCCGGTTCGTCCGGCCCGTGCATCCTCATGGGCGACAAAACGTTTTCCACGAAGGGAAAGTCATGTACACGGCGGTCGAAGGCTCGCGGGTTCCGATCCGGATGTGGGCAGACCCCACTTCGGTCGAGGACCAAGCCATGCGACAGCTGCACAACGTCGCCAATCTGCCGTGGGTGCACGGCCTCGCGGTCATGCCCGACGTCCACTACGGCAAGGGCGCGACCGTCGGCAGTGTGATCGCGATGCGCGACGCCGTGTCCCCGGCCGCCGTCGGGGTGGACATCGGCTGCGGGATGAGCGCGGTGCGGACCTCGCTCACCGCCGTTGATCTGCCCGATGACCTGCTGAAGCTGCGGCGCCGGATCGAATCGGCCGTTCCGGTCGGCTTCGGCCTGCACAAGACCCCGGTGAACCCGGCGAAGGTGCACGGTGTCGGTGGCTGGGACGCGTTCTGGAAGTCGTTCGGTGACCTGCACACCGGCGTCCAGGACCTGCGCGACCGCGCCGCCCGCCAGATCGGGAGCCTCGGCGGCGGTAACCACTTCATCGAGGTCTGCCTCGAGCAGGGCGGCGACGACGAAGGCCGCGTGTGGCTGATGCTGCATTCGGGTTCGCGCAACATCGGCAAGGAACTCGCGGAACGCCACATGGCCGTCGCGCGCAAGCTGCCGCACAACGCGGACCTGCCGGATCCGGACCTCGCGGTGTTCGTCGCGGGCACGCCGGAGATGCGGGCGTACCGGCGAGACCTGTTCTGGGCGCAGGACTACGCGGCACGCAACCGCGCCACCATGGTCGCGCTCGTCAAGCAGGCGCTGAAGGACGTCGTCCCGCAGACGACGTTCGACAACGCGATCTCGTGCCACCACAACTAGGTAGCAACACCGCGCCGACCAGCGGATTTACGTTTACGAGCGTCTGCGAGTCTGTGTCAGATTACGCGACTGTATTCCCTGGTCAACCGGCGGAACGGCGGACCCGCCCGCGATCTTGCGCGAGTGTCTGCGAGTCGACCTTTGCCCCAGACTTTGCCCCAGATCCGGCCTTCGCATCCGACGTCTGCCCCAACCCGCCTTCAAGCACAGTCAGCTGCGGATACTTCGACAACGCCGCAACGAGCTTCATCCGCGCCGCGGGGGTCTGCTGCACGTACTCCTGCGCCTGGTCGAGGGTGGCGTGTCCGAGGATTTCAGCAATCTGGAACGCGTCTAGACCACCCTCAGCGGCACGGGTGGCCCACCCTCGCCGGATCGAGTACGGGCTCCGCCGCGGCACCTTCGCGCCCTCGGCCGCGTTCCTCATGTGGTAGCCCATCGTGTCGGGGTGCATGATCCGCCCGCGCACGGTTAGGAACGTCAGGACACCGCTGCACGGCAGTCCGTCGCTGTGGACGAACCCGCACCCCTTGCTTTCGTCTCTCCTGCCGAGGCGCCGGGCGGCGATTTCGCATGCCAAGTCGGTCAGCGGTACCCATCGCACGTCACCGTCCTTGGGGTACGGGCGGATGATCCCGCGCCGCTTGACGAACGTCTCGGCGACCAGCATCCAACCGCGGTCGAGGTCGATCCGGTCGGAGTGCAGGCCGCATAGCTCGCCGGGGCGCAGGCCGGTCTCGAGTCCGAAGTCGAGAGCATCCCGGTAGTCCTCGCGCAAGTGCTCTCTCATGGCCGCGTTCGACTTCGTCGACAGGTAGGGTTTGGGTTTCTTGTGCCGCTTCGGGAGCTTGACCCCGGCGAGCGGCGAGGCCGTGAGTACCTCCTGATCCAACGCTTCTTTAATCGACACGTTGAATATGCTGAAAATGCGGTGCACGTATCCGGGGGACATGCCGGGGCGAACCTTGAGTTCTTCCTCTTGCACCCAATATTTGACCGCTTTGAACGAGATCTCACACAGGGGGACGTCGCCCCATTTCGGGCGGAGGTAGTTCTTGACGATGTTCGCCTCAGTCGAGGCGGTGTCTGTGTCGTCGAATGTGCGTTTCCTGGCGAGGTGATCCCACCACGCGCCCCATTTCGTGGTTGCCTCCATCGGCACTTCGGAGGGTGTAGCAGCCTTGCGTCGCGCGTCGACTTCCTTTTCGTTGGCGGCTGCCTTCGCTTTCTTTTTCGTCTCGTACCGGACAGTTTTCCCGGCGAGGTCCTTTACGTACTTCTTCGCGCCCGCGCTATCACGGTAGCCACCACGGAAACCACCTCCGGGGTACGGATCGGCCCAAGGCATCTCTCGACCTCCTAATGTGTTCTGCGTTGCAAGAGCCGGGGGAGAGCGGCTCGACCGTGGCGCCGCTCTCCCCCGGCGCTAAGCACCGCGGAAACGTCGTTCCAGTCGAGCTATCTCTACGTCGGTCGCGTCGCCGACTGTCTGGTCGGCCTGGTCGATCTGGTCCTGTCGCAGTGCGACGATCACGGTTTGTGTGCACAAGGTCAGAATCGACGCGACCCAAACGACGATGACCAACGTGCAGTTCAAGATCAGCAGTGGCGCGCTCCATCCAAGGTGGTGAGCGGCAGCTGCGTGTGCGATCAGTTCGGCAGTGAGAAACCCGGAGAGCCAGAACAGCATGCGATGAAGCGGCACGGTGGTGGGTTCTGGAAACGGGCGGTTGTGCATGGTATGCCTCCTTCTGCCCACGGGGTAACCCGTTTGGCAGAAGGTTTTTCGTTACACGGTCGCTACGTGTTAGACATCGGACGAATACGCAACCTGATCGGACTAGTGTCGCGTTACAGAATTCGTCCATGTGGGCGACAAAAAAGGTTAAAAGTTGGTCAACTCGGTTGCGAACTTGATCGAAGTACCTAGGATGACCAGCCGTTCTAGGGTTTCGCGTGCCCATCATCGAGGGCTGCGGCTGCCTCGGCTGCCTCGGCCTTGATCTGAAATACGGCTTTGAGGTAGTTCAACTGGGCTAACCGACCGTCCTCTATTCGGATGCGTCGCGCCTCGGCGAGGTGCTCCTCGTCGGACGTGTCGAGCGCTCGAGCGCGGAAACTCGCCGACCATTCGTGTGTGCCGTGAGGCTTTTCCGTGGGCGGGTCGGTGGGTGCGGCGGTCGGTGGGATCGGTCCGCCTTCAAGGATTACCCGCGGGGTCTCCTCGTCCCAGTTCGGAAGTGCCCGCCCGACGGCGACCAGGACCGCCTGAGCAACTCCCGGTTTGCCGTTCTCGAGTAGCTCGAGGCTGCGCACGTTGAGGCCCTCATGCTCTCGCGCGAACGTGGTCCGGTACTTGTGGCCGGCGGCTTGTCGGGCGATCGCCACGGCGTTGCCTAGGCGCTGGCGCGCTGTCTCCGAGTAGTTCGCCGTGCGCGTCCTGCCATTGGCCATGCGCGCATCATGCCGCATGCCCGCGCATGACGCACCTCTTCGTGGCTGATGTTTCCACTTCCTTTGACCCTCAAACTCCCTCAGTAAGGTTCGCATGGTTAGGCATCATGCCGCATGATGGCGCATGAAACAACCCTTCGAGCATTTACTATGCAGGATCATGCTTGACCAAGCGCGCATGATCGCGCATGATGTGCGGCATGCCCCTCCTAAATGGACAGAGGGTCCGCCACCGGGCGGCATTGCTCGGTTGGGACCTGCACACCCTCGCGGCTGAGGCCGCGCTCCCCGTTCGTGCGGTGCAGAACAGCACGCGGGCGGAACGCCCACAGACGATGAAGATCACCCGTATCTACGCGCTCGGTCGCGCGCTCGCTCAGCACGGCGAGGACCCGGTCAAGGTCTCGGCCGACATCGTCGCCGACCCCGACGTCGCCGCCGAGATCCTCGCCAGCAACAACGACGGCGTACCGGACACGCCGCCCAAGCAGCCGACCCGGACGAACACCGGGCCCACCCGGCGCGAGACCACCGAACAGACCAAGGGCCCCCGCCGGAACAACGCCGAGGTCGCAGCGTGACCGGCTCACCGTGGATGACGTTGCAAGAGGCTGCGGACTACCTGCGCTTGCACGTAAGGACCGTGCAGCAGAAAGCCCTCGAGTACGACCGCTCGGACGGTAAGCGCGGGCTCAAGAACATGCAGCCGTCCGGCCCCGACGGCAAGCGGTTCGTGCACATCGACGACGCCAATCGCTGGATGGCGAAGCAGCCGCCGTCGCGCGGCATCCGCCGGTTCTCCGTCGCTTCCTGACTTCCCCCCAAGAAAAGGGCCCGCCTCGCGCGTGCAGGCGCGAGACGGGCATGGCCCCGCGGGGCCCCGACCAAGAGGAGATGCCCTCATGATCGCAGCGAAGGATACCGCCACCGGCGGCCGCCACCGCTCGTGTACGACGTCGTTCCGGAGTTGGTTCCGCCGGGTGACCGGCCGCGCCTACGGCGCCTCGGCTGAGGCGACCCGGATCCTTCCGGCTGTCGGCGACCTGATCGACCACCCCGACGTGCGGATGATGCAGCTGCGCGCGCTCGGCGACGTCGAGGTCACGTTCGACCAGGCGTTCGTCCCGAGTGAGTGCGGTTGCGGATCGCGCCGGATCACCACGGTGCGGGTGCACGGCGCCCCGGATCCGCACGACCCGCGCGACCCGTTGCAGGTGGCCGAGGTGTGCCACGTCTGCGCGATGCGTCCCTACGGCCCGGTGAGGCAGGCCCTGGTCGAACGGGTCGACTTCACGCGCCCGATCCGTCTCGAGGTGTGCCCGTGACCGCGGATCGGCTGCCCGAGGCGCAGCTGCGCGAGGCGCTCAAGGACTTCACAACCGTGCTGCAGCAGGAGCGCGCCAAGTCCGAGGCGATCGCGAAAGACGGCGCGTGGCGTGAGGGCGCCCGCGTAGACGGTCTCTCGTCGGCGCTTTCGCTGTTGTGGAACCTGACGCGCGGCGAGTTCGGCGAGGACCCCGACGCGCGCACGCGGACGTTGCTCGGCGAACTCGACCGCACCGTCGCCGCGATCCGCGCCGACCGCGCCGCCGAGGGCGACGGCGAGCGGGGCGGGCAGCGATGACGGTCCGCCTTGACATCCCGCCCCCGCCCCCGCCGTCGCGGCCTGTCCCGGTGCCGCCGGTGCTGCAGGTGCGCGAGTCGTTCGACGGCGTGGTCGCGATCCGGAGTGACCGCGGTAGCTGCCTGCGCAGCCCGTGGTCGGTGGTCTATGTGCCGCCCGGTTTCCGCCTCGCCTATGTCCTGCAGGCCCTCCGCGACGACCAGGTCGCCGGGTGGGTCCCCCTTGTCCAGGAAGGAATGCCCTCATGATCGAGGCTCACGAGATCTCCCACCGTTCCCGCGCGTGGCTGGTCGTGCGCAAACTCGCCGGGGGTGTGCCCGCCGAGGTTCGGCCGGTCGCGGTCGAGTGGCGCTACGACCGCACCGATCCGTGGGCGATCACCATGCTGATCACCGGCACCGAGTACGAGTACCGGTTCGCTCGCGAACTGCTCGACCGAGGCCGGATCGAACCCGTCGGCGCCGACGGGCACGTGTTCGTGCAACCGCTGTTGTCGCAGTGGATCGAGGTCACGGCGCGCTGCGGCTGCGGCAACGGCTGTTCGTCGGTAGCGCTGTTCTCGTTCGATCACTCCGAGATCGACACCGTGCTCGAGGCCACTGAACAGCTGGTGCCACTCGGCGCCGAGACCGACGCCGTCGACGAGGCCACGGTCGACGCCGAACTCGCCCGCATCGCGTACGGCGTGGCGTGAGCACGCGTTCGCACCTGTCGGTGGTGGGCGGCGACGGCGACCGCCGTCCCGCCCGCCGCCGCAAGACCGACACCGTAGTCACGTCGGGCTACGACTACCCGCGTAACCCGCTGCTGCAGTACACACCGGGCCCGGATCCCACCGGCTGCCCCGCGTGCGCGTGGCGCAAGGTCGAACTCTGCCTGGTGCACCTGACGTGGCAGGCCGCGGCCGATTACTTCGGCCAGACGGCCGCCCCGGTCGTCACAAGCGACGACCGGGAACGCCTCGCCGGGCTCATCGATTGCAGCCTCCCGGACAACGCGACCGGTATCGAAACGGCAGACATCGAGGCCGCCGCCGACGCGATTCTTGCCGCCGAATGGCGACCACCGGCACGCATCGCGCAAGCGTCCGACTGGCCGACCACACAGCCTCTTTTCGAGGTCGACCAGCCGCTGTTGCTGCGCGGCACCTTGCACTGCGTCGTGACCCGTCGCGAGTGGACGGCCGTCGGGTGGGTGTACCTGGTCGCGCTCCACCCGCGCGGCACCCCGGCATCCGGTCGCGAGGCCGAGTTCACCGCGCTCCCGCCCGGTGAGGACCACGACACCACGAAGGGAACGCCATGAGCGTGAGCCTGTCCGGGCGGCTGCCCAAGGACGACAAGAACGGCATCGGCATGATCGGCGCCGCACTTCTGGACGACCCGACCTCCACGCACCTGGTCGTCGCCATCGTGACCACGCAGAAGGTCACGCAAGACATCGAGTCGGGCGAGGTGATCCCAACCGCGCGCATCGTCGCCTGCGAGGCGTTCCCTGGCTCGAGCGCGGACGCGAAGTCACTTCGCCGGGTGTGGCGCGAGGCGTACGAGCAGCGGACCGGGCAGCAGGCGTTGCCGTTCGAGAAGGCCACGACCGCCCCGGCCAACGACGCCGGCGACTTGCTGCGCGACGGCGCCGGAGTGGTCGTGACCTTCCCCGGCTCGAGCTCGAGCAAGACCCCCGAAGAGGTCGACCTGATCTGTCAGGCAGCCGATTTGGTGATCACGTCCGGGCACCCATCGGTGCAGATGCTGCAGCGCAAGTTGCGCGTCGGCTACGCGGCTGCCGAACGGCTCATGCAGGAGCTACGGCGCCGGGGCGTGGTCGGCGACGCCGAGGACTCCGGCGAGCCGCCGGTGCTCGCCGAGGCTGCCGACCTGCCCGCGATCGTCGAGGCGATCCGCGGCCCGCGCGCCGACGAGGACCAGGCCGACGCCGCCGCCACCGATCCGGACGAGTCGTGACCTGCGCGCCCCGCCCGCGCGAAGACCTCACCACCGTGATCCGGCAGGCCACCGCGCAGTGGGCCCGCCGCAACGGCACCGAGGCCCCACTGCCGGACTTCGCGGCCTACGTCGCGGACAACGTGCAGCAGCGGGTGATCGACCCGCTGTTCGCCGACAGTCGCGCCTACATCGCCGAACTCGAGACCGATAACGCGACGTTGGCCGACGAGACCGCCCGCCTCGGCAAGGCGCACAAGGCGCAGACCCTCGTCGCCGAGACCGCCCTCACCGAACTCGAGCAGTACCGCCAGACCGCCCCCGAACTCGACGAGAGGACACGAGCATGACCACCACCGACCCGACACCGTCCATGACGGACGCTGAGCGCGAGGTGTGGCGCGAGCGGTTCGCCCGCGCCGCGCGCGAACCCGTCCGTGCCGCCGATATGGCCCCGGTTCTCGCCGTACTGGTCGAGGCGCTCGAGACGGTCAACACCGCCCACGCGCAGTTGCTCGCCGCCGACGGTCTGCTCGAGACGCTGTTCGGCTACCTCGCCACCGGCGAGCGCGGGCACCCCGGCGAGGCCGCGCGCCGCACCGGCTGGATCTCGCAGCGCCGAATTGACGAACTCGGCGAGCGGCTGCGCGCGTGGCGCGCGTCGTGGGCCCCGACCGGTTCGGCGGTGTCCTAATGGGACTGAACATCGCCGAGGCGAACTCTGCCAACGCCGTACTCCGGTACGTGATCGACCTGCAGACCACCTACCGACCGCCGACCGCCCGCGAACTCGAGGGAATGGAAGACCTCGCCCGTGGCGCCACCAAACGTCTGCTCGCCGGGCTCAACGACACGCACGTGCGCGAGGCGTTCGCCCGCCCCGGCGAACGGATCGACCTCGACGACTCCAGTCACCCCGTGTGGGTCGCCGTGTGCGACAAGGCCGGATCGCTGGAGGCGATCGTTGCCGCGGCCGCCGCGCCCGACCCGGTCGCCGCGTTCAACCGGCTGCTCGCCGAGGCAGTGCGCGACGTCGTCGCCCTGTACGACCCCACCGCCACGGCGGGGGGCGCGTGATGGCCGAACGGAGACGCGTCCGCATCGTCGCGATCGGCCGCGCCGCCCGCGTGCTGGTCGACGGCGTCGACATCTCCGGAGTCGTCTCCGGTGTCGAGGTCTCCCTGTCGCCGTGTCAGCCCGCCGAGGTCACGCTGCGCGTGCCGCGCGCGTCCGTGGTGATCGACGGCCTAGCCGACCTCGCCGTCGTCGCCGACGAGACCGCCCCGCACCGTGAGGGGCCGACGGCATGAGCGACCAGAACGACACTCGCGAGCACGTGGTCGACACCGCCGCTGCGTTCCTGCGCGCCGCCGCGGCTGACTCGCCGGAGGCGGCCGACGCCGTGGTCGCCGAGTACCTCGGCGCCAGTGACCCGATCGACCGCTACGGCCGGTTGTGGTCGCTGATCTCGGTCGGGCTGGTGGTGGTGGGCGAGACGCTGCGCGCGTTGATGAACCCGCCCGGTCCGGTCGCGCTCGAGGCCACGGAGACCCCCGACTCGGCCGAACTGACCGCGATGAAGGCGATCACGGCGCAGGTGAACCTCGACGCAGAGGGAGCGCAGGACGTCGTCACCGGCCACGTGGCGGCCGAGGGACTCGAGGGTCTTGTCGACCTGCTGCGCGCATTCCTCGACGTCTACCGGCTCAACGCCCTTTGGGGATCGGAGACCGCGTCATGACGGTCGAGGAGCTGCTGCGCGCATGGCGCGAGGACATCAACAGCGAACCGATTCCGGACTTCGCCGAACTCGCCGCCCGCCCCTGATCTCACGGGCGGTCGCTGACCGGGCGGGGCCGAGTCGCTACGGCGACCCGGCCCCGCTTTCCAACTGGGACAAGGAGAAACCCCCCGTGATCCACCGGCACGACCCCGCCAACCCGGCACCCACACGGCGCCGGGTTTCCGCGCGTATTCCGGGCGGTGCCTCATGCCGTGGCTGAGGCTCAACGACGTCGGCTACGACGACCCACTAGTGCACGCCGTCGGCAACAGCGCCTACGGGGCGCTGACGCGCCTCAAGCAGTACGCGAGCGCGCAGCGCACCGACGGGTGGCTGCCCGCCCTCAAGGCCCGCCAGATCGCGACACGGCGCGAACTCAAGGCGCTGCTCGACGTCCGCCTCGGCGACGGCCCGCCGATGATCCACCGGCCCGGCGACGAGTGCCGATGCCTCGAGGGAAAGAAGTGGAACGAGGGTCTCGGCGGGTACTGGGTGCACGCCTTCCTTGACGAGAACCCCTCTCGCGCCGAGAACGACGTGCACCGCGCCAAGACGCGCGAATTGAAGGACAAGGAGCTGCGCAACGCGGTCAAGGCCCGCGACGGCCTGTTCTGCCGGTACTGCGGCATCACCGTGAAGTGGGCCGACCGCAAGACCCCGTCGGGCGGTGTGCTCGACCATGTCGACCCGAAGATCGCCGCCGGTGCCGACAACCTGGTTGTCGCGTGCCGGGGCTGCAACGGACGCAAGAAGGACTGCACCCCCGAGGCCGCCGGGCTCATCCTGTTGCCCCCGCCGAACCTCGCCGCGATCAACGCCGAATCTGCGCCGGATCAACCGGCGATCACCGACCGATCACCGGATCGACCAGAAACCGACCCGGATCCCGCGCAGAACATCATCCCCGCCGGAAACCAGGCCCCACCAGCGGAATCCGACAACAACACCAGGCCCGACCCTGCCCAAAACCAGCCACAGAACCCCATGATCACCGACGGAATCACCGACGCGATGACTACCGGGACGGGTAGGGGACGGGACGGGGTAGCTCCCTTGACAGGCCCCACCACCTACCGGGACCGCGTAGGCGATGCAGGACCCAACGGCTACCGCCCCACCGTGGGCCCTGCCGACACACCCCGCGACCAACTCAGTCCCAACCCCTACACCCGCGCCGCCACACCGCCCCCGCCACCACCGGACATCCCCCGGTGACCCGCTACCGGGGCCAGTTCAACGCCCGCGAACTCGACGACCTCGCCGCGCACGAACTCCTCGAGCGCGAACGCGAACTCGCCCTCGCCGTCGACTGCCCCGAATGCGACCAGCCCGCCGGCCACCCGTGCCTCACCCCCGACGGTCGACCACTCCGCGCCCCCGCCCACTGGCGACGGATCCGGGCGGCCGACCACCACCGACAGGAGCGTGACCCCCAATGACCACCGAACCCGAACACCCCGCCCCGGCCGTCGGTGTCGACCTCGAGCCGTGGCAGCGCAGCCTCGCCGAGGCGCACTTCGCACATGCCCGGAGGATCGACAACGTCGCCCGGTCGACGCTCGCCGCGATCGTGCCCGGAGTCGCGGCCGCCGTCGTCCACATCGGCCGGTCGTTCGCCGCGCTCGCCGAGGCGCTGCAGGCCACCGTGCCCGCGCTCGCCGCCCTCGACGAGATCGCCGCGCGCAACGCAGCCGACCGGTTCGCGCGTGCGCTCGAACTCACCCGTACCCGCAACACCGGACCCGCCCGGCAGCCTCGGCCGCCGCGCACGATCAACGCGAGGGGAACCCGCCCGTGACCGACGTGACCGACCCGAAAAACCTGCGGCAGTGGCAGACCGAACTCGCCGCCCTCGCCGCCAAGCTCACCGACCCCATCACCCTCAAGGTGATCCGCGACGACATGACGACCACCACCCACACCAAACCGTCGTTGCTCGAGCAGCTGCGCCAGGCGCACGCGCACGGTGGCGAGACCGGCAAGGCATCGGGCAGCTCGCCCGGCGCCCCGATCCGGGTCGCCGCGGCCGACCTGCAGCGCAACCTCGATCGACAGGCCGCGACCCTGCATTTCAACGTGCTGGTGCAGGACGCTGACGCCGTGTCCCGGATCCGGGCGGCCGCCGGCATCGCCGGGCGATGGGCCGACATCAACCGGGTCGCCTCGACCGTGTTCGAGCTGCGGTACATGGTCGAGCGGATCGAGGAACTCCTCGACCCACCCCGGCGGCTGCACATCGCCGCGGCGTGCCCCGCGTGCGGGCAGGGCATGGTGTGGCGCCTCGACCCCAGTACCGGCGAACTGGTCCAGGCCCCGGCGCTCGCCCTCGACGCCCGCACCGGCTGTACCTGCCTCGGCTGCGGGCAGGTGTGGGGCCCGGAAAACCTCGAGTTCCTGCAGGGCGTGCTCACCGTGGAGCAGGCCCGGCGGCCGCGGCTGCGCAGCAGCGCCGAGGGCAACGGACACCGATCCGAAGTCCCGACCGGAGCGACCGGTAACGACGACCAGGTGGCCGCGCGATGTGCAGCCGACGACACTGAAACCCATGGGGGTACCCGATGAGTAAGAACCGATGGCGCCCGAACCTCGGCTCGCCGCCGCCCGCTCCACCGAAGCCGACGACCGGACAGTGTGGACACCAGGTGCACCCGACTACGGAGAACTGTTCGACGTCGGGCTGCTGGAACAACAGCGACCAGCGGCACAAGGGCGTCGAGAAGTAGGCGCAGTGGTCAACAACACCGAACCCGCGCCGCCGGACGACCGGCCCACGCTCGACACGCGGTAGACGAACCCCTGTTCGACAGGCGAGTGATCGTTCTGCATACTGAGGGCACTTAGGCGAAGTGTGCCCGGACACGGCACCGAGAGAAGCCCCGACCGGAACCGGTCGGGGCTTCTCTCATTTCGCCGCCCCCGGAGATCACGTCATGGCTGATGGGGGTGTGCCCTCGCCGCCCGGATTGCTGTTCGGACTCCACGTGTCCGACGTCCGGCCAACACTTCGGGTGGGAGGAATGGCCTCGGCGAACGGGCGCCCGTGGCGCCGGGTCACGGCGCAGCTGCGTGAACTCGCGGCAGCGTCCGGTGCGGCGTGCGGGTTGTGCGGGCACCGGATCGACCTCGACCTACCAGCCGGGCACAAGCTGTCGTTCACGGCCGACCACATCGTGCCGCGCAGCAAGGGCGGACCGGACACCCTCGACAACGCCCGCCCCGCCCATCGCAGTTGCAACTCGAGCCGCGGCAACCGGGCACAAGAGGCGCCGATGCCGACTTCGCGAAGGTGGTGACCGTGCATGCCGTGGATCAAACGACAGAAGCACCGGCCGCACCGGTGCATGACGCCGGACAACCTCAACACCGTGCTCCGGGGCATCGTGACCGCTGGTGATCAATGGCGATGCGACCCGTGCGGCACGGTCTGGACCGTGCACAAGACCATGTCGTCCGCGCAGCCGTACGCGTTCCGCAAGGACTTCACGTAGGTGGTGATCATGTGCGGCAGGTAGTCGTGATCGCGGGTCCGATCTGCGCGGGCAAGACCACGCTCGCCCACAAGCTCGCCACCGCGAACGGCGGGCGGGTGCTCGACCGTGACGAGATCGCCCGCGCGATGGGCAGCCCGCGCCGCTGGCTGCACAGCAAGACCTACAGCCGACAGGCAGAACACGTGATGCGGCTCGAGCTGGACCAGATCGCCAAGGCCCGCCAGGGCGTCGTGTATGTGGTGCGCTCCCTGCCCGTCGCGGCACAGCGCGCCGCGCTGGTCGAGAGGCTGCGCGCCGAGTTGATCCTGCTGGATCCCGGTCGCGACGAATGCGTGCGCCGCGCGCGAGCGGACCGCCGGCCACCGGGCAGCGTGCCCGCTATCCACCGGTGGTACGCGCGATATCTGCCCGGCACGGAACAGGAACCCGACGAGCAATTCGCCACGTCGCGTGACTGGTGATCACCGTCCACACGCGACACACCGGTGCTCATCGATGTGCACCGCGCTGACCTGGGTTTTTTCGGTGTGAGGGCACGGGAGACCCCGCGCCCACCATCCCTGAATTTCTCCCCGGCAAAAAATCACAGGGTGGAGGGTGATCACATTGACGGGCGAACGGATCACGACGATGAGCGATGTGATCGCGGCTGAGATCAAGGCGACGCGCAAGCGTGGCGGGCTCACGCGCGGCGAGTTCGCCGCGGCCGCATGGGAGAAGGGCGCGCCGGAATCGTTCAGCGCCGCCGTGGTCGGCTACATCGAGACCGGCCGCCCGGACAAGGACGGCCGCCGGCGCCGCGAGGTCACGGTCGACGAACTGCGGTTCATCGCCGCGGCTGCAGGTACGACGCCGCTCGGTCTGCTCGGCGAGCACGCCGCGCTGCTCGGAGGCGACGAGCCGCCGGAGTGCCCGCGTTGCGCGGCGGAAACGGGCGCGCTCGAGCGGCAGGTGCGCGCGGACATCACCGCACTCGGCGACCTCGCCGACACCGAACCCGGTCTCGCCGAACTCGCCTACGCGCTCGCCGCCGGGATCGACCGCGGTGCCGATGAGAACCCGATACCGCCGCTCGCGAAGGAACTACGGGCGACGCTCAAGACGCTGACCGACGCCGTAGCCGTCCGCACGGCGCCGGATGACGACGACGAGTTCGGCGACCTCGGCGACCCGGAATAGATGGACGGCTCGAGCCCGCCAGATTTGCCGGACTCGAGCCGTACCGAACTTGGAGTTACTGCGAGATCCACCTACTTCTTTGGCGCCTCGAACAGGGATGCAACGAGAGGACCACCTCCGTTAAGAGCGAGAATCACGATGGTGGCGCAGATCGCAACTACTGCGAGGAGAGCGATAAGTGTCACCGTGAGGAACCGGCGGTAGGGCTTCCCTTTGCTCAGCAGGGCGACAAGCGCCCACCACCAGCCATCACGCGCCAATCGTGGAGATTTCTGTCCCTTGCGTCTGCGACTACTCTTGCCCATTGCGGCCTACCTTGTTCTGCTTGCTAGCTGGCGAGATTGGTCGTGTGGGTGCCCTGAACGTTGCGAGCGGGAAGGGCGCCCACTCTGTAATCACCTGTGAACTTGCGTTGGGGTTGTCTGCGTGCAATCGCGCTCTCTCTCCGTCCATGAATGGTTGAACGCGGGCACCTTAACGCAGCCAAATCGGACGCCACTCTAAATTTAAGTCGCCGCTTATATGCGCTGCTCGCAGCGGTTTTCGGCTGATTCGCGCGCGCGACTCTACTCCCATTTGCATGCGAACGAACACGCCAACCTACCGCTTATATTCCCTGTTCAGGGGCGTGAATTCGATCAGAGGGCTTAGCTTGAAAGAGGTTCACTAGTTTCCCTGTATGTCGGTTGGAAATTCACTTCGTTATAACGGTTGAGTTTCGATCCCTGACTGCGGCAGGGGGGCGCTATGGATCGCACAGAAGCCCTCAGGGCGCAACTGCTCGACCTGTACGGGCTGCGGTGTGTTCCCCGGTGGGGGACGCCGCGCGACCTGTCACGGAAGACGTACGGGCCCAAGGTGGCGAGGATCGCCGAGGCGTTCGGGACACCGTTCATGCCGTGGCAGCGCTACGTCGCCGACGTCGCGCTCGAGGTCGATCCCGTCACCGGACGTCTGGCCTATCGCGACATCCTGCTGATGGTGCCCCGGCAGTCGGGCAAGACAACTCTTCTGTTGGCCAAGATGGTGTGGAGAGCCCAAGCGTGGCCACGGCAGAACATCTTGTATTCGGCGCAGAACCGTCTCTCGGCGCGCAAGAAGTGGGAAGAGGAACACGTGGCCGCGCTCGACGCTGCGCCGCGGTTCCGGGGCCGCTACACCGTCCGCAAGGTCAACGGGAACGAATCGATCAAGTGGCGCAACGGGTCGCGGCACGGCATCACCTCGAACACCGAGACCGCCGGCCACGGCGAGACGCTCGACGACGGAACGATCGACGAAGCTTTCGCGCTCGAGGATTCCCGGCTGGAACAAGCCTTCTCCCCGGCGATGATCACGCGACCGCAACCGCAACAGTGGCTGGTGTCCACGGCGGGCACGAAAGCGAAGTCGCATTTCCTCAACGGCAAGCGCAAGCGCGGTCGCGAGATCATCGAGGCGGGTGAGTCGTCCACGTTCGCCGTGTTCGACTGGACCGTCGGCGACGTCTACGACCGGGACGACCCGGCGACCTGGTGGTCGTGCATGCCCGCGCTCGGCCACACTGTCGCCGAGGCCGCCGTGCGCAGCGAGCGAGAGAAGATGGAGGCGGGCGAGTTCGACCGCGCCTATCTCAACGTCACGAAAGTGGTGGTCGTCGCCGACGACCCGAACGTGCCCACCAAGTGGTGGGCGGACCGGCACGACGCGCGCTCCACCGCGGCAGACGTGGCGCTCGCGGTCGATATCACACCGGACCGACAGAAAACCGCGATCATGGCCTACGGGCACCGCCCGGACGGCCGCGGGCACGTCGAGGTGATCGAGCTGCGCGACGGCACCGACGGCGTGGTCGAGCGGCTTGTCGAACTGCGCGACCGGCACAACCCGATCGCGGTCGGTCTCGACGTCGCAGGGCCCGCCGGTTCGCTGCTGGTCCCGCTCAACAACGCAGGATTCACGACACCGAAGGATCCGATGAAGCCGGGGCGCGGGCAGCTCGCGATCCCGACGTCGCGTGAGTTCGCCGCGTCGTGCGCTGCGTTCGCCGACGCAGTGGAGCACGACCGCCTGCGCCACCTCAACCAACGACCGATGAACGAAGCCTTGACCGGTGCCCGTACGCGCGTCCTCGGCGACGCGTGGGCATGGGCACGTCGCACAAGCGACTCGAATATCGCGCCGCTGGTGGGCGGAACCGTGGCCCGGTGGACATACGAGAGCCGCGCGCACCTGGTGATCGACGACTATGACGTGCTGGATTCGGTGTGGTGAAAGGAGAATCTCGGATGTCGCGTGACCTGGTTACGACGCTGCTCGACCTCGCCGGGCTGCTGCTGGTCGCCGCCGGGATCGGCGCCGCGCTGTTCCCGCTGATCGGGTGGGCCGCGCTCGGCCCGGTCGGGGTCCTGCTGCTCGCCGGGTCACGGGTCGCGGTGTGGATCGGCACGCCGTCCGCCGCGCCGACCTGGTGGAAGAGGCTTCGCGGGGGTGATCGCCGGTGAGCCTGTTCTCTCGTGCGTCCACCGTGGACGATTCCGAGATCCCCACGCGGCCGGTGTCCGGCCGCACCGGAACGGCCGTGGTCACCAACAAATCCGCCATGCAGCACTCCGCGGTATGGGCGTGCCTGCGGCTGCGGGCCGACCTGATATCCACAATGCCAGTCGATTCCTTCCGCATGGTGGACGGGATCCAGGTGGAGACCAAGAAACCGCCGGTGCTGATCGCACCGGGCGGCGAGCGGGTGAAGCTGCACGAGTGGATGTACTCGACGCAGGTCGACCTCGACCGCGCCGGCAACGCGTTCGGCATCATCACCGCGTTCGACGGTCTTGGCCTCCCCGCGCGTATCGAACTGGTCGACCTCGCCGACGTCACCGTGCGGATCCGCGGCGGGCAGATCGATCACTACCGGATCCGCGGCGTGAAGTACCTGCCTCACCAGATATGGCACGAAAAGCAGTTCACCGTCGCCGGTCTCCCGGTCGGTCTGTCGCCCACCTCCTACGCGGCGATGAGCATCGGTCAATACCTGTCGGCGCAGCAGTTCGCGCTCGACTGGTTCACCGACGGCGCGATCCCCGCCGGCGAACTGCGCAACACCGAGAAGACGGTCAGCCCGGTGGAGGCCACCGCGATCAAACAGCGGTTCAAAGCATCCGTCGCCGGGCGCGACCTGTTCGTGCACGGCAAGGACTGGGAATACAAGCCGATCCAGGCGATGGCCTCGGACGCGAATTTCCTGCAGGTGCAGCAATTCGGCATCGTCGACATCGCCCGGTTCTTCGGCTGCCCGGCCGACGTCATCGACGGCGCGGTCGCCACCGGGTCGATCACCTACGCGTCGATCAGTCAACGCAACCTGCAGCTGCTCATCATGAACATCGGCCCGGCCGTGTTCCGGCGCGAAAGCGCGTTGTCGGACCTGTTGCCGCGGCCGCGGTTCGTGAAGCTCAACAGCGACGCGCTGCTGCGGATGGACCCCCAGACCCGCGCCGAGGTTCTCGGCAAGCAGATCGCCACTCGGCAGCTCGCACCGTCCGAGGCTCGCGCGCTGGAAAACCGGATGCCGTTCACCGACGAGCAGCTCGCCGAGTTCGACCGGCTGTTCGGCAACCCCCGCACGCAGCCCACCACTGCAGAGTCAGGAGCGACGACATGACCCCCGAGTCTCGCGCGGCCGCGGCCGCCGAACGCAGCCGCGCCGTGGCCGCGCGGGCTGACCGGCCCTCGCAGCGGCGCGCGGCCGAACACGACACCGCGCCGCCGCGGGTGTCCGCGCAGCTGCGCGGGTTGCAGCTGCGCGACTCCGCGGCCGGCGCCGGGCTCGAGTTCGATGGGTTCGCCACGGTGTACGACCGCGGTTACGAGATGTGGGATTACTACGGTCCCTACACCGAAGTGGTGTCCGCCGGGGCGGCGAGTGAAAGCCTTGCCCGCGCCGACCTCGACGTGCCGCTCGTGCTGCAGCACCAAGACCTGCGCCGCATCGCGCGCACGACCAACGGGTCGCTGCAGCTGACCGAGTCCGACGAGGGGTTGCGTGTCCTCGCGCCGAACCTCGACCGCGACGACCAGGACGTCGCCTACATCGTGCCCAAGCTGCGCGCCGGGCTGATCGACGAAATGTCGTTCAAGTTCCGGATCACGTCCGGGCAGTGGTCACCGGACTACACCGAATACCGCATCAACGCCTTCGACCTTCACCGCGGCGACGTCGCGATCGTCGGCTACGGCGCCAACCCGCACACCACCGGCGCCGGGCTGCGCGCCGCCGATCCCCTCGAGGCGCTGCGCGCGCTCGACGAGGACCAGGCCCGCGCCGCGCTCGCCGCGCTGCAGGCCCGTTTCACCACGACCCCCGCACCGTCTCGTGTCCTCATCACCGACGAGGACACGAGGATGCGCCGCCTGTAGGCGGCGCGCTTTCCCTGCTGCTTCGCGTAAGGAACCCCGCACCGCGCCCGCGTGGCCTGGTCTGGGAGTCACCGCCTGCTGCCTGCAGGGCCATCCGACGAACAACGATCCCCGCCACGCGGGAGGGAGGACGACGTCACCCATGACGCTCGCTCAGCTCATCGCGCAGCTCCGGGGCCAGATGGCCACCAAACTGGAGCAGCGCAACGGATTCGCCTCGACGCTCGCCGACCTGCGCTCGCAGGACACGGTCGACGAGGCCAAGGTCACCGAGGCTCGCCAGGCAAAGGACGACCTCGACACCGAACTCGACGCCCTGCAGGCGCGGGTCGCCGATCTCGAGGCGGAACAGGCCCGCGACGACGCAGCCGACCGGTTGCAGCGCGAGACCAACCCCGGCGCCCCGCGCCCCGCCTACGACCAGGTGGCGCGCGTCGGTACCGAGGAACGCACCTACCGTGCCGACCAGGACCGCAAGGGCGCCGGGTTCGCCCGTGACGTCGCCTCTGCGTTCCTCGGCGACTACGGCGCGCAGGCCCGCCTCGCCCGCCACATGAACGAGGAACAGGTCGAACGGGGCGCGCAGGTCGAGGGCGCGCAGCAGCGCGCGGTCGGTACCGGCGCGTTCACCGGGCTGGTGGTCCCGCAATACCTGGTCGACATGTACGCGCCGATGGCTACCACCGGCCGCCCGTTCGCGGATGCCTGCCGTCACCACGACCTGCCGGAAACCGGCATGATCGTGAACCTCGGCCGCGGCACCACCGGCACGAGCGTGGACGACCAGGCATCCGAGAACACCAACGTCTCCGAGACCGACTACGACGACACCCTGCTGACCATCCCGGTTCGCACCGCGGCCGGCCGACAGACCGTGTCGCGCCAAGGTGTCGACCGTGGTGTGCAGGTCGACGACACGGTCGTCGAGGACCTGTACAAGCGGTACCACGCGAACGTGGACTCGAAAACGATCAACCTCGCGACGGTCGGTCTCTCCGCGGTCGCGACGCCGGTCACCTACACCGACGCCACCCCGACGGCTGAGGAGCTGTACCCGAAGATCCCCGAGGCGCTCGCCGGGGTCGAGGGCGCGCTGCTCGACGTCGCGTCCGGCGAGAACATCGCCGTGATGCACTCCCGCCGGTGGTACTGGCTGCAGAACGCCATGAGCACCAAGTGGCCGCTCATCTCGCAGCCCGGCATCGTCGAGAAGACCCTCGGCGCGAACTACGCCGAACGGTACGGCTCCGGCATCCGCGGCGTGCTGCCCAACGGCACCCCGGTGCTGGTCGACAACAACATCGCCACCAACCTCGGCGCGGGCACGAACGAGGACGAGATCTACCTCGGCGACAAGAACGAGTTCCACCTGTGGGAGGACCCGAACGCGCCGGTGCTGATCCGCGCCGAACAGGCCAAGGCCGAATCCCTCGGGATCGTCCTGGTGGTCTACGGCTACTACGCCTTCACCCACAGCCGCTACGCGCACGCCCGCAAGATCTCCGGCACCGGGCTGATCACGCCCGCGTTCACCGGGGTCTGATCCAACCCCCGTCCACCTGCAGCGGCGAGCACCGTCCACACCGGACCGTGCTCGCCGCTGCGTGTTTCACCCTGTCGCAGGAAGGAAATCGGAATGAGCAACGAGGACCAGGCCCCCGCCGTCACCGCGCCGGAGGGCACCGCGCCGGGCACCGCCACGTCGGCGACCGACGACGCGATGATCGCCGCGCTGCTGCGCGAACGCGCCGCCTACGCCGGTCGGGACGGCATGGACGACCGCGTCAAGGCCGTCGACGAGCAACTCAAGCTGCGCGGGTACACGGCACCGGCCGAGGCCGAGACCGCCGCACCGGCCGCGCGGGGCGACGCGCCCAAGGATGCGAAGCCGGCCACCGCGAAGCGTCAGCAGACCCGGTAACCGCGATGGCCGAGACGGTCTACGCCACGGTGGCGCCGCTCAAGAAGGCGCTCAACATCCCGGCGACCGACACCAGCGACGACGCCGACCTCGCCCGCCATCTGGCGACCGCGTCGCGCGGGATCGACCGGGCATGCGGCCGGCACTTCTACCGGGACGACATCGCCACCGCGAAGGTGTTCCCGGTCGTGGGGCGGACGTTGTTCGCCCCTGAGGGGCATCTGCTGCTCACCGGCGATATCGCCACGCTCGACGGGGTGGTCGTCGAGGAGGGCTACGCCTACGGCCAGTTCACGCAAGCGACCCGGTTCGAGCTGTCTCCGCTCGCACCGGATCCCGGTTGGCCGCACACCGGGGTGGCCACGGATCGGGTGTGGCCGCACGGCCCGACCGGGCGCGTCCGGGTCACCGCGGTGTGGGGATGGCCCGCCGTTCCTGAGGACATCGTGCAGGCGACGTTGTTGCAGGCCGCTCGGCTGCATCGCCGCAAGGACTCCCCGGAAGGGGTGAGCGGGTCGGCTGAGTGGGGCTTGATCCGGATCAGCCGTTCCGACCCGGACGTCGCCGCGATGATCTCGCCCTTCGTGCTCCCCGGATTCGGATAGGGGGCGCGGGTGGAGATCACAGCAGTCAAGGCCGCGGCCGCCGCCGCCGTCGAGGCTCACGTCGAGGGGCTGCGCTGCTTCGCGTTCGTCCCGGACGCGATCAGCCCGCCGGCCTTTTTCGTCGCCGAGGTCGAGGTCGAGTACGACACCACGTTCGGCCGTGGCATGGACACCGTCTATCTCACGTGCCGTCTGCTGGTGTCGCACGCGACCGACCGCACCGGGCAGCAGCAACTCGACGGCTATCTCGTGGGTACCGGACCGACGTCGGTCAAGGCCGCGCTCGAGGTCGACCAGTCGCTCGGCGGGACCTGCGACGCCGTGCGGGTCCAACGGTGCTCCGGCTATGGCCTGTACGAGCACAGCAACAGCCACTACTACGGCGCCGAGTGGCGCGTGTTGATCATCGGGCGGGGGAACTGACCGTGTCGCTTTTCGTGCTGCTCAACTGCAGGTTGTTCACCGGCGGCGCCGACCTCACCGGATCCTCGAACAAGCTCGAGCTCAACGCGGAGGTGTCCGACGAGGAAGGGACCAACTTCGCTTCCGGTGGTTGGAAAGAGGTTCTCGGCGGACTGCGCGAGACCGAACTGTCCGGCGGGGGTCAGTGGGAGGCGGGCGACCCCGGTCGAGTCGACGACGCGCGGTGGTCCGAACTCGGCGGGCTCGGCCCGTGGACGGCGTGCCCGGACCGGGCCGACCTCGGCGCACTGGCCTATTTCACGTTGGCGATGTCGGGCAAGTACAAGCTCGGCGACCAGGTCGGCGCGGTCGCGCCGTGGGAAGGCGAGGCCAAGGGGTCGTGGCCGCTGATACGCGGGCAGATCGCGCACCCGCCCGGCACCGCCCGCACCGCGACCGGCACCGGTTCCGGGATCCAGCTCGGCGCCGTCCCCGCCGGAAAACATCTCTACGCCTCGGCTCACGTTCTGTCGATCGCGGGCACCGGCTCGCCGTCGATCACCCTCGGCATCGAGTCCGGCGCCGACAACACGTTCGCCTCGCCCACCGACGTCGCCACGTTCGCGGCCGCCGATGTGCTCGGCGGGCAGATCGCCCGCGTACCGGGGTCGATCACCAACACCTGGTTCCGTCCCACGTGGACTATCACCGGCACCGCGCCGTCGTTCCTGTTCGTCGTTGCCCTCGGCATCGCCTGACCCTGTAAGGAGAAAACCCCCATGCCGCACATGGTGCTGCTCGCGTCGTACCTGTCGATCAACGCGACCGACGTGTCGGAACACTCGAGCAAAATCGAACTCAGTGTCGAGGTGTCCGACGAGGACGCGACGACGTTCCGGTCGTTGGGCTGGAAAGAGGTTCTCGGCGGAATCAAAGAGGGATCCTTGTCCGCCACGTTCAAACAGGACATCGCCGCCGGTGAACTCGACGCGACCATGTGGCCACTGTTGGGGACGCTGGTCCCGTTCGAGGTACGGCTGTCCGACGCCGCGGTCGGGGCCAGCAACCCCAAGTACACCGGAACCGTCCTCGTGAAGAAGTGGGCGCCGATCGCCGGACAGGTCGGATCGATCGCCGAGGTAGACGTCGAGTGGCCGACGTCGGGACAGGTTTCCCGCGCGGTGTCGTAGATGCCGGTCGACCTCGACCTGTCGGGCCCGGAACGCCGGTTGCGCGACATCGCGCGGGCCCTGCGCACCGAAGAGGACGGAAAGCAGCTGCGGAAGGATCTTGCGCGGAACCTGCGTACCGCGCTGCAACCTGCCCGGCAGCAGGCCCGCGCCGCCATCCGGTCGATGCCGTCGCAGACGAAACATCCCGGTCGGTCGTTGCGGTCGGCGATCGCCTCGAAAATCCAGGTCGTCGCGAAGATGTCCGGCAAATCGGCCGGCGCCCGCGCGGTCACCAAGACCATCAAGCTCCGCGGCTTCACCCACGCGCCCCGGCGCACGAACTCCGCGGCCGGTTGGTCGCATCCGAACTGGGACCACGGAAGCACTTCCCACCAGATCGGCAAACCGGACTGGTTCGACGACGCCATGCGCGGAGCGGCGATGGACGCCCGCCGCCGCGTGGTCGACGCGATGGAAGAAACCGCGCGTCGCCTCTCTCGAAAGGTGTGAACCCCATGCGTTTTGTCATCGCCTACAGCCCCGATGGCGGCGAGGCACAGCGGTACGACTTCGACCCGGACGACCTGCGGGTCGCCGCGGCCGAGGACCTCGAGCGCAAGTTCGAGGGCAGCCTCGGCGAGCTGCAGCAGTCGCTCGTGTCCGGTTCGGTCCGCGCGAAGCGGTGCGCGCTGTGGCACGTGCTGCGGCAGACGCACAAGGATCTGCGGTACGACGATGTCGATTTCCGTTCGGGCGAGGTCGAGGTGATCCTGAGTCGTGAGCTGCTGGAGCAGATGCACGCCGCCGCGCAGACCGCGACCGGTGTCCCGGAGGACAAGCGGCGCGTTGCGGTCGCCGCGATCGAGGCGCAGCTGAGCAGGAGTGCCAGTGTCGACGGCGAGGGCCAGGACGACGAGGTGCCCGGTCCGGCGGGAAAAGCGCCATCGAGGAAAAAGCGATCCGGTACTGCCTGAAAATCTCTGAGGTGCTGCACATTCGCCCGTGGGAACTGGGGCTGTTGACCGTCTCGCAGTTCCACGCGGCGTGCGCGTACATCGATCAAATCATCGAGGCGCAACAAAAAACTACATAGCGGCAAGGGGGTGTCATGGCCTCCGATACGTCCCTGCTGTTCGACATCCTTGGTCGTGACGGCGTGTCTAGCGTGTTCCGGGAGATCCGGCGGGAGGCACTCGTCACGGCTGGGGTGATGCGCTCGGCGGGTGAGTACACCGCGGGCATGGCGCAGAGCAACGCGCAGAGCATCCTCGGTCTCACTCAGACGTTCGTGAAGTTCGGGGCGGTCGCCTCGGCGAGTGCGCTGGTGGCCGGTGGTGCGCTCGCCGCGGTGCCGCTTGCGTTCGCCGGGCTCGGCGCCATGGTGCTCAAGGAGAACGCCGTTGTTGCGCAGGCGTTCAGCTCGCTCGGCTCGCACGTCAAATCGCAGCTCACGGAACTGGCGGCGCCGCTGGTCCCGTACTTCGCGCAGATCGCCGGGCAGCTGCGAGGAACGTTCGACGAGTTGGCGCCGTCGATCGGGCAAGCGTTCTCGGCCGTCGGCCCGTACCTGACCACCCTCACTGACGGCATCACCGGGTTCGCGTCGCAGGCCATGCCGGGATTTCTCACCGCCATTCAGGCCGCCGGACCAGTGTTCGACGGACTGGCCGATTTCCTTACCTCTCTTGGCGCTGGTGTCGGTCAGTTCGCGGCCAACCTCGCCCCGGCGGCTACGGCCGTGGGACAGGCGTTCTCGGCGCTCGGTCCCGCGCTCGGCGATATCCTCGGCACGGTAGGCGCGGTTCTCGCGACCCTCGCTCAAGCCGGTGGGCCGATCCTCGAGGCGCTGCTGCCTGTAATCGTGTCCCTTGTGGACGGTTTGGCGGGCGCGCTGATCCCGGTAATTCAGAGCCTCGGTCCCATTTTCGTGCAGGTCGCGACGGCCCTCGGCCCGCTCGCCGATGCGCTGGTCGGGGTGTTCGAGGCAGCCGGACCCGCCGTGACCGAGATCTTTACGCAGCTCGGCGGGCTGCTCACCGGATCGCTGATCCCGGCGCTGACGCAGATCCTGCAGGCCGTGACCCCGTTGGTACCGGTGTTCTTGTCGCTGCTGGCGCCGATCCTGCCGTTGGTGCCCGCCATCGCCGAGATCGCCGCTCAGCTCGCCGGAGCGCTCGCGCCGATCCTGGTGCAGCTGGTGCCGATCGTCTCGCAGATCATGACCCTGATCTCGCAGTTCGCGGCAGACACCCTGCGGCAGCTCGCCGCCGCCATCCTGCCGGTCTTGCCGGTTCTCGGTCAGCTCGCGTCCACCCTCGGAACCGCGATTCTCCAGATCCTGCAGGCGATCTCGCCCGTGCTCGGCGCGCTCATCGGCGCGTTCGTGCAGCTGTTGCCACCGCTGGTGCAGCTGCTACCGCCGATCGCCGACCTGGTGCTCGCGCTCACGCCGATCATCACCATGGTCGCCGAACTCGCCGCGTTCCTGATCAACTTGCTGGCGCCCGCGCTGGTCTTTTTGGTTGGTCACATCGTGAATTTCCACGCGTTCAGCCTGCAACTGCTCGGCGCGGTCGTGAAATTCGTCGTCGATGTTTTCGGCGGTGCCTGGGAATTCGTCAAGGGCTTGACGTCCCGCGCCATCGACGGGATCGCCGCGGCCATCTCGTGGTTTGGTTCCCTGCCGGGCAAGATCTCCGGGTGGTTCGGCGAGGTCACACGCTGGATCCGTATCCGATGGGATGAAGCAGTGTCCTTTGTGGCCGGTATTCCCGGTCGGATCCTCGGCGCACTCGGCGATCTCGGCGGGCTGCTGGTCCGCGCCGGACGCGCGATCATCGACGGTTTCCTGCGTGGACTCAAAAACGCGTGGGGCGCGGTCACCGATTTCGTGTCCGGCATCGCATCGTGGATCGCCGACCACAAAGGCCCGTTGTCGTATGACCGGACGCTGCTGCAACCCGCCGGTGAGGCGATCATGCGCGGCTTCCACGACTCCTTGGTCGAGAACTTCGGTCTCGTGCAGGGATTCGTGCGTGGCATCGGCCCGTCGATCGCCGCCAGTGCGGGCGGTCTCGGCGGAACGCTCGGCGCCGGGTACGGCGCGGCCGGTGGCGGACCGCCCGGCACGGCCGCGGCCGCCGGCGGATCCGGTGGCCGGTCGCTGGTCCACATCGAGAACTACCACCCGCCCGCCGATGCGCCGCCCGGCGAGGTCGCGCGCGATCTCGACTGGTTCTCCAAGAGCGGGGGTTACTGATGGCGGGCGAGCTGGTGACCCTCGACGGTCAGCTCGAGTGGCGTAACACCCTGCTCGGCAGCGACACCACGTTCGGCACCACACGGATCACGGGATTGTGGGACCTGCCGGGGCAGCGCGGCGGAAACACCGCGCTGCCCGGCTACCACGGCAGCTACCTCGGTCAGCTGCTCTCCACCGACCGCGAAGTCGTCTGGGAATGGATCTACCGCGGCGACC
Source organism: Amycolatopsis sp. cmx-11-32 (assembly GCF_047608695.1). Lineage (NCBI taxonomy): Bacteria > Bacillati > Actinomycetota > Actinomycetes > Pseudonocardiales > Pseudonocardiaceae > Amycolatopsis > Amycolatopsis sp. cmx-11-32. The sequence continues at coordinate 231,012 of NZ_JADNQN010000002.1, read as the reverse complement.
ATCCCGCACTGCCGGCCGCGCTGGACACCCTGCGCCGGATCACCGCCCCCGGAGAGAACCCGGACAACGAACCGTTGGTGATCCAGCTCGACGGGCTGCCCGTGCTGCTGAACGCCCGCGTGAAGCGCCGGGCGATCCCGACCGACCTCAAGTACGCCAACGTCGGCTACGTCGCCGGTGCGGTCTCCTGGGAAGCCAACGACCCGCGGCTGTACAGCGTGGCCGAGAAGACGGTCTCTACCCGGCTCGCGGTGCCTGCCGGTGGCGGGCTGGACTTCGGCGGGGGCGGGCTCGACTTCGGTGGGGGCGGGCTCGACTTCGGTGTCGGCACCACCGGCGGGCAGGCCATCGCCACCAACGCCGGGCACGTGCCCACGTGGCCCGTGCTCGAGATCGACGGCCCGGTGCCCGGACCACAGATCATCTACGGCGGCCGCGTCCTGATGTTCGATCCCGCGTGGACCGTCCTCGCCGGGCAAACGCTGCGGATCGACACCGCGCCCGGATCCCGCACCGCCGAGATCAACGGCGTGAGCGTGCGGCAACGGCTGTTCGTCGCGCAATGGACACCACTCGAACCCGGCGAGCCGACCCGGATCCAGTTCACCGGCGGCGCCTACAACCCGGCCGCCGAACTCCGTGCCATCTGGCACGACGCCTACCAATGAAACAGGCCGCTGCATACGACGTCAGGGGAGGGGGGTCAAGGCTCCGTTCGTTTCTCGTCGCCAACGCGATTCCCCGTCGGAAAAATCAACCGTAAGAGAAGGCCCTTGCATTTGCAGGAGAACACTCCTTCTAATCTTGACTTTCTCTGATAGCTTAGTTTTGAAAGCGGGATCCTCGCTTAAGCGTTTTGGATCTTCTGGGTGCATTGTTTCGTGGTGTTCCTCGGCTACACGCGTGATGAAGTCGCGCATTGAAACGGTGGCTCGATTCATTCGCGTAGGTGTCGTGGTGGGCGCAAGAGTGTCATAAAGGATTTTGTGTGTCTCACCTGCGAATATAACCGTTAGGTTGACAGTGTAAACGGGCAATGATCCAGCATTATGGTAGTAGATTGAATGGCGCCATGCGTGGGGTGATGCTGTCATGGGTTCTTCCAATTGCAGCCATAGGCCGAACTTGGTTGCCTGCTCGCGCTGGTTTGATTCCTCGAGCCTTCTTAGTTGTTCAGACTGATTTCGATTTGTTGCAATTGTTGCGTTTGCGGCAACGCCTGCGGCGAGTAGAGCAAATACCGCAACGATGGAGCTAGCGCCGGACGCCCATGCCGAGAACCAGTCCGCCTTCTTGTCCTGCAAAACACCCCATGTCACAACACCGGCGACGAGAAGCACAAGAACACCCGCGCCGAGGAACGCAGCGCGTTTCCATCTTTTATCCATGGGCCAAGTATCCCAAGTCGGACCAAGATCGTTACGAGGATGGAGGCTTTGCAGTGGCAGAGCGTGATAGCTGGGCGACTATGAACGGGTCCACCCGCGTGGTCGACGCCGAGGATTCCCGCGTGGCGTTCGGCGCGCTACTGCAGCCCGGCGCGACCGCGACCGCGAAAAGCGTCGGGATCATCAACGCCGCCGGCACTCCGGGACTGGTCGCCGCGACCACGCCGACCCCGGACGTCAACGTCAAGGTGTCCGCGTTCCAGGCCGCGATCCCTGCCGCCCGCGGCATGGGCCCGTACATCGCGACGCTCGACACCGACAAGACGCTCAACGTGTTGGGGACCGACCCGGCCGACCCGTCGAACGCGCGCCGTGACCTGATCATCGCCCGGCAGACCGACACCTACTACGGCGACGGGTCGACCGCGTACACCGTGATGCGGGTCAAGGGCACCGCGGCCGGTAGCCCGGTCGACCCCGACCCGACGCAAGGCGGGCTCTACCCCGACTACCTGCTGTTGGCGCGGATCCGGGTCGGCGCCGGGGCGACCACGATCACCGGCGCGATGCTCGACGACCTGCGCCCGGCGCGCGTTGTCTCCCTCGGCGGTGTCGTCCCGGTCGCGAACCTGACCGAACGTGCCGCACTGCCGGCGGTTCCGGGGCTCACGATCTACCGGCGCGACAAGGGATGGACCGAGGTCTACAACTCGACGTTGGGGACCTGGCAGTGCCAAGGCACCGTGACCGCCGGCGCGCTCGCGGACATCACCCACCCGTTCGCCGGGCAACTGGCGATCCTGACGACCGACAACATTCTGTACCGGTGGACCGGGTCCGCGTGGAACGCCACGATCAGTCTCGTCAACGCCGCGGCCCCGCGCGGTGTCGTCGCCTACGGCGCCCACACCGGCGCAGGTGGCACCAGTACTAGCGAACTGATGCAGCCGGAGATCGCGACAGGAAATGTGGTGTCAGGTCGCCGATACCGGATCATCCACAAACGCAGCGAGGCGGGTAGCTCGAACATCGCGAGCTTCCGCTATCGGTTCAAGGCAGGCAGCTCCATCGACCTCGCAGGCAGCACCGCGATAGAGCTGCAAACGGACGCGCTGCCAGGGTCTTTCAAGACGACGACCCGTGAAACGTTGTGGGTCGCGCCCCTCACCGGTCAAGTCACGTTCGGTCTCTCGGCATTCGTGAACTCCGGCACAGGCACGATTGATACTGGTCGCATCCGCGAGGTTCTGGTCGAGGATATCGGTATCTGATGGCGGCGCCGCTCTACACCTACATGGTGCACGACCTGCTGACCAACGCCCCGCTCGCCGAACTCCCGTTGTCCAATGTGGAGTATTCCAAGCGGCTCAACGATTCCGGGTCGGCGCGCGGGACGTTCGGGGTCGAGTCACGGACTAACCCGTTTCGGAAGGTGCGCGACCCGTACGACCTCACGATGCCCGGCCGCCGCTGTCTGTACGTCTACCGAGACGACACGCCGATGTGGGGCGGGATCATCTGGACCCGCCGTTACAACTCGACCTCACGTACGGTCGAGGTCGGTTGCGGTGACTGGTGGACGTACTTCGATCACCGCAAGGTGGTGCCGCTACTGACTTTCCCGGTGGCGCCCGCCTACGACATCGCCGAACTGCGGCTGACGTTCGGTGGCGATCAGAACGACATCGCCCGCGGTCTCATCCAAGTAGCGCAGGCACACACCGGTGGAGATCTCGGCATCATCGGCGACACGTCGCTATCGCTGATCGACCGCACCCGCCAGTACGCCGGATACGAACTGTCGTGGGTGGGCGAGGCGCTGCGGCAGCTCGCCGCGGTCGAGGGCGGCGCCGACATGATGTTCGATACCGGCGGCCCCGACGTGAACGGCCGGCCAACCCGGCTGTTTCGACAGGGCACGCCGTACCTCGGCCAGCAGGGATCGCCGTGGGTGTTCGAGTTCGGCGCGAACCTCATTGACTACACGTGGCCATCCGACGCGACCCGCTACGCCTCCCGCGGGTTCGCCACCGGCGAGGGATCCGACGACGGAACCCTGATCGCCGCCGCCGAGGACACCAGCCGCTACGCCGGCGGTTTCCCGCTCATCGAATCCGAGACCGCCTACACCACCGTGTCGAACGTCGACACCCTGCAGCAGCACGCCGACGCTGATCTGTTCGCCTCGCGTCTCCCGGTTGTCCTGCCGGAACTCGAGGTGCGCGGCGACCGGTCGCCCATCGTCGGCGAATGGGGACTCGGCGACGACGCGCACGTGATCATCGAGGACGATTTCGTGCCCACCGGGATCGACACCAGCCTGCGGATCATCGGCATGTCCATCTCGCCCGGCGAGGACCGCGAAACCGTCCGGGTCACCTGTGGCCCGCTGCTCGACGACGTCGCCTGACACCGAAGGGAACACGCACTGTGGGGCAGCTCAACCAGCCGTCGAACCTGGTCGACCGGGTATCCAAGCTCGAGCGGGCGCTTGAGGCGTTCCGCAAACTGTCCGGCCTCACCTCGGCGATCATCCGCCGAGGCGGCATCACCTTGCTCGACGACAGTTTTCTCAAGGTGGTCGACGACCAGGGAACGCAGATCCTCTACGTCGGACCGAACAGCGACGGAAAACAGGTGTTCAACCTGAACCGTGAGAACGGAACCGTTGTGCTGCAATCAAACTACTTCGCGGGGCAACCATTTTTCGCGATGCGCGACCAGAACAACGTGATTCTCTTTTCCGACAACGCCGCCGGTTCCGGCGGGATGGCCCGCCCGTGGCTGCCCATCCCGATGTACGCCAGGTTCGTGACCCATCAAGAAGACGTAGTCGACCCCGGACTCGGCTACACCTACAACGATATGTGGATCGACAACGGGGCACTTGGAACCGAAAAGATCCTGTGGCGTGGCAACGCATCCGTGCTGCACAAGTTCGTCCAGATCACCGGGGCATGGGGGCGCGCGGCAGGGTCGGCACATGTCCCGCGTTACCGGCTCAAGTTCAACGACACCACCGTGGGCACGTGGACACAAACCGCCTACTCCGGAAACACGCAAGGCCCTTTCGATATCTCAGCCTTCCTTGACCATAACGACGTCACCGTGGACTTGACCTGCTCCCTCGATACCGGCGGCGCGGGCGCCACGTTCTGTCAAATCGAGGGCGTCTACATGCGACAGTGACGTGATCTACGGGTCGAGGGGGTGCGGTGTCCGTTGCTGCTGAAGCGATCCCGCCGGGATCCCCGTGGTGGGTCTATGCCGCGACAAGCCTGGTTACCTTGCTGGTCGCTTACGTCGCCGCGAAAAGTCCCGTTTGGGTCGAGAAGGCCAAAGGCCGGATCGGGAAAGCGCCCGATCCGCCGCCGACCGTGGAAAAGACCTCGGCCGGTGAATCCATCCTGCGTGAGTGGCGCGACGCCACTCAAGCCGACTTGGACGAGGCCGAACAAAAGAACGACCTACTACTGGGGCGGATCGATCAACTGCAGGGGCGGATTAGGCAACTCGAGGCGGAGCTGCACCGCCGGGGCTGGGACGGGAGGTTGGCGCCATGACGCGTCAGGAGCGTGACGACAAGCTCGCCGAGGGTTTGGCACTTGTGCGTGAAGGCGCGGACGAGTCCGCCGCCGTCACCGCGCGGCGTGAGGTGTGGCGCCACACTTGGCCGCGGCTGGCCGTGGCGGTAGCGCTGCTGTCGCTGGTGGTCTCCGCCGGTGCGGTGTGGGCCCTGACGGGGCTGTACGACACTCAGGCGAGCACGGATGCGGCGGTGTCGGTCCTGCGCACGCAGGCCAACGAAGCGAAGTCCGCCGGCGACCGCGCCAATGCCGAACTCCGTGCGCGCGGACAGGCGACCGTCGCGATCCCGCAACCAGGGCAGGCCCCGGACACAGACGTGATCGTCGGAGCCGCCACCGCGCGGGTGTTGGCGTCACTGCCCGATACCCGTCCAAGCGCGGCTGAACTCGGCGGCGCGATCGCCCGGTATTTCGCGGCGAACCCGCTGAGCCCGCCGGGCCCAACGCCGCTGCAGATCTCTACCGCGGTCGCTGGATATCTGGCCACCAGCCCGCCCCCCGCCGGTCCGCAAGGCGAGACCGGGCAACCAGGTCAACCGGGGAAAGCCGGTGAGCCCGGTTCGCCGGGGGCGAAGGGCGAGAAAGGGGATCCGGGCGACCCCGGCCGCCCACCCACTGCCGAGGAAATTCACTCCGCGTTCGCCGCCTACCTGCGCGACAACCCGGATGCGCTGTGTCCGCGCGGCGGAACGTTCGCGCAACTGGCCGTTTCCACCGGCGGTGGTGGCACAGCGGACGTCTTTACCTGCGTCGTGACCACCTATCCGAGCACCCCGCCGCCCGGCACCACCCCGTCACTCCCATCGAATTCCAGAAAGTGAGGACCTATGGCTAAACCCTGGTATCCGGCCTACTCCCTCGACATCCTGCTCGGTCAGGTCGACGCGATCGCGTCGGACCGCTCGCGCGCGTCCGACGGATCGATCGGCGACGCTGACCACTCGGCCCGATTCTCGGACCACAACCCGAACGACTACCGCAACAGCGCCGGGCGGTACCAGGTGTGCGCGCGGGACTTCACCCACGATCCCGGCGACCTTGACGGGCAGTGGCTCGCCGACCGGCTCACCACGCACGCTGACCCGCGGCTCAAATATGTGATCTGGAATCGGCGCATCTGGACACCCGGCAGCGGATGGAGGCCCTACAACGGGAAGAACCCGCACACCTCGCACGTGCACGTGTCCGTCGTCGCCGGTTCCCGCGCGGATTCCACCGTGTTGTGGAACCTCGGCGCCGCCGGCGCCCCGAACCCGCCCAACCCGCCCCGGCCCACCGGCCGCATTCTGATGACGGAGGACAACATGGCAACCCTGCCCGCTGCGATGGGTGAGAACGAGGAAGTTCTCGCCGTCCCGCCGAACGCTGACGTGAGTCTCATCCTCGCGTCCAAGTCCGTGATCCACGGCGGTCACATTTACAACTGGAGCGCCGTTCCCGGTCAGGGCACCGGCGGTGACCCGGTTCGGTGGCGTACCGAGATCAAGGAAGGCGAGGTGATCCCGATTCCGCGCGGCACGACCAAGGTCCACCTGCGGTACTCGTGTGCCTCGCCCGTGTCGGTGTTCATTCAGGCGATCGCGTGACCGCGCAGCACGGTGGCCCGGTCGACGAACCCGGCCTCGGCGCCCGGCTCGTCGCCGTCGCCCGCCGGTTCTGGAAACTGATCGGCGCCGTCGCCGGTGGCGCGACCGGGGTCGGGATCGCGTCCATCCTCGACGCCGTCGGGTTCGACGTCGGCCCGTCCGGCGCGGCCGGTATCGCCCTGGTCCTCGCCGCCATCGGAACATGGCGGGCACCGCGGAACACGACCGACCTCACTGAGTGGCTCGATGACCTGCAGGCCCACATCGCCGCACAGGGCGGCGACCCCGCCCGACTGCAGGACGTCATCGACGACCCGCCCCCGCGCACCTGACCACACCCTCGGCCGCCCCGCGCCGCCCGTTCCGACGGGCAGCGCGGGGCGGCCGCTTTCATGCCCGGCGCTGTCGGCCCCGCGCCGGGTCGACCGCCGGGCGGTTCAGCCGACCCGCCACCAATAGATGATCACGCGCAGCTCCCGTCACAATTCTTGTTCCCGCATTCGCAAGGGATGTCCGGTAATTCGGTGCCGTAGTTCGCGAGGTGCTGCGCTTTCTGTTCGTCGGTGTAGTTGCCATCCTGCGATGTTCCGTCGGGGTTAGCCTTCATTGCCACTTTCGTATTTCGGTTTTTCCGGATAGGGGTTGCCGGGGGCGGGACACTTGCCACCCCGCCCCCGGCGCCCGCCGCCAATCGCATGCCTGTGAGCGGCGACGGGCAGTTGTCGGGCCCGGTGCTACCAGGCCCCCCGCCGTCGGGAACACGGCCAACGACGGGGTGTTAGGTGCCCGGTCAGCCCATAAGCCCTGGGGAGGACGACTGACCGGGCGGCCCGACGTCGCTCGAGGGATTGCGCGACGCCGGGAGTTTCTTCGGGGCGGTCAGGCTGGTGACGGCATCTCGCCGTGGCCTGCCACCGGTCGGGTGAGCGACACGTGGCCGCCGTGTATCCGCACGTCGCCGTTGTCGAGTGCGTAGTACAGGTAGCCCCGGTCGGTGAATTCCTCCGCGTTGACCCCGCCGGCGCCGACGAGGATCTCGGCGGACCCGGCCCCGGCGCCCAACCCCAGAATCCACACACGCCCCGCGCCGACCTCGGCGAGGAAGTGTTCGTAACTGCCCACCTCGACCGCGGTCACGGCGAGTTGCCTTCCTGCGCTACAGGGTCGGTCAGGGTGTCGCCGGGATCGATCAGCTTGCCGTCGAGTTCGTGCGCCCGGTACATCAACGACGCACCTACCCGAGCAAGGTCGGTACCGACTTGGCGCAGCGCCGCGGCATACTCCGCGTCGTCCGGCTGCGACGAGAGCAGGGCGATAGTCACATCCCCAACCTCCGCGTTGACGCGCGCCAACCCGGCGAGCAGCTTTCGATCACGCTCGTGCACGGCTCGCCTCCCGTGCGCGCCGCCGCGCGTCCATGTGCGCCAACCGCTGCAGGTGTCCACAGTCCTCGCAGGCGCCCACCACGGCCCGGCGCCGCGCGTCGAGGCGCATCCGGCCGACCTCACCCACCTCATGCCCGACAGGCCACAGCCGCTGTCGCTCGCACCACGCAACCACGATCGTCGCCCACTCATCGGCGAGCCGCGCGACCGGATACAGGTGGGACGTTCCCGCGAACTGCCGCCACTCGTACTCATCCGCGACACACGGGACCTCAACAGGAGGCTCTACCCGGACGAGGCCGCGCCGACCGAACAGCCGGCGCCGCCCCGTGCAGCGATGCCTCACCACAACGGATCACCACCGTCGCGTGCGTCCTCGATCGCCTGCTTGAGCGCCGTCAACAGGCCCTCGACGAGCATCTCGTCGACAACGAGCCCACACACCCCGACCAGCAGGGCGGGAGAGGGACCCGTGGCGGTCTCCACTACGCCGGTCAAGATGTCGACCGGCTGCCCCGTGAGGCCAACACCGGTCAACTCCCGGACACGCCGCCACCCCTTCATGGTGGGGCGTGCGCAAGCCATCACCGGGCGTTCCGTCCGAGGCGTTCCGCGCCATCGCGAGCGGCATCAAGATTTGCCGCCAGCACGTCGCGCTGCTCAGGCTTGAGGATCAGCGTGGGACCGTTGCTGACCGCAAGAGCTACTCGGAAATGGTCGCTGTGGTCCCGCACGACACCGACCGTGATCAAGGCCGGTCGGCCATTGACGTCCCTGATCTTCTGCGGACGCTCGATCCGCCATCCCCGTGTAGTCACGGCGGAGAAACTAAGAGTGAGTGGCGACCGTTTGTGTCCCGATGGGACACAAACGGTCTACTTCACCCGGTTGGGGCAAGCCCCATACGCCATGCCAAACCTCGCAGGTTGCGGCCGGCCGCGTCGCGGCGTGCCGTGGGGAGAGCGTGCGAAACCGCCGCGCGAACGAATTGGTTGCGGTACACCTGCCCCGCCGCCAACGACTCGGCTTTCAGGAGCGCGCCTACTCCCTGATCGCGATGCTTACGGGTCTCCATCAGGCCGCGCCCGAAGTCCGTCCAGAACGCCGCCGCCCGCGCAGCGGAGATCGTCTCCGGACGTACCGTAGCCGCGATCTCGGCGACGCGAGGCCCATATCCCAGCTCGACGCCGATCGAAACGCGGAAGATGCCCGCGTTCGTTCGGCCAAACTGCATGATCCCTGCAGGCCATGGCGAAACGTCCGGCTCGATTCGCTCGGCGAGCGCGGCAGCTTCCGACAGATGGGTCTCGGCGAGATCGCGCTTACCTTGCGCTGCAGCGGCCAGTGCCGCGGTGAGGTTCGCCATACCCCGTGTCTCCAGCCGATCCGACGGCGCCCCATCAGCAGCTGACACGGCGAGTTCGTACTGTCGTGGTCGGTCCGAAGACGAGATGAAATGTGCCCGGCCCCAAGCCGCGACCGACTGCCACACCGGATCGTCCAGCAGTTCAGCTACTTGCTTCATTCGCTCCGCGGCCATCGACGGCATGCTCGGCACGCGAAGCCGTGCGGAAATGCTGCCTGCAACGTGATATGCGGTCAACAATGGCGCGAGAGCTTGGCGGCCGATTGCCGGGTCGGCAGCGACCGCGAGAAGGTCACGAATCAGCGGTGCCAGCCTCGCGACTTGGGTCGGATAGTCTCCGGCACCGGCCTTTCCTGAACGGTTCCGCGAGTCGTGAAACGACATCAGATCGGATAGAACCTCTGGCAAGGGTCGACCGGGAGCGTCTGGAACCTCACCGACCCACCAGCCACTGAGTAGGTCGCCTAGCGTGTTCGCGGCATCGTATGACTCGACTGTCGCACGCCCTGCCCTTTCGGGAACGCCGGTGAACTCGCCCGGATCAACTCGCAATGCGAGCGCCAATGCCTCGAGCGTTTGCCGGTTATTCACCGGTCGCTCGCCTCGCTCTACCTTGGCCACAAAGCCGTAGGAGAGCCCGGCAAGGTCGGCAGTCGTGCGGACGCTCAGGTCGCGCCATTTCCGAATCTCTCGGACTCGGGCGCCAAATCGCCGGAGTTCGTCAGACCGGCCGTCAGGTTTGGTCGAGTCGGACATGCTGCATCCCTCATTCGCGGAGTCGCCCCCTTCGCGTGCCCCCGGTGGCCAAACCGGGGGCTTCCCTCCGCGAAGAGGTACAGCACCCACGATACTGCACAGCCTCGCTACAGAGAGTCGCGACGACTGGACAGGATGGAGTGGCGAGACCTCGACTAGATGCCGTACTTCCACGCGGTGAGCGAGTGCGCGGAGTACCAGCAGCCGAACAGGACGAACGCTCCGGCCGCGGCGACCGCCGTTGACGGGCGACGTTTCGCGAGGCCGACGGCGATGGGCAGCAGCAGCACGAACGCGGGCAGCAAAAAACGCGCCCGCATCTGAGGGAACCCGGCGGTGCCGATCGCGAGGACGGCGACGCCGATCCCGTACGCGACCAGCGACCACGGCAACCGGTTGGCGATCATGACCACACCGAGGACCACCGCGGCGACCGTCACGAACAACACCAGCGTCTCGAACCGGCTGCCCTCACGGGTGAGCAGCCGCACCGTGTACTCGGCAGCCTCGCGCCCGAAGTCCCACTCAACGCCCCACCCGCGCCGCTCGATGTCCTGCCACCCGGTCAGGCTCCCCGTCCGCACTGCGACGAACGACCAGTAGCCGGCCAACCCAGCGGGCGCGATCGCCGCCCATCCCAACAGCCGCCACCGCTCGCGGCCGCGACCGCGCACGGCAGCGAGCACCGCGGCGACCACCACGACGGCGACCAGGACGACCGCGGTTGACCGGGTCAGCCCGGCGAATACGCAGCACACCGCGGCCATGCCGAACCGGCGCTCGAGCACCCCGACCAACGACCACGCGGCGAGCGCCACAAACAGGCTTTCCGTGTACACCATCGACTGCGTGATCGACATCGGCGCGCCCGCCCACAACACGACGAGGACCAGGCCCACGCGCTGCCCGCCGACACGTTCGCCGATGCGCTGCAGGCCGCACGCGGCGACGACGCCGGCGACCGTCGACACGATCAACCCGGCCGCTAACAGCGGCAAGCCAATCTCGCCGAGTACCCGCATGGCGCCGGGGTACAGCGGGAAGAAACCCATTGGCGCAGCAGGGAAAAGCTCCCCCGCTGCGTCGAGAGGTTCGGCCACGCCGGTGTAGTTGTGCTCGGCGATCTGCAGGTACCACCAGCCATCCCACGCGCTCAGCCGCTCGAGCAGCGGCAGGTCGCGCGGCGCCGCCATCACGGCGAGCATCGCCACGCCGAGGGCGCGCACCGCCAGGTAAGCCGCGACGGCGCGGAGGTACGGCGCCCGCGCGAACCGGGCGACCGGCGGGTCGGTGACAACGGCCAACGCCGGCCGAACACGCGGCCGGTAGAGGTCGAACGCGAGCATGTTTGCCCCAGATCTGCCCCAGATTCGGGGCTCCGGTGCTGGTCAGCGCGGTTCTGTACCCACCATAATTACGTCGCCGAAGAGACCTACGACGGCGTCGATCTGCTGGTGACCCGTAAGGGCGCGATCCGCGCGGGTTCGGGCGACCTCGGGATCATCCCGGGCAGCATGGGTACCGGTTCGTACATCGTGCGTGGCCTCGGGAACGCGTCGTCCTTCCAGTCCGCGTCGCACGGCGCGGGCCGCCGGATGTCGCGGAACAAGGCCAAGAAGCTGTACACCGCAGAAGACCTCGTCGCGCAGACCGCCGGGGTGGAATGCCGCAAGGACTCCGGGGTGGTGGACGAGATCCCGGCCGCGTACAAGGACATCGAAACGGTGATCAAGGCGCAGACCGACCTCGTCGAGGTGGTCGCGCACCTGAAGCAGGTCGTCTGCGTGAAGGGCTGAACCGTGGGTGGTATGCCGGGAACCCGACATACCACCCACGTTCTCGCTACTCTGGTCATCATGAAGAGGTTGGGAATCGCGGCGCTCCTGGCGGCCGCCGGACTCGCGCTGGCGGGCTGCAGCGAGGTCACGAACGCGGTCGATCAGACGAACAAGGCCGCGACGAAGGTCGGCGCCTGCGCCGAGGCGCTCAGCCTCGTCGACCTCAATCCGGACCCGGCGACGATCAAGGAGCGGGCCGCGGACAAGGAGAAGCGCCTGCGCGAGCTGGCGACCAGCGTCGGCGAGCAGAACGTGGCGAGCGCGCTCACCGGCATGGCCGACTCGTACCTGCAGGTCCAGAAGGAGAACATCCAGGACGCGGGCAAGGTCGCGGACTGGACCAAGCGCAACCTCGATCGGGTCGACGCCCTCCGCAAGGTCTGCGCCTAAACCCCGCATTTCGTCCTCTAGTTGCGGTAGTTCGAGAGCGAACCACCGCAACTAGAGGACGAATTGCGTCAGGGGGAGGTGAGCGCGGGTACCGGGGCGGCAGGGGTGCGGGAGCGTCGCCAGAAGAGGCCGAGTGACGCGATCGCCAGCGCGCCCACCGCCGACGCCGCGAACCCCCAGCCCGGGCTGGAGTGGTCGATCACGAACCCGATGATCGGGCTCCCGATCGCCAGCCCGATCCGGCCGGCCGCGTCCAGCAGTCCCATCGCCTCGCCGCGCACCCGGGGTGGCGCCGCGGCGCTGACCGTTTCCGTGCTCGCCGCCAGCGTCGGGGCGCACAGCACGTTGCTCGGGAAGAGCACGATCGCCAGCAGCCACCACGGGTGGTCGACCAGCCCGACCGGCAGCGTGAGCACCGCGAGCAGCACCATCAGCGTGCCCTGGGAAAGCGACCGCCGGACCGCCCCGTGTATCGCCCCGCCGAGGACGGAGGCGATGCACATCACCGTGATCAGCAGCCCGGACCAGGCGATGTCGCCACTCGCGCGCACCGTCGCCAGTGCGGCCAGTTCCATGCCGACCAGGCAGAACAGCGCGCCGGCGGCGATGAACATCGCCATCACGAGCCGTCCGGTGAGCCAGCTCCGGACGGTCGGCCGCTCGCCGGTGAACACCTCGGCGTCGGCCTCGGCGCGGATCGGCGGGTTCATCCGGTAGATCAGCGTCGCCGAAAGCGCGAAGCAGATTCCGATGCCGGTGAGCGCGTAGACCGCGGGCAGTTGGGTGATCGCCATGATCCCGGCCGACGGCCCGATCATGAACGACGCCTCCACCAGGATCGTGTCCAGCGAGTAGGCCGCCCGTCGCTGCTCCAGCGGCACGAGCGCGGTGAGCACCAGCCGTGCGAGCGTCCCGGCGGGCACCGACAGCACCCCCGCGGGAAGCGCGACCACCAGCAGCACCTGATACGGCAGATGCGGTGCGCTGATCCAGAAAGTCGTCGAGACCAGCCCGCAGATCGCGACCACCGGCCGCAGCCCATAGCGGTCGACGTACCGGCCGACGAGCGGCGCACCGAACGCGCTGCCGAGCGTGGTGGCCGCGCCGATCAGTCCGGCCGCGCCGTAGCCGCGGCCGAGGTCGGTGACCACGTACAGCGTCATCGTCACGCCCATGGCCGTCATCGGGAGCCGGGCCAGGAACATCAGCAGCATCGAGCTGGGAACTCCGGGCACGGCCAACACGCGACGGTACGGAGCGAGGGCCATAAGTCCGATGAGAACTCAACTTGGTACGCGTGTGCAACTTTATTTCGCCGTGGCGGCAGCACCCGATTCACAGTGTTTTCTTGACTGATTCCAGAATAAGCGAGAGAGTGGACGTACCACCACCAAACAGGAGGCACCTGCGTGACCTTGCCGACCACGAACAACGTGGGCATCCCCGTCGCGAGCGACAACGACTCGCTGACACTGGGCGCCAACGGCCCGATCCTGCTCCAGGACCACTACCTGATCGAGAAGAACGCGCAGTTCAACCGCGAACGCGTGCCCGAGCGCGTCGTACACGCCAAGGGTGGAGGCGCGCACGGCTTCCTCGAGGTCACCGAGGACGTCAGCCAGTTCACGAAGGCCGCGCTGTTCCAGCCGGGTGTGCGCACCGAGAGCCTGGCCCGTTTCTCGTCGGTCGCCGGGGAGAACGGCTCACCCGACACCTGGCGTGACCCGCGCGGTTTCGCGCTGAAGTTCTACACCTCCGAGGGCAACTACGACCTCGTCGGCAACAACACCCCGGTGTTCTTCATCCGCGACCCGATCAAGTTCCCGGACTTCATCCACTCGCAGAAGCGCCGGGCCGACAACCACCTGCGTGACCACGACATCCAGTGGGACTTCTGGACGCTTCGGACCGAGTCGGCGCACCAGGTCACCTGGCTGATGGGCGACCGCGGTATCCCGTCGAACTGGCGCGAGATGGACGGCTTCGGCTCGCACACCTACCTGTGGGAGAACGCCGGCGGCGAGAAGTTCTGGGTCAAGTACCACTTCAAGACCGACCAGGGCATCGGCTACCTGCCGCAGGCCGACGCGGACCGCATCGCGGGCGAGGACTCGGACTACTACATCCGTGACCTGTTCAAGAACATCGAGAAGGGCAACCACCCGAGCTGGACGCTGTACGTCCAGGTCATGCCCTACGCCGAAGCGGCGGACTACCGCTTCAACCCGTTCGACCTGACCAAGGTGTGGCCGAAGGGCGACTACCCGCTGATCAAGGTCGGCCGCTGGGTGCTCGACCGCAATCCCGCGAACTACTTCGCGGAGATCGAGCAGGCCGCGTTCGAGCCGTCCAACCTGGTGCCGGGCATCGGCCCGTCGCCGGACAAGATGCTCCAGGGCCGCCTGTTCGCGTACCCGGACGCGCACCGCTACCGGATCGGCGCGAACTACACCCAGCTGCCGGTCAACGCGCCGAAGTCCCCGGTGAACAGCTACTCGCGCGACGGCGCGATGCGCTACAACAACCCGGGCGACCCGGTGTACGCGCCGAACTCCTATGGCGGCCCGCACGCCAGCGCGGAGATCGGCTCCGAGACCGCGTCGAGCTACGGCGTGGAGGACGAGGTCATCCGGTCGGCGTACAAGCTCCACGCCGAGGACGACGACTTCGGCCAGCCGGGCACACTCGTGCGCGAGGTGATGGACGACGAGCAGCGTGAGCGGCTCGCGAACAACATCATCGGCCACGCTTCGAACGACGTCTCGCAGCCGGTGCTCGAGCGCGTCTTCGAGTACTGGCGGAACGTCGACAAGGACCTCGGCGACAAGGTCGCGGACGCCTTCCGCAAGTAGAACGACCTCTCTTTCGAGAGGCTGCTCCCACCACCGGAACGCACCCGGCGCGCGTCATTCCCCGCGCCCCGGGTGCGTTTCCATGTCCCTGCTCGCAGGTGAAGCCGGGGACAACCCGAGTGGAGCAATGCGACACGCTTGTCCGACGGAGTGATGAAGCCAAACGATCATCGGTTACACCACTGTGGGTGAACGAACCGCACTGCCGTGTCGATCGGTCACGGGTGGTCATGAAAGAGTGCGAGAAAGATGATCTTCAGGGGGAGGAACAAGATTTCGACGTTAATCAATTATGGGAGTCTTCACTCGGAATGAATCCGGCAGGTAAGGGTTGGGAAACGGTTCAAACCGGTGATCGGGTGGTGTTCCTTCGATACGGCGGGTATCGATTTACCTCGGTAGGTCTCAGTGGCCAGGGAGGTGAGGAATGAAAGGCAGCATGGCCGGACGACTGCCGCGGTCGCCGCAGGCAAGCGCTACCGGATCCAGACCGACACCCCGGACCTGCCCGGACCGCTGAAGACCGTCAATGACCTGGTGAAAGCCCTGCTCGGCGGACTACCTGTCCCGCCGCTGCCGGTTCCACTCCCCGCGCCCTGGACCGCGGGAGTCGTCTGGTTCGCCGTGCAGGGCGGCGGGCCACGATATGGGGGGCCGGGACCCGGGTGTGGAAATTCCTCCGCACCCGGGTCCCGGCCGTGTTCGGCTGTCGCGCGGTGAAGTCCCGATCGGGCGCGGAGTGCCCTGAGGAAGCCTCGCCGTTCGCTATTTCGGAGCGAGCCCGAGCCGCAGAGCGCCCGCCGCTTCGGCCGTCGCCTCGCGGAACCGCTGCCCGACGCCGAGGAAATTGATGTACCCGTGGATCAGGTCCGGCTGGCGACTGAGGGCCACCGGGACCCCGGCTTTCCGCAATTTCTCCGCGTAAGCCTCACCTTCGTCGCGAAGCGGGTCGAAACCGGCCGTCGCGATATACGCCGGTGGCAGTCCGGAAACGTCGCCGTGCAGCGGGGAGAGTTTCGGGTTGTACAGATCGGTGCCCTTCGGCACGTAATGTCCTTCGAACCAGGTCATGTCGGAATCGGTGAGGAACAGGTCCTCCGCGAACAATTCCCGGGAACGGCGGCGCACGGTGAAATCGGTCGCCGGGTAGAACAGCAGCTGGAACGCCGGGACCCCGCTGCCGCGTTTCACCGCCTGTTGTGCGGTCACCGCCGCGAGGTTCCCGCCCGCGCTGTCGCCGCCGACGGCGATGCGGGCCGGGTCGGCGCCCAGTCCCTGTGCCTTCGCGAAGGCGTACTCGAAGGCCGCGATCGCGTCTTCGGTGGCGCCGGGGAACCGCGTCTCCGGCGCGAGCCGGTACTCCACCGAAAGAACCCGCACGCCGGCCTGCTTCGCCAGATAGCGGACCGTGTTGTCGTGGGAGACGCGGCTGCCGACCACCCAGCCGCCGCCGTGAAAGAACACCAGCAGCCCGGACGGATCCGGCAGCCCGGCCGGGGTGTAGAGCGTGGCGGGCACGTCACCGTCGCCTGTCGGGATGAGCAGTTCCCTGGTGGCGACCGGCTCGATCGTCGGCCCGCTGACCAGGTGCCTGCTCGCCAGGAGCAGGCTGCGTGACTCTTCGACGCTTCCTCGAACCAGGGAAGCCTTCGCCAGCTTCTGCAGGCGAAGCAGGAGTTGGGCGTCGAGGGCCAGTTCCTGGCCGTCCAGGCGGAGCGGCGGTCCGGCGATGGCCCTTCTGGCAGGCCTCGGAAGCCAGAACGCCAGCTGCGAAAACGCGGCCTCGGCACGGATCTGGAGTGGTATCGCCATGCTTCCTCCTGAGGACTTCCCGTCAGGTTACTTTCGAGTAGGTATGCCGTCCAGCGGGAAATGGGGCCGTTGCGGCGAACGAGTGTGACTCAGGCCTCCATTCCTGATCCTGGTTCTCCACTCAAGTAGAGGGGTTAGCCTCGAAATCGTGACTTCGACGAACGCGGTTCATGTCCTCGGTATCGGCGGCTCCCTGCGGGACGGTTCCCAATCCGAGCGCGCGCTGCGCATCGCGCTGGGTGGCGCGGCGGAGGTCGGAGTCACCACCGAGCTGATCACGGGGCCTGGGCTGGTGCTGCCGTTTTACGACACCTCGTCGGAAGAGCGGCACGAACGGGCGGTGCGGCTGGTCGAGGCGATCCGCCGCGCCGACGGGATCATCGTGGTCTCGCCCGGCTACCACGGCGCGTTGTCCGGCCTGGTCAAGAACGCCCTGGACTACGTCGAGGACCTGCGCGACGACGCTCGCCCGTACCTCGACGGCCGCGCGGTCGGCCTCGCCGCCGTCGCGTACGGCTGGCAGGCCGCGGTCACCACGCTGGAGCAGCTGCGCACGATCACGCACGCGTTGCGTGGCTGGGCCACCCCATTGGGTGGTTCGATCAACTCCGCGGAGACGAAGTTCGACGAAGCCGACGGTGCCTCCGACGACAAGTCGGTCCGCACCCTTCGCCTGATCGGAAGCCAGGTCGCCGAGTTCGCGCTCGGTCGCGTCGCTCACTGATCGTTTGCTTCGGTCCTCGTCCGGGTAATTTCCGGGCGTGATGCCTGCCATGGGTGGCAAGGTTTCGCGGTGGCGGGACGTTGGCACCAGAGAGACGCTCAACGGGGCGTGTTTTGAGACCAGGAGGTAGGCGAAGAATGGCTGAGGCTCTGTACACCGCTGTGGCCACCGCTCGCGGCGACGGCCGCAACGGTGAGGTCACTTCCGCCGACGGCGTCATCGACGAGTCGCTGGCGATCCCGAAGGAGATGGGCGGGCCGGGCGGGGACAAGACCAACCCCGAGCAGCTTTTCGCCGCGGGCTATTCGGCCTGCTTCCACTCCGCGCTGCAGCTCGTCGCGCGCCAGGCCAAGGTGAAGCTGGACGGCTCGACCGTCACCGCCGAGGTCAGCGTGCTCAAGCAGGGCGCCGGCTTCGGCCTCGGCGTCGCGCTCAAGGTCTCACTGCCCGGCCTGGAGCAGGCGCAGGCCGACCAACTCGTCGAGCAGGCGCACCAGGTATGCCCCTACTCGAACGCGACCCGGGGCAACATCGAGGTCGCGCTGTCCGCGTCGGTCTGATCCCGCACGCGGCGGGTCCATTTCCCGAACCGGCTGATTTCTGAAAGGAAGACCGAAAATGGGCAAGTCCCCGATCCAGAGTCCGCTGAGCGAAGCCGACAGGGAGATCACCGGTAACGCCTTGCAGGCCACGCTGGTCGACCTCGTGGACCTGTCGCTGATCGCGAAGCAGGCTCACTGGAACGTCGTCGGCGCGAACTTCCGCAGCGCGCACCTGCAGCTCGACGAACTGGTCGCCACCGCGCGCCAGTACGTCGACGAGGTCGCCGAGCGCGCCAACGCCATCGGTATCTCCCCGAACGGCCAGGCCAAAGCCGTCGTGGAGAGTTCCGGCCTGCCGTCGTATCCCGACAACTGGCAGTCCGTCGAGTCCACCGTCGGCGCGATCGTCGACATCCTCGCGGCGCTGATCGAGCGGCTGCGCAAGCGTATCGACGAGACCGACAAGAGCGACCTGGTCACCCAGGACCTGCTCATCGCGATCACCCAGGAACTCGAGAAGGCGCACTGGATGTGGCAGGCCCAGCAGGCCTGACCCCTTCCACCTCGCGAGTGGTAAGGACGGTTCTGAGCGTCCTTACCACTCACGAGACGCTACTTTCGACCCATGGTGCTGCACAAGGGAACCGCGGCCGATCAGGCCACCGATTCGGACCGCAAGGGCGGGGCCAACCCGCTGCACGCCGGCGCGTACCCCGCGCTCGCCGCGAGCATCCGCCTGCCGCACGACTCCCTCGCCGAAGAGCCGCTCCCGCCCGACACCGCGCTCCAGCTGGTGCGCGACGAGCTGATGCTCGACGGTAACGCCCGGCTCAACCTCGCCACGTTCGTCACGACGTGGATGGAGCCGCAGGCCCGCGAGCTGATGGCCGAATGCGTCGACAAGAACATGATCGACAAGGACGAGTACCCGCAGACCGCGGAGCTCGAGCGTCGCTGTGTGAACATCCTCGCCGATCTGTGGCACGCGCCCGATCCCACCGCGATCATGGGTTGTTCCACCACCGGGTCGTCCGAGGCCTGCATGCTCGCCGGGATGGCGCTGAAGCGCCGCTGGTCGAAGCTGGGACGCACCGGGAAGCCGAATCTGGTGATGGGCGCGAACGTCCAGGTCTGCTGGGAGAAGTTCTGCGAGTACTGGGAGGTCGAGCCACGGCTGGTGCCGATGGAAGGCGACCGTTTCCACCTCACCGCGGACGAGGCGATCGCCCGGTGCGACGAGAACACCATCGGCGTCGTCGCGATCCTCGGGTCCACTTTCGACGGCAGTTACGAGCCGGTCGCCGAGATCGCCTCGGCACTCGACGGGCTCCAGGAACGGTCCGGCTGGGATATCCCGGTCCACGTCGACGGCGCTTCGGGCGCGATGATCGCGCCTTTCCTGGATCCGGAGCTGGTCTGGGACTTCCGCCTGCCGAGGGTAGCGTCGATCAACACTTCCGGGCACAAGTACGGGCTGGTCTACCCCGGCGTCGGCTGGGTGGTGTGGCGCGACAAGGCGGCGTTGCCGGAAGAGCTGGTCTTCAACGTCAACTACCTCGGTGGCGACATGCCGACATTCGCGTTGAACTTCTCGCGTCCCGGTGCCGAGGTGGCCGCGCAGTACTACACGTTCGTCCGGCTCGGGCGCGAAGGTTTCCGTGCTGTGCAACAGGCTTCGCGTGACGTGGCGACTCAGCTGGCCGACGGGATCGCGGAGCTGGGCCCGTTCGAACTGCTGACGCGCGGCGATCAGCTGCCCGTGTTCGCCTTCACGACGAGGGCAGACGTCGAGGGCATCGACGTCTTCGACGTGTCACGGTGGCTTCGCGAGCGTGGCTGGCTGGTCCCGGCGTACACGTTCCCGGCGCACCGGACCGATCTCGCGGTGCTGAGGATCGTGGTGCGCAACGGTTTCACGCACGACCTCGCGGATCTGCTGCTCGCCGACCTCCGGCGGCTACTGCCCGATCTCGATCACCGCCCGCGACCGCGGACCGCGTTCCATCACTGAGCCGGGTGCCTTGCGTCACGCCGGTTTTCCCGTGGCCCTACCGGCGCGTAACGTCGGGGGGTATGGGAGTCGCCGGAGACGAACGTCGTGCGTTGAGCCAGCTTTTCGAAGAGGTCGGCCCGAACGCGCCGACCCTGTGCACGGGCTGGAAGACGCGGGATCTCGCGGCACACTTGCTGGTGCGTGAGCGGCGGCCGGACGCGATGCCCGGGATCCTGGTGCCCGCGCTGGCGTCGTACACGCGGCGGGTGCAGGACTCCTTCGCCGCGCGGCCGTGGGCCGACGTCGTCGGCAAGGTGCGGTCCGGCCCCGCCTGGTTCTGGCCGACGTCGATCGGCGCGCTCGACGAGCTGACCAACAGCGCGGAGTTCCTGGTGCACCACGAGGACGTCCGCCGCGGGCAGCCCGGCTGGGAGCCGCGTCCTGCCGAGTCCTCGCGGGATGCCGCGGCGTGGAAATCGGCGAAGCAGGCGTCGAAGCTGAACCTGCGGAAATCGCCGGTCGGCGTGATCCTGAAGACCCCCGAAGGCCGCGAGGCGCGGGTGAAGGAAGGTCCCGACACGGTGACCGTGATCGGTGCGCCGATCGAGCTGCTGCTGTTCGTCTTCGGCCGCGACGCCGCCCGGCTCACCTTCGAAGGCGACGCCTACGCGGTGGACAGGCTCAGGAAGCACGACCGAGGGCTTTAGAGTTCGGCCATGCCGATGATCAGTGTTTCGATGTTCCCCGGTCGCACGGCCGAGCAGAAGCAGGCCCTCGTGCGCGAGGTGACCGACGCCTTCGCCCGCACCTGCGGCGGCGATCCCGAAGGTGTCTGGGTGACCATCAACGAGATCCCCGCCGAACACTGGGCGTCCGGCGGGACCCTCTTCTCCGAGCGCTGACCCAGCCGCCGATGCTATGAACGGACTTTTCGAGTTCTTGCGGGTCAGGCGGCTCTTCGCCGCTGTATGAGGCTGACGATGCAGGACTTGGGACGTTGAGTGTCCCAAGTCCTGCGTCGTCGCGGGTCACACCGTTGCGGAGCTTGGTCAACAGGAGTTCAGGGACTTTGCCGGGACCCTGACAGAGCTGTTATGAAAGGTCCGTTCACAACACGTCAGCGAAGCCCGACGGCCCGCAGCGCGAAGGACACCTCGATCGCCGTCTGCTTGACCGTCTCGGCGATCACCAGCGACCCGTGGCCCGCGTCGAAACGGTAGAACTCGAACGGCGTCTCCCGCTTCGCGAGCCTGTCGAGGTAGTTCTCGACCTGCCGGATCGGGCAGCGCGGGTCGTTGTCCCCGGCGAGTACCAGCACCGGCGCCGTCACGGCCTCGACGTAGGTGATCGGCGAGCATTCCCGGTATACCGCCGGCACCGTCTCCGGCGAACCGCCGAACAGCGCCCTGTCGAACGAGCGAAGCTGCTCCATCTCGTCCTCATACGCGGCGACGTAGTCCGCGACAGGCACTCCGGCGATCCCGGCCGCCCAGCGAGCGGGCTGGGTTCCCAGCGCCAGCAGGCTCAGGTAACCGCCCCACGAAGCACCGTTCACCACGCACTTCGCCGGATCCGTGAGTCCACTTTGGACGGCCCAGTCGTGTACGGCGGCGACGTCTTCGAGTTCGGTCAGGCCGGGACGGCCCTCGATGGCGTCACGCCAGGCCGAACCGTAGCCGGTCGAGCCGCGGTAGTTGACCTCGACGACGGCGAAACCGGCGTCGAGCCAGACGGCACGGTAAGCGGAGAACCGGTCCTCGTCGGCGGAATGCGGCCCGCCGTGCAAGGAGAAGACCGTCGGGAGCGGGCCTTCCGGCGCGTCGGCCGGACGGGACACCAGCGCGTGGATCTGCCCGCCGATCCCGTCGACGAACGCGTCGGTGACCGGCGCGGATTCCGGCGCCCGCTCGCCCGGCGGTTCGAGGAGCACCGAGTCGGCGCCGTCGACGGTCCGCGCGCGCACCGCCGTCGGCTGCGCGGCACTGGACCACGAGTACTCGACCGTGCCGTCGGGTCGCACCCCGGCGCCGCCGATGCGGCCCGGCGGCGTGTCCAAAGAGGACAATTCGCCGTTCGAGAGGTCGTACCGGTGAAGGGAACTGCGGCCCTGGTGGAAGTGGACGACCAGCAGCGCGTGCGCGTCGGGATACCAGCCGGCGACCACCTCGCCGGGCAGGTCGAGTTCGATTTCCCGCTCGGTGTCGGCGGCGACGTCCCAGATCAGGAGTTCCTCGCGCCCGCGCCGCTCGTGCAGCACCAGCAACCGCTGGTCGCCCGCGACCGGCGAGAACTCCAGCGCGCCGAGGCCCTTGCCCTCGCCGTCCCATTTGTCGGCGACCGCGGCGAAGCCGTCGGTGGACAGGACGCGCAGCGCGGGGTGTCGCGAATCACCGTGCTCGGAATGGGAGATCGCGAGCCGGGACTCGTCACGGGACAGCGACGCGATCCCGGCGTCGTCGTCATGCCGGTAGAAGCTCGTGGTCTCCCCGTCGATGTGCGCGAAGAGTTCGCTGCCGTCGTCGGTCGAGACACCGACGGCGACCACGCGGGTGCCGATCTCGAGTCCGGCGGGGTAGCCGTCGTGGACGTCCGGCACCGCGCGCTCGGCGGCGGCCCCCGGGGTGAACGGTTCGCGGACCCAGGAACCGAATTCGTCGCCGTCCGTGTCGTCGAACCACCAGATCCAGTGGCCGTCGGGGGACGGGGTCGCGTGCATGGTCCCGGCGGGCCGGTCGGTGACGCGGCGATGCTCACCGGTCGCACGGTCCCAGGAGTACACCTCCCAGACGCCGCTGGCGTTGGAGACGTAGACGTTCGCGTCCGGGGCGTCGATGGCCCACTCGGGGACCGAGATACGCGGCGCGCGGAAGCGGGCCCGCCACCTTGCCTCGGCTTCGGCGTCGTCGAACAGGCGGTCCGGGACCGCCGCGGACGGATATTTGTTGCCTGGCTGCGTGCTCACCCCTCGATCCTGCCACTCCGGAGCCGTACTGTGTGCGGGGTGCTGGAGGGAAACGCGCCGCGCGCCGCGGTGTCCGCGCGGTCAGCGCGCCAGGCGGTCGAACGGGC
This sequence comes from Amycolatopsis sp. cmx-11-32, assembly GCF_047608695.1. Lineage (NCBI taxonomy): Bacteria > Bacillati > Actinomycetota > Actinomycetes > Pseudonocardiales > Pseudonocardiaceae > Amycolatopsis > Amycolatopsis sp. cmx-11-32. The sequence goes on along the minus strand of NZ_JADNQN010000002.1, from coordinate 207,724 downwards.
CGTGTTCGCGCAACCGCTGTTCGGGCCGGGGATGGGGGTTGTCGACGTCGGCTGCGGGCCGGGTTCGATCACCCTCGGTATCGGTGCCGGGCACAGAAAGTCCACAGTGGACTTTCTGGCCGCGGACGCGTGCGCGCTGCCGTTCGCCGAGGCTTCGGTGGATGTGATCTTCGCGCACGCCGTCTTCGAGCATCTGAAGGAACCTGGCGCCGCTCTGGCGGAGATCTGGCGGGTACTCAAACCGGGCGGCTCCCTCGCACTGTCCACATCGGACTGGAGTCGGGCACGGCTCCGGCCGAAGACGGCGAACGTCGACGCCGCCCTCCGCGGGCACTATCTGCTGTGCCGCCGCGCGGGTGGCGACCCGTTCGCCGGACGAGCGATCCCCGCCGCGGTCACCGCCGCCGGTTTCACCGACGTGCGAACGAAAACCCGCTACCGCACGGACTCGACGTACCGGGCGTTGGCGACCTACGTGGAGGCACGGCTGGTGACGGCACTGGAAACCGCGACGACCCCGGACCGCGACCAACTCGCTTCGGCCGCCCGCTCGGCCTGGTCCTGGGCGCGATCCGGCGATGGTGACTTCGCCCAGTGCTGGACGGAGCTTCTGGCCACCCGGTGATGTCGGGCCACGCCTCACTGGCGCTCGCTGGCGCTCTTTCGCGCTCGCCGGTGTCCCCAATGCCTCATTGGGGGCACTCAGCGTCTCGAATGAGGGATTGGGAACCCTACGGCGAGTGGCGGGCCCCGGTTGTCCACACCCACCCGCCGTTGTGGACAACCAGCCCCGCCGCCCCCTCTTTCGCCCAGTCCCGACGCCCCTCACCGATACGCTGGGTCCGGGGTCGCCCCCCTGGGAGCGGCGGGGGCTGCCCGCGTGCTTTCGGTGAGGCGGGGTGCAATGTCGCCCGCTGGCTGGGCTCAGGGCCGCTGATGTCCCCAATCGCACATTGGAGACGTTGAGCGTCCCCAATGCCGCATTGGGGACATCGAGCTATGTTCGGCGAAAGCCTTGGCGGCACGAAGCGCCCTGGGGGACACCAAGGCCCATCTCAAGCAAAGTTGCCCCGCGACGCGAAAGAGCCTTGCTCGCAAACGTGCGAGCAAGGCTCTTTCGATCCAACGTCGGGGTGGCGGGATTCGAACCCACGACCTCCTCGACCCGAACGAGGCACGCTACCAAGCTGCGCCACACCCCGGATACTTCTTAGCGGGTCGAGGAGAAGTTTAGCGGACGGTGTTTCGGGCTTTGCGGGGGGATGCTTTCCGGTGATCGGCGCTGGTCGTACCCCGTGGGACCAGCGTCAGCAGGCTGGCCTCGGGAGGGCAAGCGAAGCGGGCGGGGGCGTACGGCGAGGTGCCCAGTCCGGCGGAGACGTGGAGCCACATCTGGGCTCCCCAGCGGGACGCGCCCCGCGCACGGGCGCGGTCGAGTTCGCAGTTGGTGACGACGGCGCCGTAGCCGGGCACGCGGAGTTGCCCGCCGTGGGTGTGGCCCGCGAGGACGAGGTCGTAGCCGTCTCCGGCGAACTCGTCGAGGACGCGAGGTTCCGGGGAGTGGGTGACGCCGATGCGGACCGCGGCGCCCGTGTCGGCGGGGCCTGCGATGTCGGCGTAGCGGTCGCGGCGGAGGTGGGCGTCGTCGACGCCGGCGGTGAAGACGTACTGGTCGGCGACCTCGATGGTGCGCCGGACGTGGGTCAGGTCGTCCCAGCCGTGTTCGACGAAGGCCGCGCGGAGGTCGCGCCACGGCAGGTGTTCGCCGTGGATCCGCTTCTTCTTGCCTTTTGGCATGAGGTAGCGCGCGGGGTTCTTCGGTTTCGGTGCGTAGTAGTCATTGCTGCCGAAGATGAACACTCCGGGCCGGTTGAGCAGAGGGCCGAGTGCGCGCAGCACGGACGGGACGGCCTGCTGATGTGACAGGTTGTCACCGGTGTTGACGACGAGGTCCGGTTCGAGTTCGTCGAGCGCGGCTACCCAGCGTTGCTTGCTCACATGACCGGGGAGCATGTGCAGGTCCGAGATGTGGAGGATCGTGAAGGGCTTCGCCCCTGCCGCGAGGACCGGGAGCTCCGCGGTGCGAAGCGTCCACCGGCGCCTTTCGATCCCGACCGCGTAACCGAGGGTCGCGGCTCCCAGGGCGACGGTTCCCACGGCCAAGTGCCGTACCGTCTTTCCCGAACTGCTGCTGTTACTGAGCGTGCTCACACTGTCCAGTTTACGTGCTCGTCCGGGGTGATCGTTCGCCCCCATTCCGGCGATGGCGAAAAATCGCTGGAATGGCCTCTTTTCTTCACTTTCCGTGGTCGGAGCGGGGTGTGGGGATCAGGTGACATGATTCCGTCGATCGCCGTTCCCCGTTAGGCCGCCGGTTACTCACTCAAAGTTATATTAATATTACTCATCGTGATTTGCGCTGGTGAAAGTGACATCGAGGAGTCAGCGTCCGCCGCCCATGTACTTCGGGTCCGGCTGCGGCAGCGGCAGCGCTTCCTGGCCTTCGAGGATCTTCGACATCGCCCCGAACCAGGTCTGCGCCGGCGTCTTCCCGCCGAACATGTTCTCGCAGCCGCGGGTAGTCACGTTACCCGGGCCGAGGTAGCAGAGACCGCCACTTCCACCCTTCGGGCGGAACACCATCGCCGCGCCCGCGAGCTGTGGAGTGGCCCCGAGGTAGGATCCCGAGCCGTTACTCTGTGTGGTCCCGGTCTTACCCATCACCGGCCGGTTCCACCTGACGCCATTCGCGGCACCGAACGATGTGCCGCCGGGTGCGCTGTCCCTGCTCATGCCGACCGCGAGGGTATTGGCGAGACCTTCGGGGACCACCTGCTCGCAGGCGGCTTCCTTGACCGGCACCGGCTTTCCGTCCCGGTCGGTGACACCGGCCAGCGGGGTCGGCGGGCACCAGACGCCACCGCTCATGATCGTGGCACCGACGTTCGCCAGTTCCAAGCCGGACAGCGGGCTCACCCCGAGGGTGAAAGCACCGGTACCCGCCGAGTTCGGGCCCGGCCCCAAAGCCTGTTGCTGACTGATGTTGACCCCCCGGTTGGTGGAATTCGGGTCGACGTTGCCGCCACCGAGGTTGCTGGCCATGGTGTCGCGCATGCCGAGCTTGCGTGCCATCTCCACGATCGGCCCGGTGTTCCCAACCTTTTCCTCGAGGATCACGAACGCGGTGTTCGGCGAGGTCGCCAGCGCCTGCTGCAGCGACATGGACCCACCGGCGGGGTTGTAGTCAGCCGCGTTGCCGAGGCAGTACCAGCGAGAGCGCAGCGGCGGCCCGGTCGGGGCGCATTTGTTGCCACCACCGGTGAATACGTTGGAGGTATAGAAGTCGGGCACCGGGAGTGAGCTGTTGATCCCAGCCACACCGGCCTCCAGAGCCGCGGCGGCGGTGAAGACCTTGTACGCCGAGCCGGCGCCAGCGGTGTTGTAGACGCCGGAAGGCAACGCGAAGGTCGTCTGGCCCTGGTCTTCGTGAAGCCCGTAGTCACGGTTCGCCGCCAGCGCCACGACTTCGTGTCGTTGCTTGCCCGGTTTCACCAGTGAGAGCGTGTTCGCGACGTTGTCCTGCGTCTTCTTGACCTGGGCTTCGGCCGACATCTTGGCTTCGTGGTTCGCCCGTTCGTCCAAGGTGGTCTTGATCTGGTAACCGCCGGTGTAGAGGTCGTCCTTCGTCATTCCGGCCTCGAGGAGATAGTCCTCGACGTACTGGCAGAAGAAACCGTTCTCCGGACCGGCGCCGGTGCAGTTCGGCGCCGGTTTCTGCGGGCCGCCTTCGACGACGCCGAGTGGCTCGGCCTTGAACCGTTCCGCGTCCGCCTTCGCGAGCTTCTGGTTGTCGACCATGCGGTCCAGCACCAGGTTGCGGCGTTCGGTCGCCCTCGCCGGGTTCTTCCACGGGTCATTGAAGCTCGGGTTGTTCACCAGACCGGCCAGCAACGCCGCTTGCGGCACCGTGAGCTTCTCGACGGGCGTGTTGAAGTACGCGTTCGCGGCCGCGCCGACGCCGTAGATCTCGCGCGAGAACTCGACGACGTTCAGGTATCCGGTCAGGATCTGCATCTTGTTCAGCTTGGTTTCCAGCTGGATCGCGATCCTGGCTTCCTTCAGCTTCCGGGCGATCGACTGTTCCTGTGCGCGCTTCTGTCCCGGCTTGTCGTCCCGGTAGACGACGTTGATCAGGTAGTTCTTGACGTACTGCTGCGTCAGCGTCGACGCGCCTTGGGTGTCCCCGCCGGTGGTGTTGCTGACCGCGGCGCGCAGCGTTCCCTTCCAGTCCACCCCGTTGTGCTCGTAGAAGCGCTTGTCCTCGACCGAGATCAGCGCCCACTTCATGGCGTCGTTGATCTGGGTCTCGGTGGTGGGGACGCGGAACTGCTTGTACAGCGTCGCGATCTGCTTGCCGGTGTTGTCGGTGACGGTCGTCACCAAGGGCGGCGGGATGTCCGCAAGATCCGAAGATGTCTTGTCGACGGTCTCGCTCGCCTGGTTGGAGATCACGCCCGCGGCGCCCGCCACCGGGAACAGCATTCCCGCGACCAGCACCCCCGCGAGCACACACAGGCCAAGGAGCTTCAGTAGACCGTCCGTTTTGCGCACGCGGACCAGGGTACGCGGATCCCGTTAGCCCACCGTGACGTCACCTCGCTGTCGGTGCGGATCCGGTCACAAAATCGACCCCATTTGGTGACGGCTGGTAATGGGAGGCATCCTAGGGCTTGGCGGGGGGAACCGAGGGCCCCTACAGTCCGTCAACGTCTCACGTATGAAAAAGCCGACAGACGGGTGAGTGCGAGCGGCAGTCGCATTCGACCGAACGGAGGCACCGGCACCGGGGAGGTGTCGGCTGAACCGACGTGAGCACAAGGGAGACACGCTCATGGGGGCAGGAGCGCAGGCTTTTCGTCCCCCCGTGGTGTGTCGAACACCAGGGTAGGGAGCTGGGGGTATGGAGACCAAGCAGTCGAGCTGGCGGGTCAACGCGTCGTGCCGCGACACCGATCCGGACGGTTTGTTCGTCCGGGGTGCCGAGCAGAACCGGGCCAAGGCGGTCTGTCTTGGCTGCCCGGTCAGGACGGAATGTCTCGCCGAAGCGCTCGATGGCCGGATCAACTTCGGCATCTGGGGAGGTATGACCGAACGGGAACGGCGGGCGCTGCTGAGGCGGCGGCCGGACGTGACCAGCTGGGCGGACCTGCTTGAAGCGGCGAAGCGCAGTTTCACCGGGATCGACGAAGAGGAAGACGTACGCGTCCGAGTCTCGTGATCGAGAATCCGTGGAGGACCCCTTCCCTGAGTCCAAGGTTGGGAAGGAGTCCTTCACGGACCTTCAGGACTGCGTAGCGAGTCTTGTGCCGATGTCGCGCAGGCCTCCGAGATCGTGCACGTCACTGGGGAGCGCGGGCACCCGCACCAGCGGGACCTCGGGATGCGCCCGCGTGAACCTGGCGAGCAGCCGTGTCTCTCGTTCGGCCAGCGCGACCCGGTCCGCGTGCAGGCGGAGGACGGCTTCGGCCAGCGGTGCGCCGGTCTCGCCCTTCGCCAGCTGTTCCGCGGCCGCGAGGGCCTCGGGGCCGGTGAGCGGGGCGAGCACCGGATGTGTCCGGTTCGCGACCAGCCCGGCCAGCGGCATGCTCTCTTCCGAAAGCCGCTCCACGAAGTAGGACGCCTCGCGCAGCGCGTCCGGCTCCGGTGCGGCTATTACGAGAAAAGAAGTGCCGCCGGACCGCAGCAGCTCGGAGGTCTTGCGCGCGCGTTCGCGGAAACCGCCGAACATGCTGTCGAAGGCCTGCATGAACGCCGAAGCGTCGGTCAGCAGTTGGCCGCCGATGATCGTCGAGACGGCCTTCGCGAACATCGAGAACCCGGCGTTGACGACCTTGCGCAGACCCCAGCCACCCGCCTTCGCGGGGCCGGTGAGCAGCCGGATCATACGGCCGTCGAGCGCGCTGGAAAGCCGTGTCGGCGCGTCGAGGAAGTCCAGCGCGGACCGGCTCGGCGGCGTGTCGACGATGATCAGGTCCCACTCGTCGGTGGCCGCGAGCTGCCCCAGCTTCTCCATCGCCATGTACTCCTGCGTGCCGGAGAACGACGTGGAAATGGTCTGGTAGAAGGGGTTCTGCAGCAGCTGTTCGGCGCGTTCCGGGCCGGCGTGCACCCGCACCATGTCGTCGAACGTGCGGCGCATGTCGAGCATCATCGCCCAGAGTTCGCCCTTGGGCTCGAACCCTTCGACATGCACCTGTTTCGGGTGATTGCCCAGTTCACGCAGGCCGAGCGCCTGTGCCAGCCGCCGCGCCGGGTCGATGGTGAGCACCACCGTCTGCCGTCCGCGTTCGGCCGCGCGCAACGCCAGCGCCGCCGCGGTGGTCGTCTTGCCGACCCCGCCGGACCCGCAGCAGACGATGACCCGGCTTTCCGGATCGTCGATCAGCTTGTCGATCTCCAGGACGCCCGACATCAGCGCACTCCCTGCTCGGTCAGTGCTTCGGCGAGGTCGTAGAGCGCCGCGACGTCGACGCCGTCGGTCAGGTCCGGCAGCTCCAGGCCCGGCAGGTCCGCTTCGGCCAGCTGCTCGCGGGCGCGTTGCTCGGCCGCGACCCGGACGGCGTGCTCGACGGTCTCTTCGACCAGTGCGTCGAGGGTGCTCTCTGGCAGGTTCAGCCCGGCCGACGCGAGCCCGGCGCGGACGCGGGAGGCATCGACGCGGCCGTCGGCGGCGGCGGTCACCGAGCGCGCGGGCAGCCGCGGTGGGCGGACCCGGTTGACCAGGACCGCGCCGGGACGCAGATCCGCGCCGTCGAGTTCGGCGACCGCTTCGACGGTTTCCCGCACCGGCATCTCTTCGAGCAGCGTCACCAGGTGGATGGCGGTCTCGCCGGAGTGCAGCAGGCGGACGACGCCGTCGGCCTGGCCGCGGATCGGACCGGTCTTGGCGAGGTCGGTGAGTGCCTTGGTGACGTCGAGGAACTTCACGACCCGGCCGGTGGGGGGCGAGTCGACGACGACGGCGTCATAGGTGTGGCGGCCGTCGGATTCGGTCCGGCCGACGCATTCCTTGATCTTCCCGGTGAGCAGGACGTCACGCAGACCCGGCGCGAGGGTGGTCGCGAACTCGATCGCGCCCATCCGCCGCAGCGTCCGCCCGGCGAAACCGAGGTTGTAGAACATCTCGAAGTATTCGAGGAGCGCCGCCTCGACGTCGATGTGCAGCGCGCGCAGTTCGCCGCCGCCTGGAACGGCCGCGATGCGCTGCTCGGCGTACGGCAGCGGCTCGGTGTCGAAGAGCTGGGCGATGCCCTGACGGCCTTCGACCTCGATCAGCAGCACGCGGCGCCCGCCCTTGGCGAGCGCGAGGCCCAGCGAGGCGGCGAGCGTGGTCTTGCCCGTCCCGCCCTTGCCGGTGACGAAATGCAGCCGGGCTCTCGCGAGTTCGTCGGTCCAGCCGGCAAGGGGAGTGCTCACCGGTCCCACCCTAATTGAGTGGTCAGCTCGCCAGCATCATGACGCCGAGCGCAGCCGCGACCACCGCGACGATGGCCCAGGTCAGGGCCCCGGGCAGCACCGTGAGCATCACCACACCGAACAGCAGGAGAGCCACGAAGGCCACCGCGCCGGTGATCGCGACCGTCGCCGAGCTGTCCGTGCGGTCCCGTGCCTTCGCCATCAGGACCAGCACCAGCGGCAACCCGGCCGCGGCGAGCAGGACGGTCGCGACGATGCGCCAGGTCTCCACCCCGGTCAGCCTAGTGGGGGCTGAAGGGGACTTTCCCCGCATGCGACGCGGCGAAGGGAGCTTTCACCGCGTCCCATGCGGGGAAAGTCCCCTTCAGCTTCCGATCGGGGTCGCGGGCACGCACGGGACGGGTTTCGCGTGCGCCGGGTCGAGCGCGTTGAGGACGTGCCCGGCGGCGTTGCGGTCGGCGGCGACCCCGGCGTGCTCGGCCAGATCCAGCAGGCAGCCGTCCTGCAGGACGATGTTCTTCACGTTCGATCCCTTCCCGAGCCCGCTCGTGTACGGGACGACGGCTTCGTCGTAGCGGGTCAGGATGTTCGTGTACGTCACGCCAGGCTGGAAGATGCCGTTGCCGGCGCGCAGGTTCGTGAGGAACTCCGAACCGCGCAGGAACTGGCGGCACGATCCGCACACCGGGTCGAGGATGCCGTTGAAGCCGGGGCTGAGGCCCAGCGCGCCCGCGAGTGCGTACAGATGTGAGGCGCCGAACAGTGTCGTGCCGTCCCACAGCGGGGTCAGGCTGACGTACTTGTCCACTTTGGACGCACCGCCGAGGAACTTCACGTAATAAGAAGGCATCAGCGTGCCCTCGGAATGCCCGAGGATGTCCACCTTGGACGCGCCGGTCGCGCCGAGCACCTTGTCGACGAACGCCGACAGCTCTTTCGCGCTCTGTTCCATCGGCAGGAGCCCGCCCGGCTGGTAGAGCGGCAGCGGTTTCCCCGGGACGCCATAGGTCAGGGAGAAGACGCAGTACCCGTTGTTCTTGAGCAACGGGCCGAACGTCTGCCAGTTCACCGTCTGGTTGGCGCCGAGACCGTGCGCCAGCACCACGGGGTTCGGGTGGGCGGTACTCGGACGGCAGTCGAAATCGTTCGATCCGGGCGGCGGGCCGCCGGGAGTCGCCGCCTGCGCGGGCAGGGCGGCGGCGAGTGTCCACGGAACGGGAAGCTTCTGGACGGCGTTCGCCGGTGCAGCGCAGCTCAGGGCAAGTACCGCGGCCAGGAAGGCGGCGGAAAGGGACCTCGTTGTCCGCATGTCAGCGTCCTATCTACTCACGAGTAGGTGTGAAGTGAACCACATCGGCGGGAAATCGGCGAACGGCTCGCGAGAGGGTTTTCCGCATGTGTGTCGGGCGGGGTTGCCGGTTTGACTACGCTCCCGGACATGAGCGCCACCAAGTGGGAGTACGCGACCGTCCCCCTGTTGATCCACGCCACCAAGCAGATCCTCGACCAGTGGGGCGAGGACGGCTGGGAGCTCGTCACCGTGCTCCCGAACCCGACCGGCGAGCAGCACGTCGCCTACCTCAAACGAGCCAAGAACTAGGGGATTGAAGCCATGACCTGGAGCGATCGACTCGCCGAGCTCGGTATCGAACTGCCCGGCGTCGCCGCCCCGCTGGCGGCTTACGTGCCCGCCGTCCGCACCGGCTCGTACGTCTACACGTCCGGGCAGCTGCCCTTCGTCAAGGGTGAGCTCGAAGCGACCGGCAAGGTCGGCGCCGAGGTCAGCCCCGAAGAAGCGAAGCAGTACGCGCGGACTTCGATCCTCAACGCGCTCGCAGCGGTCGACTCGGTCGTCGGGATCGACAGCGTCGTGCGGGTGGTCAAGGTCGTCGGGTTCGTGGCGTCCGCGGAGGGCTTCACCGGTCAGCCCGCGGTGATCAACGGGGCGTCCGAGCTGCTCGGCGAGATCTTCGGCGAGGCGGGGATCCACGCCCGCTCGGCCGTCGGGGTCGCCGAGCTGCCGATCGGGGCGCCGGTCGAGATCGAATTGATCGTGGAGGTGAAGTGATGGACCCGGACATCGAGAAGTCCTCGCACGAGCTGCTGCTCCGGCTGGCCGGGCGGCTGCCGGACCAGCTTTTGTGGCGGTTCCGCGACTGGCTGGGCGAGGGCGCGATGGGCACGCTCGCGCGAACCCTGCCCAGGTCTTTGCTTAAGCACAGGATCGATCTGGACCAAACCGAGTATCGCCTGCTAGTCGCCGGGCTTATTCCTCACGGGGCCGACTGGCATCAGGTGAGTTCCACCCTGGGGGTAGACGACGTCACCGAGACCAGGTACACATTCACGCAGAGTGCGCCCGAATGGGTGAACTCCGTCGACTCTGTGTCCGTATTGATCCACGCGACGTTGCGGGGCCGGCCGGATGTGGGTGAAGTGCGGCAAAGCTGGCGACACCTCGGTGTGGTCGGTGAGGGTGGGGCGAAACGAGTCCTCCTGGTCACGGCGCTCAACGGGCTGCCGAGGCTGACCGGCGAACTGCAGCGCGTCCTGCGCGTGCTGGGTGACGAGGAGCCCGGCGTCGAGGTTCTCCCGCCGAGCATCGACCTCACCGGCTATCACCGTGTCGCGCTCGCCAACTCCGAGCTGGTCTGTGTGGGCGCGGTGGACACCGGAAGTCGGCTGGTCGCCGCTTAACGCTCGCACCACCAGGCGAGCCGGGAGGGAGCAGAGCAATGGTGGAGGTCCACGACGGCCCGCCCATGGACGGGTTCTCGGTGCCCCTGCGCCTGCATAACCTGTTACTGGCCCTGGCGGGTCGAATCGACGACAGTGCTTTGACCGAAGCGCGTGAGCTGATCGCGCGCGCACACATCGACGAAGCGGTGGAGCTCACCACCGGCACCCTGATCGCGGGGAAGATCCCGGTGAGCTCGTCCGAACAGCGTGAACTCGCGCTCGTCCTCGAGATGAGCCGGTCCGACGCCACCCTGGCGAACGACCTGCTCGTGGAAGAGGACGAGTCGGTGCTCACCCACCGGTTCACCGGGGAGAACCAGCCCGAATTCGGCCTCGCCGAGGCGCTCGACCGCACCCTCCAGGTGCTGCCGGACGTCCGTTCGGTGCACGCGGTGTGGCGGAACACGCCCGCCGGCAGCGTGCCAGGCTCGTTGCCGCAGCGGGTCGTCCTGGTCGAGATCGGCCCGGAGGGCAACCCGCCCGCGGTCGCGTTCCGCGTGGACACCGCGCTTCGCCGGGCGGGCATCCGCTCGGTCGTCGAGGTCGCGGGACCCGGTGTCGCACGGTCCGCGTACCACCAGGCCGCGTCGTCGGCCGCGAGTCCTGTCTGGGTAACCGGGAGTACCCATTCCAGTGACTTTCGGTCCGAGCCGGTGACCCCGCCGCCCGCTCTCGCTCCGGCTCCCGAGCCGGTCAAGGAGCAGCCGAGCAGGCACGGCCTGCGGCCGGTGGGCAGCGGCGGCCACGAACCGATCGAGTCGATCGCACCGGTGGTGCCGATCGTGCAGCAGGTATCCGCACCGGCGCCGTCTCCGGAGCAGTCGCCGCCACGCAAGTCACGGGCGGAGACCCGCGCCGAGCGCACGGCGGACCTGACCCCGGCCGAAGTGGCGCAGCTACGTCAGGCGCTCAAGGAGGACCCCGAAAAGGGTCGCGAGATCGCCTCGGGCAAGCCGAGCATGCACGAGGTCGTCGAGCTGCCCGCTCTCGACCTCGACGACCCCAGCCTGAGCGAGCGTGACCGTGCGCTCCTGCGCGAGCTGCACGCCGAGCTCGCCGAACGGGAGCGCGCCGAAGCGGCGAAGATCCGGCTGAACGGTGCTTCGCGCAGCAGTGGCTCTAGCTGGTCTTCGTAAGCCCTACGCGTTTCGTCCTCTAGTTGCGGTGGTTGCACGCGCAACTATCGCAACTAGAGGACGAAACGCGATGTTAGGTTGCGGGTGTGGCTGAAGAACTGACATTCGACATCCCGGTGGGGGCCGGGGTGGGCACCCGCGCCAACGCCGACGGCGAGCCGGTGACGCCCAAGGACGCGGCGACCGTGATCCTCCTCCGCGACGGCTCCGACGGCGTCGAGGTCTTCCTGCAGCACCGGGTCAAGGGCATGCCGTTCGCGGGCGGGATGACCGTGTTCCCCGGCGGCGGGGTGGACTCGCGTGACGTCGACACCTCGGTGAGTTGGGCCGGCCCGAAACCGGCTTGGTGGGCGGAGCGCTTCGGGTGCGGGGAATCGCTGGCCCGCGCCCTGGTGTGCGCGGCCGTGCGGGAGACGTTCGAGGAGTCGGGCGTGCTGCTCGCGAGCCTCGGGGACACCGTCGTCACCGACACGACGCCGTACCACGACGCTCGCGAAAAGCTGGTCTCCCGCGAACTCTCGCTCGCCGCGTTCCTCGAAGCGAACGGCCTGACACTGCGCGCGGATCTCTTGCGGCCGTGGGCGAACTGGGTCACCCCGCCCCAGGAACCGCGCCGCTACGACACCTGCTTCTTCGTCGCCGTTCTGCCCAAGGGGCAGCAGGCGGACAGCGCCACCTCCGAAGCCGTCAGCTCCGGTTGGCAGCGGCCGGAGGAAGCCATCGCCGACGCCAAGGAAGGGCGCCGCATGCTCATGCCACCGACCTGGATCACGCTCGCGGAGCTGGGCGCTTTCGACATGGCGGCCGCGGCTCAGGCCGTCGAGCGCGAGATCGTGAAGATCATGCCGACGCTGGTGCGTGACGGCGACAAGGTCCGCGTCGTGCTGGACCCGGCGTGAACGCCCCCGCGTACGGCGTGCTGCGCCGCGTCACGCCGACGGCTTCCGTGCTACTGGAACACAATCCGTCGTCGATGACGTTGGAAGGCACCAATTCCTGGGTGCTGCGCGGATCCGATGCGACCGGTTCCGTTGTCGTCGACCCCGGTCACGAGGACATCGAACATTTGACACTGCTGGCGGAAACCGGCGCCGTCGAGCTGATCGTCCTGACCCACCATCACCCCGACCACGCGGAGGGCGCGCCCTGGTTCGCCGAGCGCGTCGGCGCTCCGGTGCGGGCCTTCGACGAGTCGCTGTGCATCGGCGGTAAGTCCCTTGTGGACGGTGAAGTGATCGAGGCGGGCGGCGTGGAGATCTCCGTGCTGCACACGCCAGGGCACACCGGCGACTCGATCTGCCTGGTGTCCGACGGGCAGATCCTGACCGGCGACACCATTCTCGGCCGCGGGACGACCGTGCTGCACGACCTCGGCGATTACCTGCGCTCCCTGCGGAAGCTCATCGAGCTGCCCGCCGGGACCGTCGGCCTGCCGGGACACGGCCCCGAACTGCCCGACCTGGCCGCGACCGCGCGCGAATACCTGGCGCACCGGGAAGAACGGCTCGATCAGGTGCGTTCGGCACTGAAGACCCTCGGCGCGGACGCCACCCCGCGCCAGGTGGTCGAGGTCGTCTACGCCGACGTCGACAAGGCTTTGTGGACGCCCGCCGAGTGGAGTGTGCGGGCGCAGTTGGACTACCTGAGGTCGGAGGACGGCGAATGAGTGACGTCGAGGTCGAGTTCTACTGGCGCCCTGGATGCGGGTTCTGCGCGGCGCTGGAACGGCCGTTGTCGAAGAGCGGGTTCAAGGTGAAGGCGGTCAACATCTGGGAGGACCCGGACGCGGCCGCGCGCGTGCGCTCGGTGGCGAACGGAAACGAGGTCGTGCCGACAGTCTTCGTGGGCTCGAAGGCAATGGTGAACCCTTCGTTCGCGGAGGTCGAGGCCGCGGTGAAGGACGCTTCGGCCTGAGTTGCGGCCGGTGTTGGCGCGCGTGCGGGCTCCGCGCCGGGCGGGAGTCGCGAAAGCCACTTTCGCGACGTCTGATGTCCCCAAAGTGGCTTTCGGGACACCTTCCTCGGTAAGACATTTATGGGACGGTCGAGAGGGTGTCAGGTCTCGTAGACGGGTCCGCTCCGGCCGCCCTGACCACCCACGAGGCCGGTTCAGCGCGGCAGCATCGGCATCACGTAGTAGGTCAGGTCCACATCGCCCGGCTCCACCGCGCGGATGACGCAGGCCCGCATCCCGGGTTGGATGCCGAGCCGCACCCGCTCTCCGGCGAACCCCTGCAGCGCGTCCAAGAGGTACCGCGCCTGGAACGAGGGCGACGTCCGGCCGCCGGAAACCTCGGCCTTCAGAGTCTCTTCGGCCTCGCCGGTGTCCTGCTTGGAACTGGCCAGCCGCAGGTGCGAGTCGCCGACCTCCAGTGTCAGCACCCGGCGCTCGTCCGCGTAGACACCGACCCGGCGCACAGCGGCGGCCAGCGCGTCGGCGGCGACCTCGACCGTGGTGTCCACAGTGGACGACTCGATCAGCTTCTCCGACAGGAATCCCGCGTCGAGCACGGCGGTGGTGACGGTGACCCCGGCCCAGCTCAACCCGAACCGGGTGCCGTCGCCGTGCAGGCCGACGGTGCCACGCGCCTGCTTCGCCGTCTCGGCCAGGAGACCCGCCGGGACCAGCGCGTCGATCGGTTCGCCCTCGCAGCGCAGCGGCAGGGTGGCCACGGCCATCCGGTACCGGTCGGACGCGGTCAGCCGCAGCTCACGGCTGAAGCTCTGCACTCGGACGCCGGTGAACATCGGCAGCGCGTCGTCCTTGGCCGCCGTGCCCGCGACGGTGCGCAACGCCGTCACCAGCGCGGCACCGTCCACTTCGGACACCTTGGGTGGCATTTCCGAGAGCTGTAGTTCACGGCTCAGCAACGGCAGCGCGAACCGGCCGCCTTCGACTCGCACGGCCAGCCTCGAACCCTCGACGACCAGGCGCACCAGATCGTCGTCGAGCATGCGCAGCGTCTCCGCGAGCGGCCCCGCCGGGACCATGACCTCGCCGTCGGTGTGGACGACGGCGTCGCTGGTCAGGCGGACCGCTCGTTCGCTGTCGTTGCCGCCGACGGTCAGGCCGTCCCGCCCGGCGCGCAGAAGCAGACCGGAGCGGGCCGAGAGCAACCGTGCGGCGGCGGAAACGGCGGACGAGAGGGAGCGGGTGGCGGCAGTCAGGTCCATGCCCGCAAGTTAGCGGGCGGCACCGACAAGTTCGGAGGCTTCGGCGACGGTTCCGGACGGCTGGGGGCGGAAGGTGCCGCGTAGCAGCCAGACCACCGCGGCGAGCGCGAAACCGACGGCGCCGGCGGCGAGGAACGCCGCTTCGTGCCCCGCGTGCTCGACGAGGTAGCCGCTGATCGACTGTCCGAACGCCAGGCCGAGGGTCACCGCGGTGAGCACCCAGCCGAACGCCTCGGCCGCCGTGCCCTCCGGCGCGGCGATCTCGATGGCCGCCGAGTGTGTCGTCGACTGCGGCGTGATGAGCGCACCCGCGGCGAGCATGGCGAGCGCGAGGCCCCAGAGCGACCCCGGCAGCGCGAGCAGCGCCACCAGTGCGCCGAATCCGGCGAGCAGCACCGGCAGCCGCAGGCCCATCTGCCGCGGCCACGGGCGCAGGCTGTACGCGACGCCGAACGCGACCGAACTGACCGACCAAGCCGAAAGCAGCAGCCCGCCGATCGAGGTGTTCCCGGCCTCGGCGGCGGCGGCCGGGACGGCGACCTCGACGAATCCGATCACGGCGCCGAAGCCCAGCGCGGCGAGCGCGAGTGTGCGCATCCCGGGACTGGCCAGCGCGCCGAGCAGTTTGCCGCCCGACGACGGAGCCGGTCCCCAGGACCGCACGGTCGGGCTCAGTGCGAACAGCACCGCACCCGCGATCATGGTCACCGCGCCGATCACGATGCCGGTGCCCGCCCACGGTGCGGCGATCAGCAGCCCGGCGAACCCCGGACCGAGGATGAAGAAGACCTCCATGCTGATGGCTTCGTACGAGAACGCGGCGTTCCGTGTCGGCCCGGCGGGCAGGAGCCGTGTCCACAGCGCTCGCGAGGCCGAGCCGACCATCGGCTCGGTGATCCCGGTGCCGAAGGCGAGGAGGACCAGCACGAGCGTCGGCGCGTGCGCCTCGATCGCGAACACCAGCGTGGTCATCGCCAGCGCGAAGAGCACCGTGGTCGTCAGCAGCGGCCGAGTCGGCCCGAAGCGGTCGATGAGCCGTCCCTGCACG
Source organism: Amycolatopsis sp. cmx-11-32 (assembly GCF_047608695.1). Lineage (NCBI taxonomy): Bacteria > Bacillati > Actinomycetota > Actinomycetes > Pseudonocardiales > Pseudonocardiaceae > Amycolatopsis > Amycolatopsis sp. cmx-11-32. The sequence goes on along the minus strand of NZ_JADNQN010000002.1, from coordinate 192,152 downwards.
ACCGCGCCGACGGAGACGCCGACCAGCGACCCGGCCGACACCAGTCCGGCCGAGGCGAAGGAGCCCGTCTCACGCTGGACGTAGAGCAGCGCGGAAATCCCGATCATGGCGATCGGCAGGCGGGCGAGCAAGGACGCGATGACCGCCCCGCGGGATCCGGGCGCGGTCAGCGCGGCCCGGTAGTCGGCGAGGGAGGTGCGGTGGCTCTCGGCGGAAGCGGACACAGACTGGGACACGCGTACCAGTATGAACTACTTTGGTACGGAAGTACCAGATCTGCGGCGGTAAGTTTGGTCACCGCCGAATTCGGGTACCACGCCGATTGAAGCGCCCTGGTTCATCACGATCGAGTAACAGTCGGCCCATTCTGGGTCATTCGGGGCAACAAATCGACGCAGATGGCGTCCTTGAGGGTGAAAGAACTTGAGTTCACGGCCGGCGGCCGTGGATGGTTGTACGACAACACAGGAACTCCCAGCTCCCTCCGGTGTACGGGTCGGGGCCTTGTTTCCGGAGGGCGGGGAGCGCGGATCGTCGGGGGATGGCCCGCGCACAGCGAAGAGCCGGTGCGCCACGTCGGGGGTGGCGCCCGGCTCTTCGTTGTCTCTCCCGCGAGTAGTCCTCTACTTGCGGTACTTGAACGCACAACTGCCGCAAGTAGAGGACTACTCGCGGCAGTTGCGGGGTACCGTCAGTTACCTACCGGGCGCGGCGGGCCAGGCGCTCCGGGTCCAGGATCAGGACGCTCTTGCCCTCGAGCCGCAGCCAGCCACGGTGCGCGAAGTCGGCGAGAGCCTTGTTGACGGTCTCGCGCGAAGCGCCGACGTACTGGGCGATCTCTTCCTGCGTCAGGTCGTGCGTGACCCGCAGCAGACCGGCTTCCTGGCTGCCGAACCGCTGCGCGAGCTGGAGCAGCGCCCTGGCGACACGGCCGGGGACGTCGGTGAAGATCAGCTCGGCGACCATGTTGTTCGTCCGGCGCAGCCTACGGGCGACCACGCGCAGTAACTGCTCGGCGATCTCCGGGCGGGTGGAGATCCACTGCCGCAGCGCCGGGCGGTCCATCGTCACCGCGCGGACCTCGGTGACGGTCGTCGCGCTGGACGTCCGCGGGCCGGGGTCGAAAATGGACAGCTCGCCGAACATGTCGGACGGGCCGAAGATGCCCAGCAGGTTCTCGCGGCCGTCCGGTGACTTGCGGCCGATCTTCACCTTGCCGGACTGGATGATGTAAAGCTTGTCGCCGGGTTCACCCTCGTTGAAGATGACATGCCCGCGAGGGAACTCCACGGATTCCAAGGTCTGTGCCAGCGCCTCGGCGGCTGCCGGCTCAACACCCTGGAAAATGCCCGCTCGGGCCAGGGTTTCGTCCACCTCGGGTGCCTCCTCATCGAGATACGACGTCGATCCCCCACTGCCGGGGACCGTGTCGCCGCTCACTTGTGCGTCAGTCTAGGTCGTGCGCGCGAGATCGCTCGTCGGCACGCCGCAGGCGCGTCCGTGCCGGGAATGATCTCGCTCGAACGTGGAGCCTAACTCCGCACGCGTCGCGCGCGTAGCCTGGCCGCCTTCCCGCCCAGCCTGCGCAGCCGGAACAGCTCGAGCGCGCGCCCGATTCCGTGCCCGTAAAGTGCCCGGACCTCGTTGGGCTGCGCCTGCTCGAGGAACTCCTCGACTTCGTTCTCCTGCACCGCGACGTGCTTGAGCCTGGTCTCCACGCGTTCCATGAACAGCGCGAAGAACATGATCACCAAGGGAACGAGGATGACGAACCAGACGGTCATGCGCCCTGCCCCGGGAATTCCGAAAAATTGTGCATTACTCCAGATCCTCGCTCATGGCGTCCTCGATCGAAGCGCCGAGGTGGTGCTCTGGCGTGTCGGCCGTCGACCGGCGGGTGCTCCCCACTGGCTCGTCCGATGGCGCCCGTAGGCTATCGGGGTGCCCCCTGCCCTCACCAATGCCCCCCGTGCGGGGGGTAAAGGTGAAAGCCGGCTCGCGTTGGTGAGACGCGCCAGGCGGATGAAGCGTTGCCTCGACGACGAGTTCCCGGACGCGCGCTGCGAGCTTGACTTCACCACTCCGCTCGAACTGCTGGTCGCGGTCGTGCTGTCGGCACAGACCACCGACGTCCGCGTGAACCAGGTCACGCCCGCGCTGTTCGCGCGCTATCGAAGTGCCGCCGACTACGCCGGTGCCGATCGCGCCGAACTCGAGGAGTACCTCCGGTCGACGGGGTTCTTCCGCGCCAAGGCGAACTCGGTGCTGGGGCTGGGCGCCGCGCTGGTGGAGCGCTTTGACGGTGAAGTCCCCGGTAAGCTGAAGGACCTCGTCACGCTGCCCGGTGTCGGCCGCAAGACGGCCAACGTCGTGCTCGGTGACGCCTTCGGGGTGCCAGGGATCACCGTCGACACCCATTTCGGCCGCCTGGTCCGCCGCTGGGGCTGGACCGAGGAGGAAGACCCGGTCAAGGTCGAGCACGCCGTCGGCGAGCTGATCCCGCGCAAGGAGTGGACGCTCCTCTCGCACCGGACGATCTTCCACGGCCGCCGCGTCTGTCACGCCCGCAAACCCGCCTGTGGCGCCTGTCCGCTGGCCAAGATGTGCCCCTCGTACGGAGCCGGCCCGACAGGGTTCGAAGAAGCCGCGAAGCTGGTCAAGGGCGAGGAACGTGAGCACATCCTGGATCTGGCGGCGCGCCGGTGACCAGGGTCACCAAATTGGCGCTCGGCGCCGCCGTGCTGGTGGTGGCTTTGCTCGTCGCGTTGCTCACGGCCCGTGACGACCGGGCGCAGGTCAAGACGTCGGGGGATCTCACGGCCGCCCGCGCGAAGGCCGCGCTCACCGCGTGTCCGCCGCCCGGGCCGGGTGAGGTGGCGAAGCTGCGCGGGGTCGATGTCGAATGCCTCGGTGATGGCTCCCGGGTCGACCTCGCCAGGGTGCTTTCCGGCGGTCCCGTGCTGGTCAACCTGTGGGCTTCGTGGTGCCAGCCGTGCCGTGCCGAACTGCCGCTGCTCCAGGAGTACGCCGCGCAGGCCGGTGCCGCTCGGGTACTCCTCGCCCAGGTCGCGAGTTCCGGGGCCGACGGGCTGGCGATGCTGGCCGAACTGGGCGTCCGGCTGCCGTCCGTGTTCGACGGTGACGGACAGTCGGGGCCCGTGCGGATGGCACTGAAGGTCCCTCCATCCCTTCCCGCGACGTACCTGGTCACGGGGGGCGGAGACGTCCGGCTCATCGAGAACCCACGCGTTTTCCTGAACACTGAGCAGGTGCGCGCCGCTGTGGAAGGGACACCATGACCGGCCCCCTCGTGGACACCGATGCCGTGCCCGCCTGGTTGCAACCGCTGGTCAAGATCAGCGGAGACGTCGGCGCGGACACCTTCAGCCGGTTCAGCGTCCCGCCGGACGCCAGCTACCGGCCGGCGTCCGTCCTGATGCTCTTCGGCGAGGGCCCGCGGGGGCCGGACGTCCTGCTCCAGCGCCGCGCCGACACCCTCGGCTCGCACGCCGGTCAGGTCTCCTTCCCCGGCGGGGGCGCCGAGCCCGGGGACGACGGGCCGGTCGGCACCGCGCTGCGCGAGGCGGAGGAGGAGACCGGCGTCGTGCCTTCCGGCGTGCTGCCGCTGGCGGTCTTCCCCGAACTGTTCGTGCCGGTGTCCGGGTTCGCCGTGACGCCCGTGCTCGCCTACTGGCGGACGCCGTCCCCGGTGCACGCGGTCGATCCCGGCGAGACGGCGGCGGTGGCCAGGGTGCCAATCGCCGAACTCACCGACCCGGCCAACCGGTTCCAAGTCGAGCGCGAGGGCTTCGGCTGGAAGGGGCCGGCGTTCGACGTCGGCGGTCTGTTCGTCTGGGGCTTCACGGGCGGCCTGCTGGCGATGACGCTGTCGCTCGGCGGCTGGGAACGCGACTGGGACCACGGCGACGTCCGAGAGCTTGACGTAGCGTTGGCCGAACATCAGGCGCGGGTCGACGGGCGGCAAGTGCCGGAGAAGGAGTAGGCGCCGGTGAACTGGGTTGACGTACTGGTGATCCTGCTCGCGCTCCTGGCGGGCGTGTCCGGCGCGTTCCAGGGGGTGATCATCGCCCTGCCTTCGCTGGTCGGGGTGGTGCTGGGCGCGCTAGCGGGGATCAAGATCGCGCCGCTGGTCGTCGAACTCTTCGAGCATCCGGCGGCGAAGGTCGCCTTCGCGGTGGCGACCGTGGTGTTCCTGGTCGCGCTCGGCGAGACCCTCGGTGTCTGGACCGGGCGGAAGCTGCGGCAGAAAATCAATCCGGACAAGCTTTCCGGTGTCGACAAGACACTCGGCGCGGTGGTGCAGGCCGCCGTCGTGTTCGTGGTCGCGTGGCTGATCGCGACGCCGCTCACGGCGGTATCGGGAGTGCCGGGGCTGGCGAAGTCGATCAACAGCTCGGTCGTGCTCGGCGGCGTCAACGACGTCATGCCGGAGGCGGCCCAGGGCTTCCCGAGCGAACTGCGGAAACTGCTCGACGCGTCCGGCTTCCCGTCCATTGTGGACCCCTTCCAGAAGCCGAACGTCCAGGACACCAGCCCGCCGGACACCGCGCTGCAGGCGAAGCAGATCGTCAAGCAGGTGCACGGCAGCGTGGTGAAGATCCGCGGCAACGCGACCTCGTGCTCACGGGCGCTGGAAGGCAGCGGTTTCGTCATCGCACCGCAGCGGGTGATGACGAACGCGCACGTCGTCGCGGGCACCGACGAGGTCGCCATCGAGTCGACTTTGGGCAAGTTCGCGGCCCGCGTCGTCTATTTCGACCCGGAGGCCGACGTCGCCGTGCTCGCGGTGCCACGGCTGCAGGCGCCGGTGCTCCCCTTCAAACAGCAGGTCGCGCGGGCCGGCGACGACGCGATCGTGCTCGGCTACCCGCTCGACGGCCCGTACACCGCGACGTCCGCCAGGGTGCGCGGCCGGATCAACCTGCGGGGGCCGGACATCTACGAGTCCAACACCGTGCAGCGGGACGTGTTCACCGTGCGCGGGCAGGTCCGCAGCGGCAATTCGGGCGGGCCGATGATCAACCCCGACGGCGAGGTCATCGGGGTTGTCTTCGGCGCGGCCGTCGAGGATCCCGAGACCGGCTTCACGCTGACGTCGGAGCAGGTGCGGCCGGTGGTGGACACGGCTTCGTCGCTGAGCGCGAACACGTCGACCGGGCCCTGCGCGAGCTAGCCCCTTCCGCAGCCTTCCCGCGTGAGATGAACGGGGCTTGAGTTTCCCCTTCAGCTCTCCGCGCCCCGAGGGTGCGAAACGTGCCATGAACGGTCCGTTACTTGCAAAATTTGCAAGTAACGGACCGTTCATGGCACGCGCGAGGGGGATCAGCGGTCCGGTGAGAGGCCCTGCCGCCAAGAAGCCACGGTCTCCTCGACGTCCAAAGGCCGCGCCCGCAGCACCGGCCCGCCCGCCGGGCGCCGGTGCTCGGTACGGATCCGTTCGTTCAGGTCCTCGACGATCTCTCGCACCCGTGCCTCCCGGCGTACGCGGGCGAGCGTGTCCGGCAGGTCGTCGAGTTCCTTGGCGATCGTCAAGGACGGCGGCAGCAGCGCGGAAACGTCGTGTCCTTCGTCGCGGACCTTGTTCACCACCCAGGCCAGCGCGGTGTCCTTGCCGTCGGTCTTCGGCAGCGGTTTCCCCGCGCCGGGCAGGTCGTCGAAGTCGCCCTTCGCCTGTGCGGCACGGATCTGCCGGTCCACCCAGGACTCGAACGACACGCCCGTCGGTTTGCGCTCGGTCATGTTTCCAAGATACGGAGGAAGTCCACCAACGCGCCCGAAGTGCGCTCCGGGGCCTCCAGATGCGGGAAGTGCCCGATGCCGGGCCAGCGTTCGAGTCGCGCGTCCGGGGCCCAACGGCGCGACGCGGCGGCGGTGTCCGGCAGGACGCACCGGTCGTCCTCACCGTGCAGTTGCAGCACTCGGGCGGCGTAGCGGCCTCGCAATGCTTCGCTGAACCGGCGACCTTCGCCGCGTAACTGCGCGCGGAACGCCCATCGGTAGTACTCGAGCGCGCTGTGCGGAACTCCCGGCACGAGCATCGCCTGCCGGAACGTCCGCACGGTTTCGGCGAAATCCGGCGTACCCGTCCATTGTGGACCGGACCAGGTGCGGAACAGCTCCTCGACGGCGAGCGCGTCGTCCTTGACCAGCCATTTCTCCGGCGTCATCGGCAGCTGGAAGCGGAACAGATGTCCTGAAGCACGCAGCTGCCCCGGTCGCCGGACGGCCCGGCGCAACGCCAGCGGATGCGCGCCGCCCAGCACGCTGACCGAGGAGACCAGCCGGGGGTGCAGTGCGCCCACCGTCCACGCGAGCATGCCGCCCCAGGCATGTCCGACGAGGTGGGCCTTGCGGACGCCGAGCGACTTGATCAGCCCGCCGACGTCGCCCGCGAGCGTCCAGGCGTCGTAGCCGCGCGGGGGCTTGTCCGAATCCCCGTACCCGCGCAGATCCACCGCGACCGCGCGGAAACCGGCGGCGGCGAGCGCGGTCAGCTGGTGATGCCAGGTCCACCAGAACTCGGCGAACCCGTGCAGAAGCAGGACCACCGGTCCTTCGCCGAGTTCGGCGACGTGCAGCCGGATGCCGTTCGCCGAGACGTCACGATGCGTCCACGGACCGTCGATCCGGACGATCGACGGATCCGGTGTCGCCCGCACCGCTCGAAGACTCAGTCTTGGTCTTCGTCGCCGTGCCGCGACTTGAACGCGGCGGCGGTGTCCTTGAAGCTGTTGATCGTGCGCTCCGGCGCCCTGATCTTCTTCACCTTGCGGTAGCCGAGGAAGCCCGCGACCGCGGTCGAGACGAGCATCAGCCCGAACACGATCAGGAACGCCGCCCAGCGCTGCAGGAACTCCGACAGCAGTTCGCCGAGGAAGAAAAAGAAGAAGAACGAGCTGTACAGCCCGATGACCAGCGCGACCAGGAAGAAGATGGCGCCCTTGACGCCCTTCTTCGCCTCCGCGACGACCTCGGACTTCGCCAGTTCGACCTCGGCGCGGATCAGCGTCGAAACGTGCTGTGTGGCATCGCCGACGAGCTTCCCGAGGGACTGCTCGCTCGCTACCACGTCGTCATCGCTCGACAGGGGGAGGTAGGGCACGGCCCCCACGCCGTCGGGGCCGGTGCGTTCGTGCTTGGGGCTGCTCACACCGGTCATCGTGCCACGTGCCCTCATCCAGGGCGCGACGGACCGCCGAGTGTCGCGTGCTCAGTGTCCTTCGGCGAACCCGCGACCGCGATCGCGTCGCCAGGGCGCGGCCGGGTATCGCCACTCTGAGTAGCGATTATGGGCGCCTTGCCGCCGGGATAGCGGGGCCTTCGGCCGACCGGGTTAATCCTCCCGCGCGTGCACGCGGCTGCGGTGCACGAGCATCGCGGCGGCCGAAAGCGAGGCGATGGCCGACGCGATCAGCACCGCCGCCTTCGCCGATTCGACGGAATCCCCGTCGAGCGCGAGATCCGCGATCAGCAGGCTCACGGTGAACCCGACGCCGCCGAGCATCGACAGCGCGCCGATGTCCCGCCAGCCCATGCCCCTGGGTTTCTCCGCGAGCTTGAACTTCACCGCGAGCAGGCTGGCGCCGAAAATCCCGATCAGCTTCCCGCCGACCAGCCCGACCAGCACGGCCAGCGGCAACGCCGTGGTGAACACCGCGCCGAGCGATTCGCCGTCGACCTTGATCCCGGCCGCGAACAGCGCGAACAACGGCACCGCGACCGCGGCCGACCACGGCTGCACCCGGTGTTCGAGCCGGATCGCCGGTGCGTGCTCCTCGCCTTCGTCGGCGCGGACGCGGGTGAGCAGGCCGAGCGCGACGCCGGCGATGGTGGCGTGGACGCCCGCCGAGTGCACCGCGACCCAGGTGATCAAGGCCAGCGGCACGTAGATCCAGGCGCTGCGGACGCGGCGGTGCTGCAGGTAGGCGTAGAGCGCGAGGGCGACGACGGCGACACCCGCGGCGACGAGGTCGAACTTCGCGGTGAACAGGATCGCGATGATGAGGATCGCGCCGAGGTCGTCGACCACCGCCAGTGACAGCAGGAAGACCCGGGCGCTGCTGGGCAGGTTCGACGCGGTCAGGGCGAGGACACCGAGCGCGAACGCGATGTCCGTGGCGACCGGGACGGCCCACGCGCGTTCGATGCCCGGCGCCCCCCAGCCGACGGCGAGCGCGACCAGTGCGGGGACGACCATGCCGCCGATCGCGGCCACCACGGGCAGGATCGCCTGTTTGAACCGCGAGAGTTCACCGACCACGAGTTCGCGTTTGAGTTCGAGTCCCGCGACGAAGAAGAACAACGCGAGCAGGCCGTCCTTGGCCCAGTCGCCGAGCGTCAGGTCGAGGTGGAGGAATTCGGGCCCGAGCCGGAAATCGCGGATCGCGCGGTAAATGTCGTCGATGGGTGAATTCGCCCAAAGCAAGGCGATGGCGGTGGCCCCGAGCAGGATCAACCCGCCGGTGGTCTCGGTGCGGAGATAGCGGGCGAAGTCAGCGACGACGGCCTTCGCGGGACGGTTGGGGCCGGTGGTCACGGCGTCCTCCGGAGTTAGGCAACACGAATACTGTTGCCGACCAGACTTCCCGGCGCACCTTGACACGATTTTAATGCTTCGAGCTGCGGAAATCTCACGTTCATGATGGTTGCCACAAGCTCATCGCCGACGTCGGGTTCCAGTCCACATGCTGGACTTCTAGCATGTGGACTGGAAACCGACAACGATGTCTTCGATAAGGACGGCATGGTGAGTACCTCTACCGAGGTCCAGCAAGACACGAGGTTCTTCGGGCACCCACGAGGGTTGGCGAACCTCTTCGGCGTCGAGATGTGGGAGCGATTCTCGTACTACGGGATGCTCGGCATCCTCCCCATCTATCTCTACTACGAAGTCAGTCAGGGCGGCCTGGCGCTGCCGAAGGCCTCCGCGCTCGGCATCGTCGGCGCGTACGGCGGCATGGTCTACCTGTCGGCCGTGATCGGCGCCTGGGTCGCGGACCGCGTACTGGGCTCCGAACGGACGCTGTTCTACAGCGCGATTTTGATCATGATCGGTCACGTCAGCCTCGCCGTGCTGCCGGGCCTGGCGGGTATCGGCGTCGGCCTCGTATGCGTGGCCGTCGGCAGTGGCGGGCTGAAGTCCAACGCCACGGCCATCGTCGGGACGCTGTACGCGGAAGGCGACGAGCGTCGCGACGGCGGTTTCACGATCTTCTACATGGGCGTGAACATCGGTGGCTTCGTCGGCCCGCTGCTGACCGGGCTCGCGCAGAGCGAGATCGGCTTCCACGTCGGTTTCGGGCTCGCCGCGGTCGGCATGGCGCTCGGCCTGATCCAGTACACGATCGGCCGCAAGAACCTCGGCGACAAGGCGAGCGAGATCCCGAACCCGCTGCCCGCGTCGAAGCGTCCGCTGGTGTTCGGCGGCACGGCCGTCGGTATCGCCGCGATCGTGCTGCTGGTGGTCTTCGGGGTCATCAACCCGGAGAACCTGGTCGACGTCGTCGTCTGGGCCGTCGCGGTCATCTCGGTGATCTACTTCGTGGTGATCATCAGCAGCAAGAAGATCACCTCCGACGAACGCAGCCGGGTGTACTCGTTCATCCCCATGTTCATCGCGAGCGCGGCGTTCTTCTCGCTGTACCAGCAGCAGTTCACCGTCGTCGCGGCCTACACCGACGAGCGACTGAACCGCACCGTCTTCGGCTGGGAGATGCCGGTGGCGTGGGTCAACTCGATCAACCCGGTGTTCATCATCCTGTTCGCGCCGGTGATCGCGGCGATCTGGACGAAACTCGGCTCGAAGCAGCCGTCCTCGCCGATCAAGTTCGTGCTCGGCACGGTCACCATGGGCGCGGCGTTCCTGCTGTTCCTCCCGATGGTCGGCAGCGGCGAGAACGCGAGCCCGCTGCTGGCGCTGGCAGGCATCCTGTTCGTGTTCACCATGGCGGAACTGATGCTTTCGCCGGTCGGCCTCTCGCTGTCGACCAAACTCGCGCCGAAGGCGTTCCGGACACAGATGGTGGCGCTGAACTTCCTGTCCATTTCGCTTGGTACCGCGATGTCCGGGAAGCTCGCCGAGTACTACTCGGTGGAGGACGAAGCGCCGTACTTCAGCATCGTCGGCGGAGTGGCCATCGTGGTCGGTGTGGCGCTCCTGCTGGCGACGCCGATGATCCGCAAGCTGATGAAGGGCGTTCACTGACGCTCTCTCCCGTGCCGACGAGTGATCCTCGAAGGTGCGATGAAAGACCCCTTCTCCGCGAATTCGCGGAGAAGGGGTCTTTCCTTACGTTCGGGGTTTACGCCACGGTCGTCCCGAAGAGCACGCCGACGTAGTACGTCACCAGCATCGTCAGCGCCCCGACGCCGACATTCCGCGCGATCGCGCGACCGACCCGGGCGTCGCCGAGTTTCGCGCTCAGGACCCCGGTCAGCACCAGCCCGACCACGACCGCCGAAGCGCACGCCCAGACCCGCGCCGAGGTCGACGTCCACACGATCGCCAGCAGCGGCAGCAGGGCGCCGACGGTGAACGCCACCAGCGAGGCCCACGCCGCCTGCCAGGGGCTGGTCAAATTGTTCGGATCGATGCCGAGTTCGGCCTCGGCGTGCGCCTGCAGCGCGTCCTTTTCGGTCAGTTCGCGGGCGACCTCGGCGGCGAGTTCCGGGGAAAGTCCCTTCGCCTCGTAAATTTCCGCCAGTTCCCGTTCTTCGGCTTCGGGCATCTCTTTCAGTTCGCGCTTTTCCAGCCTCAACTGCGCGCGTTCGGTATCGCGCTGGGTGCTCACCGAGACGTATTCACCGCCCGCCATCGAAAGCGCTCCGGCGACCAGGCCCGCGATTCCCGCGGTCGCGATCGCGGTGGAGTCGGTGGTCGCGCCCGCGACGCCGACCACGATGCCCGCCACCGACACGATCCCGTCGTTCGCGCCGAGTACCCCGGCGCGCAGCCAGTTCAGCTTCCCTCCGAGGTCCTCGTGGGGCTCGTGAGGATGTGCTGTCGACACAGTTTTGGTCACTGTTTCAGTGAAACACGAAGAACGGGAGACGGCGAGAGGAAAACTTTTCGTTCAATTGAGGCAAGCCTTATTCCGCCAGCTCCGGATGCTCGTACACCGTCGGTTTTCGACGGCATGGGCTTTTCCAAGTTACGTCTACACGGAAAGCGACGAGATCTCGATCCTGCTCGATCCCGCCGCGGACCTCTTCGGTCGTGGTGTCGAGAAGCTCGTGTCGATCTCCGCCCGGGGTGCCCGCGCCCTTCGACGGCCGGGTCTGGCTCGGCACGACGTCCGAGGATGTCGTCGACCACTTCTCGTGGGGAGGAACGAACTGCTGTTCGCCCACGGCGTCGACTTCGCCGAAGTCCCCACCTGGCAGCGACACGGCGTCGGGTTGTGCTGGGAGATCGAGGTCGCCGCGACCCGCCGCCGCCGCGTCTAGCGCGAGTTGCCGATGAAGGCCTTCCTCGCCGAACTGCTTCAGCCGATCGGTTCGGGCAGCCGCCGCACGTTGTAGGCGAGTTCGATCGTTTCGCCGGTCGCCGGGTCGCCCAGTTCCACGCGCCAGGAATCGGCGAACTGGTCGACACCGTGCACCATCGGGATCGTTCCCGAGATCAGCACGGTGCCCGGAGCGTGCAGGCCGCGTTCGCGCAGCACGTCCAGCCAGTACGACGGCGGCAGCAGTTCCGCGAGTCTTCCTTGCTGGATCAGGGCTTCCCCGGCCCAGGCGGACAGCGTGAGATCGTCGAGCCGGTCTTGGACGTCGACGAGACGCCAGGCTTTGGCGGCGAGGACGTCGGGGCCGGCGTTCTTGCTCCACGCGACGCCGTGCGCTTCGAGGGCGCGGTCGGTGTGGTCGCAAGCGGCGGTCAGGAGGACGTCCTCGGGTGCGGGGCCGGTGATGACGATGGCCCACTCGGCCTCGCCGGAGGTCCGCTCGTGCTGCACGGGGACCTCACCGGTCTGGCTCGCCAAATACGGCGCGACCGGGTAGAGCGCCGGGATCACCGAGGGCGCGGGGACGCCGAGTTCGGCCAGCTCGGCCACGTGGGCGGCGACGTCTTCCTGGCTGCGACCGGCGTATCCGGCGTTCAGCAGCGTGTGGACCTCGGTCCGCCGCTCCTGGCCGTCGGGAAGGGTGAAACGCAGCTCAGGCATCTGTCCTCCGAGATTGGGGGTTGCGCATACAGCTTGTATACAAGGAGTATATCCGCAATTCAACCCCTCCCGGCGGGGTTGAGGACCTCGAACTGACGGGATGTGGACATGACCTCACCAGCCGGTGACCGGCGCTCGCTGCACAAGGCCTTCGCGGCCAGCCTCTCGGGAACAGCGCTCGAGTGGTACGACTTCGCGGCTTATTCGGTGGCGGCCGCGACGATCTTCGGGCACCTCTTCTTCCCCTCGGAAGACCAGCTCGCGAGCACGATGGCGGCGTTCTCCACCTACGCCGTCGGCTACCTCGCCCGGCCGCTCGGCGGGTTCATCTTCGGCCGCCTCGGCGACGTGCTCGGCCGTAAGCGGATCCTGGTCATGACACTCGTGCTCACCGGTGTCGCGACGTTCCTCATCGGTGTCCTGCCGACGTACGAGAACATCGGCGGCTTCGCGGCCATCCTGCTCGTGGCGCTGCGATTCGCGCAGGGTGTCGGCATCGGCGGCGAATGGGGTGGCGCCGTCCTGCTGTCGAGTGAGTTCGGGGATCCGAACAAACGCGGGTTCTGGGCGTCGGCCGCGCAGATCGGCCCGCCCGCGGGCAACCTGCTCGCCAACGGTGTCCTCGCCATCCTCGCCGCGCTGCTCACCGAGGACCAGTTCACCAGCTGGGGCTGGCGGATCGCGTTCCTGCTGTCGGGCGCGCTGGTCGGTTTCGGCCTGTGGATCCGGCTCAAACTGGAGGAAACGCCGGTCTTCAAACAGATCCAGGAGCGCGGCGAGCGCTCGTCGGCGCCGATCTCGGAGGTCTTCCGCACGGAACGCCGCGCGCTGGTCGCGGCCGTCCTGATCCGTGTCTGCCCGGACGTGCTGTACGCGCTGTTCACCGTCTTCGTCCTCACCTATGTCACCACGCACACCGACCTCTCGCGCGGCGCGGGCTTGGCCGCGGTGATGATCGGTTCGGCGTTCCAGCTGTTCTTGATGCCGCTGTTCGGCGCGCTTTCGGACCGGGTCTCGCGGCGCAAGATGTACCTGGTCGCGACCGTCGCCGCCGGGATCTGGCCGTTCGTTTTCTTCCCGATGGTCAGCGGTGGTTCGTTCTTCATGCTGGTGACCGGCATCGTGCTCGCGCTGGTCATCCACGCCGCGTTGTACGGGCCGCAAGCCGCGCTCGTCACCGAGCAGTTCTCGCCGCGCCTGCGCTATACCGGCAGTTCGCTCGCCTACACCCTCGCCGGGGTCATCGGCGGGGCGCCGGCGCCACTGCTGCTGACCGCGCTGCTCGCAGGCTACGGCACCTGGGTCGCGATCGGCGTGTACCTGCTCGCGACGGCGGTCGTCAGCATCATCGGCGTCGTCCTCGCCCGTGATCCGGATCGCGAAGAGGAAGCGGCGCTGGAGCCCGCGCGATGAACTGGCGGCCGATGTCCACGGTGGAGGGTCTGCCGCTGCTCGGCGGGCAGGGCCGGTTCCGGACGCTCGCCACGGCGGAAGGCGGTCTGGCGTACGAGATCTTCTATCCGGCCGGTGTCGCTTCTCCCGTGCACAACCACGATCACGACAGCATCGTGTACCTGGTTTCGGGTTCGCTGCGCGGCACCCTCGACGGGTGCGAGGTCACGCTCGAAGCAGGCGGGACGATCGTCCATCCACGAGGTGTCCCGCACAGTGTCGAGGCCATTGTGGACAGTCGGTGGGTCGAGTTCAAGACGCCGCTGCCGGGGCGACCGCCGATCGGCGGGTAAAAGAAACCGGGGCGGACACTGAAGTTCCAGCGTCCGCCCCGGTCGGGAGGAAAGTCTTACGCGTCCAGCTCGGCCAGAGCCAGCTTCGCCTTCTCCAGCTCGGCTTCGAGCTGGGCCACCTTCGCGGCCTGCAGCTCGCGGGCCGCGTTGATGACCTCGTCGATCGGACCGGACAAGTCCGAGTGCAGCTCCTTGGCGGCACGGGACACGGCGGCGGCCGGGATCTCCAGACCCTTCGCCACCCACTTGCTGCCGTTCTTGAGCTCGGCCTGCCACTCGCCGTCGGCGGTGCCGGTGACCGTGAGGATCAGCTCGACGGTGCGGGTCTTCTTCGCCGTCGTGGCGACCTTCGGGCGGCCACGCTTGGGCTTGGGGGAGTCCGCCGTGGCTTCGGCGGGGGTCTCCGTCTCGTCTTCGGCCGGGGAGTCCCCGGTCTCGGTGGCCGTCGCGTTCTCGGCCGTCTCGGTGGACTCTGCCTGCGGCTTCGAGTCGACGGGCGCTTCAGTAGCCGCTTCATCGGACACGGCGTCAGTGCGTGTCATGGCATCCACGGTCATCGTCGGTGTCGTCTCCTTGCCCGGGTGTGGGGTGGTACCCGGCACATCCTAGAACAGGCGTTCGACTCTCGTGCGGCAGGGTGTGCTAAGCGTGTCGCATGATCGGGATCGGTCCGCGACGATCGGTCGCGGTCCGGTCGCGCTCCGTCAGAGTCGACGGCGAAAGCCACCGGTGGGCTTTGGCTGGCCGTCGAACTCGCCTGACCGGCCCAGCCGGTGTGATGAACGGGGCTTTCATCGCGAAATTCGCGATGAAAGCCCCGTTCATCACACGCGCTGGAGCTACTCCTCGGACTTGCCGGACTTCAGACCCGAAGAGATCAGGTCCATCACCGACGAGTCGGCCAGCGTGGTGACATCGCCGACCTGGCGGTTCTCGGCCACGTCGCGCAGCAGGCGGCGCATGATCTTGCCGGAACGCGTCTTCGGCAGTTCCTGCACGACCAGAATCTGCCGCGGCTTCGCGATCGGCCCGATCTCCTTGGCGACGTGGTCGCGCAGTTCCTGCACGGCCTTGTCGCCGCCGTCGACCGCGTTTCCGCGCAGGATGACGAACGCGACGATGCCCTGTCCGGTGGTCGGGTCGGTCGCGCCGACGACGGCGGCCTCGGCGACCGTCGGGTGCGAGACCAGCGCGGACTCGACTTCGGTGGTCGAGATGCGGTGGCCCGACACGTTCATCACGTCGTCGACCCGGCCCAGCAGCCAGATGTCGCCGTCGGCGTCGTACTTCGCGCCGTCACCGGCGAAGTAGTAGCCCTGGTCGGCGAAGCGCGACCAGTACGTCTCACGGAAACGCTGCTCGTCACCCCAGATGCCACGCAGCATCCCCGGCCACGGCTTGTCGAGCACCAGGTAGCCGCCGCCACCCTTGCCGACCTCGTTGCCCTGGTCGTCGACGACCTTCGCCGAGATGCCCGGCAGCGCCTTCTGCGCGGAGCCGGGTTTCGTGGCGGTGACACCCGGCAGCGGCGAAATCATGATCCCGCCGGTCTCGGTCTGCCACCAGGTGTCGACGATCGGCGCGGAGTCGGCGCCGACGTTCTCGCGGTACCAGATCCACGCCTCGGGGTTGATCGGTTCGCCGACGCTGCCGAGCACGCGCAGCGAGGAGAGGTCGTACTTCTCCGGGATCTCGTTGCCCCACTTCATGAACGTGCGGATCAACGTGGGCGCGGTGTAGTAGATGGAGACCTTGTGCCGCTGGACGATCTCCCAGTGGCGGCCCTCGTGCGGCGTGTTCGGCGTGCCTTCGTAGACGACCTGCGTCGTCCGGTTCGCCAGCGGCCCGTACACGATGTAGGTGTGCCCGGTGATCCAGCCGATGTCGGCGGTGCACCAGTAGACGTCTTCGCCCGCCTTGTGGTCGAAGACGTTGTGATGCGTGTACGCCGCCTGGGTCAGGTAGCCGCCGGAGGTGTGCAGGATGCCTTTCGGCTTACCGGTTGTGCCGGAGGTGTAGAGGATGAAAAGCGGGTGCTCGGAGTCGAACGCCTGCGGGGCGTGCTCCACGGACTGACTGTCGACCAGTTCGTGCCACCAGAGGTCGCGGCCTTCGGTGATGGGCACCTCGTCGCCGGTGCGGCGGACGACGATGACCTTCTCGACCGATTCGGCGCCTTCGAGAGCTTCGTCGACATTCGCCTTCATCGGGGCGGCCTTGCCGCGGCGGTACTGGCCGTCGGTGGTGATGACGATCTTCGCCGCTTGGTCGTCCACCCGGGATCGCAGTGCTGTCGGGGAAAAACCACCGAAGACGACACTGTGCAGAACGCCGATGCGGGCGCACGCGAGCATCGCGACGATCGCTTCGGGGACCATCGGCATCTGGATGGCGACCCGGTCGCCAGCGGCGAGGCCGAGGGACTCGAAGGCGTTCGCGGCCTTGGAGACCTCGTCCTTCAACTGCGCGTACGTGATGTCGCGGCTGTCACCGGGCTCGCCGACCCAGTGGATCGCGACCTGCTCGCCGTGGCCGTCGGCGACATGGCGGTCGACACAGTTGTAGGCGACGTTCAGCTTCCCTCCCACGAACCACTTCGCGACCGGCGCATTGGTCCAGTCCAGTACCTGCGACCACTTGGTGTCCCAGTGGAGGCGCTCGGCCTGCTTGGCCCAGAACGCTTCGGAGTCCGCGTCGGCTTCGGCGTAGAAGTCGGCGGTGGCATTCGCTTGCGCGCTGAAAGCCTCGCTCGGGGGGAAGGTCCTGCTCTCCGTGAGCAAATTGTCCAGCGCCGGCGACTGCTCGGTCATGGTGCGATGCCTCCTGTGATTCGCGTGTCTTCACGCCCGTTGGCACGCTATCGACGTTAAGACGCGAAGTAAAAGGTTGCATCGCGGTTTGTGCGCGGCATTCATCCGCTTGAGGACAAAGCGGTACGGACCGCCGGCCATTCTGGTCCGGTGAGGGAGTAGACGACGGTGTCACGGACGGTTCCGTCGGGCCGGACGCGATGTGCGCGCAGCACGCCCTCGCGTTGCGCACCGAGGCGTTCGATCGCCTTCTGTGACTTCAGGTTGCGGATGTCGGTCTCCCACGCGACACGGTTCGCGCCGAGGTCGTCGAAAGCGTGGCGCAGCAACAAGATTTTCGACTCGCGGTTGAGGCCGGTCCGCTGCCACGCGGAACCGATCCAGGTGTAGCCGAGCGAAAGGATCTTGTGGCGCGCGTTCATCGCGTAGAACGACGTCGTGCCCGCGACATCGCCGGTGTGCGCGTCGATCTGCGCCCAGGCGCGGCGGTCGGTGTCGGCGAGGATGCCGTCGACCATCGCTTCGGCCGCGGCGAGGTCCCGCGGCCGCCGAAGGCTGAGCCAGGTCCAGATCGCCGGGTCGGATCCGGCTTCGAACAGGCCCTTCGCGTGGTCGCGGGTGAGCGGTTCGAGGCGGACACGTTCTCCCGCCAGGGTCGCGTGGTCGTTCCAGACGTTCACGATCTTGACGCTACGTCCGGCATTGGCCTTGCTGGATAGCCAGTTTCGAAGCATTCGAGAAGGCCACTGAGTCGTTGCCTATGCTCGCGGGAACGATCGAGAAGGCGAGGCAGCATGGCCGAGGAGCGGGAAGAGCTCACCTGGGAGTTGTTCGGGACGGCCAGCAGGGAACTGGCACAGGCCGTGGCCGACGACGGCTTCGAGCCGGACCTGATCCTGTCGATCGCGCGCGGCGGGCTGTTCGTCGCCGGCGGGCTCGGCTACGCGCTGGACGTGAAGAACCTGCACGTGATGAACGTCGAGTTCTACACCGGCGTCGACCAGCGTCTCGACCTGCCGGCGATGTTGCCGCCGGTGCCGAACGTCGTCGACCTGACGAAGAAGAAGGTGCTCGTCGCCGACGACGTCGCGGACACCGGCGCGACCTTGAAGCTGGTTCGCGACTTCTGCGCCGACCACGTCGCCGAGGTGCGTTGCGCGGTCGTCTACGAGAAGCCGCGCTCCGAGGTCAAATGCGAGTACGTCTGGAAGCCTACGGATCTGTGGATCAACTTCCCGTGGTCGGTGCAGGCGCCCGTGGTGCGGCGCGCGGGCCAGGTGCTGGACGCATGACCGACCCGCTGAAGCCGCTGCTGGACCTCGAAGGCGTCGCGGCGGCCGCGAAATCGGCGCAGGACGCGGTGTTCGCCGTCCACCGGCTGCCCGCGAACCTGCGCGGCGGCGCGGCCACGGCCGCCGAA
The DNA here is from genome assembly GCF_047608695.1 of Amycolatopsis sp. cmx-11-32. Classification (NCBI taxonomy): domain Bacteria; kingdom Bacillati; phylum Actinomycetota; class Actinomycetes; order Pseudonocardiales; family Pseudonocardiaceae; genus Amycolatopsis; species Amycolatopsis sp. cmx-11-32. Next base: position 173,992 of record NZ_JADNQN010000002.1, on the reverse strand, counting down.
GCGTCCGTGCGGTCCGCGCGGGCGTCGGCCGGGATCGAAGGTGCCGCGCCCGAACTACCGGAATCCGGCGAGGTGTCCGATCCGGTGCTGGCAGGCGCGCTGCGCGTCGCGGAAGCGTTGGAGGGCCTGCTCCCGACGTGGCGTCGTGCGCCGCTGCAGGCGTTGGCGCGACTGCACCTTCTCGCCGCGTCGGACCTGGTGGCGGATCCCGACGCACTGGGGCGGCCGCGGTCGTCGGGCGATGTCGGCCCGCGCCTGGAGATGCTGGCGCAACTGGTCACCGGCGCGACGTCGGTCCCGGGGCCGGTGCTGACCGCTGTCGTGCACGGGGAACTGTTGGCACTGCGGCCTTTCGGCTCCGCGGACGGTGTCGTCGCGCGGGCGGCGGCCCGGCTTTCGGCGGTGGCGACGGGGCTGGACCCGAAGGCACTGACGGTGCCTGAGGTCGCGTACTTCCGGCGTGTGCCGAAGTACCTCGAAGCCGCTGCGGCCTTCAGTGCTGGGACTCCCGAAGGCGTCCGGGCTTGGCTGCTCTTCTCTTGCGAAGCCTTCGAGGCCGGTGCTCGCGAGGCGAGGTCGATCTCGGACGCCGCCGGCTAACCCCGCGTTTCGTCCTCTGGTTGCGGTCGTTCGTACTACCAACTACCGCAACTAGAGGACGAATTGCGGGGGTGTGGGCAGCGCATATCGAACCTTGAGCAGGTGTAGCGCGTAGCCACATGGCTTAAGTGTGCGGGGCGACCTAACGTCGTCCGGCATGAGTGCTGCGTATCACAGCGATCTGGCAGGTAAGTCCGCCCTGGTCACGGGTGCGGCGAGCGGCATCGGCCTGGCCTGCGCCGGAGCGCTCGCCGAGGCCGGGGCCAAGGTCCACCTCGTCGACATCGACGACGCCGTCGAGAAGGTGGCCGCCGAGGTCGACGGCATCGCCCACGTCGTCGACCTCACCGACGGCCAGGCCATCGAGACCCTCCCGTCCGAGATCGACATCCTCGTCAACAACGCCGGATTCCAGCACATCGCACCGATCCACGAGTTCCCGCCGGAGACGTTCACCCGGCTCCAATCGCTCATGGTGACCGCGCCGTTCCTGCTCATCCGCCACGTGCTGCCGCGGATGTACGACCGCGGCTGGGGGCGCGTCGTCAACATGTCCAGCGTCCACGGCCTGCGCGCGAGTCCGTTCAAATCCGCGTACGTCACCGCGAAGCACGCGCTCGAGGGACTCTCCAAGGTCACCGCGCTCGAAGGCGCGGAACACGGCGTGACCAGCAACTGCGTCAGCCCCGGCTACGTCCGGACCCCGCTGGTCACGGGCCAGCTCCAGGCGCAGGCCGAAGAATACGGACTCGAACGCGACGCCGTCATCGAGCAGGTCCTGCTGCGCCGCTCGGCGATCAAGCGGCTCATCGAACCCGCCGACGTCGCCGCTTGCGTGCTCTGGCTCTCCGGCGACCACGCCGCCCATGTCACGGGTACCTCGATCCCCCTCGACGGCGGCTGGACCGCCGCGTGAAACCCCAAGGAAAGGAACGCCCGGTGACCACGCAGAACCGCGGCTCGATCGCGAAGGTCGTCAGCGCCAGCCTGATCGGTACGACGATCGAGTGGTACGACTTCTTCCTCTACACCTCCGCCGCGGCGCTGGTGTTCGGCAAACTGTTCTTCCCCACCAACGATCCGCTGACCGGCACGCTGCTCGCCTTCCTCACCTACGCCGTGGGTTTCCTCGCGCGGCCGATCGGCGGGCTGGTGTTCGGGCACTTCGGGGACCGGCTCGGCCGCAAGAAGCTGCTGGTGCTGAGCCTGCTGCTGATGGGTGGTTCGACCTGCGCGATGGGCATCCTCCCGACGTACGCGACCGTCGGCGTCCTGGCGCCGATCCTGCTCACGTCGCTGCGGCTGGTGCAGGGTTTCGCGCTCGGCGGCGAATGGGGCGGCGCGGTGCTGATCGTCTCCGAACACGGTGACGACAAGCGCCGTGGGTTCTGGGCGTCGTGGCCGCAGTGCGGTGCGCCTGGCGGGAACCTGCTCGCGACGGCCGTCCTCGCGATCCTCGCGGCGACGCAGTCCGACGAGGCGTTCCTCAGCTGGGGCTGGCGGATCCCGTTCCTGCTTTCCGGTGTTCTCGTGGTGATCGGGTTGTGGATCAGGCTCGCGGTCAGCGAATCGCCAGTTTTCTTGGCGGCAAAAGAGAAGAGCGAGCCCGAGCACGCGCCAGTCGTAGAGGTGTTCCGGAACAACTGGCGCGCGGTGCTGATCACGATCGGTTCGCGAATGGCGGAGAACGTTTCGTACTACGTGATCACCGCGTTCATTCTCGTTTACGTCACCACCGGTCTGGGTCTGCCGAAATCGGCGGGACTCAACGCGGTGCTCATCGGTTCGGCCGTGCATTTCGTGACCATTCCCTTGTGGGGCACTCTTTCCGACCGGATCGGACGTCGTCCGGTGTATCTGTTCGGTGCGATCGGCATAGCGGTATGGAGTTTCGCGTTCTTCGCGATGCTCGACACCAAGAATTCCGGTTTCATCATTCTCGCCACGACAGTCGGACTGGTGCTGCACGGCGCGATGTACGGCCCGCAGGCCGCGTTCTTCTCCGAGCAGTTCCCGACGCGGGTCCGCTACACCGGCCTGTCGGTCGGCGGGCAGCTGTCGTCGATCGCCGCGGGCGCGGTGGCGCCGCTCATCGCGGTCGCGTTGTTCAAGGAGTTCGGCAGCACGGTCCCGGTCTCGCTCTACGTCGTCGCGATGTGCGTGCTGACCGTGATCGCGCTGCTCGTCGCCCGTGAGACGAAGGGGGAATCCCTGCACTCCGAAGTTCTCACGAAGCGCGGTCACGTGCCAGCATGACCGTTGTGGACAGTTCCTCGCAGTTGCGCCGGCTGCTCGAACTGCTCGCCTCCGGGGCGGGCAGCGAGCAGCTGGCGCACGTCCCTGTCGACCCGAAGGCCACCGAGCTGGCGCTGCGGATCCGGGACACCGTCGCCGAGCACCGGCGGCGGGAGGCGGAGCTGGCCGCGCTGTTCGACACGGCAAGCGACCTCGCGCGGCTGGACGATCCGGACGCCGTCCTGCGGTCGATCGTGCGGCGGGCGCGGGCGCTGCTCGGAGTGGACGTCTCCTACCTCAGCCTCAACGACGAAACCGAGGGCAACACCTACGTCCGCGTGACCGACGGGTCGGTTTCCGCACTGTTCCAGGGCATCGTGCTGGGGATGGGCGAGGGGCTCGGCGGGCTGGTCGCGCAGACCGCGCGGCCGTACGCCACAGCGGATTACTTCAACGACAAACGGTTCCACCACACCTCGTCGATCGACACCGGTGTGCTCGACGAGGGGCTGACCGCGATCCTCGGGGTACCGCTGGCGATCGGCAGCAAGGTGATCGGGGTGCTGTTCGCCTCGGACCGGGCCACGCGGGAGTTCAGCCCGGAAGAGGTCGCGCTGCTTTCCTCGCTGGCCGACCACGCGGCGATCGCGCTGGACAACGCGCATCTGCTCGATGAGACCCGCCGCGCGGTCGCCGAGCTGAACGCCGCCAACGCGACGATCAGCGCGCACAACGACGCGATGCGCCGCGCCGAAGAAGCGCACGACCGGCTGATGGATCTCGTGCTGCGAGGCGGTGATCTGGCCGAGGTCGCCGCCGCGGTGGCCGGCGTGCTTGGTGGTGGGATCGCCGTTTTCGACGCCGATGGCGCCGTACTGGCCTCGACAGCCGGTGAGCCGCGCCTGTCACGGACCGCGGTCTCGGCGTCGCGGGCCAGTGGGCGCGCGGTGTCCACTGAGGATGGCTGGGTGTGCGCCGTCCAGGCGGGGCAAGAATTCCTCGGCAGCCTGGTGCTGGGCGGCGGGAGGTCGCTCGGCGAGGCCGACCGGCGGCTGTTCGAGCGGGCGGGTGTGGTCACCGCGGTGCTGCTGATGCAACGGCGTTCGGTCGCGCGGGCCGAGGACGAGGTGCGTGGGGAATTGTTGTCGGACCTGCTCACCGCGCCCGGCCGCAATCCCGCCGCGTTGCTGGCACGAGGCCGTCGCCTTGGAGTCGATTTGTCGATATCGCACGCGGTGTTGATCGTGCATTCCGACGACGTCTCCCGGCGGCGGCTGGCCATGGCCGCCGCTCGGCACGCGGCTCTGGTCGGCGTCCACGCCGACGAGGTCGTCCTGCTGGTCCGAGGAGTGGATGCCGGGGCGCTGGCCAGGTCGGTCGCTGCCGAACTGACGTCCACAGTGGACTGTCCGGTGACGGTGGGCGCGGCGGGCCCGGCGACTTCCCCGCGGGCGCTGGCCGAAGCGCACGCCGAAGCGGCGCGATGTGTCGCGTCGTTGCTGGCCCTCGGCCGGGCGGGCGAAGGCGCGAGCATGGCCGACCTCGGGTTCGTCGGGCTGCTTCTCGGCGAACACGCCGATCTCGACGCGTACGTGACGGCCACGATCGGTCCGGTGCTCGACTACGACGAACGGCGCGGCACGGATCTGATCGGCACCCTTCGGGCGTATTTCGCCTGTGGCGGTAACTTGACGCGGGCCAAGGACCTGCTTCACGTGCACGTCAACACCGTCGTGCAGCGACTGGACCGCATCGCGTCGCTGCTGGGCGAGGCGTGGCAGTCGCCCGAGCGCGCGCTGGAACTCCAGCTCGCGCTCAGGCTGCACCGTCTCACCAATGACCGAAGCGGATGACCTCGGAGAAGTCGCGGCGCCGTACCGTTGTCGCCGACGAGCCGGGCGACGGACCGGGTTCGTCACCGTGGCCGAGCGCGATGACGCCGATCGGGTCGTGATCCTCGGGCACCCCGAACTCGCTGTGGACACGCTCGACGCTTTCCGGTGCGAGCCCGAAGAACACCGCGCCAAGTCCCTCGTCCACCGCGGTCTGGAGGATCAGCATCGCCGCCATCCCGGTGTCGACGTCCCAGTAGGGTACGCGCCACCACGAGTCGTCTCCCGCGGTGAAACCCTTGTCCGGCTTGGCATAGCGGTCGAGGTAGGCGTTTTTGACCGACAGGGGCACGATCGCGACCGGGTGCCGTCGTCACCGACGAGGGCGCCCAGCTGGCCGCGAACTCCCAAAATCGCTTGAGTTCTTCCCCGGTGAGGACAAGAAATCCTTGCCCCTGCGAGAAACCGGCTGACGGTCCGCGAAGCGCGTTGCGCAGGATGCGCCGCAGGCTCTCGTCCGCGACGGGTTCGTCGGTGAACTTCCGGACCATGCGACGGCGTCGTACGACGTCCTGGAATTCCATACGATCAGCTTAGTGCGCAAGTGGTCACGAGGTCACCGTTCGTCGAACCAGCTTTCGAGTGCGGTGAAAGCAGTGCGGAACAAGGCCCGACGGGGCGTAGCTTGTCCGAATGGAGGTCGTACAGGCCGTCGACGTGGTTGCCGTCCAGGATCCGGTAGTAGCGCCGCGTTCAGGCCTGGCCCCGCTCGGCGATCCGCGAATTCCACTCGGTGAGCGCTTCACCGTCGGCGAGGACCTGTTCGCCGATCGCGCGGTCGTTCGCGTACTGGCGTCGTGGTTCCAGCCGTGTGCGGTGTTGGCCGTCGACGTGTTGGGGAAGTAGCCGCCGATCTGGACGCGGTGCCGGTGGCGGTCAGTTCGTCCAAACAGGACAGTCGTTGTTTCGCGGCCATGGGAACGCGCACGTTCGCGCATCCGCTCGCCGCCGCTTCGGCGGGGTTCGGTATCCGGTGTGACCACAGAAGACGCGCCACCGCTGTGGTGGCCGCCCACGTGGGGACCCGGCCGACGCGGTTTTAGTCTGAGGTGATGCGAAACTCCTGATCTGTGCGGTAATTTCGACAGTGTTCTTCTCTCTTCGGCTCCGGCACAGGCGGCGACGATCCGTCCCGTGACCGGGTTCGGGAGCAATCCCGGTGCGTTGCAGATGTTCGAAGTTGCGGTTCAAACTCGTTCTGCCGCAACAGGTTTCGGTGAACACATTCAGCAATGTTTCGACTGGTTCCAGGCGGGCGACAGGGAGCGCGGGGCCGGGGAGGCGGAATCGATCGCGCAGATGGTGCGGTACGCGACCGGAAGCCGGACCTGCGTGACCGGTCTGTCGGCAGGCGGCGTAACCGGAACTGTTCGCGGGCGGCGGGGTCGTCGCCGGCCTGCCGTATGGGTGCGCGGCTTCGATGGTCGACGCGTACTCGTGCATGAATCCCGGCAAGGATCTGACGCCGAAGCAGTGGGGTGACAAGGTCCGGGCCGTGAGCACGGGTTCGCGTTCGCCGGTCAGCGTCTGGCACGGGACCGCGGACTACACGGTCGCTCCCATGAACATGCGCGAGCTTTCCGAGCAGCGGACCGACGTCGGCGTGTGCGCCGCGGGAGAACTCGCGGCGAAGTGGCGGCTAGGCGAGGACGGCGTCCAGTAGTCCAGGGAACCGCTCGTGGATGTCCTCGGTCCGTAGCTCGACCCAGCGGGTCCGGCCTTCGACGAACGTCGTCGTCAGGCCGGCCTCGCGCAGGACCTTCCAGTGGTGGGAGAGCGTCGGCGCGCTGATCTCGACGTCGTACTCGGTGATGGCGCAGCTTCGCGGCGAAGGGTTGCTTCGCAGGGCGCGGATCAGCTCCAGGCGCACGGGATCCGCGAGCGCCTGGAGCACCGGCACGATCTCGATCTCGCCGGTCGCCGGTTGTGGCAGCGTGCTGCTCACTTCGCTCCAACTGTTTGACAGTCATCGAATAGACCGGCCACTATACCTCCCGTGACGATTCGACGATCATCAAATGATCGGCTCGCTCTGGGGGCTCTGCTGGTACTCGCCGTCGGGACGTTCACCGTCGGCACCGACGGATTCGTCCTGAACGGGCTGCTGTCCACCATCGCCGCCGACCTGCGCGTTTCCGAGGCCGTCGCAGGCCAGCTGACCACCGTTTTCGCAGTGACCTACGCGGTCTCGTCGCCACTCATCGCCGCTTTCACCGGACGGCTCGACCGGCGCTGGGTGCTCGGTGCCGGGATGGTGCTGTTCACGATCGGCATGGCCGGTCAGGCGATCGGCGAGTCCTTCGCCGTGGTCGCCGTCGCTCGCGTGCTGGCCGCGCTGGGCGCCGCCGCGTTCCAGTCCAACGCCTATGTCCTCGCCGGTGCCCTGGCGTCGGACGAGCGGCGCGGCCGCGCTCTGGCCACCGTTTCCGCCGGGATGAGTGTGTCGATGGTGCTCGGTGTGCCGATCGGGGTGCTAGCCGGGAACTGGTTCGGCTGGCGCGCGGTGATGTGGGGGATCGGTGCGGTGGCGGTGATCGTGACGTTGCTCGTGCCGCTGCTGCCCGCGATCCGGATGCCGACGGCGACCTTGCGCGACAGGCTCGCCATCGTCGTGCGACCGCCGATCGCGCGCGTGCTGGGCGTGAGCGTTCTCGGTACCGCAGCGGGCTTCGCGGCCTTCGTGTACCTACCGGTTTTAGTCGCTCCGGTTGCCGCGGGCGCGATGATTTCATGGCTGTCGTCGGTTTCGGGATCGGGCAGATCGTGGGCAACGCCTTCGCGGGCAGGGCGACCGACACCCTCGGCTCCGCACGGGTCCGGTCGATCTCGCTCGCCGGGTCGACGGTGACGCTCGCGCTGGTGGACGTCGCCGTGCTGAGCTTGCCCGGCGCGCTGGTCCTCGCGCTGGCTTCGGGGGTGTTCGGCGGGATGCTGATGGTGCCGCAGCAGCACCGGTTGTTCTCGCTGGCACCCGACGCGCCGACGGTCGCTTTGGGGCTCAACGGTTCCGCGATCTACGGCGGTGGTGCCCTCGGGGCCGCGCTGGGTGGCGTCGTCCTGTCCTCGGCGGGTATCTGGTGGGTCGGTCCCGTTGCCGCCTTCGTCGCTCTGCTCGCCTTCGCGCTTTCGCTGCCTTCGCGCGCCCAGGCGCCCCGGCCCGCCTGATCCAAAGCGGTAGCAAGGGACCTTTGCTATCGTTCGCTTAGGTATGCTAAGTAAGTGATAGTAGAGGCCCCTTGCTCTCTTTTCACAGGTCAGAGGACTACTTGACGGGGATTCGGGCCGACCAGCGCTCCTTGATACGCGCGAAGCACCATACGAGGAGCGCGAGGGCCCACGTGAGCACGAAGAGCGCTACGACCGCGTAGCCGACGTAGTCCAGGCTCAGCACGGTGGATCCCGATCAGGTACAGGAACACCGTCAAACGGACGTCCCGATCAACCCGGCCGCCTCGTGCTACGACGGTGAGTCGTCCTTGACGGCGCCGGCAAGCGCACGGACCCGAGCGACAACAGCAGGCACAGGACGAGGACGAGAGAGAACCAGAAACCTACCGAGAGCACGAAAGCGGTGACGCCGAGGCCGATGCCGAAAACGCCCGTGGCGCCGAACGGGGCTGTCCGCCGGTGCTCGTGACAACCCGACCTCTCAGTCGCGAATACCCGAGAGCCTCAGCAGATGAGCAGGTGACGGGCAATCGGTGATTTTCAGCTCGCGCGCACCCGCAGGGAGTCGAGAGCCTTGCGGACGTGGCCGTCACTGGCCGCCAGCGCCTTCGCCGCGTTCGCGACGTCTTCGCCGGACAGCAGATGGACCAGCGCGACCTTGAGGTCGCCTTCGGCCTCGGTGAGCGCGTCGGAGCAGTCCGCCATGCTCATCCCGGTGGCCTCGCGCAGGATTCTGATGGTCCGTCCGCGCAGCTTCGCGTTGGTCGCGCGCATGCTGACCATCAGGTTCGAGTACGTCCGGCCCAACTTGATCATCGTCGCGGTGGAGAACGCGGTGAGGATGATCTTCTGCGCCGTGCCCGCCTTCATCCGCGTCGAGCCGGCGATCGCCTCGGGGCCGGTGTCCACCGCGATGAGGACATCGACACCGGGTGGCAGCACCGCGGCCGGATTGCCCGAGACCAAAGCGGTCCTGGCGCCGCGACGGCTCGCCGCGGCCAGCGCGCCGAGAACGTAGGGCGTCCGGCCGGAGGCCGTCAGCCCGAGCACGAAGTCGCCGGGTGCGACGGCCTCGGCAACTTCGGCGGCTCCGGCCTTCGCGTCGTCCTCGGCGTCTTCGACGGCTTGGCGCAGAGCGCGCGTGCCGCCCGCGTGATGCGCGATGAACCAGTCGGAGGGCACGTTGAACGTCGGCACGAGTTCCGCCGCGTCCAACGTCGCCAGCCTGCCGGAGGTGCCTGCCCCGAAGTAATGCACGCGATGCCCCGACCGCAGCGCCTCCACGGCGAAGTCGACCGCTCGCGCCACCTGCGGCAGGACCGCGGCGACGGCTTCGGGGACCCGGCGGTCCTCGGCGTTGATGGCGCCGAGGATGCCCATGGTCGACATCAGGTCGATGTCGGTCGTCCGTGGATTGCGCTGTTCGGTTGGCGAATCGACGTGCACCACCTGGCGTGGGACGGTCATCATGCGCCTCACTTTTTCGCTCATTTGCCGGTTTCCCGCGGCCGTCGCCTGCCATCGGGCCGTACGCCCAGCCGGTGCGAACCAACCGCGTCCCTGGTCGCGTCGAGTGCGTTGACCGACGCGTCCATGTGCCGCTGCGCGACACCGATGAACAGGCAGTCGATGACGGTCAGCTGCGCGATGCGGCTCGCCGTCGCACCGGAGCGGAACGTCGTTTCCCGTGCCGCCGTGGTCAGCACGTGGTCGGAGACCTCGGTGATCGGCGAACGCGGGAAGTTCGTCACGGCGACGGTGATCGCGCCGTGCTCACGGGCCACCCGTAACGCCTCCACGGTGTCCGTGGTCGCGCCCGTGTGGGAGATGCCGATGGCGACGTCGCCAGGGCTCAGCACGGCGGCCGACGTCAGCATGATGTGCGTGTCGGACCAGGCGAAGCTGACCCGCCCGATGCGGTGCAACTTCTGCTGCAGGTCAGCGGCCACGAACGCGCTGGCGCCCACGCCGTAGACGTCCACCCGGCCCGCGTCGGCCAAGACGTCGATTACGCGCTGTAGCGATGGGACGTCGAGCTGGTCGGCGGTCTCCTCGACGGCACGGGCGTCGGCGAAGCTGACCTTGCCGATGACCGCGGCCAGGTCGTCCTCCGGCCCGATCTCGCCGCCGAGATTACGGCTCGACCGTGCCTCGGAGCGGGCGGTGTCGGCCGCCAAAGCGATCCTGAGCTGCGGATATCCGCCGACGCCGACCGCCTTGCAGAACCGCGTGACGGTGGTTTCGCTGGTGTTCGCCGCGAGCGCGACCTCGGTGATGCTGCGCCGTGCGACCGTCGCGGGGTCTTCGAGAACGACTTTCGCGACACGCTGTTCGGCCCGGGCGAGCCCAGGCAGCAGTGAGCGGATCCGGACCAGCGGGCTCGCGTCAGCGTCCCTTGTCGGCTGCGCCGACAAGGCCTCGGACGGTGCGCCCGCGATCACGGATTCGGTATCGCTCACCGTGGGAAAGTTACTAACCGTTGGCATTTGCGACAAGGCTACCCACACCCTTCGGGAAGATCGCAACCTATCCGTGTCTGCGGATTCGATTTGCGATTAATCGTTGACCAGAAAGTCGCTAACCAGGTCGAGGCCGTTAACGAGGTCGAGCTAACGACTTGGCAACTTAGTGTCGCGACGCAAGCGGCTGCGTCCCGGTCAACGGGGCAGACAGGCAGCGCAACGGAACGAGCCGGTTACCTAGCGCTCAAAACCCACCCGGACGCACTAAAAGCGGCGGGCTCTTGCTCACCGTCCAGCAGTGAACGGCCGCGTTCAGTGACTTTCACACTGTCCAAAGAAATTCCGCGTCCGGTGTAGCGGGCATCAGTCGTGTAACGCCATCGAAGGGCGATTTGTGAGCTTTGTAACACCTTGGCGGCGACTCGCCACCAAGCCCGATGACCATGCCCGCCGAGGCCGGTCTGGTCACCCGCGGGGGCGCCTGGTCCGCTTGCACGCAGAGTAATCGTTTTCCACGTGGCGCCGCCGTCGGTACTTATTTCCAGGAAAAGCGAATCAGTGGGTCCCTCGGTGTCCACGAAGGTGTCGAAGGAGACCTTCAGCGGGCCACCGCGGGTCCGTAGCGGCGGTGTCGTGAGCGTGGCCGTGGAGACGTCTCTGGCGCCGCTGAACCAGGCGTCCTGGCCGCGTACGGAACGGACCGCCATCGCCTTCGCGAGTGAGGTCGCCCAAGTCTCCCTGGCGAGGTTGATCGAGCCCCAGTTCCGCGTCGGATGCACGCGGTTGGTGAGCAGGATCGCGAACGACCTCGACAGCGGGTCGATCACCAGCGAGGTCCCGGTGAAGCCGGTGTGACCGGCGGTCGAGGGCGCCGACAGTGCGCCCATGTACCAGGGCTGGTCGAGTTCGTAGCCGAGCCCGTGGGAGTTGTCGGGGAACTTGTGGTTGTAGTTCGTCAGCATCGACCGCACGGTCTCCGGCCGCAGGATCCGCTGACCGCGGTACGCGCCGCCGTTGAGGATCGTCTGCGCCAGCACGGCCATGTCGGAGGCGGTGGAGAACACGCCAGCGTGCCCGGCGACGCCGCCCAGCGACCACGCGTTCTCGTCGTGGACCACTCCGCGTACGAGCCCTCGCGGCGGCTTCGCGGCGTACTCGGTCGCCGCGACCCTGGCGAGCTTCGACGCCGGCGGGTTGTACCCGGTGTCGATCAGGCCCAGCGGAGCCGCGATGCGGTCCTGGACCACCTTGTCCAGCGGAGCCCCGGCCAGCTTCTCGACCAGGAGGCCGAGCGTCAGCAGGTTGATGTCGGAGTAGAGGTACGTACTGCCCGGTGGGTTCTTCAGCGGGCTGTCCAGGACGGCCTTCCGGCGCGATGCGATGTCCGGATAGCCCTCCCACAGCGACGGGAGCGGCGACGCGGCGAAGCCCGACACGTGCGTGAGCAGCTGCTGGACGGTGACGGCCTCCTTGTCCTTCACCCCGAACTCCGGCAGATACCGCGCCACCGGCGCCGAGATGTCCAGTTTCCCGGCCTCGGCCAGCTGCATCACCGTGATGGAGGTGAACAGCTTCGAGATCGAGGCCAGGTCGAAGATCGTGTCCGCGCGCATCGGGACCCGCTGCTCCGGCGGCAGTTCGGTGCCGTTCGCGTCGGCGTAACGGACGGCGCCGCCGACGGCATGGCGCTCGACGACCACGCCGTCGTGCGCCAGCAGGCCGACCGCTCCGGAGAAGTGCGGATGCCCGGTGGCGTCCGGCTTCGTCCAGCTCTCGATGAACCGCTCGGCCGCCTTGATCGGCTCCGGGTCGAGACCGACGTCTGCCGGCGCTCCGTTCCGCAGGACGGTGGAGGCGGGTGCGAAGCCTTCGCGCGGCTTGTCGAACCGGCCGACCGCGTGGTCCCGCTGTTGTTCGGTACCCGGAATCGCCTGTGCTCCCGCCGTCGACAGCGTGCCCGCCGCGACCAGGACGGAAACAGCGGCGATCAGGATCTTCCTAGCATGCAAGGCCGTTCCCTTCAGCGGTAAAGGAGATGGCGACGGCGTTTCCGGTCGAACTCGGCCAGTTCCGCCTGCCAGGACCCGACGATCTCGTCGACTCCGGCACCCTTGTCGATCATCAGGCGCAGCCTGTCGGAACCCGAGAGCTTGTCGAGGAAGTTGTCGGGCCGCCACTTGAACTTGTCCGGATGCACCTGCTTCGCGGTGACGAACATGGTGACCGCGGTGCGGATGGCGTCGAACCCCCGCGGGTCCGTGATCGTCACCTGCACGCCGCCGCAAGGTTCGTTGACGAACTTGCCGAACGTCGGCACGAAGTACGCCTCACGGAACTTCACCCCGGGAAGCCGTAGTTCGCCGAGCTTCTCGCGCCAGCGCCAATCGAGGCCCGGCGCGCCGATGATCTCGAACGGCCTCGTCGTGCCGCGGCCTTCGGAGAACACGGTGCCCTCGAACATCCCGGTGCCGGGATAGACGAGCGCGGTGTCCGGCGTCGGCATGTTCGGGCTCGGCGGCACCCAGGTCAGCCCGGTGCGGTCGAAGAGCTGATCACGCCGCCAGGCACGGACTTCGACGATCTCGAGCTTGCCCGGCGTGACCCCTTCGACGGGCAGGAACTCGGCCGCGAAGAACCGCGCCAGCTCCCCCACGGTCATGCCGTGCTGCTGCACGATCGGCTTCCGGCCGATACCCGAGGCGTACGCCGGATTCAGCATCGGCCCGGCCGCCTCGCCGCCCAGCGGGTTCGGCCGGTCCAGCACGACCACCGCCGCGCCGGCCTTCGCCGCCGCGACCATCGCCGTGTACAGCGACCAGATGTAGGTGTAGAAGCGCGCGCCGACGTCCGCGATGTCGAAGACGATCGTGTCGACGCCCGCCTTCGTGAACATTCCCGCGAGCTTCGCCGCGTCGGCGCCGTACGCGTCGTACACCGGTACGCCGGTGCGGGGATCGGTGTAGTCGCCTTCGGAGCCTCCGGCCTGCGCACTACCGCGGAAGCCGTGTTCCGGGCCGAACGCGGCGAGCGGGCGGACTCCGGCGGCGACCATCGAATCGACGATGTGGTCGCCGTTCGCCAGGACGCCGGTCGGATTCGACAGCACGCCGAGCTTGCGGCCGGACAGCGGCGCCCAGCCACGGGCGGCGAGCACGTCCGCTCCGGTGCGGGTGAGCGGGGGACCTTTGCTCTCGCCGGGTGCCTCGGCCTGGGGCTGGGCCCGCGCGACCGAGGACCCCGCCGTCAGGGTGGGGACCGCGAGCGCGCCGGCGGCGAGGAAGTGGCGGCGGTTGAGACTCACCAGGTCAGCCCGTGGCCGAAGGGGTACTTCACCGTGCCCACGTCCTTGCCCGCCGGGACGTCCACCGGCAGCTTGCCTCGCGGCTGCACCTTGCCGAGGATCACCTTGGCCAGCGCCTCGACCGACGGCGTGATGTAGCCGTAGGTCGCGAGCCAGGTCTTGACCGGGTTTTCATAGCCGGCGTCGTAAGGGATCTGCGCGGCGACCGCGACGACAGGCTTCCCGGTGTCCGTCAGCGCCTTCAAAAGCTTGCCCTGCAACGGATACGTGCCGATGTTGTTGGTCAGCACCACGACGAGGTCGACGTTCTCCGCCGCCGCGACGGCCTGCGCGATCCGCGCGTCGGTCGGGGTCTGGCCGGTCTGCAGCGCGGTCGCCTGCGTGCCGTGCGCGGTGAGCTTCGAGGCCAGCATCGTCGTCGTGCTCACGCCCCAGCCGGTCACGAGCGTCTTCGCGGGCTGCTGCTTGAGCGGCAGAAGGCCGTCGTCGTTGCGGATCGCGGTGACCGACCGGTCGGCGATGCCCTGCGCGGTCGCGAGGTTGGCCGGGGTGCCGACCTTCGAAGCGACCTTGGCCGGGTCGACGAACGGCGAGGTCAGGATGCCCCGGTTCAACTTGAGCTTGAGCACCCGCAGGACGCTCTCGTCGATGCGCCGCTCGGTCAGTTCACCCTTGCGCACCGCGTCGAGCACCGAGTTGATCGCGAGGTCGAGGTTCACCGGCATGAGCAGCTGGTCGATGCCCGCCTTGAGCGCCAGTACCGGGATCTCCGCGTCGGTGTGCATCTCGCGCACGGCGTCCATCGAGAGCGAGTCGGTGACGACGACACCCCGGTAACCCAGTTCGCCGCGCAGCTTGCCGGTGAGGATCGGCTTCGACAGCGTGGCGGGCTCGCCCGACGGGTCGAGGCTGGGGAACTGGATGTGCGCGCTCATGATCGAGTCGACACCCGCCTTGATGGCGGCCTTGAACGGCGGCACGTCGGTCTCGCGCCAGCTGGCCTCGGTCCGGTCGATCCTGGGCAGTTCGAGGTGACTGTCGGTGGCCGCGTCGCCGTGCCCGGGGAAGTGCTTCGCGGCGGCGGACACCGTCTCACTGCGACGCCCGGAGTCCTGGAAGCCCTTGACCTGTGCCCCGACGAACTGACTCGCCAGCTCCGGGCGGCCCGAGAAGGAACGGACGCCGATCACCGGGTTCGCCGGGTTGGAGTTCACGTCGGCGTCGGGGGCGAAGTCCTGGTTGATGCCGACGGCGCGCAGTTCGTGGCCCAGGATCCGGGCGGCCTCCTGCGCGGCCTTGGCGTCACGGCCCGCCGAGATCGCCATCGCGTTCGGCAGTTCGGTGGCGGGAGCACCCATGCGGGTGACCGTGCCGCCCTCCTGGTCGGTCGCGATCTGCAACGGGATGTGGGCACCGCTGCGGACGGCCGCCCGCTGGAGCCCGTTCGACAGCTTGGCGACCTGCACCGGGTCGTCGAAGTTGTCGCGGCTGTCGTTGTTGAAGTAGATGACGCCGCCCAAGTGGTACTTCTCGATCACCTGCGCGGGAGTGTCCACTCCGAAATCGGCCTTGTTCTTGGTGTTGACCTCGTCGGCGGACTTCCCGTTCACCCACGTGACGAACAGCTGGCCGACCTTCTCCTCCAGGCTCAGCCCGCGCAGTGCCTTCTGTGCCTCGGCGTCCGCGGTCACCGGCTGCGCGGCGGCCGGAACGCCTGCGACGGCGAGGGTGAGCAGGCCCGCGAGGGGCAGGGCGAGCGCATGGATCCTCCGATGACGGGCGTGCGCGGTTCGGGTCGTCACCTCAAGCCTCCCAGATTCGTGCCTGACTCTCAGGTGGAAAGAAGTCCACCTGGAAGCACTGATATTCGGAAGCTACCCACGAGCACTTTGCTTGTCCATCGGCCACCCCCGCGATCGGTCCGTTCATACACAAAGGGACGCGAACGGGCCGGTCACGCCGGAGAGCGGGGGCAAAACACTGGTGGCGCCCGTCGGCCTGAAGCAGGCGGGCGCCACCAGTCGGTGCGGGCCACTCGGGCGACCAAGCGTGCAACTCTGGTCGTACCTTCATGGACTCGGCGTCCGGCGTCCCGGTACGCAGTCCCTAGACGACGAGCCTCCCGCGGCGCGCTGCGCGTGGGTACCCGGTGTCCGCACACGGAGATTCGCCGGGGTGGAACAGGCTTCTCTTCTACCTGTTCCCTGGCCGACCGAACGTCCGCACCTACTTTCTACGCCGTGAGCCGGGTCACTTCAAGTACGCAGACGGGTGCACCGGTACAGAGGCTCGATCTGGTGACACGGGCACCCTCCGCGACGGACAATTCGCCGCCCTGGCTGCGAAAACCGGTTCGGCACCGCCGTGTGGGTGCGTGCTCAGCGGGTGCGCTTGCGCCGGTTGTAGCCGTACCAGGTGGCCCCCGCGGCGACGGCGCCGAGCGCGACCAGCCCGGCCGACTTCGCCGGGATCCGGGTCCGCAGGGACATCGGGTGCTCGAACGTGAGGATCTCCCAGCCCTGTTCGGTCGCGTGCTTGCGCAGGAAGCGGTCGGGGTTGACCGCGTGCGGCCTTCCGACGACCTCGAGGAGCGGGATGTCGGTGCTCGAGTCGGTGTACGCGTGGCACTGAGTGAGGTCGTAGCCGTAGGTGGCTGCGAGTTGCTTCGCGGCGACGGCCTTGTTCTCGCCGTAGCAATAGAAATCGACTTCGCCGGAGTATCGGCCGTCCACGATCTTCATCCGCGTGGCCACGCTGCGCGTCGCGCCGAGCATTTCGGCTACCGGGGCGACGACCTCCTCACCGGTCGCCGAAAGCACCACGACGTCATGACCGTCCGCTCGGTGCGCGGTGATCAGTTCCGCGGCCTCCGCGTAGACGAGCGGGTCGACCACGTCGTGCAGTGTTTCGCGGACGATCGCGGACACCTGTGCGACGTCCCATCCGGTGCACAGCGCGGAAACCTCGGCTCGCATCCGCTCCGTTTTCGCCGCGTCCGCACCCGCGAGCGAGAAGACGAGCTGGGCATACGCGCTGCGAAGCGCGGCTCGGCGATTGATAAGGCCTTCGCGCAAAAGAGGCTTGCTGAAGGCCAGCGCGCTCGAGGACGCGATGATCGTCTTGTCGAGATCGAAGAACGCCGCGACCGGGCTCGGTGTCGTGCTGGATTGGGCCACCCGCCAAGGATAGGAGAGCCGGACGGCGGCTCGCCCGTCGGTCGACCACGATCGGGATACGGCGATGGAAAATTCATGACCGCGCACCGGATTCGGCGCGTCGTGCCGTTATCGAATTGTGGGTACCGGCGCCGACCGCAGCGGGCCGGTATCGGAGTTACAGTGAGATTGTCCGGTGTCGCACCGGGCCAGGTTCAGTCCGACCCCCCGGGGCTGAACCCCAGGCGGCCCCCGTCCCTCCCCCCTGGCGGGGGCCGCCCTTTAACTTCCCGCCCCGCCAATGGTTCAGACCTTGTCGGCTGCGGAAACCTCGCCAGGACAAGGCCGATCCGGCAGGTATTGGGAAATTTCTTTACCCTCAACCCTTTTCGTTACCGGTCGGACCGAAACGGAGAGGGCGTGTTCGTTGTGGAAAAGCTGGGGAGTGTGCCAGAGGGGGCCGACAGAAACGGCGGGGAACAGGTTTCCCGAGGCTGAGTTGTCCACAACACCCCGGTTGTCCACAGGTGGGGCGGAATGGCGTTGTGCGCGGACGGAACCGGGGCGACCGTGGAGGCACAGATCCGAGCCCGACCGAAACCAGGGGGAGACATGACCGAGGAACATCCTCTCGTCGTCGCGGGAGACGACATCCTGCTCGACGAGATCCTTCGCGTGGCCGCGGCCGCGGGCTGCGAGGTCGAACGCGCACCCGATCTGGACGCCGCTCGCGGGCGGTGGGCCCGCGCGCCGCTCGTTGTGCTTGACGAAGAGGCCGCGAGCACGCCGAACCGCCTGCTGCGGCGGAACAAGGTCCTGCTCGTCTGCAAGGGCGCGCCGACGCCGGTGACATGGGAGCGCGCCTTCAACACCGGTTCGGAGAAGGTCCTTTCGCTGCCGGACGAGGAAGGCGACCTCATCGGCGCGTTCGCCGACGTCGTGGACGGGCCGGCGCGTGACGACGGTGTCGTCATCGGGGTCATCGGCGGGCGGGGCGGCGCCGGGGCCTCCGTGCTGGCGGCCGCCGTCGCGTACCAGGCCGAGAAGTCCGGGAGCGGCGGGCTGCTCGTCGACTGCGATCCGCTCGGCGGCGGCATCGACGTCCTCCTCGCCGCCGAACGCGATCGAGGACCGCGCTGGCCGGAACTCGACCTCGGCGGCAGGGTGTCGATGACGGCGTTGAGCGAAGCCCTGCCGCGAAAACGGTGCGCGACCGGCTCACTGTCCTTTGTGTCCTATGGCAGGGAAGGCCGTGGTCCCGGGCCGGACGCGATCGAGGGCGTCTTGGGCGCCGGGAGGCGGGCGGGGCGGACGGTCGTCTGCGATCTGCCGAGATATTTCGGCGCCGAAACGTCCGCCGTCGTCGGGCTTGCCGATCTGGTCGTGGTCGTCGTCCCCGCGGAACTCCGTGCCTGCTCGGCGGCGAAACAGGTCCTCGCCAGGCTCGAACCCCACGCGGCCCGGATCGGCGTCGCCGTCCGGGGGCCGTCGCCCGCCGGGCTGGTCCCGCAGGAGATCGCCGACGCCGTCGGCGCCCCGCTCATCACGTCGATGGGCCGCGAGCGGTACCTGTCGGCTGCCCTCGACCGCGGCGAGTTCGTCCTGAAGCATCGCGGGCACCTGGCGACGGCCGCCGCCGAGGTCCTCGCGGCAGCGCGCGGGAATCTGGCCGGTGCCGCGCGATGACCGACGATCTGGTCGAGCGGGTCCGGCGGCGGCTGGCCGGATCGGCGGTTCCGGCGGATCCGGTGAGCGTGGCGCGGGCCGTCCGCGCCGAAGCCGGCGGCGCGCTCGGTCAGGACGCCGTCCTCGGCGCGGTCCGGCTGGCGCGCGACGAGTTCGTCGGTGCCGGTCCGCTCGCGCGGCTGCTCGAGAAGCCCGGCGTCA
Organism: Amycolatopsis sp. cmx-11-32; assembly: GCF_047608695.1. Classification (NCBI taxonomy): domain Bacteria; kingdom Bacillati; phylum Actinomycetota; class Actinomycetes; order Pseudonocardiales; family Pseudonocardiaceae; genus Amycolatopsis; species Amycolatopsis sp. cmx-11-32. Next base: position 155,292 of record NZ_JADNQN010000002.1, on the reverse strand, counting down.
CCGACGTTCTCGTCACCGCTCCGGACGAGGTCTGGACCGACAAGGGCGAGGGCCTCGAAAAGGCGGACGTCCGTTTCGCGGACGAGGAAGCCGTCCGCAGGCTGGCCCAGCGGCTCGCCCTCGCCGGCGGGCGGCGGCTGGACGACTCCCAACCGTTCGCCGACTGCTGGCTTCCCGGCGTCGGACCGCACGGCCGGATCCGGATGCACGCGGTTCTCCCGCCGATCGCGCCGGCCGGGACCTCCCTCTCGCTCCGCGTTCTGAGGCCGGCCACCCATGACCTCGCCGCGTTGCGTTTGCGTGGGGTGTTCGGCGCCGGCGGCGCGGACCTGCTCGATTCGGTCATCCGTCGACGGCTCGCGTTCCTGGTGTCCGGCGGAACCGGAGCAGGCAAGACGACCCTGCTCTCCGCGCTGCTCGGTGCGGTGCCCCCGGCCGAACGCATCATCTGCGTCGAGGACGCCGGCGAACTGCAACCGGACCATCCACAGTTCGTCAGCCTGATCGCCCGCCCGGCCAACGTCGAAGGCGCGGGCGAGATCGGGCTCGGTGACTTGGTGCGGCAGGCGTTGCGCATGCGCCCGGACCGCCTGGTCGTCGGCGAAGTGCGTGGCGCCGAGGTGTGCGCGTTGCTCAACGCGATGAACACCGGGCACGAGGGCGGAGCCTGCACCGTGCACGCGAATTCGCCGTCGGAGGTCCCGGCGCGGATGGAGGCGCTGGCCGCGCTCGGCGGGCTGAAACGGGACGCGTTGCACAGCCAGCTGACGGCGGCGGTGCGGGTGGTCCTGCACATGCGCCGCCTGCCGAGCGGGATCCGGCGGCTGGACGAGGTCGGCGTGCTGCGGTCACTGCGTGGCGAGGCCAAAGTCGTCCCGGTCTGGAGCAAGGGTCACTGGATCGGCGACGAGACACCGTTCGAGGAGATGGCGGCATGAGCCCTTGGTTCCTCTTCTCCGTCGGCGCCGGGCTGGCTTGCTGGCCGAGATCGGTAGCGGGCACTCCGAACGTCTGGCGCCTTCCTCAGGCCGCTCGTGCGGGGTGGTGGCCGCTGCCAGCGTTGCTCGTCGTGCCGGTTTTCGGGATCGGTTGGGGACTGGCGACGCTGGTGCTCACCTTGACGGTCCGCCAGGAGCACCGGTGGCGGACACGGGCGAAGGCGGCGTTGGCCGAAGCCGAACTCGCCGCGTCCGTGCTGCGGACGATGATCGGCGAACTCCGGGCGGGCGCCCATCCGGTGACGGCGGCCGAAGCCGCCGCGGAAGCGTTGCCCGCGGCGTCCGGACGGCTGCGCGGGCTGATCGCGGCGGCCAGGCTCGGTGGTGAGACGGCCGATCCGGACGCGCCACCGGCATTGGTGAACGCGTGGGCGCTCGCGAGCAGGTTCGGGCTTCCGATGGCCGACGTGCTCGACGCCGCGCGACGGGACGCCGAGGCGGAGATCGGCTTCCGCCGTCGTCTCAAAGCCAAGATGGCCGGTCCCCGGGCGAGCGCCGCCGTGCTCGCCGTTCTCCCGCTGGTGTGCCTGCTGCTCGGCGAGGCGATGGGGGCGAGCCCGCTTCGTGTCCTCACGGGGACGGGCGCCGGTCAGTTGCTGCTCGTCGTGGGCAGCGGGCTGATCTGGGCGGGAACGGCCTGGTGCCGGGCCCTCACCGGGCGGGTGGCGCCGTGCTGACCGGAGCGGCGCTGATCCTCCTGGGTGGTGCCGTCTTCTGTTGGCCACGCGTCGGTCCTGGGGCTGCCGCCCGGCCGGGACGTCTTCTCACGTGGCTTCGGGAACGGGCGGCCCAGGACAAAGGCGTCTCTGAGCTCCTCCGGTCCGCGGCCACTCTCGATCTCCTTGCCGCGTGCCTGGCAGGCGGGTTGCCGGTGCCCGTCGCGCTCGAGGCCGTCGTGCCGTCCGCGTCACCGAAGACCGCGGAGGCTCTGCGTTCGGTGGCGTCACACCTCGCCCTGGGCGTCGAACCCGCCGAAGCCTGGACGCCGGTCCGAGATCGGCCCGGTCTGACAGAACTTTCCGTCGCCGCCGTCCGCACGGCGAGGGCGGGCACCGCGCTCGCGACTCACGCGAAGGACCTCTCGCGCCGGTTGCGTGAATCGCTCTCCACCGAGGCCGAGGAACGTGCCGAACGGGCCGGAGTGCTGCTGGCCGCGCCGATCGGCCTCTGCTTCCTCCCCGCGTTCCTGTGCCTCGGCGTCCTGCCCGTCGTGCTCGGCCTGGCCGGTCGTCTCGACGGCATCCTCTGATCGAAAGGCGATCCCATGAACAAGTTCCCCCCTTTCCGCGGCGACGACGGCATGGCGACGGTCGAATACGCCATCGCCACCTTGGCCGCCGCCGCGCTGGCAGGCGTCCTTTACCTGATCGTCAACAGTGAGGCCGTCGTCGCCGGGCTCACCGCGCTCATCGAGCGGGCCTTGTCGGTGAAGTTCTGATGCCCGGCGGTGACCGCGGGTCCGTCACGGTGGAAGCCGCGCTCGGCATCGTCGCGCTGACCTTCGTCTCGGCACTGCTGCTGGCCGGGATCGGGGTCGCCGCCGATCAGCTCCGCTGCACCGACGCGGCCCGCGAGGCCGCCCGGCTCCTCGCCCGCGGCCAGCCCGCCCGCGCCGAACAGGCGGTGCGGGAGATCGCGCCGTCCGGCGCACGGCTGGACGTCGTCCGCGAAGGCGACTCCATCACCGCCGGCGTCGAGGTCGAACCGGTGGCCGGACTGCTGCCGGGCATCCGGCTGCGTTCTCACGCCTTCGCGATAGCCGAGCCAGGAGCAGGGCTGTGAGTGGGGACGATCGCGGCGTCGCGACCGTGTGGACCGCCTCGATCGTCGCCCTCCTGGTCTGCGCGGCGGCGTTCACCTTCTGGATCGGCGCCGCCGTCACGACCCGGCACCACACCGAAGCCGCGGCCGATCTGGCGGCGCTCGCCGCGGCCTCGTACGCGACGGACGGTCCCGGTGCGGCCTGCGAGCGGGCCCGCCAGGTCGCCGTCCGGATGTCGGTCACGCTGCTGACCTGCCGGTGGGAGCGAGGCGACGCCCTGGTCGAGGTCCGGTCAGAGAAGTCCGGACACCTGGCGGCCGCCGGGCGGGCGGAGGCACGGGCCAGAGCGGGGCCGGCCGACAGGCCACCGTGACGGACGTCGCACGGTGAACGGTCGTCCCGTCGGTGACCGGCCGGTACTACGCGCGGGTACCGCCGGGCGCGAGCAGCGGTCGTTGACGTGCGGCGAGCGGTCGAAGGCATGATCAGCGCTCCGCCGAACGGTCCCGCGCCGCTGGTTGTGAGCGTGGTCACCAGGGCGGGATGCCCTGTTCGGCTGCGCCGAACGGCGCCGTACCGGTCGTCGAGGCCCGTTAACCGGGCATACGCGTTCGGTCCGTCGAGTCGGACTACCGCACGTTCATCGCTGAGTAACCGCCGGTTGTCGCGTGAGGTCTTCTCCCGATGTGCAACTTGCCGTTTATTGAGATGTGCGCCACTTCGAGAAGGTCGCCGGGTGGCCACACACAGGACAGAGTTGACCTGAGGCAGGGACAGTAATGTTGGACGCGAATTGGCCGGACAGCTGGCGGGGTGCCTTCCGCATCGAGATGCGGGCGGAGGCGATCGGCCTCGCATGGCGTGGGTGGCCGGTGCTCCCGGGTGCCGAGCCCGCCGCGATCACCGCGGACGGCGACGACCTTGCCTGGCGGCGTCCCGTCCCGGCGCAGGACAACTGGCGTGAACTGACCGAAACCCACCCACACCAGGTCGCCACCTGGTTCGGCGACGACACGCACAGCCTCCTCGTGGCCACCGGCACCGTGCTAGACGCCATCGAGGTCGACGACGAGCTCGGCAAGGCGGCCGCCCGCTTGCTGCGCGCCACCGGTCACCCGGCCCCGATCGTCGCGATGCCGAACGGCCGCTGGCTGTTCCTCACCACCGTCGCCGCGAGCATCCCGCGGGAGCTGGCCGACCACGCCTCGATCCAGTGGCACGGCGCGAACGACTACATCCCGCTGCCCCCGTCGCCGTTCCAGCACGGTGTCGTGCACTGGCGGGTCAAGCCCGAGGTCTGGGGCTGGCAGCTGCCCGAGGCCGCCGACGTGCACGACGTGCTCGTTCGCGCGCTGACCGGTGACAAGGCCGCCACCCCCGTGGCGACCCTGACCACCGCCGCCTGATCAACCACAATTTCAAGCCACATCGATGTCAAACCACCAAGTGGCCTGACTGCGACCCGTGCTGACGCATCGCTCCGAGCACGGTGTCCAGAACGGCCACAGCCCCCGCCTTGTCCAGCGGATCGTTGCCGTTCCCGCACTTCGGCGACTGGACGCAGGACGGGCAGCCGGCCGGGCACTCGCAGGAAACGATCGCCTCCCGCGTTGCGGCCAGCCAAGGGACAATTGCGGCAAACCCGCGATCGGCGAATCCCGCACCCCCGGGATGGCCATCGTGCACGAACACCGTCGCCTCCCCGGTGTCCTCGTGCCACGCGGTAGAAACCCCGCCAATGTCCCAGCGGTCGCAAGTAGCGAACAGCGGTAGCAGGCCGATCGCCGCGTGCTCGGCGGCATGCAGGGCACCGGGGACGCGCGCCGGATCCAACTCGGCGCCCGTCCCCGGTGCCCCGCCAAATTCGCCGGTCCCCACCCAGGAGCCTCCGGTCCCCACCGGCTCCAGAACCCCGGCCCCCGGCCGATGGCCCCCGGTCCCCGCCACACCATCAGCAACCCCGGGGTCCCCGGAACCGCCGAGCAGCTCCGCCGAGATCGTGTACCAGACGGCACGGGTGTGCAGGCTCTGCTCCGGCAGGTCCAGCGGAGTCTGGTCCAGCACCTCGCCCGAAAGGCGTCTTCGCAGGTAGCCGACCACTTGCGAACTCACCGACACTTCGCCGAGGTTCACCGTGACCCCGCCGTGCACCCGGATCTCTTCGGTGCGCAGCACGCTGATGTCGACGATCTCGCGCGGTGACGTCGTCCAGTCCGGATCCTCCGCGTGCACCATGGCGAGCCCGGTCTCCAGATCCAGTTCGTCGACCACGTAGGACGAACCCTGGTGCAGGTACACCGCGCCGGGATGCACCGCGTAGCAGGCCGAGCTCGGATCGACCGTACCGAGCATCCGCCCGGAATCGGCCTCCACCACGGCGATCTGCTCACCGCCGGAGCCGCGGATGCCGACGTCGGCGTGCGGCCGGTCGCGTGAAGTCCAGTACCAGCCGCTCGTGCGGCGCCGGACGATCTTCTCCTTGACCAGATCGGCGAGCACGGCACGCGCCGCGTCACCGCCGAAGGCCGCGACCTCCGGTTCGGTCAGCGGGAGTTCGGCGATGGCGCAGGCCAGTTGCGGCGCCAGTACATACGGGTTCGACGGGTCGAGGACGGCGGCCTCCACCGGCCGGTCCAGGATCGCGGCCGGATGGTGCACGAGATAGGTGTCCAGCGGATCGTCGCGGGCCACGAAGACGACCAGTGCCGCGTCGCCCGCGCGCCCCGCCCTGCCCGCTTGCTGCCAGAACGACGCGAGCGTTCCCGGATAACCGGCCAGCACCACCGCGTCCAGCCCGGCGATGTCGACGCCGAGTTCCAGCGCGTTCGTCGTCGCCACACCGAGCAGCCGTCCGGACAGCAACGCCGCTTCGAGCGCGCGGCGCTCCTCTGGCAGGTATCCGGATCGATACGCGGCAACGGATTCCGCCAGTGCGCCGTCCACTTCGGACAGAATGCGCCGAGCGCCGAGCGCCGTCAGTTCGGCGCCGCGCCGCGACCGGACGAACGCCAGCGAGCGGGCGCCCTCGATGACCAGTTCGGCGAGGATCCGCGAAGCCTCCGCGCCGGCCGAGCGCCGCACCGGTGCCCCGTTCTCGCCGGAGATTTCCGACAGCAGCGGGGGTTCCCACAACGCGACCGTGCGGGCGCCACGCGGCGAGCCGTCCTCGGTGACCGGGACACAGTCCTGCCCGGACAGCTTCGAAGCGAACGCCGCCGGGTCGGCCGTCGTCGCGGACGCCAGAACGAAGACCGGCGAAGCGCCGTAGTACGCCGCGACCCGCCGCAGCCTGCGCAGCAGCAGCGCCACATGGGAACCGAAGACGCCGCGATAGCTGTGGCATTCGTCGACGACGACGAACGAGAGCCGGCGGAAGAACCGGGACCAGCGCGCGTGCGACGAGAGGATCCCGCGGTGCAGCATGTCCGGGTTCGTGAACACCCAGTTCGCGTGCGCGCGGACCCAGTCCCGCTCCTCCATCGGAGTGTCACCGTCGAATGACGCGGCCCGCGCCTTCTTGATGTCCAAAGAGGACACGGCACGCAACTGGTCGGCGCCGAGCGCCTTGGTCGGGGACAGGTACAGCGCGGAGACCCGCTCGTCCTCGACCAAGGTCGAGAGCACCGGCAACTGGTACGCGAGCGACTTGCCCGACGCGGTGCCGGTGGAGATCACGACGTGTTTGCCTTCGCGGACCAGCGACGCGGCTTCGGCCTGATGTCGCCACGGCGCCTTGACACCGCTCGCCGTCAGCGCCTCGACGACCGGAGCGGCCGCCCACTCCGGCCAGTCCACCGAATCCGCCGAACGAGCGGGCAGTTCGGCCACATGGGTGACCGGGTACAGCGAAGCCGGGATCCCCGCCGTCGCGCGGTCGAGAAGCCGCCGCCCCTTACCGAATTCCGCCGTGCCGTCCACCTTCCGAGCTTCGCACAGCACCCCGACAGAAACCGGCCGCCGTCGCACGGGCCTGCCGCCGGAAGGGGGAGCGGATGATCGATACAGTGATCAGGCTCACAAGGTAACGGAACGTGCGGTGGCGGGGACGCCTTGCCGTCCTCCATCCCTCTACCAATACACTCCCGCAATCCACACCGTCTGTGGCGAGCGTCATGTGAGACGTGCCTTGCAGTGCGACTAGCGTGACGTTCGGTTCAGATCCCCATGCCAGCGCGCGAGCCGCCGGTTCCTTCGGCGGATCGTCGTTGGTCAACGGCGACGTCTCCAGGAGGACGAATGTCCCGGCAGTTCCTCGCGGAGGGCGAACTCACGCTCTCCGGAGGTGGTTACACCATCGTCGGTGTAATCGCCGTGGTCGCCCTTGCCGCACTGGTCATCGGCTACGTTCTGCTCAAGGAGGTGCTGGCCGCGGGCCAGGGCACCACCAAGATGCAGGACATCGCGAAGGCAGTGCAGGAAGGTGCGGCTGCCTATCTGAAACGGCAGCGCAACACCCTCGTGATTTTCGGGGGAATCGTGTTCGTGCTGCTCTTCGCTTTGCCTGCCGATGACTGGAACGAGAAGATCGGCAGGTCGATCTTCTTCCTGGTCGGCGCGGGATTCTCCTTCGCGATCGGCTATCTCGGCATGTGGCTGGCGACGCAGGCGAACCTGCGGGTCGCGGCCGCTTCGCGTGAGCCCGGCGGTCGTGAGAAGGCGATGCGCCTGGCGTTCCGCACCGGTGGCGTCGTCGGCATGATCACCGTCGGCCTCGGCCTCTTCGGTGCCGCGGTGGTCGTCCTGGTCTACACCGGACAGGCCCCGAAGGTGTTGGAGGGCTTCGGTTTCGGTGCCGCGCTGATCGCGATGTTCATGCGTGTCGGCGGCGGTATCTTCACCAAGGCCGCCGACGTCGGCGCGGACCTGGTCGGCAAGGTCGAGCAGGGCATCCCCGAGGACGACCCGCGCAACGCGGCCACCATCGCCGACAACGTCGGTGACAACGTGGGTGACTGCGCCGGTATGGCGGCCGACCTCTTCGAGTCGTACGCGGTCATGCTCGTGGCGGCGCTGATCCTGGGTAGCACCGCCTTCGGCGTGCACGGCCTGATCTTCCCGCTCATCGTCCCCGCCATCGGCGTGATCACCGCGGTCATCGGCGTCTACATCACCAAGGCCAAGGTGGGCGAAGGCGGCCTGGTCACGATCAACCGCTCGTTCTACATCTCCGCGGGCATTTCCGCGGTGCTCTCGACGATCGCGGCGTTCGTCTACCTTCCCGGTTCGTTCTCCGAGTTCGGCGAGGCCTTCGCTGGCAAGTCGGGTAACCCCGCGGTCATCGCGACCCTCTCGGTGATCATCGGCATCGTGCTCGCCGCGATCATCCTCAAGCTCACCGGCTACTACACCGGCACCGAGTACAAGCCGGTCAAGGAGGTCGGCAAGTCGTCGGAAACCGGTGCCGCGACGGTGATCTTGGCCGGTATCTCAGTCGGTTTCGAATCCGCTGTGTACACCGCGCTGGTCATCGGCGCGGCCGTGTTCGGAGCCTTCCTCGTCGGTGGCGGTGTCGCGCTGTTCGCCGTGGCGCTGGCCGGTACCGGTCTGCTCACCACCGTCGGTGTCATCGTCGCCATGGACACCTTCGGCCCGATTTCGGACAACGCGCAGGGCATCGCCGAAATGTCGGGCGACGTCGACGAGGACGCGGCGCGGATCCTCACCGAGCTCGACGCGGTCGGCAACACCACCAAGGCCATCACCAAGGGCATCGCGATCGCCACGGCGGTCCTCGCGGCGACGGCGTTGTTCGGGTCCTATCAGGACGCGATCACCAAGGCGGTCGGCGACGGCAAGGAGTTCGTCGCGAACATCGTCGGCCCGGAGACGCTCGTCGGTGTGATCATCGGCGCGGCGGTCGTGTTCCTGTTCTCCGGTCTCGCGGTCAACGCGGTGTCCCGTGCCGCCGGCGCGGTCGTCTACGAAGTGCGCCGCCAGTTCCGCGACATCCCGGGGATCATGGAGGGCACCACGCGGCCCGAGTACGGCCGTGTCGTCGACATCGTCACGCGCGACTCGCTGCGTGAGCTGACCACTCCCGGTCTGCTCGCGGTCTTCGCCCCGATCGCGGTCGGTTTCGGTCTCGGCACCGGCGCGCTCGCCGGTTACCTGGGCGGTGCGATCGCGACCGGCACCCTGATGGCGATCTTCCTCGCCAACTCCGGTGGCGCCTGGGACAACGCGAAGAAGCTCGTGGAGGACGGAAGCCACGGCGGCAAGGGTTCGGACGCGCACGAGGCCACCATCATCGGTGACACCGTGGGTGACCCGTTCAAGGACACCGCCGGTCCGGCGATCAACCCGCTGATCAAGGTGATGAACCTGGTGTCGGTGCTGATCGCCCCGGCGGTCGTGCAGTTCTCGATCGGCCCGGACGCCAACGTCGGCGTCCGGATCGGGATCTCGCTGGTCGCCGTCGCGATCATCGTGGCAGCGATCGTCGTTTCCAAGCGCCGCGAGTCGGTTCTCTCCGACACGCCCGCGGAAGCGAAGGCGTAACGCCGAAAAGTATCGCGCGCCGGGCCCGTCACGGATTCTCCGTGGCGGGCCCGGCGGCTGTCCGGGGCAGGCTAATCTCTGCGCGTCACACTGAAATCCCGATCCGGGGGAGTCCCTGCCATGAGGCGTTCGATCGCCCTGCTCGCCGTCGCTTTCCTGCTGGCGGGCTGCGCCGGGACGCCGGCCGCCGCGCCTCCTTCTCCTGTGCCCGCCGCCGGAGGCTCGTGGATGGACGGCTTCTGCGGTTCGCTGATCGACTTCGCCAAGATCGGCGAATTCCGGATGCCCGACTTCGAGCAGGGTGACGTCGCGAACGCCCGGAACGCGATGGACGAAGCCTTCCGTGTGTTCGCCCCGGGTTTCGACAACGCCGTGACCGGACTGAACGGACTCGGCCCGGCGCCGAGTGCGGAAGCCGAGGCCGCGCGCGAGAGCATCGTCGACGCGCTGACGCCGATCCGGGACCAGGTCGTCGCGGCGAAGACCGAATTGGACGCCGCGCCGAAGGACGACAAAGCGGCCACGGCGCAGGCTGGGCTAGCGTTCCGGCGGATCGGGTCGGACATCAACGACATGCCCGACCCGTTCCAGCAGCTGGAAACGAACGCTTCACTGAAGGCGATGGCCGGGCAGGCACCGAACTGCAAGAAGCTGCCTTCCTGACCTTCTTGTCGTCACATTGATTTGCAATGCCCCCCGGTATCGGTACCGTCGGGGGCCAGCTGGGAAGTCGTCAGGTCGGGAGGTGTTTTCGTGCGGCCGCGGTTCACCGTTCTTGCCGCGCTGGCAACAGGTTTCGGGCTCGGCCTCGCCGGGTGCGGGCAGCAGCTCGCGGTGACTTCCCATGCCGGGCAAGAAGGCCTCGCGACGGTCAGCGCGTCGCAGGCCGACCCCGTCTCTGCCTGGGCGGAGGGATACTGCGGCGCGGCCGGAGGATTCGTGCGGACGCTGGCGACGTTGCCCAGCGTCGATCCGAGCACGCCCCAGCAGGCATCCCGGACCTCCAGTGAGCTGATGGCCTCGGTGGTCGAAGGACTGAACCGCACCTTGGCCGCGCTCGAGAACCTCGGTCCGTCTCCGGTCGCCGGTGGCGACGCCTCGCGAACGGCCGCCGTCGCCCAGCTCGACAGCATCCGCGTCCGCGCCGACGACGTCCGCCACCGTCTTGACTCCTCAACCGACGCCGAAGCGACGAAGACGGCGCTTCGCGACGCGAGGACCTCGCTCGACGAACTCGACCGTCTCGACCTCCTGAGGGGCCTTAACGACGTGCCTCAGCTCGCTTCGGCGAGCAGTCGGATCCAAGGTTGTCAGGAATTGGTCAAGCAACCTCGCTGAGTCACCGCGCTGTCACTGGCCATGACTCGAACCTGTGTTCTATTGTGTCGGGGTGGACGGGACGATCTCGCTCTTCTCGGCGGAGGCGAGCGGGCCTGGGCTCGCCGACCTCGCCGGTGTGCTGTGCGGGCCCGGGCGGATGACGGGCTTCGGGCGGACGGCCGCGCGGCTGTCCGCCGTGGTCGACGAGCCGTGGCGGGCGCGTGCCCTCGCCCGTGAATGCCGTCGGCGTGGTGCCGAGGCGCAGGTTTCGGCCGCCGAATGCGGGCGGCCACTCGTGAGAACGCCGTTCCGGGTCGATCTGCTGCCGCTGGAGCGGCGGTGGAGCCGGGGCGAGGTGAAGGTCCTGCCGGACGGGTTCCGGCTCGATGGAGCGATGCTGAGGATGTGGGCGCTGGCCGGCGGGAGCCCCCAGGGCAACGGTTACCTGCTCGCGCTTGATCCGGAGGCGCCGGAGACGCACGAGCGGCTGATCGCGGCGCTGGCCCAGCTGGGCGTGCCGGCGAAAGCGTCGAAGGGTGAAGAGGCGTTGCTGCGGGTCACCGGACGGCGGCGACTGGCGCACGTGCTGGAGCTGATCGGGGACGCGCCCGCCGGGGCGGAACCCGCTTGGCCGAGCCTGGTGCCCGTCGTGCGCGCCGGTTGAAGCTTCAAGAGGGGATGAACGGGACTTTCATTGCACTCTTGAGATAAAAGTCCCGTTCATCTCATCCGGGAGGCCACCGGTCAGGGCTTCGGCGCCTTGCAGTCCGGGTTCGTCAGGTTCAGCTCACTACGCGAAAGGCAGGAGGTCAGCTGATAGGTCTGCTCCCCGTAATTGATGCCCTTCCGTACGGTCACCTTCCCGGCCGCGTCGACCTCGCACGGGTTGTTCATCGTGCATCGCTGACCGCTTTCGTTGCCGGTGTTGTTGACGCCGACGACCTTGCCGGTCGAGGTCTCGATGATCGGCGACCCCGAGGTCCCGCCGATCGTCTTGCACGCCGGGGTGTACCTGATCGAGTCCTTCCAGACCCAGTCCGCCTCGTGCAGCTCGTGGACGAAGCCGTCGATGTCGCAGGAGTAGATTTTCTTCCAGTAGCCGGAGACCACGTCCATCGCGACACCGGCCGACGGACGAGTCGAGGAGAGCGTCAGCGGGGCGATACCGTAGGTCGTCTGGATCTTGGCGTAGCTGGTGTTGAGCTGGTAGAGCGAGACGTCCGTGTCGGTCATCGTCGCGTAGAGCAGCTTCTTCGCCTTTAGCGTGCCGAGCGACGAACGGCCGTCCTTGGACAGAAGGCTGAAGGTCCGTGACGAAGGTTGATTGACGATTACTTCTCCAGGGTCAGGAAAACCTTCTTGGAGGCAATGCCCGTTCGAAAGGACGAGGGCGGGGTCGTCGAGGCTGGCTTCGGGCGGCTTGACCACCGACCCGGAGCAGTTCGACAGCGCCACGGTTCCGGCGAACGTCGTCGCGGCCGCTTCCGCCGGGGCGGCTCCGACCAGGGCGGAGGCGGTCAGCATGGCGAACAGTGTGCCGAGGAGTCGTCGGGTCACGTGGAGTCCTTTCGGGTCGGCGTGGATATCAAGTGAAGCGTTGGCGGAAGGGGGCCACCACCGTCGAACGGAGGGTGTTCACGTCGTCACGCGGTACCCCGGGCGGACGTGTCGGACATCACGTGCTAGGTCTTGAAAGGAAACATCGGCGAGGTCAGCGGCGATGCGCTGGACACACGATCGGCGGCGTGTTGCACCACCTAGACGTGGTCCGGGTGGTGCGAGCGTGCACACTGACGGGTCGAGAGGCGGCGCGAAAGCGCCGAAGATGAGCGGAGAGCAGGACAGCGTGGCAGGAGCACGGACGAAGAAGACCGCGGCGTCGGACGACGGCGCGGGCCGTCGTCGGCTGGTGATCGTCGAGTCGCCGACCAAGGCCCGCAAAATCGCCCCGTACCTCGGCGTCAACTACGTCGTGGAGTCCTCCGTCGGACACATCCGCGACCTTCCCCGTGGCGCGGCCGACGTGCCCGCCCAGTACAAGGGCGAGTCGTGGGCGCGGCTGGGTGTCGACGTCGACAACGACTTCAAGGCGCTGTATGTCGTCACGCCGGACAAGAAGTCCAAGGTCACCGAGCTGAAGAGCCTCCTGAAGGACGTCGACGAGCTCTACCTCGCCACGGACCCCGACCGCGAGGGCGAGGCCATCGCGTGGCATCTGCTGGAGACCCTCAAGCCGAAGGTCCCGGTCCGCCGGATGGTCTTCCACGAGGTCACCGAGCAGGCGATCCGCGCCGCGGCCGACAGCACCCGTGAGCTCGACGGCGACCTGGTCGACGCGCAGGAAACCCGCCGCATCCTCGACCGGCTCTACGGCTACGAGGTCTCGCCCGTGCTGTGGAAGAAGGTCATGCCGAAGCTTTCGGCGGGCCGAGTGCAGTCCGTGGCGACCCGGATCGTGGTCGAGCGGGAGCGTGAGCGCATGCGCTTCACCTCGGCGTCGTACTGGGACATCTCGGCGACGATGGACGCCGGCGCCGAGGCATCGCCGCGGAACTTCCCGGCGCGGATGATCGCCGTCGACGGCGCGCGCCTGGCCACCGGCCGTGACTTCGGCTCGGACGGGCGGCTCAAGGCCTCGAACAACGAGATCCGCGTGCTGGCCGAGGTCGACGCGGTCCGGCTCGCCGAGGCGTTGAAGAACCGCGACTTCAAGGTCGCGAGTGTCGAAGAGAAGCCGTACACGCGGAAGCCGTACGCACCCTTCATGACCTCGACCCTGCAGCAGGAGGCGGGCCGCAAGCTGCGGTTCACCTCCGAGCGCACCATGCGGATCGCGCAGAAGCTGTACGAGAACGGTTACATCACTTATATGCGTACCGACTCCACGACGCTGTCGGAGTCGGCGATCTCGGCGGCGCGCAGCCAGGCGACGCAGCTGTACGGCAAGGAATACGTCTCGCCGTCGCCGCGCCAGTACACCCGCAAGGTGAAGAACGCGCAGGAAGCTCACGAGGCGATCCGTCCCTCCGGTGAGGTCTTCCGCACGCCGGGCCAGGTCGCGAAGGATCTGGACACCGACGAGTACCGCCTCTACGAGATGATCTGGCAGCGCACGATCGCGTCGCAGATGGCGGACGCGAAGGGCACCACGATGTCGGTGCGCATCGTCGGCACCGCCACCAGCGGTGAGGAGTGCACCTTCGCCTCTTCGGGCCGCACGATCACCTTCGCCGGGTTCCTCAAGGCGTACGTCGAGGCCGTCGACACCGAAAGCGGCGGCGAAGCGGACGACAAGCAAAGCCGACTGCCACAGCTGGTCAAGGACCAGGCGCTGACCGCGGGCGACCTGAGCCCGGACGGGCACACCACGTCGCCGCCGGCCCGCTACTCGGAGCCGAGCCTGGTCAGCAAGCTCGAAGAGCTGGGCATCGGCCGCCCGTCGACGTACGCGTCGATCATCAAGACCATCCAGGACCGCGGCTACGTGTGGAAGAAGGGTTCCGCGCTGGTGCCCTCCTGGGTCGCGTTCGCCGTGATCGGGTTGATGGAGCGGCACTTCGAGCGGCTGGTCGACTACGACTTCACCGCCGGCATGGAGGACGAACTCGACCGCATCGCCGCCGGTGACGAGCACCGCACGCAGTGGCTGTCGAAGTTCTACTTCGGCGGTGACATGGGCGTCGACGGTTCCGTCGGTCGCCTCGGCGGGCTGAAGAAGCTGGTCGGCTCGGGTGTCGAGGACATCGACGCCCGCGAGATCAACTCGATCCCGCTGTTCAGCGACCCCGACGGCCACACCGTCGTCGTGCGCGTCGGCCGCTACGGCCCGTACCTCGAGCGTGAGGTCGACGGCACGTCGCAACGGGCGAACCTGCCCGAGGACCTGCCGCCGGACGAGCTGACCCTGGAACTCGCCGAGAAGCTGTTCGCGACGCCGCAGGAAGGCCGCGTGCTCGGCACCGACCCGGTCAGCGGACATGAGATCGTGGCGAAGGAAGGCCGCTTCGGGCCGTACGTCACCGAGCTCCTGCCCGAGCCGGAGCCGCTTCCCGAGACCGCGACGGCCGCGCAGAAGAAGGCCGCGAAGGCGAAGCAGCCGAAGCCGCGTACGGGTTCGCTGTTCAAGTCCATGTCGATCGAGACGATGAACCTCGAAGACGCGCTGAAGCTGCTCTCGCTTCCGCGTGTGGTCGGCAAGGACCCGGAATCCGGCGACGAGATCACCGCCCAGAACGGGCGCTACGGGCCGTACCTGAAGAAGGGCACGGACTCACGTTCGCTCACGACCGAGGACCAGCTCTTCGAGATCACGCTCGAAGAGGCACTGAAGATCTACTCGGAGCCGAAGCAACGTGGCCGGTCCGCGACCGCGAAGCCGCCGCTCAAGGAATTGGGCGACGACCCGGTGTCGGGTAAGCCGATGGTGGTCAAGGACGGCCGCTTCGGTCCGTACGTGACCGATGGCGAGTACAACGCGACGCTGCGGAAGTCGGACAGCATCGAGGAACTGACCGCCGAGCGCGGTGCCGAACTGCTGGCGGAGAAGCGCGCGAAGGGCCCCGCGCCCAAGCGTAAGGCTCCGGCGCGGAAGCCCGCGGCCGCCAAGACGACCGCGGCCAAGAAGACCACCGCGACCAAGAAGACCACCGCGACCAAGTCGACGGCGGCGAAGACGACAGCGGCCAAGAAGCCCGCTTCGCGTTCGACGGCCACGAAGACGAAGTAGTCCCTTCGAGCGCTATGAACGGTCCGTTACTTGCAGAATTTGCAAGTAACGGACCGTTCATGGCATCCGGGGGGGTCGGTCAGGAACGAAGGCTCGCCCAGAAGCCGCACCGATGATCGGCGTTGTGGTCGACGGGCCGGATCGCGTCCGACGCCTGGCTCAGCCGAGCGAATCCGTCGGCCGGACACCGCTCACCGACCGCTCGCCGACCGGCCTCGCCCGTTCGAACAAAAGTTCTAAAAATTGTCGGTACCAGGGTGTTCAATGGTCAGGTGAGCACTTCAACGACCGCTGTCTTCGACGTCATCGACGAGGTCATCGCCCCGCTGGCCGCCGAGGTTCCGGAGCGTCCCTCGGTGATGGAGTTCTACGATCCGGAACTCGCCGTGCCACCCGTGCTGGCCGACGAGGAGCCGACTCCAGGGCTCACCCTTGCCGAGGAGGTGGAGCAGTACACCCGGTTCGTCAGCGGAATGGCGGCGATCGGACTCGCCCCCGGCGGTGAGGTCACGCCCGAGGCCGTCGGGCTTTATCGCGCGCTGCGCGGCGGGTTCATCCGCGGCGTGGTGACCGGGGTCTTCCCGGCGCGCCCGGAGCCGTGGGAGGTCCGGTTCTTCGGCGACGAGGACTACACCACGGTGCTGAACAAGCTCGGCAGGCGAGCGCGGCTGCGGTCCGGTTTCCTCAGCGCGCTGCCGGGCTGGGTGTTCGACGGGCTGCCCGACCACCCGACTGGCCCCGGCGAGACCGTGCGCATCCGGACGGACGCGGGCGGGCTGATCCCGCTGGGGGCCCGTGAGGCCGTCGAGGTGATCCGTGAGGGTGCTTCGCGGCCGCGTCACGGCACCGTCCTGGTCGATCTCGCGGTGCGGAACTCGATTCTCGCCGAGTACCCGCACGGCGCGTTCGGCCTGGTGGACAACGACCTCGGCCGGTACCAGTTCAGCGCGGCGATGGACGCCGACGGCAGCTGGACGCTCACCTGGGGTCCGGCCAGCCGGTCGATGGCCGAACAGTGGATCGTGAAGGCGGTGCAGAACCATGCGTGAGGCGACGACGGTGAAGGAACTGATGAAGCGCGCCGCCGAGCCGGTGCTGCGCGCGGTGCCCGAGCGCCGGAGTGTGTACCTGGGGTACGACCCGGAGATCACCGACGACGAGATCCGCCGCCTGTGCCCGTCCTACGACGGGCCGGCGGATCTCGTCACCCAGGCCGAGCGGTACGCGGCCAAGGCGGCGATGCTCGAAGAGGCCGGGCTGATGGAGAACGGCGAGATCCATCCCGCCGCGATCCAGATGCACGGCGTGATGCTGCGGGGTTCGGTGCGAGGCGTCCTCACCGGCGTCTTCGCGTCCGCGCCCCGCGCGGTACGGGTCGATTGCTACGGCGACGGGCACCAGGCGGTCGTCTGGCGGATGCGGTCGGGACGGCGGACCACGTTCAGCCTGAGCGACTTCGGCGAACTGGGCTCCCGCGTGTTCGGCGGGCTCCCGCACGTCCCGGCAGGTGAAGTGGCCCCGATGCGCATCCGGATCGACGAGCACGGTGTGCCGCTGCCCGGCCAGGACGAAGAAGTCGGCTTGGTCGGCGACACACTGATTAGGCCGCGAACCGGGACGGCGATCCTCGATCTGGTCGCCTTCGGCGGGCTGAACGCCGAGTACCCGGACTACGGATTCGTGATCGTCGACAACGATCTGGGGAGGTTCGTGTTGTACGCCGCCCCTTCCGAAGGGTGGCTGATGTTCGGTGGAATGGACCGCCCGGCACTGGCGGGCTGGCTGCACGAGGCGGTGGACTTGAGCCGGACGTAGCCGCAATTCATGCGATGACTCGGGGGAGGGCGGGCGATGGACCTGGACCGGCGCGCGGCGGACGCGTGGTTCCGGCGGCGAGGGCTGCCGATGGTCATCCACCGGCGAAGGCGCGGCGCGGGCATGTTGCGCCGGTCGACGCCGGGACTGGTCTTCCTGTGCCTGCTCGACCTGCTGCTGGCCGGGTTGCTGAAGCTCCTCGACGTGCCCCAGGACGTGCTCGAAGCCAGGATGCGTGACAGCGGCCTCGCCTACGTCCTCGGCGTACTGGCGTTGACGTTCGCCGTGGTCGTGGTGCCGGTGGTCGGCGGGCGCCTGATGGCGAAGCTGCTCCGGGCGCTGCACCGCACCCGGGTTCGGCTGGCCGTCATGGTCGCGACGATCGGGTTCTGGGTGTCAATGCTGCCGCTCGGCGAGCGGCTCACCGGACTGGTGCCGTGGAGCGACCCGCTATGGCGCGCCGTGCTCACCAACCTGGCCGCGCTGGCCGTGCTGATGCTGCTGGTGCGGATCGGGGTCGGCTCGATCCTGACCTGGGCGGCGCGGAGCGCGGTCGCGCAGGTCAGGGCCATCGGCACGCTCGCGTCGCGGGCGTTGCCGCTGCTCCTGCTGGTGGTGATGTTCAGCTTCTTCACCGCCGAGCTGTGGCAGGCCGTGGAACGCCTGAGCCCGGGACGGTTGTGGCTGGTGGTCGGCTTCCTCGTCGTGATCGGAGCGGTGTTCCTGGCGTCGATGCTGTCCGACGAGATGAAGGAGCTGATGTCCTGGACCCTGGAACCCGGGGCGGCCGTCCTGCGCGGCACGCCGTTCGACGACGACACTCCGCCGCCCGGCCGTCGTGTGCCGGCGAAAGCCACTCTTACGAAGACAGAGCGGCTGAACATCGGCCTGGTGCTGTTCTTCGCCCAGGCGGTGCAGATCGTGGCGTTCGGGGTACTGGTGTTCGCCTTCTTCATCGTGTTCGGGGTGCTGATCCTCCGGCCGGAGGTCGTGACGGAGTTCGCAGGCCGTGAATCGGCGCCCGGAACACTGCTGGGTGTCCCCCTCCCGGTGAGTTCCGCCCTCATCAATGTCTCCCTTTTCCTTGCGGTTTTCTCCGGTTTGTACTTTGCCGCTTCAACCGCGACAGATGCCCGGTACCGGCGTTCTTTCTTCGAACCTTTGCTGGAGGATGTGAAGATCAGCCTTGCCGCGCGTGACATTTATCTGGCCCATTGGGCGGATGTGCGCCGAACCGAGGTGGTTACCCTGGAAGCAGAGGACATTCCCTAGTGAGGTGGTCACCATGAGCGGGAAGGGCGAAGCCCCCTTCTTCGATGCCCCCGAGTTCGTGAAAGGCGACGGCACTCAGGCAGATCCTCCAGGCGACACCTTCACCGACCCGATGTCCGGGCTGGTCACGACCAATACAGTGCCGCCATCGGACCCCTCGGCCGAGGCCGGGGACGATCGCCTGCCCATCCCCGGACCGGTCCAGCACGACCCCGAAGTCGTGAGCCGGATGGTCAACGCGGCGATGCTGGCGGACGAACAACCCGCCAGGACACCCGGCGGTGAGCAGTCCGCCCTCCTTCCGCCCGTGGGGATCGTCAGCACGGTCGGTGAGCAAGGCGTTACGCCGATCGGGATCCTGCCCCAGCAGCGCACGTGGCCGTCGAGGCCGCCGCAGCTGCTTCGTCAGCCTCGCCGGATAAGGCAGGAAGAGCCGGTCGAGGTCGATGAAGAGGCCGAGGTCGAAATCCGGCGAGCCAAGCGTTCGATGCAGCTTCCGAGGCTCGGCAAGCCGTCGTCGAACACCACCGGTGTGATGATCGCGATCGCGCTCATGATCGTCTTCGCGGTCCTCGCTATTCAGCTGCTGGCCAGCCTGTTCAACAGCATCGCGGGGATCTTCGGGTAACCCGTCCGGCGGTAGCGCCGGACGGGGCCGTCCATCTCGACGTCACCCATCGGGATACCCTGGCCATACGGTCGGGGGACTCGGCGTACACCCGGGTTGTTCGGCGCCGCGTGACTAGTGGGGTGGGCGTATCAGCGAGGGCGTGCAGTCAGTGCCCGAAGCGGGCACGGGTGGATCTTCGGGCCGTGACGCCTCCACCATCCACCGCGCGCGGCGGGTGCTGGCGATCAAGCCGTTCCGCCGGCTTTGGGGTGTCAGCTATCTGTGCAGTGTCGCGGACTGGCTGAACCTGCTCACGCTGACCGGTCTGGTCACCAAGCTGACCGACAGCTATGCCGCGCAGAACTTCGCGTTCGTCGGTGTCGTGCTGACGTCGCTGCTGCCGGGCCTGCTGTTCGCCCCGCTGGGGGGGCTGCTCGCCGACCGGTTCGACCGGCGCAAGGTGATGGTGCTCTGCGACCTCGGCCGGTGCGGATTCCTGCTGTCGATCGCGTTCGTCGGCACGCCGTGGTGGGTGTTCGCCGGGAACTTCCTGGTCGGCTGCTGCGCGATGATGTGGATCCCGTCGAAGGACGCGGCGGTGCCGAACCTGCTGCGCCGCCCGGACCAGGTCGAGACGGCCAACCAGCTCGGCATGGTGATGACCTACGGCCTCGCGGTGATCACCGCGGCCGGGGCGAACGCCCTGCTCACCGGTAGCAACACCACGTTCCACTTCTTCCAGGGCGATGCCCAGCTCGGCATCGCGAAGGTCGCCGTCGTCATCACCGGCCTGCTGTACCTGACCAGCGCGATCGTGATCGCCACCCGGATTCCCGAGCTCTCGCTGCGCAACGTCCACACGGTCGAGAAACCCAAGGTCAAGGCGGCGGACGAGGAGAAGTTCGGCTTCCGCCAGATGATCTCCGACGGCGCCCGCTTCGTGCGGACGACGCCGTTGGTGCGCGGGCTGATGATCGGCGCGTTCGGCGCGTTCGCCGCCGGTGGCGCGGTGATCGGTTCGGCCAAGCCGTACTCGTCCAGCCTGCTCGGCGGTGACGCGGCGTTCAACCTCCTCGTCCTCGCCGTCTTCCTCGGGCTCGCCACCGGGATGGCCGTTGCTCCGAAGCTCGCCCGGCGGCTCGCGCACGACCGGTTGTTCGGGATCTCGATCGTCGCCGCGGGCCTGTGTCTCATCGTCGTCGCGCTGTCGCCGCACCTCGCCGTTTCGCTGGTCGCGGTCGCCGCCGTCGGGGTGTGGGCTGGGACGGCGTTCCTGACCGGTGTCACGATCATCGGTTCGCGGATCGAGGACGACATCCGTGGCCGGATCAACGCGATCTACCAGTCGTTGATGAAGATCGTGCTGTTCGGCTCGACGGTGCTGGTGCCGGTGCTGATCAGCGCGGTCCAGCAGACCGAGCTCACCTTGTGGGGCGGCACGATCACGATCGACGGCACCCGGCCGGTGATGATCGGCGGTGGTGTCCTGGCGTTGATCGCGGGCCTCGTCGCCTACCGGCAGATGGACGACAGGCGTGCCGAGCCGATCCTCGCCGATCTCCGCAACGCCTTGCGGCGCAGCCCGCGCCGCGTCAACGGGCTGCTGATCGCGCTCGAGGGCACCCGGGCCATCAACACCGAGACCCAGGCCGCGCGGCTGGCCGAATGGCTGCGCACGGGGACGCGTCCCGTTGTGCTGGCCGCCGACCCGGCCCTGGACGACCAGCGGCTCGCGAAGCTGCTCTCCGGCGCTTCGCTGACCGGTGCGCGGGCGCAGGCGCTCGCCGCCGCCGCGGTGCGGGCGGACATCGTGGAACGGGACATCCAGCCCGCGCTCGACGCCGGTTCCGTCGTGGTGATGGAACGGTTCGTGGACTCGCCGCTGGCGCATCTGTCCGCGGTCGCCGGGTTGGACAGCCAGGAACTCGAAGGGCTCGCCGACTGGGCGACCAACCGGCTGCGGCCGGACATCACCGTCCTGCTCGACGCCGATCCCGGCACGGTGATGCGGAAGTCGGAGTCGCTGGACGCGCAGTGGCGGGTGCAGCATCTGCTCACGGAAATGGCCGCCGCGGACCCGGACCGGTATGTGGTGGTCGACGCGGACGGTACCGAGGACGAAGTGAGCGACCGGGTGCGGACCGCGGTTCGCGCGGTGCTCGTCGGCAGGCTCGCCGGGCTCGCTCCGGTGGAGGAAAAGGTCGAGGCGAGATGACGGAAACCCCTGTGCTGATCGGTGTCTGGAAGCAACTCGTCGGCCAGGAACCCGCCGCGCGCATCCTTTCTTCGGCGTCGACGGCGGCCGCGCGGATCATCGAGAACCAGCCTGTCGCGCCAGGGGCGATGACCCACGCGTGGCTGGTGACCGGTCCGCCGGGTTCGGGTCGCTCAACCGCCGCGAGAGTGTTCGCGGCGGCGTTGCAGTGCAGCACCGGCCTCGGTTGCGGCGAATGCCCCGGTTGTCGCACCGTGCTCGCCGGCACGCACGCCGACGTCAAGCTCGTCGCGCCGGAAGGCCTTTCGATCTCCGTCGCCGAAATGCGTTCGCTGGTGCAGTCCGCCGCTCGCCTCCCGACCACCGGGCGGTGGCAAGTGGTGGTCATCGAGGACGCCGACAGGTTGACCGAAGGCGCGTCGAACGCGTTGCTGAAGGCCGTCGAGGAGCCGCCGGAACGCACGGTGTTCCTGCTGTGCGCGCCGTCCGATCACCCGGACGACGTCTCGGTGACGATCCGCTCGCGGTGCCGCCTGGTCACCCTGCGGACTCCGCCCGCCGAGGCGATCGCGCGGGTGCTCGTGGAACGGGACGGCATCGATCCCGAACGCGCGCGGTGGGCCGCGTCCGTCTCGAGTGGACATGTCGGCCGTGCGCGGCGGCTCGCCACCGATGAGGCGGCCCGGCAGCGGCGGGCGACGGTGCTGCGGATCCCGCTCGGCCTGCGTCGTCCGTCCGATGTGTTCACTTGTGCCGATCAGCTGATCAGCGCGGCCGAGGCCGACGCGGGTGAGGAGAGCAAGGTCCGCGACGAGGCCGAACGGTCCGAACTCCGCACCGCGATGGGCGGTGACGGCATCGGAAAGGGTGTCTCGGGCGCGAAACGTGCCGCCGAAGCCGCGGTGAAGCAGCTCGAGAAGCGCCAGAAGTCACGCGCGACCCGAACCCAGCGGGACACCCTCGACCTCGCGCTGGTGGACCTCGCCGCGTTCTATCGGGACGTGCTGGTGACCGCGAGCGGCGCGGGCGCGACGCTGAACCACCCCGACCACTCGTCGGAAATCGCGCAGGCCGCCTCCGCCTGGGCGCCGGACTCGATCCTGCGCCGACTCGAAGCCGTGCTGGAATGCCGCGACGCCATCGACCTGAACGTGAAACCGCGGATCGCCGTCGAAGCCATGGTCACCACCCTGCGCCAAGGCTGATGCGCCTACCCCACCCCCCGCCCGTCCCAAGGGGGGCGACCCCGAGTCCAGTCTACCGGGGTGGAGGGCGGAAAAGTGCTGGTGGCGGGAGTTGTCCACAGGTTGGGGTGGTTGTGGACAAGCGCTGTGGGTAAGTGAAGGAGATTCGGGTGGGGCGTGATGGGAGCCTTCGCCGCATAGGACGCGGTGAAGGGAGCTTTCGCCGCGTCGCATGCGGGGAAAGTCCCCTTCAGCCAGCATCGTGACCGCGCGCGAATGCCGAGTTTGGGACGCTCAGCGTCTCCAATGAGGCATTGGGGACATGGCCGACCTGGTCGAAGCGAAGGGGACCTTCACCGCAGCAAAGCGGCGAAGGTCCCCGTCAGCTACAGGCGCGACTGAAGGCGGTACGAACGGGCCTCCCACGCGGGGGCAAGGCGCGAAAGGACCGTTCATCGCGTTTAGTCCTCCGAG
The DNA here is from genome assembly GCF_047608695.1 of Amycolatopsis sp. cmx-11-32. NCBI lineage: Bacteria > Bacillati > Actinomycetota > Actinomycetes > Pseudonocardiales > Pseudonocardiaceae > Amycolatopsis > Amycolatopsis sp. cmx-11-32. Next base: position 132,418 of record NZ_JADNQN010000002.1, on the reverse strand, counting down.
CGCGGCCGCGGCGAAGGCTTGAAGCCCGGCGAGCCCTTCGGAGAGACAGGAACCACCGAAAGCCGCCGCCGTCCCGGCATGGCCGCCACGAGGACGACACCGATCAGCAGCATCGCGGTACCCGCCCAGAACATCGGCACCGTGTCGTACGCGCCGTTGGTGTAGGCCAGGTTCTTGACCGGGCCCTTCGGCGCCGCGCCACCGTTGTTGCCCGCGGGCGGCGGGGTCACGGTGCCGCATTCGACGCCGCCGGCCGGTGCGTGCGCACGGGCGATCTGCTCGCCGAGCGAGATCTGTGCCAGCGACGACGGCAGGTTCTTCGCGGCCTCCGGCGGCAGCGCCTTCTGCAGCGCGGTGGTCGGCAGGATCTGCAGATCCAGCAGCCGCGCCGAGGCGCCCAGCTGGTAACCCTTGAACGGCGAGGTCGTGTCGCTCGACTTCTGGTTCAGCCCGGCGATCGACAGCTTCAGCACCCCGAGGTCGAGGGTGAGCCCGTTCCCGGCCTCGCCGCCCGGAAGCTGCTTCGTGGCACCGTTCAGCATCTCGGCGAGACCGCCGATGACCGGCACGTTCTTCAGCTGTTCGAAGCCCGGCACCTGCTTGAGCGACGGCAGCGGGATCCCGACCGGGATGTCCTTGGTCGGGTTGTTCGCGTCGAGGGTGAACAGCACCTTGTCGCCGCGCACGATCTGCAGCACCGGCGCGGTGTACTCGACCTTCGACGTCTTCTTGTCGCCGGTCGAGGTGACCCGCAGCGTCGGCTGGCTGGCGACCTTGATCGTCAGGCCGAGCGGTGTGCCCTTCAACAGTTCGATACTGGCCGCCTGCAGGGTCGACGTCGATTCGACGGCCTTGTTCTTCGTACCGGGAATGTCGACCAGCCGCACGGTCGACCGCGACGACAGCGTGTTCGGCAGGCTCAGCACGGCGCCCTTGCCGTCGCTGCTGGCGCTGGTTCCCGAAAGGAGCCCGCCCAGATTCGCAAGCGGGCCCGGAAGCCCCTTGAGACCGGCTTGGAGCTGCTCGCTCGCCTGGGTCAGCTGCTCGGCGCCCGGGATGTTCGGGATGGTCGGCAGCAGCGCGAGGTTCGCGATCGACGTGCTCGAGTCGGCGATCGTGCCGACGCACGGCCCGAGCGTCGGGCTCCAGCGCGCGTGCGCCTCGCCGTTCAGCAGGCCGAGGTTGAACAGCGGGTTCTTCGGCGCGTTGAGGCCGCCGCTGATCGGTTTCGGGTTGTCCGGCAGCGCCGTCTGCACGAGGCTGCCCGGCGTCTGCGGCGCGTTGCCCGCGGCCGACAGGCCGAACGGCGACGACTGCGCGATCGACTTCTCGTAGCTCAGGTAGGCCTCGGAGTTGGCCTGCGCGCTGGAAAGCCCCATCCCGGCTTCGAGCGCGGACTGCTTCGGCAGCAGCTTGTCCGCTCCGGGCAGGATGGCGCTCGTCGGCACCGCGTTGGGCAGCAGCCGGAGCACACCGAGCGCCGCACCCGCGTCACCCACCGCCTTCCCGAGCGGCTGCGGGCCGATGGGCGCCGACATCGGCGGCTGCCCTGGATGGGCCGGATCGGGGATCGGCGTGGTCGGGATGTCCTGGGCGATCGCCGGAGCCGCGGTCAGCAGAAGCAGAGCCGCGGCGGCCGGGAGCGCCAGCACACGGGGCAGTCGTCGCCGCATGAACAGGTCCTCCAGTGGGGAAGGCCGATCTTGGGGGACTGAGACCGGCGTCATAGGACCTAACGACGGTGGCCCCGGAAGGTGACGTTCAACCCCTCCGCTACACTGGTCATCGTCATCGGGTGCGAGCCCGATGTCTGCCGCCTTAGCTCAGTCGGCCAGAGCGATTCACTCGTAATGAATAGGTCAGGGGTTCGATTCCCCTAGGCGGCTCCGCAGGTCAGGGCCCCATTCGGACACTCCGGATGGGGCCCTGACCCGTTTCCGGGACAAGCCTCGAACCCGAAACGAAAATTCACCCGTTGGTGTCGTCCGCGAGGAACATCCGTGACAGCGAAGTGCCCACTCCGGTGAGGTGCTCGACGAGCGTGTCCGCGTCGGCGTCGAGAGCGCCGGAGCGCCACGCGAGCATGATCTCGACGAAGCCCCCGATGCCCAGCAGGACGTTGACCCGGAACTCCAGCCCGTTCACGTCGGGCTTCAGATGCGGCCGGGCGAGTTCGATCAGCAGATCGGTGGTCTCCTGGACGGTTTGCCGCCGTAGTTGCTCCAGCACCGCGCTGCCCGCGTGGTCGCCGAACAGGATCTGCGCTCGGGCCGGTTCCTCCTGCACGTGATGGACGACAACGTCCAGCGCGGCGCGAAGCTGTTCCAAGGCGGGTTGCTCGATCCGGGAGGCGACAGCGTCGAGGATCATGCGAAGGGTCTCGTCGCGGACCTGTTCCCAGGCGGTGGCGAGCAACGCGTCGCGGTTGGCGAAGCTCTCGTAGAAGTACCGATCGGTCAGGTTCGCCCGCGCGCAGACGCCTCGCATGGTGACCGCCGGCCAGCCCTGTTCCTGCCAGATGTCCAGTGCGGCGCCGAGCAGGGCGAGCCGTCGTTCGGCTCGGCGCTCGTCGGCGGTTTTGCCGCTGTAGCGGCGGGACGCGGTCACTTCTCCATCTTGACAGCAGGTGCCCTCGGATTCATTCTGAGGGCATGCGACCGCAGAATGGCCTGCGACCTGCCATGGCCGCCGCGCTGACGTCCGCTTTCGTGCGGCCGATCGCCAACGCGATCCCGGCCAACCGGGCCGGGATCAGGTTCTCCCGCGCCTTCATCGCCACGAGTTTGTGGCTGGCATCGCCGCCCTTGAAGGGGAGCCGCGTCGAGCCCGGTGTCCACGGCGAGTGGGTTCGTGGCCCCGAAGTGACCGACGCCGACAGCGTGGTCCTCTACCTCCACGGCAGTGGCTACGCGCTCTGCTCGGCCCGCACGCATCGCGGGCTGACCACGCGGGTTTCCGCGGGCACCGGGCTGCCGGTCTTCGCCTGCGAGTACCGGCTCGCGCCCCGGCATCGCTTCCCTGGCGCCGCAGACGACGTCCGTGCGGCGTACGACCGGCTCGTCGGCCAGGGGTATCGGCGGATCCTCGTCGCGGGCGACTCCGCGGGCGGGCATCTCGCGGTCGACCTCGCCGCGCAGCTGATCAGGGAGAACCGTGAACCGCCCGCCGCGCTGGCGCTCTTCTCGCCGCTGTTCGACGTGACGTTCTCCATGGCCGCCGAGCGGGAACGCATGCGGCGCGACCCGATGATCTCCGCCGCCGCGGCCGCTCGGCTGGTCGGTCTGTACACAGTGGACGCCGATCTCGCGTCCGCGCGGCTGCGGTTCGCTTTCGACGACCTCAACGGGTTCCCGCCGACGATCATCCAGGCCGGTGGCCTCGAAATGCTCGCGGCCGACGCCATCGAGCTGGCCAGAGCCCTGCGCCGCACCGGGGCGGACTGCGAACTGGACGTGGTCCCCGGCCAGATGCACGTCTTCCAGGCATTGACCCGGTTCATCCCGGAAGCGGCACCGGCGATGGAGCGGGCCTGCCGGTTCCTGACCGAAAATCTTCCAACGACCCTGAGGAAGGCATCGTGACGAAGCGGACTCACGGAGCGCACGCCGTCGTCACCGGAGCGGGCAGCGGGATCGGGAAGGCGATCGCGACGGAACTCGTCCGGCGGGGAAGCCGCGTCGTCTGTGCCGACATCGACCTCGCGTCCGCCGAGGAGACCGTGGGGGAGCTCAAAAGCAAGGGCGAGGCGGTCGCTGTCGCCTGCGATGTGTCCACTGTGGACGAGGTCGCCGAACTCGCGAGCCAGGCCCGCTCCTGGCTCGGCCGGGACCCGAACCTCGTCGTCAACAACGCCGGGATCGGCGCCGGCGGCAAACTCGTGGGGGAGAGCCCGCTGTCCGACTGGCAGCGGACCCTCGGCGTGAACCTCTGGGGCGTGATCCACGGCTGCCACACCTTCGTTCCCGCCATGCGGGCGGCGAAGGCGGGCGGTGTCATCAACGTCGCCTCGGCCGCGGGCTTCACCGCCGCGCCGAGAATGGCGGCCTACAACGTGAGCAAGGCCGGGGTCGTCAGTCTGTCGGAGACCCTGGCCGCAGAGTTGTCCGGCACCGGCGTCGCGGTCACGGTGCTGTGCCCGACTTTCGTCCGTACCAACATCTTCGGTGGCGAACTCATCGACCCCGGAGCGCGCGGCCTCGCGCAGCGGGTCTCCGATCTGGTCGGCTTCTCGCCGGAACGCGTCGCGCGGACGACACTCGACGCCCACGATCGCGGGCGGCTATACGTGGTGCCTCAGCCCGACGCTCAGCTTCTCTGGCACGCCAAGCGTTTCATGCCCGTCCCGTACACGCGGATCACCGGTCTCCTTGGCCGGTTCCTGCCAGCCGAAAAGGAGAAGTGATGGCCTACGACTTCGCCGCGATGCTCCAGACCATCAAGGACAAGCAGTGGTCGCTGGCCGACATCGACTGGGACGCGCCCGGCGCGGAGACGATGACCGACGAACTGCGCGCCAAGATGCGGCCGTTCATGGCCGACCTCGTGTGGATCGAGCACGTCGGCGCCCGCGGGTTCGCCTCGCTGGCCAAGAAGGCGCCGACGCCGGTGATCCAGGAGATCTATCGATATTTCCACGCTGAGGAACAGAAGCACGCCAACGCGGAACTGGCGTTGATGAAGCGCTGGGGCATGCTCGACGAGGACGGGTCGATGCCCGAGCCGAACATCAACGTCAAGCTGGCCATCAAGGTCCTCGACGACTACGGCGACTCGCTGCCGTTGACGGCGCTGGCCACCCTCATTCCGCTGCTGGAGTGCGCGTTGGACGGCGCGCTGGTGAAGTTCCTGCTGGACGAGGTCTCCGATCCGGTGTGCCATCAGGTGTTCCGGCACATCAACTCCGACGAGTCGCGGCATATCACCGCCGATTTCGAGGTGCTGGAACTGATCGGCGCCGGACCGACGCACAAACTGCTCACCGAATCCATCGGCTCGCTCAAACCCCAGATCGTGCTGGGCCTGATCGTGGTGTTCGTCCCGCTGATCAACAAGATGCGGGACAACATCGTCGCGATGGGGTTGCCGGAGAAGAAGCTGTACAACGCCGTGAAGCGGTTCTCCACCATCGGCGGCCGCGGCGAGTTCACCAAGCGCGTCCCGGCGTACCACGTGCTCAAGGCGCAGGCGGCGATGATCGTCGACCGCTCGCACGTCTACCACCGGCTGCTGGCCGACCCGATGGTGAAGGTGACCCGCCTGATCCCCGCCCGGCTGCTGGGAAAGCCGCAGTCGTGGACCGAGGAGATCACCCACGAACCGGTCGCGTCATGACGTTGGGCGCGTTCCGGGGCGAGGTCCTGCGCGGCACCGAATGGTTCGGGCACGACTTCGCCGGGCAGCGGGTCGCCGTCGTCGCTCCCGGCCGCGAGGCGGCGCAGATCGTGCCCGAGGTGGCGGCCACCGCGCGTTCGGTGAAGGTGTTCCAGGAGGAACCGGACTGGGTGGTGCCGATGGCGGTCCCCGGGCCGGACGTCCTCGGCATCGCCGTCGCCCGCGTCTTCCTGCGCTGGCAGGTGAAAGACCCCTGGATCCGCAGACTGCTGACGCCGGACCGCCGATTCGGCTCGCGGCGCGCGGCGCCGGGCCTCGGCTACTACGGGGCGCTGCGGCGGCCTGGCTGCAAGCTCATCACCTGGCCGGTCTACGCCTTCGCGCCCCACGGAATCCGCACCGCTGAAGGCATCGAGCACCAGGCCGACGTCGTCGTGCTCGGTGCCAGTTCGCTTTTCGCTCTGGAAGGAAGTCCTGGATGACCCCCGACCACGAGATCGCGATCATCGGCGGCGGCTTCTCCGGTATCGGCGCCGCGATCCTGCTTCACAAGGCCGGCTTCGACGACTTCCTGATGCTGGAAGAGGGCGACGGCGTCGGCGGCGCGTGGCACTGGAACACCTATCCCGGTGTCGCCGTCGACATCCCGTCGTTCAGCTATCAGTTCTCGTTCGAGCAGATCTCCGGCTGGTCGCGGGTCTACGCGCCGGGCCGCGAACTGAAGGCCTACGCCGACTTCTGCGTCGACAAGTACGACATCCGCCGCCGCACCCGCCTCGGGTCGAAGGTCGTCGCCGCGACCTTCGACGACGAAACGCACTTGTGGCGCCTCGAAACCGCCGACGGCTGGTCGATGACGGCGCGGTTCGTCGTGGGTGCCACCGGCGTGCTCACCCAGCCGAAACCGCCGGACATCGACGGGCTCGCCGACTTCCGCGGCACGGTCATGCACACCGCCCGTTGGGACCACACCGTCGACCTGCGCGGGAAACGCGTCGCCGTCGTCGGGACCGGGGCTTCGGCCGTGCAGGTCATCCCGTCCATCGCGCCGGAAGCCGGGCATCTGACGGTGTTCCAGCGGACGCCGATCTGGTGCCTGCCCAAACTGGACGCCGCGCTGCCGGGGCCGGTGCGGCTCGCGATGCGACGGCTGCCCGGGGCGAAACGGCTGTCCCGGCTGGCCAGCCAGACGCTGGTCGAGCTGACCTTCCCGCTGGCCGCGCACTTCCACAAGCTCCTGCCGACGGCCGGGGCAGGCGAGCGGATCGGGCTCGCGCACCTGCGCCGTGCCGTGAAAGACCCGGTGATCCGCGAGAAGCTCACCCCGCGTTATGCCCTGGGCTGCAAGCGCCCGAGCTTCTCCAACGAGTACCTGCAGACGTTCGACCGCGACGACGTCACGCTGGAGACCACGAGCATCGACGCGATCACCGAATCCGGCGTGCGCACCGCCGACGGCACCGTGCATCCGGTCGACGTCCTGGTGCTGGCGACCGGGTTCAAGGTGTTCGAGAAGGGCAACATGCCGGCCTTCCCCGTGCGCGGGGCGGGCGGGACCGACCTGGAGAAGTTCTGGGAGGAGAACCGGTTCCAGGCCTATCAGGGCGTGAGTGTCCCTGGCTTCCCGAACTACTTCACCATTCTCGGGCCGTATGGCTACAACGGTTCCTCGTACTTCAACCTGATCGAGACCCAGACCGCGCACATCGTGCGGTGCCTGCGCAACGCGCGCAAGACCGGCGCGACGCGGGTGGAGGTCACGAACGAGGCCAACGACCGGTACTTCCAGCGCATGCTGGACCGCCGCAAGCACCAGGTGTTCTTCCAGGACAGCTGTTCGCGCGCCAACAGCTACTACTTCGACGCGAACGGGGATGTGCCCTTCCGCGCGTCGCCGACGCTGGAAACGATGGTGACGAGCCGGTTCTTCGACCTCGACGACTACGCCTTCGCGGACGGCCGGTGAACACTGGCTGAAGTCCGCCTTCCCCGGCCTGGCCGAGCCTTAAGTTCGGTTCCCCGAACCGACGGAGGCTGGTCTTGGAAGGCTTTCCCTGGGACGTCCTGCTCGCGGTGATCGGGATCGCCGTCCCTGCCGCCGCGTTCTTGTGGGAGTTCGTGCTGGTCGGCCGCAAACGGCTCGGCTATCGCGTGCAGATGGACACCCCGACGGCGTCCGAGCGTGGCTTCGCGCCGACCGCCGACGCGCTGGCGCAGTTGCAGCACGAGAACGGCGAGCGGCTCGTCGACCCGTCGTTCGTGCTGCTGCGCATCGAGAACAGCGGCACCACCGACATCGACACCGACGACTACGCGGTCAACGAGAACGACCGTGTCGGCGTCCGCGTTAAATTCCCCGGCCGCACCGTCGCCGGGATGGTGGTGACCGAACTCAGCTCGCCGCATCTGCACGAATGTTTCGGCGACGACTCCGGTTTCGGCGCACGCGACGAGAATCCCGAACGGCCGGTCGGGGTGATCGACCTGCCGAGGGTGCCGTTGAACCGCGGCGCGCACTACAAGATCCTCGCCGTGCTCGACCGGATCCCGAACGGCTCGACCGACGATTTCGACGACCCCCAGGTCGTCGGCGAGATCAAGGGCGGCACCCTCCGCGAGACCAAGAGCCGTACGGGGCCGACGGGTTCGGTGATGGCGTTGATCCTTTTCCTCGTGGTGGTCAGCATCTTCCAGCTGACCCGGTCGCTGGTCTTCGACGAGAAGCCACCGCCGCTGGACTGCGCGTCCGGGAAGCTCGTGATCACCGGATCGACGGCGTTCGCGCCGGTGCTGAAGGAAGCGACGGCGTCATACGCGAAGACGTGCCCCGGAGCGTCCTTTTCGTTCGACAGCAGGGGAAGCGCGGAAGGGCTCGGCAGCCTGAACCAGGCCGGGAACGACGGAACGCTGGCGTTCTCCGACGGCGCCAAGGGGGAGGGCTTCCCGCAACTGCTGCCGCGTCCGGTCGCGTTCTCCCTGTTCACCCTCGTGATCAACTCCGAAGCCGGCGTCCAGGACCTTTCGCTCGCACAGATCCGCGACGTCTACGACGGCAAGATCGCGAACTGGAAGGAGATCGGCGGCAAGGACCGGCCGGTCCGGCTCGTCGACCGGCATTCCGACTCCGGCACGCGGCGGACGTTCGAGGTCCGGATCCTGGACGGAAAGCGTGAGCCGGGCGACAACTCCGATGACTGCCTCAAGCAGGCGCCGGGCACCCAACCGGGTGTGGTGCGCTGCGCGAAGCCGTCCACGAACGACGTCCTCGACGCGATCGCGCGGGTGCCGGGCGCGCTCGGTTACAGCGAACTGGGCGCGGCGACGAAACGTGAGGACGTGCTGCCGGTCCGGATCGACGGCCATCAGGCGACCCTGGAGGGCGCGATCCACGCGGCGTACCCCTTCTGGGAGACGGAGTACGCGTACACGTTCGGCGAGCCGAAGGCCGACTCGCTCGTCGCGAGCTTCCTGCGGTACCTGACCAACCAGGTCGGCAAGGACGTCGTCCGGTCACACGGGCACCGGCCGTGCGCCGAACTGGCGAACCCGGTGCTCTGCCGTCCGGGCGCGTGACGAGCCCCCTGTCCTGGCGTCGCGAAAGCCACTTTCGGGACATCAGACGTCGCGAAAGTGGCTTTCGCGACACGTTCGACGGGGGCGGAGGCCGGCCGTTTACGGTGCTCGTCCGCCGAGGTAAGTGAAGGCCCCCTTCATGTACCTGGAAGGGGGCCTTCACGCGCGAGCAGGGTCAGGCGGGCGGCCTCAGGGTGACGACCGTGGCGCTGGTCTCGCCGCGCGGCGTCCGGTACTTGATCTCGTCGCCCTCCTTGGCGCCCACGAGCGCGAGGCCGAGCGGGCTGTCCGAGGTGACCGTGGCGGCGTCGGCGTCCTCGCCCGGGATCGTGACGATGTGAAGCTCGTCTTCGTCGCCGTCGGAGAACCTGAGGGTGACGGTGGTGCCGTCGGGGAGCAAGCCCTTGCTGTTGCGGCCGCCGTGCTCGAGCTTCGCGGCGACGTCGGCGATGCGCCGGTCGAGGTAGGCGGCGGCCTCCGCGCGGTCCAGCACCTCCGCCTGGTCGGCCGCGTCGCCGGTTCGTTCCTGTTCGCCGACGAGCGGCGCCATCGCGTCGCGCTGCGCACGCAGATCGGCGAGTTCCTTTTCCAGCTGCCGGCGTGCCGCCGGGCTGAACCCGTTGTCCCCTGTGGTCACCATGCCGCGCATTGTCCGCTACAGATCGGCCGCTAGCCACCTCGATTTTTCACCCGCTGTGACCGGTCAGGACGATTGCCCTAAGATTCAGGGCTCCCGTCCTGACTACTTGGTGTAAGGAACTTCGTGACCGCCGTTCCCGGCCGCAGCGCGCGGCTCTCCCCCAATCAGCTGCAAAAACAGGAGCAGATCGTCGAAGCGGCGCGTGTCGTGCTCGCCAGGGACGGGCTCGCCGGTTGCACCGTCCGCGCGATCGCGGAGGCCGGGCCGCTCACGAAGAGTGCGATTCATTACTACTTCGCGGACATCGACGTCCTGATCGACCGCGCGATGGCGGCGCACATCACAACGTTCACCGCCGATTTGCGCAAAATTTCGGAGAAACACGATCACCCGGACGAGCGGCTCTTCGCGGCGCTGGAGGCCTTCCTCGCCGAGTTCTCCGGCCGCTCGAACGCGGCCTTCCTCTGGTTCGAGTACTGGATCGCCGCGGGCCGCGCGCAGCATCCGCAGGCCATCGACGTCATGCTGACGTCGATCACCGAACTGCTCGCGGAACTGCTCACGCCGCTCGACGTCGAGGACCCCCGCGCGCGGGCTCGGGCGCTGCTGTCCTACCTGCTCGGCGCGATCGTCCAGCAGCGCGTCCGGCGGCGGCCGTTCGCCGCATTGCGCGGCGACATCGAGGCTCTCTGTTTCGCGAACTACGGTTAGAAATACGCATTAGATCCGTACCGTTACGGATTGTTCGGGCTGTCCGCTCCGGCCATGGTGAGGTTCCCTTCCCTTGCCTGAGAGCTAGGAGACGACGATGCGCATAAGACGGTGCATGGCCGTGGCGATCGCGGCCGTCGCGGCGTTCACCATCCCGGTCGCCGCGAGTCCGGCGACCGCCGACCAGCAGGCCGAAGACGCGCAGGTCCAGATCTACGAGGTCTTCGGCACCGGCACGGCACAGCAGCGCACCCAGATCTCCCGGCTGGGCGTCGACGTCCTCGGCACCTCCGGCTCCACGACCACGGTGATCGGCGAAGCGCGCGACGCGGCGAAGATCCGCTCGCTCGGCTTCCGCGTCGAGCAGCGCGGCGTCGTCGACCGCTCGGAGAAAGTCGGCACGAACGCGATCAACGACTTCCCGCCGTCCGACTCCGGCTACCACAACTACGCCGAGGTCACGACGGAACTGCGCAACGCCCAGTCGAACTTCGGGTCCATCGCGCGGCTGAGCAGCGTCGGCAACTCGTACCAGAACCGCGCGCTGAACATGCTCAAGATCAGCGACAACGTCGCGACCGACGAGAACGAGCCCGAAGTCCTCTTCACCTGCAACCAGCACGCCCGCGAGCACCTCACCACCGAGATGTGCCTGCGGATCGTGAACCGGTTCACCCAGGGCTACGCGTCCGACCCGGCGATCAAGCGGTTCGTCGACAGCACCGAGATCTACCTGATCCCGAACGTCAACCCGGACGGCTCGGAGTACGACATCTCCGGCGGCAGCTACAAGTACTGGCGCAAGAACCGGCAGGGCAACGGCACCGACCCCAACCGCAACTGGGCCTACAACTGGGGCTGCTGTGGCGGTTCGTCGGGCTCGACGACCAGCGAGACCTATCGCGGTCCCTCGGCGTTCTCCGCCCCGGAAACCAGGGCGGTGTCCAACTTCGTGAACTCGCGCAAGATCGGCGGCGTCCAGCAGATCAAGGCGAGCATCGACTTCCACACCTACTCGGAACTCGTCCTGTGGCCGTTCGGCTTCACGTACAACGACACGGCGCCGGGTATGACCGCGGCCGAGGCGCAGCGTTTCCAGCAGCTGGGCAGGCAGCTGGCGGCGACCAACGGCTACACGCCGCAGCAGTCGAGCGACCTGTACATCACGGACGGGACGATCGACGACTGGATGTGGGGCACCCACAAGATCCTGAGCTTCACCTTCGAGATGTACCCGCGGGGTTCGAACCCCGGCTTCTACCCGCCCGACGAGGTGATCGTCCGGGAGACCACGCGTAACGACCGCGCCGTGGACCTCCTGCTGAACACCGCCATCGGCTGACCGACTGGAGCTGAAGGGGCCCTTCGCCGCATCTCACGCGGTGAAGGGCCCTTTCGTCGCATGAGATGCGGGCATGGTCCCCTTCGGCTCCCGCGCATAGGGTGCGGGCATGCCGCTGTTCGAATTCGAGGGGCACCGTCCCCAGGTGGATCCCGAAGCGTGGATCGCCCCCACCGCGACCCTGATCGGCGACGTCGTCGTCGAGAAGGGCGCTTCCGTCTGGTACGGCGCCGTGCTGCGCGCGGACTTCGGGAAGATCGTCATCCGTGAAGGCGCCAACATCCAGGACAACTCGGTCATCCACGTCAACGACGGGGTCACCGAGGTCGGCAAGAACGTCACCGTCGGGCACCAGTGCCTCGTGCACGACTGCACGATCGGCGAGCAGGCGCTGATCGGGAACGGCTCGACCGTGCTCGACAAGGCGCAGATCGGGGCGAAGTCCCTGGTCGCCGCCGGTGCCACGGTGACGCCGGGGATGATCGTCCCGCCCGAGACCGTCGCCATGGGCAGCCCCGCGAAGAAGCACGTCCCGCTCGACGGCAACGCGAAGCTGTGGGTCGAGCACAACGCCGCGATCTATCAGGAACTGGCGCGCCGGCACGCGGAAGGCATCAAGCCGATCGATTGACTCTCCAGTAGCTGGAGACCCTAGCTTCGGTCGTATGGCACCGAAGTCGAAGAAGAAGACGCACGAGGCGACGCTCGAGCTGACCGCCGGCAGCGCGCCGGTGGTCGTCCTCGGCAAGACGCTCGGACAGACCGGCGTGAACCTCGTCGAGGTCAAGAAGGCCTACGACGCGGCGACGGCGGCGCAGCGGGGCGAGATCATCCCGGTGGTCGTGTCGGTGTTCGAGGACCGCTCCTTCGAACTCCGGCTGAAGACCCCGCCGACGTCGTTCCTCATCAAGAAGGCCGTGGGCGGCAAGGGTTCCGGCCGTCCGGGGCATGAAGTCGCGGGAAAACTCACCCAGGACCAGCTGCGGGGGATCGCCGAGCGGAAGCTGCCGGATCTCAACACCGGGGACCTCGGCGCGGCCATGCGCACGATCGCGGGCACGGCCCGTTCCATGGGTGTCGCGATCGAAGAACCGTGACGCGCAAGCACGTGATCGTCCCGCCTTTCCGCGACCTCGACCCGGCCCTCGAGGTCGCGGAAAGGCTACTCGCGCAAGGGAATTCTCGGCTCGCCGGAGTGGCCGAGGCGTTGCCGGACGAACACGCGGCCGCCGACCGGCTCAACCGGATCCTGGCAGGCAACGGCGCCGCACCGCGTTTGGTCGAGGCCGGAAACGGTTGGCGCCTGGTAAATGTGGCGTCGTGGCCCGGTTGCGGCGACCTGGTCGCGGGCGCCTCCGGGCTGGCGGAACTGGTCGCGTTCGGCGGCTGGCGGCGGATCAAGCGGTGTGCCGTCTGCGCACGGCCGTTCTGTGATCGCACATCGGGGTGCAGCCGCCGATGGTGCGGCGAGCATCGTCCGTACGCCGAGTCCCGCTCCGGCGGAGTGCACTAGGCTCCGGGGGCACCAGCGACTGGCGCAGTTGAGGTGGAGCACCACCGGGAAGCGAAGTCAGGCCGGCACCGCGCGCCTGGGTGCAGGCCACTCCTGAGCCGGAGTACGCCATGACACACCAGCCAGAACTGTCCGCACTGGCCGCCGCCGACCCGCGGATCGCCGAGCTCGTCGAGGAAGAGGCGAAGCGCCAGCACGACAAGATCCGCCTGATCGCGTCCGAGAACTACGTCTCCCGGGCGGTGCTCGAAGCGACCGGCACCGTCCTCACCAACAAGTACTCCGAGGGCTACGCCGGCAAGCGGTACTACGAAGGCCAGCAGCTCATCGACCAGGTCGAGAACCTCGCCATCGAGCGGGCGAAGGCCGTCTTCGGCGCCGACCACGCCAACGTCCAGCCGTACTCCGGCTCCCCGGCGAACCTGGCCGTGTACCTCGCCTTCGCGCAGCCGGGTGACACCGTGCTCGGCATGGCGCTGCCCGACGGCGGTCACCTGACGCACGGCTGGAGCGTGTCCGCGACCGGCAAATGGTTCACGCCGGTCCGCTACGGCGTCCGCAAGGAGACCGGCAGGGTCGATCTCGACCAGGTGCGTGAACTCGCGCTGCAGCACCGGCCGAAGCTGATCTTCGCGGGCGGTACCGCGATCCCGCGCACCATCGACTTCCCGGCGTTCGCGGAGATCGCCCGCGAGGTCGACGCCGTCCTGGTCGCCGACATCGCGCATATCGCCGGTCTCGTCGCCGGTGGCGCGCACCCGTCGCCGGTCGGGCACGCGCAGGTCATCACCACGACCACGCACAAGACGCTCCGCGGCCCGCGCGGCGCGATGATCCTTTCCGACGCCGACCACGCGAAGGCCGTCGACAAGGCGGTGTTCCCCGGTCTGCAGGGCGGGCCGCACAACCACACGACAGCAGCGATCGCCGTCGCGCTGGGCGAGGCTCAGAAGCCGGAGTTCCGCGACTACGCGCACGCGATCGTGGCCAACGCCAAGGCGCTGGCGGAGGCTTTGGTGGAACGCGGGTACGACCTCGTGTCCGGCGGCACCGACAACCACCTGCTGCTGATCGATCTGACGAACAAGAACGTGCCGGGCAAGCCCGCCGCGCAGGCGCTGGACCGGGCAGGCATCGAACTGAACTACAACACCGTGCCGTTCGACCCGCGCAAGCCGTTCGACCCGTCCGGCATCCGGCTCGGCACCTCCGCGATCACCACCCGCGGGCTCAAGCCGGAGCACCAGGTCAAGGTGGCGGAGTGGATCGACCGCACGATCACCGCCGCGGCGGCCGAGGAACAGGCCGCTTTGGACACCATCGCCGCCGAGATCCGCGAATTCCTGGCGCCGTTCCCGATCCCGGGCTACTCGGCCTGACTTCTGGACGGTTCGCAAGTAGTCGACTACTTGCGAACCGTGACGAAGGGGCCCTTCACCGCATCGTGTGCGGGGAAGGGCCCCTTCGTCTTCGCTAAGCGACTAGTGAGCCGCGGGACCGTCGACGGCCTCTTTGGCCAGCCGGTCGGTCTCACGCTCGTACGAACGCTTGATCTCGGCCTCGGCCTCGGTCCGCCCGACCCAGCTCGAACCCTCGACGCTCTTGCCCGGCTCCAGATCCTTGTACACCTGGAAGAAGTGCTGGATCTCGAGCTTGTGGAACTCGTTCAGGTGGTGGATGTCGCGCAGGTGCTCGAGACGCGGATCGTTCGTCGGGACCGCGAGGACCTTGTCGTCCGGGCCCTTCTCATCGGTCATCCGGAACATGCCGATCGCGCGGCAGCGGATCAGGCAGCCCGGGAAGGTCGGCTCCTGGACGAGCACCAGCACGTCGAGCGGGTCGCCGTCCTGGCCGAGGGTGTCGTCGATGAAGCCGTAGTCGGCGGGGTACTGGGTGGCGGTGAACAGCGTCCGATCGAGCTTGATCCGACCGGTCTTGTGGTCCACCTCGTACTTGTTGCGCTCCCCCTTGGGGATTTCGATAGTGACGTCGAATTCCACGCCGGCCTCGCTGCTCTCGTCTTTGGTACGCCCCGCCGTCGCGGACGGCTCACCGAAATCATCGTCTTGTCTTCACTAGTGTGGACCACGGGGGCTCGGGCGGTCGCATCGATGTGGTCGTATGTGAGCTTGGCCCCTTCCCCGGACGGTGGATGAAGGAGCGTTACGTGCCGGAAAACGATGACCCGAGGTGGCCGTCGGACGACAAGGACACCTCATCCGCCGAGCCCAAGGGCACCAAGGGGGACGGCGAGGCCACCGTCTGGCTGCCCATGTCGGGTTCGGCGAACGGTAAGACCGAAGAGCTGTCAGTGCCGAAGGTCACACCTGAAAGTGGCTCCTGGTTCGAGCCGGTCGTCGAGGTCGAGGACGAACCGGACGTCCGGGAGACCCCCACTCCGCAGTGGTCCGCCTTCGCCCCGGTGACGCCGGTCGAGCCTGAGAAGGCGGAGGAGCTACCGGAGCCGAAGACGGTCTTCGTCAAACCCGTCCAGCCTCAGCACGGAGGCGGACCGGACTGGGACCAGTTCGACCGGGGCGCTCCCACCCCGTCGCGTGACGCTGGGCCGTCGAGGCCGGAGCCGCGGCAGGAACTTCTGGACCAGGAGCCGCCCCGCGAGCAGCGGCCGCGCCGTCCCGAGCAGAACCGGGTCGAGCCGCCGCGTCCCGCGCCGGTCCCTTCCGCGACCATGCACGCGCGGCCGGTCCGTATCGAGCCGACCGAAGAGCGCTTCGACACCGAGGCCACCGCCGGGGTCCAGCAGTCCGAACCGCCCTCCGAGGAGCCCCCGGCCGCGCCCGCGCCGAAGCCGAAGAGGCGCAAACGCAAGATCCTGGTGATCACGGCCGTGGTCGTCCTCCTGCTGCTCGCCGGGATGGGCGGCGCCTCCGCGATGCCGAAGGTGTCGAACCGGCTCGGCCTGCCTTGGGCGCCGAACGCACCGAAGGCCGACATCCCCAAGCCGGCTGGCATCTCCCGTGTCCTGCACGGGCCGGACATCAACGGCGCCGGGCCGACGAAGGACGGCCTCGCCGCCGCGCTGGCGGGGCCCGCCGGTTCCGCCGACCTCGGCACGCTCACCGGCACCGTCGTGGACGCGGCGACCGGGGACGTCCTCTGGGACAAGAACTCCGGCACCCCGCTGACCCCGGCGTCGACCACGAAGATCCTCGTCGTGGCGGCCGCGCTGCTGTCACTGGACCACGGGATGCAGATCCCGACGAAGATCGTCCAGGGCGCCGATCCGGGCACGGCCATCCTGGTCGCGGGCGGCGACCCGTCGCTGACCTCGCTCCCACTGGGCACCGATTCGCCGCTGTACCCGGGCGCCGCCCACGTCGACGACCTCGTCGCCCAGGTCAAGAAGGCCACCGGCGGCAAGATCACCAAGGTCCAGCTGGACGTCAGCCTGTTCAAGGGGCCGACGTCCGCGAAGGGCTGGGACCCGGAGGACACCGCCGCCGGGAACACCTACATGGCGGCTGTCCTGCCGGTGATGGCCGACGGCGGCCGCAACGACCCGAAGAGCGACCACGCGCCCCGTATTGCGAACCCGGCCGCCGCGCTGACCCAGAAGATCGCGGGGAAGCTCGAAGCCCAAGCCGGCGGTACGACGACGGCGCCGAAGGACGCGAAAGTGCTCGGCGAGGTCAAGTCGCAGCCGCTGGCCGAGTTCGCCAACTCGCTGCTGCAGCTTTCGGACAACATGCTCGCCGACGTCCTCGCCCGCCAGATCGCGATCGCCAAGGGCGGCGAAGCGTCCTTCGCCGGCGGCGCGGCCGCGACGACGGACGTGCTCAAGCAGGCCGGATTCGACCTCACCGGCGTCCAGATCAACGACGGCAGCGGACTGTCCGATCAGAACAAGATCCCGGCGAAGGTGCTCAGCGAGATCCTCGCGGTCGCGGCGGCGCCCGACGGCAAGGATTCGAGGACGGCCAAACTGCGGCCGCTGCTGGCGGGTCTCCCCGTCGCGGGTGGCAGCGGGACGCTGGAGAAGCGGTATGGCGATCCGGCTTCGGCGGCGGGCCGGGGCTGGGTGCGAGGCAAGACCGGGACGCTGTCGGGGGTGAACACCCTGGCGGGTGTGGTGCTGGACACCGACGGCCGGATGCTGGTGTTCGCGCTGATGTCGTCCGGTTCGGACCAGAACAAGGGCAGGGCCGCGCTCGACGTGGTCGCGGCGACACTGCACAAGTGCGGATGCCGCTGAGTTTTCCGTGAACGGCCGGAATCGGAGCGTGCGTAAGTCGCGCCGGAATCCGGGCTTTCAGCGGGTAGCGTCATAAGTGTGACTGAGGAAACGCCGACCAAGACACGTTCGATGGTCGACTGGTCCCTGGCCGCGTCGACGGGCGCTCTCCTGGTGCGCGGCGGCCCGGTGGTCGACCGCGACGAGGCCGAAGAAGCCGTCGCCGAGCTACGGGAACTGACCAGCGAGGCGGAGGGGCACGTCCGCGAGCTGACCGGGCTCGGGCTCGATCTGCCGCTGCTGCCGGCCGAGGTCGTCGACAGGCCAGGCTGGGTCCGCTCGGCCGCCGCCGGGCTCGACGCGCTCACCGGCCGCGCGCTGCCGCAGGCGCAGGGCGGGCCGCTCGGCCCCGTGCTTGCCGGTGGCGCCGGCGTCCAGACCGGGCTGGTGCTCGCGTTCCTGGCTTCGCGCGTGCTCGGCCAGTACGACCCGTTCGGCGGGCCGGAGCGCCGTGGCCAGCTGGTGCTCGTCGCGCCGAACGTGGTCGCCGCCCAGCGCGCGATGGACGTCCCCGGCCACGATTTCCGGCTGTGGGTCTGCCTGCACGAATGCACCCACCGGCTGCAGTTCACCGCGGTCACCTGGCTGCGCGACTACTTCGCCGACGAGGTCGAGCGCCTGATCGGCGGGCTCGCCGGCCGTGACGCGGACGGGCTGAGCGATCTGGTCGGCCGCCTGCCGGACACCATCAAGCAGATCGGCAAGGGCAGGGCGGGTGGCGCCGGTCTCGCCGAACTCCTGCAGTCGCCGGGCGAACGCGCGGTTTTCGACCGGCTCCTCGCGCTCTCCACCCTGTTGGAGGGGCACGCCGACTTCGTGATGGACGCCGTCGGGCCGCAGGTCGTGCCGAGTGTCGAGCTGATCCGGTCGCGGTTCACCGCACGGCGCAAGGGCGGCGGGCTGATCGACCGGGTGCTGCGCAGCCTGCTCGGAGTGGACGCGAAGATGCGTCAGTACGAACAAGGCGCGAAGTTCACCAAGCACGTCGTCGAGGCTGTCGGGATGGACGGCTTCAACGCGGTCTGGACGTCGCCGAACACGCTGCCGACCCGGGCCGAGATCACCGATCCGGCGGCCTGGGTGCGGCGCCTGCACGGGTGAGCGGGCCGGATCCGGCGATCGCGGCCGTACGGACGGCCGTGCGGGACTTCCTGACGTCGGTGAATCCTCGCGACGAGCTGTGTGTCGCGGTTTCCGGCGGCGCGGATTCGCTCGCGCTGGCCGAAGCGGCGGCGTTCGTCGGCTCTCGCTCGGGGCTGAAGGTGCGGGCGCTCGTCGTCGACCACGGCCTCCAGGACGGTTCCGCGGAAACCGCGGCGAAGGCGGCGGACACCGCTCGTGAACTGGGTGTCGACGCCGCGAAAGTCCTCACCGTGAAGGTCGAAGGCGCGGGCGGACCGGAAGCCGCGGCCCGCCGGGCCCGGTACCGCGCCCTGCGCTCCGCGCTCCCGGACGGCCACAGTCTCGTCCTCCTCGGCCACACCCTCGACGACCAGGCCGAAACCGTCCTGCTCGGCCTCGGCCGGGGCTCGGGACCGCGCTCGCTGGCCGGTATGCGGCCGCACGACCCGCCGTGGGGACGGCCGCTGCTCGGCGTCACCCGCGCCGCCACCCGGCAGGCGTGCCGGGCGCTCGGCGTCGAACCGTGGCAGGACCCGCACAACGAGGACCCGCGGTTCACCCGTGTCCGGTTGCGCACGGAAGTACTGCCCCTGCTGGAGGATGTGCTGTCCGGCGGTGTAGCGGCCTCGCTCGCCCGCACGGCGGCTCAACTGCGCGAGGACACCGAGGCGTTGGACACCCTCGCCGACGAGGTCCACCTGCGTGCCTTCACCGAGGAAGGGCTCGACGTCGCGGTGCTCGCCACCGAGCCGGCCGCCCTGCGGCGGCGTGTCCTTCGCAGGTGGCTACTGGACTCAGGAGTCCGTGAACTCACCGACGCCCACCTGCGTTCGGTCGACGCGCTGGTGGGGAACTGGCGGGGTCAGGGCGGGGTTTGGCTACCCGGCGACTTGGTGGCCGCGCGGGCGCATGGCAGGCTCTCGGTGTCTGCCGGGTGAACCCGCGACCGCGATCGCAGAGCGGGTTCACGCGTATGGTGACCTTCGTCGTCACACCTCGGCTCCGCCGACAGGCGCCGGCCGGAGTACCCCAGTCCACCACCTAGAGGGGATCGTCCTGTGTACGAAGGCGAGATCGCCTCCGTGCTCGTCACCGAGCAGCAGATCAACGACAAGATCGCCGAGCTGGCCGCGAAGGTAGCCGCGGACTACCCGGCCGACGGCCCCGGTTCCGGGCAGGGAGACCTCCTGCTCGTCGGGGTGCTCAAGGGCGCGGTGATGTTCATGACCGACTTCGCCAGGGCACTCCCTCTTCCTTCGCAGCTCGAGTTCATGGCGGTCTCCTCCTACGGTTCGGCGACCTCGTCGTCCGGCGTGGTGCGGATCCTCAAGGACCTCGATCGCGACATCGCCGGCCGCGACGTGCTCATCGTCGAGGACATCGTCGACTCCGGGCTCACGCTGTCCTGGCTGCTGAAGAACCTCGCCAGCCGCAACCCGGCCTCGCTCGAGGTCGTCTCGCTCCTGCGCAAACCGGAGGCGGTCAAGGTCGATGTACCGGTCAAGTACATCGGGTTCGACATTCCTAACGAATTCGTAGTCGGATACGGCCTCGACTACGCGGAGCGGTACCGGGACCTGCCCTACATCGGCACCCTGGATCCGCACGTTTACACGTCCTGAGAACCGCTTGCCCGCGGATGCGGAAATGCGGAACCCTGAGCACGGTGAACGCGTCATAGGTTGCGATCAAGTGCGTTAACCTATGCGAAGACCTTTGCCACGATGCCGTCGTGGCCTGGCCCGGGGGAAACGGAGAGAGCTCAGATGGGGAACAGCAGCTTGGCGGACGCGAACGCGTTCAAGAACGCCGCGGCCCAGGGTCAGGTCGGGATCGACCCGGACGCGGCCCAGACCGTCCTGAACAAGATCCGCACCGGCAAGGACGCCGTCGAGGCCCTGTTGCACCGCGCCGGTGACCTCGGGCAGGCCCCGAAGCTGGGCAACAACCCGGTCGGCAACGCGATCGCCGCGAAGGTGGCGAACCGTGCCGACGGCGGCGGCGACTCGTACGCGGCCGCACTCCAGAACCTTTACCAGCAGTACGAGGCCGCCGAGTCCGGCATCGTGACCGCGATGGCCAGGTACCACGAGATCGACCAGACCGCGGCCGAGCCGTTCCGGAACGTCTGAGGGGGAGTCAGAAAGCCATGCCACCGAAGCACAGCGCCGACTCTTTCGGCGAGAGCAACACCAGCAGCACCCCGGTCCAGCTCGGCGACAACTCGCACGCCGAGGGCATCGTCTCGTCCGCCCGCGGCCGTTCGGACGGGTTCGACATCGGCGCCGACCGTGCCATCACGAACCCGCCGAACTGGGAGAGCGCCCCGACCAGCCAGGACCTGTGGAATCAGGCCAACCTCGGCAACGACCCCAGCACCGCGACCTCGATCAGCCAGTCGTGGAGCTCGCACGGGACCCAGCTGAACCAGGCCTCGAACGACCTCTACACCGCGATCTCCGAACTGGGCGCCGCCTGGATCGGCCAGGGCGCGGCGAGCGCGCAGGGTTCGCTGGTCGCCATCGCGAACTCGGGCTCGCAGGCCTCCGAAGCCGCGACCACGATGTCGGACAGGCTGCAGAAGCAGGCCGATGCCGCCACCAAGGTCAAGCTGATGCCAAAGCCGACCAACTACACCCCCGAGGGTGCGATGGGCCAGGCTCTCGCGGCAGGCCCCGTCGGCATGATCACCGACCAAAAGCCCCTCGCCGACCAGGACAAGGAAGTGCGGGCGGAGCAGGCCAGGTTCCTCGAGGCCTACACCAAGGAGATGAGCGAGGTCGACAGCTCGACCCCGAGCTTCGGCCCCGAATCCCTCGGCATGAAGCCGACCGCCTCGCACAACAGCGCCTCGTTCAGCGGCGTCGGCAACGTGGGCGGCGGGGGTCTCGACTCCGGCGCCGTCTCCGGCGCCCCGGTCCTCGCGGGCACTCACGGCTACGGCGGCGCGCAGGGTGGTTCGCCCGCGCCGGTCGTCCACGCCGGTCCGGACTCCGGTGTGTTCTCGCAGGCAGGCTACAACCCCGCCACCGGGAACCTGCCGGCTTCGGGTGTCGCCCCTGGTGCCGGTGTCGCGTCCGGCGCCGGTGCGCCGATCGCCCCGCACGCCCCGGCGGCGAGCGGCGGCAACGGGCTCGGCCAGGCGCTCACCGCGGCCGCACTCGGCGGCGGTCTCGGCTACGCCGGTGCCAAGGCGCTCGGACAGGGCAACAAGTCCGGCGCCAAGGACACCGACGGCACCGGCGCCGCGGCGACCGACAACGCCCCCGCGCAGAGCGCCGCGTCCCAGGCCGTGCCGCAGCAGGGCCTCGTGTCCTCCAGCGGCACCATCGGTGGTGGCGCCACCCCGCCGATGCAGGGCATGGGCGGTGGCATGGGCATGGGCGCCCACGGCGCGCAGGCGGAGCAGGAAGAGGAGCACACGCACGCGTCGTTCCTCATCGAGCCCGACCCGGACGACGCCTTCGGCGCCAACGAGGCGACCCCGCCGCCGGTCATCGGCGCCTGGACCGAAGACGACGATCGCTAGAGCGGTTTTCACCGGGCGCGCGGCCCGATCCGGCCGCGCGCCCGCTGACTTGTGCGAGCCTGTCGGCGGAGCGCGTGAACCCGCCGATCGCGGACGCGGGTTCACCAAAGACACTAGGGGCGGACGATGGCGAACGGTGACCTGCTCACCGCGGTCGAACTGGACTTCCTGTGGGAGGTCGCGAACGCCGGAGAGCTGCCGTACCCGCTGCGACTCCGCTCACACGGGGCGACCGTCGACGAGCGCGACGCCCTGCGGAAGCGGACGCTCCAGTCGCTGAACCAGCGTCATCTCGCCGACGATCGCGGGCGTCCCGAACCCCATATCGAGGACTACTTCGGCGTCCTCGCGCGGCCGGACCTGAGCCTGGACTGCGTCCAGCTCAACAACCCCAACACCGAACCGCTGCTCGCGGTCGCGTCGCTACTCGGCGGTCAGGGCCTCCTGACGGTGCAGGACCAGCGCGGTTTCCACTTCCATCCGATCGCCCAGGACGGTCTCGCGAGCGCGATCGTCTCCCTGCTGCCGCCGGGCTCGCGCGGCACCGAGAAGTCGATCACCCTCCCGCTGGACGGGCTCGTCGGCGCTTCGGGCGCGGACTTCCTCCAGCGCCGCCAGCCGCAGGTCGACGGCACGGCGACGTCCGATGAGGACCGCAAGGCACTGGCCCGGCTCCAGGCCCAGCCGCGGCTGCGAGGCGGCCAGTTCGGTGCCAACGCGCGCAGCAGGCACGGCACGCGAAGCCGGTCTTCGGTGCTGAGCTGGTTCGACACGCAGTCGGGCCGGTACTTCACCCAGGCCACCCGCGGCTCCGATGGACGGGACTGGATCACCATCGCGCCCGCGGATCCGGCGACGCTGCGGCACCGGCTCACGGAGATGCTGGGGAAGATCGCGGCCGACGCTTCCGTCGCACGCTGAGCATCCTTCATCGCAGCTTTCCCATCGTGGCCGGCAGATCTCGGTCAAGGATCCGTGAAGGCCTCCTTGAGAGACCCAGAGTCTCTCAAGGAGGCCTTCACGGACTCCAAGCGGCCAGGTCACCAGCACTTTCGGCCATCCGGCCACCGCCTGTCGTACCCCTTCGCTATCGTGAACCCCAGGGCGTTTTGACGCACAGCGACCAGCCACGCACCGGCCCCGCAGCACGAGCCAAGGTGCCGGGAGGGCACGGAGCAATGCACCAGGAACACTTCACGCCGATGGCGTTCGACTTCCTCTGGGAGTCCGCCGAGCTCGGCGACCTGCCGTATCCGCTGCGCCTGCGCTCGCACGGCGCGACCGAGGCCGAGCGGCGGGTGCTGCGCGACCGCACCGACGTCGAACTCAAGGCCCGCGGCCTCCGCGACGGCAGGGGGAGGCTGGACCGGAGGATCGAGGACTGGCTGTACCTCCTCGCCCGGGGCTCGTTGACCATCGACGCGCTGCACATCCCCGAGTTCCAGGCCCCGACGATCGCCGTCCTCGGCGCCACCGACGGCCGCGACGCGGTGCTCGCGATCCAGGACCAGTCCGGCATCTGGCTGCGCGAGGCGCCCGCCGACGGGCTCCCCACCGCCGTCGTCGACCTGCTCCCACCGGGACAGCGCGGCTCCGAGGCGTCCGTCACGCTGCCGATCGACGACGCCCGCCGGACCGAGCCGATCCGCGCCGCGGTCAGCCCGACGAAGCAGGGCGAAGAGCCCGAAGCGGCGAAGACCCGTCGCAAAGAGAAGCCCCGCGTCTCACTCAGTGAACGCATCACCGCGGACCCGCGTGAGGCGTTCGGCAAGCTCACCGGCCAGCCGCGGCTGCGTGGCGGTCAGCTGGCAGCGAACAGCCGGTCCCACGTCGGCGCCAAACAGCGGTCCCGTGTCCTCGGCTGGTTCGACACCGTCAGCGGGCGCTACCTCAGCACGTCACAGGCCGGTCCGGACGGACGCGAATGGGTCACCGTCTCACCCGCCGACGTCAAGACACTGCGGATGAGACTGGGCGAAATGGCCGCCGGTGTGGCGGTCGACACACGCTAGGGTCACGCTCCGGGAACCCTCGCGTGGCGTCCACCGTTGACGTGCGAGAGGCTCACCGCCCTCGTCCGTCCAGGCGGGCGGTATCCTGAGGGGCGGGTGTCGGAGCACCATGGGTCGTCAAGATCGTGATGGCGGGTATCACAGGAGCCGCCCAACCAGGAAGGGTCGAGGCCACCAGGGCCGAGTCGTATGAACCGGAAGAGCGTGCTCAAGAACCCAGTGCTCTGGATTCTCGCGGCGGTACTGGCGTTTCTCGCCTACAACACGATCTTCGACAGTGATCGTGGCTACACCCAGGTGCCGATCTCGATCGCGAACCAGCAGATCACCGCGAACAACGTCAAGGAAGCCTCGCAAGAGGACAAAGAGCAGCAGATCAAGCTGCTGCTGAACAAGAAGATCGAGGTCGAAGGCCAGCAGGTCGACCAGATCATCGCCCAGTACCCGTCGAACGTCGCGGGCGTCATCTACGGTCAGCTCATCGGCCTCAAGAGCGGTGACAACCCGGTCAAGTTCACCACCAAGGTCACCACGCAGAACGTCCTCACCCAGATCCTGATCTTCGCCATTCCGCTGGCGCTGGTGCTGGGCCTGCTGATGTGGATGATGAACAACGCGCAGGGCGGCGGGAACCGCGTCCTCAACTTCGGCAAGTCGAAGGCCAAGCAGCTCAACAAGGACATGCCCAAGACGACCTTCGGGGACGTCGCGGGCGCCGACGAGGCCGTCGAAGAGCTGTACGAGATCAAGGACTTCCTGCAGAATCCGGCGCGCTACCAGGCACTCGGCGCGAAGATCCCCAAGGGCGTCCTGCTCTACGGGCCGCCCGGTACCGGTAAGACGCTGCTCGCGCGAGCCGTCGCCGGCGAGGCGGGTGTGCCGTTCTACACGATCTCCGGTTCCGACTTCGTCGAGATGTTCGTCGGTGTCGGCGCCTCGCGTGTCCGCGACCTGTTCGAGCAGGCCAAGCAGAACGCGCCCTGCATCATCTTCGTCGACGAGATCGACGCGGTCGGCCGCCAGCGCGGCGCCGGCCTCGGCGGCGGCCACGACGAACGTGAGCAGACGCTGAACCAGCTCCTCGTCGAGATGGACGGCTTCGACGCGCGCGGCGGCATCATCCTGATCGCCGCGACCAACCGTCCCGACATCCTCGACCCGGCGCTCCTGCGTCCAGGCCGGTTCGACCGCCAGATCCCGGTGTCCGCACCGGACATGCGCGGCCGTAAGGCGATCCTCGAGGTGCACGCCAAGGGCAAGCCGATCGCGCAGGGCACCGACCTGAGCAGCCTCGCCAAGCGGACCGTCGGCATGTCCGGCGCCGACCTGGCGAACGTGCTCAACGAGGCCGCGCTGCTCACCGCCCGCCAGAACGGGCACGTGATCACCGACGAGGCGCTGGAGGAGTCCGTCGACCGCGTCGTCGGCGGCCCCGCCCGCAAGAGCCGGATCATCTCCGAGAAGGAGAAGAAGATCACTGCCTACCACGAGGGCGGGCACGCGCTCGCCGCGTGGGCGATGCCGGACATCGAACCGGTCTACAAGCTGACGATCCTGCCGCGTGGGCGCACCGGCGGTCACGCCCTGCTCGTCCCGGAGGACGACAAGGAGTTGATGACCCGGTCGGAGATGCTCGGACGCCTGGTCTTCGCGATGGGCGGCCGGACGGCGGAGGAGCTCGTCTTCCACGAGCCCACCACCGGTGCCTCCTCCGACATCGAGCAGGCGACCAAGATCGCCCGCGCCATGGTCACCGAATACGGCATGAGCGCCCGGCTCGGCGCCGTCAAGTACGGCCAGGAGCAGGGCGACCCGTTCCTCGGCCGCTCGGCGGGCCGCCAGGCGGACTACTCACTCGAGGTCGCGCACGAGATCGACGAGGAGGTGCGCAAGCTCATCGAGACCGCGCACACCGAGGCGTGGCACGTGCTGAGCACCTACCGCGACGTGCTGGACGAGCTGGTCATCGAGCTTCTCGAGAAAGAGACGCTGACCCGCAAGGACCTCGAGCGGATCTTCGCGACCGTCGAGAAGCGCCCGCACATCACCATCTTCAACGAGTTCGGCGAGCGGAAGCCGTCGGACAAGCCGCCGATCAAGACCCCCGGCGAGCTGGCGATGGAGCGCGGCGAGCCGTGGCCCCCGCCGGAGGAGAAGAAGGAGCAGCCGGTGCTGCAGCCGGCGCCGACCCCGGTCGGCACCGTGCAGGGCGGCGGCGACCTTCCCGGTGGCCCGCCGTACGCGGCCCCGGTTCCGCCTGCCGACCCGAACGCCAATCCCTACGCTCCGCCGCAGCCGGGCGCCTACCCCAACGGTGGCCGCCCGAACGGTGGGCCGAACGGCACCGGCCACTGGCCCCAGGCATATGGTGGGCAGCAGCCGGGCGGTCCGGCAGGCGGTTATCAGGGTGGACCCGTTGGCGGTCCGCCGAACTACGGGGCTCCTCCCGGATGGACCCCGGCGACCCAGCCGGGCGGCCAGCCGAACCAGCCCTGGCGTCCCGCCGAAGACCGCCCGCGTGACAACTGGTTCGGTGGCGAGCCCGGCCAGCCCGGCGGTCAGCAGGACGAAGGACAGCAGCGGCGTGACGACGGACAGGACGACAGCAAGCGATAACGGCTCGGGCCCGGTCTTCGACCAAGAGCGGGCCGAGAAAGCCGTACGCGAACTCCTGCTCGCTTGTGGTGAGGACCCGGACCGGGACGGTCTCCTTGAGACCCCCGCCCGGGTCGCTCGCGCTTACCGGGAAATGTTCGCCGGGCTCTACACCGAGCCGGACCACGTACTGGACCGCACGTTCGACGAGGCGCACGAAGAACTCGTGCTCGTGACGGACATCCCGATGTTTTCGACCTGTGAACACCATCTCCTGTCATTCCACGGTGTCGCCCACGTCGGCTACATCCCGAACGGCCACGGCAAGGTCACCGGCCTGTCCAAACTGGCCCGCCTCGTCGATCTCTACGCCAAGCGCCCGCAGGTTCAGGAGCGCATCACCTCCCAGGTCGCGGACGCGCTTGTGCGCAAACTCAATCCCCGCGGCGTGATCGTCGTGATCGAGGCCGAGCATCTCTGCATGGCCATGCGCGGCATCCGCAAACCCGGCGCCAGGACGACGACGTCGGCAGTGCGTGGCCTGCTGCAGTCTTCGGCGTCCTCGCGGGCGGAGGCGCTGGACCTGATCAAGGGCCGTCGATGACCGCCCTGCCCCAGCCCGACCGGTGCGCGGTGCTGGGCGTCCTCAACGTCACCCCCGATTCCTTTTCGGACGGTGGCCGCTACCTCGGGGTCGAGCAGGCGCTGGAGCACGCGCACGAGATGTGGTCGTGCGGCGCGGATCTGATCGACGTCGGCGGGGAGTCGACCCGGCCGGGTGCGTCACGGGTGGACGCCGACACCGAGATTTCCCGGATCATGCCGGTGATCCGGTCGCTGGCGGCCGACGGTGTCGCGATGTCCGTTGACACCACCCGCGCCGAGGTCGCCCTCGCCGCCGTCGATGCGGGTGCGTCGGTCATCAACGATGTTTCGGGCGGGCTGGCCGATCCGAACATGGCGAAGGTCGCCGCGGAGACCGGGGTTCCGTGGGTGCTCATGCACTGGCGCGGGCACAGCAAGGACATGAACGCGCTGGCGACCTATGCGGACGTCGTCGCGGAAGTCCGCTCCGAGTTGCTGTCCCGAGTGGACGAAGCGGTCACCGCGGGCGTCGAGCAGAGCGCGATCGTGCTCGACCCTGGGCTCGGTTTCGCGAAGAACGCGGAGCACGATTGGGCATTGCTGAACGGCTTGGATTCCCTCCTGTCCCTGGGTTTCCCAGTTCTCGTCGGTGCCTCGCGCAAACGGTTCCTCGGACGCCTTTTGTCCGGAAAGGACGGAACACCCGCTCCGCCGGACGGCCGGGAGAACGCGACCGCGGCCGTGTCCGCACTCGCCGCCGCGGCGGGTGCGTGGGGTGTGCGGGTGCACGAGGTCGGCGCGAGTATCGACGCCGTGACCGTCGCGGCCGCTTGGCAAAGGGGGAGTCCCGTTGTCTGACCGGATCACGTTGACCGGCTTGCGGGTCTTCGGCAGGCACGGGGTCTTCGACCACGAGAAGCGCGACGGGCAGGAATTCGTCGTCGACATCGTCGTGTGGCTGGACCTCGGTCCGGCCGCCGCGTCCGACGACCTGGCCAAGACGCTGCACTACGGCGAACTCGCCGAACTCGCCGCCGGGATCGTGGCGGGCGAACCGTACGACCTCATCGAAAGCGTCGCCGGGAAGATCGCCGGCGAGGTCCTGCGCGACGAGCGGCTGACCGCCGTCGAGGTGACGGTGCACAAGCCGTCCGCGCCGATTCCGCTGAACTTCGACGACGTCGCCGTCACGGTGCGGCGGGAGCGATGAGCCGGGCGCTGCTCTCGCTCGGTTCCAACCTGGGAGACCGGCTCGCGTTCCTCCAGTCGGCCGTCGACGCCTTCCGGCCCGCGGTGGTCGCGGTGTCGTCGGTCTACGAGACGAAGGCGTGGGGTGTCGAGGACCAGCCGGACTTCCTCAACGCCGTCGTCCTCGTCGACGACGCGGCGCGCGACCATTGGGACTGGTTGCGCGCCGGGCAGGCCGCGGAACAGGCGGCGGAGCGCGTGCGCGAGGTCCGCTGGGGACCGCGCACGCTGGATGTCGACGTCGTGACCGTGGACGGGGTGCGCTCCGAGGACCCCCAGTTGCTGCTCCCTCATCCCGGCACGCCGGAGCGCGCGAGCGTGCTGATCCCGTGGCTGGAGATCGAGCCCGCCGCGGTGCTCCCCGGCCACGGCCCCGTCGCCGACCTCCTCGCCGCCCGGCCCGCCTCCGACGTCACCTCCGTGCGCCGGACCCCCCTCACCCTTTTCCTCACCCTCGCCTGACCCCGCGTTTCGTCCTCTAGTTGCGGTAGTTGGTGCCACGAACTACCGCAACTAGAGGACGAATTGCGGGAGGGGGGTGGGCGGTAGCGAAGGTCCCTCGCTATCCCAGCGCGGCGCGCAGGGCGGCGACGGTCCACTCGGCCTGCGGCATCTGCGAGGGGAACGCTGGCCAGCCGTTCATCTTCCCGAGCAGGAGCCAGTACCGCTCCGCCCGCGGATCCAGGCTGATCGCCATCCCGTCGGCCAGCTTCTTCCGCCAAGCCGGGTCGCCGGCGTCTCGCCCGTTCCGCGAAGACTCCGAAAAGATCGTCTCGGCCAGTTCCCGGCCCGTAGGCGAGTCCGGCGCGAGGCCGGCTTCGAGCGCCTCCAAAGCCTTCTCGCTCCAAGCCATCCACAGCTGCTGCTGTTTCTCCCCGAAGTCGGCCCCGTCTTCTTTCCGGAGTTTCGAGTGCCATTCGCTCATCCGGCGGATGGACGTGCGGAACTCGTCGTCCTGCACGAGTTCGGCGAACTCGATCCAGGCTTCCAGCTGTTCCGGCGTCGGGTCGTCGGGCAGTTCCGGTTTCGCCGAGCGCATCCGCTCGTAGAACTGCGGATCCAGTTCGAGCCCTTCGACCATGTCCGCCCAGAATTCGTCGAGCAGGCGTTTGCGGTCTTCGTCCGACATCGATGCGAGTTTGTTCATCAGTTCGACCTCCTCCAGTGGTGAGTCCCGTTTGGCCACCGCGCGCAGGACCGCCCGGCGCAGCTCCAGCCGCCGGATCTGCTCGTCCAGGGCCGCGACGTGCTGGACCGCGAGGTCCCCGATGGTCGCTTCCCTGGTCAGCGCCCGCTCCACGTCCGCGAGACCCAGCCCGAGTTCCCGCAACGTCCGCACCAGCTCCAGGCGCGCCATCGCGGTGGCGTCGTAGAGGCGGTAACCGGAGCCGGTGCGGTCGGTCGGCGGCAGGAGTCCTTCGTCGGAGTAAAAGCGGATGGTCTTCACCGGAAGGCCGGTCCGTTTGGCCAGCTCCCCGATGGTGAAAACCGCTGCGGTGCCCATCTGCTTCATGCTCGACTCTCCAGTTGGTGGAGAGTCAAGCTTGCCAGGTAGCGTTGGACCATGCACTTCACCCGGCCACGTGAGCTGGCGGTGGCCGGCCTCCTGGGTTTGGTCCTGGCCTATCTGCTCTTCCAGGTCGCGTACGGATCCATGCCGGCGCTCCCGCTCTTCGCCGGGATCACCCTGCTCGTCCTCGCGCTCTGCGAGACCGTACTCGCCTTCATCATCCGTTCGCGGATCAAAGAGGGCCGGGTGCTCGCCGCGATCTCTGTCGCCCGATCGGTGGCCCTCGCCAAGGCCTCGTCACTCGCCGGAGCCGTCATGACCGGGGTCTGGCTGGCGGCTTTCGCGTATCTTTTTCCGCGACGTGACGAACTCCTCGCGGCGAGCGGCGATCTCCGTTCGGCGACGGTCGGGATCGTCAGCTCGGTGGCGCTGGTAGCTGCGGCTTTGTGGCTCGAACACTGCTGCCGGGCCCCCGAAGGCGGTGATCGGGACCGCGATCCCGAGCCGACCGGTTAACGCTCGAGAGGCACCGCTCGAAGTACCGACTAGGTCTCGTTCGGATTACTAGAAGGTACGGTGTTGGGCATGACCGGGGAGGGTGACGACTCGCGCGGCCGCCTTGCGGGTAGGCCGTGGCTTGTCGTCGGCTTGGTTCTCGCCGTCTGCGCGACTCTCGCATTGGTGCTTTCCGACGACCTCCGCTACTTACGGCTGGGGATCGTCGCGGCGCTGTGGGCCGCCTTGATCGGTGCGTTCCTGGCGGTCCGCTACCGCAAGCACGTGTCACAGAGCGAGGACGCCGTCGCCGAGGCGCAGGCCGTCTACGAGCTGGAGCTGGAACGCGAGATCGCCGCGCGCCGCGAGTTCGAGCTGGAGATGGAAGCGGAGAACCGGCAGGCCGCCGAAACCCGCTCCCAGGACGAGCTCGAAGCGCTCAGGGCCGAGGTGAGCGCTCTGCGCGAAAGCCTCCAGTCGCTCTTCGGCGGCGGCGAGGTCCTCCTCGAACGCGTCGCGCTCACCGCGCAGGCCACCCGGATGCGCTCCCTCGACAACAAGCAGCTGATGAGCGCGGGGCCCGAGAACGGCAACGGCAACGGCAAACCCCAGCTGATGGCGGCCAAGAGCACCACGATCGACGTCGACGAGCGCGCACCCGGCCGGGAACGCCCGACCGAGATGATCGACCGCGTCCTCGAACCCGCCGCCGCGCGGAACGGTGCGCCGCCCGCCGCGCGCCGGAAGCCGTCGAACGGTCAGGTCAACGGCACCAACGGTTACAGCCAGAACAATCAGGTCTCGCGGCCGAAGCCAGTCGATGAATCGACTCGCCGCAGCATGCGCAAGGCCGATGCCCGCGCGTCGAAGGCGGCGGAGGCGCTCGCCGCCGAAGCCGCCCGTCGTGAGCGGCTCGAAATGTCCAACCCCGGTATGTCGCCCGCCGAGATCTCCCGGCCGATGCCGAGGGTCGACGCCAAACGCAAGACCCCGCCGCCGGTGACCCCGGCCGAGGTGTCGCGCCCGTCCATGCCCGGCGTCTCGCGCGCCGAGGTCTCGCAGCCGTCGATGCCCGCCGTCGCCCGGCAGCCTCAGCGTCCGGAGCCCCAGCGCCAAGAACTCCAGCGCCCGGAACCCCAGCGCCCGGAACCGCCACGCCAAGAACCCCAGCAAGAACCCCAGCGCCGCCCGCAGCAGCCTTCGCTGCAGCATCGTCTCGACGCCGGCAACGTGCAGCGTCCTCCCGCGCCGCGGCCGGAGGAGCAGACCCGCAAGCAGCCGCCGCCGGTGAAGCCCGCCGCGCAAGCGAAGCCGGTCAAGAAGGTCGAACCGGACCGCCCCCGGCCGAACCGTGAGCTCGGCCTGACCCGGCCCGGAATGAAGCCGGTCGACCAGCCTCGTCCGGCCGGTGGCACGCCGCCGCCCGCGAACAAGCCCGCCGCCGCGCCGGAGCCGATGGAGGCCACCGGCGAGTGGAAGCCGTCGTGGACACAGGAGCGTCCGGTCTCCGATCTGAGCGCCGCGTTCCCCAGGAAGGACGACTTCCAGGACCGGCTGCGCCCCGCGCCGCCGTCCAAGCCCCAGTCCTCCAGTCCCCAGCCGCGTCCTCAGCCCTCCGACCCGCAGCCTCGTCGCGACCCGGAACCCCCGA
This sequence comes from Amycolatopsis sp. cmx-11-32, assembly GCF_047608695.1. Lineage (NCBI taxonomy): Bacteria > Bacillati > Actinomycetota > Actinomycetes > Pseudonocardiales > Pseudonocardiaceae > Amycolatopsis > Amycolatopsis sp. cmx-11-32. The sequence goes on along the minus strand of NZ_JADNQN010000002.1, from coordinate 100,309 downwards.
CCCCGCTGTCGATCCCGGTCGTGTCCGAGCCCGTGCGGCCGCCGGAGCCCGAACCGGTGCGCCGTCCGGCCGCCGAGACGCCTTCGCGGCACAGTCCGCCGGTCGAGGAGCCGCCCGCGGTCAACCCGACGCTTCCCGAAGAACTCCGTGTGACGCAGAACCGGTCCGGCGGCCGCCGTCGTCGGGCGGCGGACGACTCCTCCGCTTCGCTCACGCCCGCCCCCAACGTCCCGGAGCCCACCGGTGGCGGCCGTCGCCGCCGTCCGGACGGCGAGCCTCCGGCATGGCAGGGCACCGAGTCCTCGGGTGGCCGCCACGGCGGCAGGCGGGCGAAACCGGAGGACGAGGCGCCGTCCCGCAACGGGTCGTCGCACAGCCGTCCGGAGACCCCCGACGCGGGCTCCCACGCTTCCGGCCGTTCGGTGATGGACCTCCTCGCCGCCAACGGCGCGAACGAGTCCACTCCGCGACGGAGGCGGCGTGCGGAGGATTGAGTCCGTACCGACGGTAGGGTGACCCGCTGTGAGCGAGCCTTCCTCCCCGGAGCCCGGCCTCGACCGGGCACGCCGGTCCCGGTCGGTCACCGTGCTGCTGCCGGTACTCGGGCTGATCGCCGTCGCGCTGTGCGGGTTGTTCGTTTTCGGCACGGTGACCGAGAAGGTCGGCCTGACCGCGGTGACGATCGGTGTGCTCGCGGCGCTCGTACCGGTCGCCGTGGTGGTCACCGCGTTCCTGTGGGTCGACCGCTGGGAACCGGAACCGCCGAAGCTCCTGCTGCTGTCGTTCGTCTGGGGCGCGTGTGTCGCGACGATCATCGCGCTGCTGCTCAACAGCGGCGCCGAGGCCGTCGGTGACCTGCTGCTCGGCAGCGGGAGCGGCGGGAAGATCAGTGGCCTGATCTCCGCGCCGCTGGTCGAGGAGGCAGCGAAGGCCGCCTTCATCCTGTTGCTGTGGTGGCGCCGCCCGATCGAGTTCGACGGCGTCGTGGACGGCATCGTCTACGCCGGGTTCACCGCGGCCGGGTTCGCGTTCACCGAGAACATCTATTACTTCGGCCGCGCGTTCGCCGAGAACGGTTTCGGCGACGGCACGAGCGCCGGCGTGCTCGCCGCGTTCTTCCTGCGCGGCGTGCTCTCGCCGTTCACGCATCCGCTGTTCGCCGTGATGACGGGGATCGGGCTCGGCATCGCCGCGAGCAGTAAGGTCCGCGCGCTGAGGATCCTGGCGCCGATCGGCGGCTACGTCGTCGCCGTGCTGCTGCACGCGCTGTGGAACGGCGCCGCGCTGCTCGGTGGCGCCAAGACCTTCCTGAACGTCTACTTCCTGATCATGGTGCCGCTGTTCATCGGGGTCTTCTCGGTGGTGGTCATGCAGCGGCGCCGCGAGCAGCGGATCGTCGCGGCCGTGCTGCCGATGATGGTCGACGCGCGCTGGATCGCCCCGTCCGAAGTGCCGCTGCTGGCCAGCCTGTCCGGACGGCGATCGTGGCGGAAACAGGCGCGGAAACAGTCGGGACGTGACGCGGCGAAGGCCGTCGGCCGCTACCAGGCCAGCGTGACCGAGCTCGCGTTCCTGCGGCGTGGCCCCAAGCTCACCGACGAGGGCAAACAACGGCAGCGTGAACTGCTGCAACTGCTCAAGACGTCGCGGGCCGATGCGGTGAGGCTGGCGGACGGTGCTCCGCGGGGGTGACCTCGGTCAGGTGAAGCTGGTCACGCGGGTCGTTTCGGACGCGGGCTGGAGGGTTACCCTCGCGCGGTCGTCTGGTACCCGCGACCGCCGAGCGGGACTGGAACGAGTTGAGGAGTTTTCGACCATGAGCGTCCACTGGCGCACGCCATGACGAGGCCCGCTCGCCTGGCCGTGGGAGTCGTCTCCGCGGGCCGGGTCGGCAGTGTCGTCGGCGCCGCATTGGCGAGGGCCGGTCACACCGTCGTAGGGGCCTCCGGCCTCTCCAACGCTTCGCTACGCCGGGCGGAGCTACTGCTCCCCGACGTGCCCCTCCTCCCGCCCGACGAGGTCGCCCGCCGCGCCGATCTCGTGCTGCTGGCGCTGCCTGACGACGCGCTCGCCGGGATGGTGCGCGGCTTCGTCGCGACGGGATCACTGAGGCCGGGGCAGATCGTCGTGCACACTTCCGGGGCGCACGGCATCGACGTCCTCGCGCCCGCCGCCGAAGCCGGGGCACTGCCGCTGGCCCTGCACCCCGTGATGACCTTCACCGGCCGCGCGGAGGACCTCGACAGGCTGGCCACCTGCAGCGTCGGCGTCACTGCCACAGAGGGTGACGAAGCGGCGTGGAACGTCGGTGAGGCGCTGACCGTGGAGATGGGCGCGGAGCCCGTCCGGGTCCCTGACGAAGCGCGAGCGCTCTATCACGCGGCGTTGGCGCATGGCGCGAACCACCTGATGACACTGGTCGCCGACTGCGCGGAACTGTTGCGGGAAGCGGGAATCGCCCAGCCCGAACGCCTGGTGGCTCCGTTGTTGTCGGCGGCGTTGGATAATGTTCTGCGACACGGGGACCGGGCGCTGACCGGGCCGGTGGCCCGTGGTGATCTCGGCACCGTGCGTAAACACCTCGCGGTGCTGGCCGAACGTGGCCCCGACATCGCCCCGAGCTATCGCGCGCTGGCCAGGCGCACGCTGGCGCGCGGTGACGCCGCCGGCCTCTTGGACGCCTCGGCCGCCGCCGAGCTCACCGAACTCCTCAGTGATCCCGCAGATCCCGCAGACCCCGCCGAAGGGCAGCAAAACCAGTGACCACACCCAAATTCGCCCGAGGCACGCTGCACACCTTCCAGCCGCCGGAGCAGGTGAGCCAGGTGACGCGTGCCCTGCACGGGGTCGGCCGCAAGGTCGCGCTGGTGCCCACCATGGGCGCCCTGCACGCGGGGCACCGTGAGCTGATCCGCCGGGCGAAGCGGCTGCCGAACACCGTCGTCGCGACGTCGATCTTCGTGAACCCCCTGCAGTTCGGGGAAGGCGAGGACTTCGAGGCGTACCCGCGTCCGCTGGACAAGGACCTCGAAGTGCTGAAGGAGGACGGCGTCGAACTGGGCTTCCTGCCCAAGGCGTCGGATCTGTACCCCGACGGGGCCACCGTCACGGTGCACCCCGGCGCGCTCGGTGACGAGCTCGAAGGGGCGGTGCGGCCGGGGCATTTCGCCGGCGTGCTGACCGTGGTGGCGAAACTGCTCAACATCGTGCGGCCGGATTACGCCTTCTTCGGGGAGAAGGACTACCAGCAGCTGGTGTTGATCAAGAAAATGGTGCGGGACCTGAACTTCGACACCCGGGTCATCGGGGTCCCGACGGTCAGGGAACGCGACGGGCTGGCGTTGTCCTCGCGCAACGTCTACCTGACTCCTGAACAGCGCGAGGACGCGGTCGTGTTGTCGGCGGCACTCACCGCGGGTGCCTTCGTCGGGCGCGACGGCGCGGACGCCGTGCTGGCGACCGCCAGGCAGACCCTCGCCGCGCGAACCGCGGTCGAGATCGACTATCTGGAATTGAGGGGAACCGACCTCGGGCCCGCGCCCGTCGACGGTGAAGCGCGGTTGCTGATCGCGGCCAGGGTGGGGAGTACCCGGCTGATCGACAACGTCGGCGTGGTGCTCGGCGTCGCCGCGGACCATCCGGAACACGCGCTGGACGCAGGGGAATAGGGAGAGTCCACGATGTACCGCACGATGCTGAAATCGAAGATCCACCGGGCGACGGTCACCCAGGCCGATCTCCACTACGTCGGATCGGTGACCGTCGACGAAGACCTGATGGACGCGGCGGATCTGCTGCCGGGCGAACAGGTGTCCATTGTGGACGTCACCAACGGTGCGCGGCTCGAGACCTACGTGATCGCGGGCGAACGCGGCAGCGGGGTGCTCGGCATCAACGGCGCCGCGGCGCATCTGGTGCACCCCGGGGACCTGGTGATCCTGATTTCGTACGCGCAGATGGAGAACGCCGAGGCGGCCGCGTTCCGGCCGCGGGTCATCTTCGTCGACGCGGACAACCGGATCGTCGAGAAGGGCGCCGACCCAGGGCACGCGCCGGAGGGATCCGGACTGCTCAGCGGCACCGTGACGCTGGCCGACGACGACACGATGACCTTCCCGGTCGCCGAAACCGCCGACGCCCGCCGTCTAGACGCGCTGCTGCACGCCGAAAGCTGAGCCCTTGCTGCTCACGGTCGACGTCGGCAACACCAACATCGTGCTCGGTCTCTATGACGGACCGGCGCTCGTAGGCGACTGGCGCATGCGCACCGACGCGCGGATCACCGCCGACGAGCTCGCGCTCACCATGCGCGGGCTCCTCGGCGCGCACGCGGACGCGGTGACCGGGATCAGCGCGCTGTCCACGGTTCCCGCCGTACTACGGGAACTGCGGGTCATGCTTGCGCGGTATTACGGCAGGTTGCCGAAGATCGTCATCGAGCCGGGGGTGCGCACGGGGGTGCCGCTCCTGGTCGACAACCCCAAGGAAGTGGGCGCGGACAGGCTGGTGAACACTCTGGCCGCGCACCACCTGCACCCCAGGACCGCCTGTGTGGTGGTGGATTTCGGGACTTCGACCAATGTGGACGCCATTTCCGCGAGGGGTGAGTTCCTCGGCGGCGCGTTCGCGCCCGGCATCGAGATCTCGGTCGACGCGCTGGCCGCCCGTGCCGCGGCGCTGCGCAAGGTGGAACTGGTGCCGCCGCGGTCGGTGATCGGGAAGAACACCGTGGAATGCCTGCAATCCGGCATCCTCTTCGGGTTCGCCGGTCAGGTCGATGGCCTGGTGAAGCGGATCAAGCGCGAGCTTTCGCCGGGCGGAATGGAGCCGGTCGCGGTGATCGCGACCGGTGGCCTGGCGCCTCTGGTGCTGGAGGAGTCGGAGACGATCACCGAGCACGTCCCGGACCTGACCCTGCTGGGTCTGCGCCTCGTCTACGAGCGCAACCACACCTCCGCGCGTTCGTGATCAGACGGGCATCACGCGTGATCAGACGGGCATCACGCGTGATCAGATGGACATCTCACGTGATGTCCGTCTGATCACGCGAGTTACGGGTTTGGTGAGCGGCGCGAGGCGATCAGCAGGACTCGCCGCGTGATCAGTTCCTGGTTCCGCAGCGCCTGTCGCCGTACACCTCGGCCCAGATCCCCGCCGACGCGGGTGCGCCGAACGTCGCGGTGAAAGCCGCCATCCAGTCCGTCATCGTTTACGCGCCCGGAACACGATGGTGGTGAGTGGAAGGTCGAATTCCCCCGAGGCGGTTTCCGGATTCCGGTCGAGGAATTCCCGCGCTGTGCGAAGTTTGGCCTCGCGTTCCTCCGCCGAGGCCACCAGCATGTGCGAATGGGTGGCGAGCGTTTCCACCAGGCTTTCCGCCGTCCTGGGCTGTTTGTGGCCGAAAGTCTCCCTCTCGAACGGCTCGAGGGCCTCGTGTTCCGGCAGCGATTCGTAATCGTTCAGCCAGCGCCTGCTCACCGAGGTCTTGATCAGCGCGTTCAACTCGGCCAGCCAGCCCGCCGACCCGTCATCGTCGTGGTTCCACAGCGCGGCAACGACTCCGCCCGGTTTGAGCACCCTGGCCATCTCCGGATAGGCCCGGTCGAGGTCGAACCAGTGGAAGGCCTGGCCAACGACCACGGCGTCCACGGATTCGTCCGGCAGCGGGATCTTCTCGGCCGTCCCGATGAGCGGCGTCACCCCCGGGAACGCCTTGGTGAGTTCTTCGAGCATCTTCGCGTCCGGTTCGACCGCGGTGACCGCGAGACCGAGGGCGAGCAGCCCTTCGGTGAGCTTGCCGGTCCCCGCGCCGAGGTCGAGGACCCGTTCCGGGGTTGTTCTCGCCCCCGCCAGCCCCCAGGCCAGTGCCTTCTCCGGATAGTCCGGCCGATGTGCGGCATAGGCGGCGGCCTTCGCGCCGAACGAGGCGGCGCGGCGTGCGTGCAGTTCGGGTTCGATGCCAGGAGTGGATGAGTTCACGCGAGCCAGGTTAATGGAGCGAAAACCGGCTGGGCCGGACCCGGAAAAGGTAATCCGGTTGGCGTAGGGAAGGAGCGGGTTCGTACGCTGTGCGCATGACTGAAATCCCCGCATCCGAGGGCGTGAGCCCCGACGAAGACCTGCCGGAACAGATGCGGGTGCGCCGGGACAAGCGCGACCGGATAATCGCGGAGGGTATCGATCCGTATCCGGTCGAGGTGCCCAGGACGCACTCACTGGCCGAAGTACGGGCGAAACATTCCGGCCTTCCGATCGACACGGCCACCGGCGAGACCGTCGGCATCACCGGCCGGGTCATGTTCCTGCGCAATACCGGCAAACTGTGTTTCGCGAGTCTTCGTGAAGGCGACGGCACCGAGTTGCAGGCGATGATCAGCCTGGCGAAGGTCGGTGAAGACGCGCTCGCGGCGTGGAAGTCCGATGTCGATCTTGGTGATCACGTATTCGTCGAGGGCGAGGTCATCACCTCCAAGCGCGGTGAGCTTTCCGTGCTGGCCGACTCATGGCGCCTCACGTCGAAAGCATTGCGCCCGTTGCCCGTGGCGCACAAAGACCTGGCAGAGGAAACGCGGATCCGGCAGCGTTATGTCGACCTGATCGTGCGTCCCAAGGCGCGGGACGTGGTCCGTACCCGCGCCGGTGTGCTGCGTTCCCTGCGTGACTCGTTTCACGGCCGGGGATTCCTCGAGGTCGAGACCCCGATGCTGCAGACGCTGCACGGGGGCGCGGCGGCGCGGCCATTCGTCACGCATTCGAATGCCTTCGACCTCGACCTGTACTTGAGGATCGCGCCGGAGCTGTACCTCAAGCGTTGCGTGGTCGGCGGTATCGAGAAGGTCTTCGAGATCAACCGGAACTTCCGGAACGAGGGCAGCGACTCGTCGCACTCGCCCGAGTTCGCCATGCTCGAGTACTACGAAGCGTATGCGACCTATGACTCCAATGCGGTGATGACGCGCCAGCTCATCCAGGAGGCGGCGCAGAACGTTCTCGGCACCCAGGTGGTCACTCTCGTCGACGGTTCGGAGTACGACCTGTCCGGCGAGTGGACCACACTCGGAATGTACGAGTCGTTGTCCGAGGCGTTGTCGGAGGAGATCACTCCCGAGACATCGGTGGACAAGCTGCGTTCCTATGCCGAAGGGCGAGAGCTGGAGCTCGACCCGAAGTTAGGGCACGGCAAACTCATCGAAGAACTTTGGGAAAACCTCGTCGGAGATCATCTTCACGAACCTACTTTTGTCCGTGATTTTCCGGTCGAGACATCCCCGCTGACCAGGCAACATCGCAGCAAGCCGGGGGTGGCGGAGAAGTGGGATCTGTACGTGCGCGGATTCGAACTCGCCACCGGATACTCGGAGCTGGTCGATCCCGTGGTAGAACGCCAGCGTCTGGTGGAACAGGCCCGGCTGGGTGCGCAGGGCGATAGTGAGGCCATGAACCTGGATGAGGATTTCCTCCGTGCGCTGGAGTACGGAATGCCGCCAAGCGGTGGTGTCGGAATGGGGATCGACCGGTTGCTGATGGCGCTGACCGGCCTTGGTATCCGGGAGACCATCCTGTTCCCGCTCGTGCGGCCTGAATAACCCGTCCGCGTGACAGATACCTCGATCGTTCTCGTAAACAAGATTTGCGTTATGTCTCGGTAGCGGGTATTAATGTCGCTAGACAAAGTCTTCTGTCCGGGGCATGCCCCGTACCAGATCTTTCGTGTAAGCCCCCAGCAGGAGGAAACAGATGGCACAGAAGGTGCTCGTCTCGCTTGTCGACGACCTCGACGGCACAGAGGCGGAAGAGACCGTCGAGTTCGGTTTGGACGGTGTGAGCTACCAGATCGACCTTTCCGCGGAAAACGCGGAAGAGCTTCGTGACGCGCTGGCCCAGTATGTGGAGCACGCTCGCCGCGCGGGTGGCCGTAAGCGCACCGCCATTCGTCCGGTCGCCGGCGTGAAGGCCGCCGCCCGCCCCGCGACCGTCGACCGCGAGCAGAACCAGGCCATTCGCGCCTGGGCCCGCAAGAACGGCTTCCAGGTTTCCGACCGTGGACGTATCCCGTCCGAGGTCGTGGAGGCCTACCACAAGAAGAACTGAAGGTCTTTCAGGCTCGCTGGCCGCCGGGAACTATTCCCGGCGGCTTTCTTGTTCTTGTACACGGTTCAAGCGGGCGTACTCCGTGGGCACCCATCCGGTCACGGAGCGGAAATCCCGGATGAGGTGCGCTTGGTCGCTATAGCCCAGCACCGTCGCCAGTTCCGCGTAGTCCGGCCGTTCCTCGGCTGCGATCCGTGCCGCCGCTTCGTTCAACCGGTATACCTGAATCGCCCATTTGGGGGCGGTGCCGACATGTTCGGCGAACAGGCGTTGCAGACTTCGCTGAGACAAGCCCGTTCGGCTTGACAACTCGCCGACCCGGGTAATGGCCGGTTCGGCCGCGATTGTTTCCACCGCTTCGATGGCCGTCCGGGCCGCGGCGGTGAGTGCCGGGTGTTTCGCGAGGAGCAGTTCCTCCGCCGCGCGAACCATTTCGAAGTCGTTCGTCGCATTGCGTACCGATTCCGTCACCGGTACGGCGCCGGTGAAGAGATCGGTGAGCGGAACGGAACGACCGGAGATCATCGTGACCGGACCGGTGAGGAATGCCCGGAAAGCCCCTGGCCGGAATCGCACACCGATACCGTGGTCCCTACCCGCCACGACGTAGCGAAAAGGTCGTTTCCCCGGCCCGGACGCCCCGGACGCCCCGGACGCGTCGCCGAAGAAGGTGACGTTCACCGCGAGATTGGGCAGGACCACCTGTTCATGGGGTGGACGGTCGCCCAGATCCCAGCGCAGTACCCAGTGGTGGTCGACGAACGGCCGCAGTTCCGGCGCGGGCTGGTGCCGGACGAGGCTGAACGCCGCGCTCGCCTCCCGCGCGTTGACGACCCCCGCCGGAATCCGGTGCCCGCTCACCCGCTCAACCTAACCGTGTCGCGTTTCTTCAAGACAGCGCGGCCGATCCCGGGTACTCATGGCGGTATGTCCGAACACGCTGCTTTGATCACTCCCGCCGCCGCGGAATTCGCCGGAATCCTGCGCGGGATCGGCGAGGCCGACTTCGCCGCGCGCACCCCGTGCGCCGAGTACGACGTCCGCGCGTTGCTGAACCACCTTCTCTACTGGGGTCCCTGGCTCGAAGCCGCCGGGCGCAAGGCGTCGCCGCCCGAGGTGTCCACCGGCGAGGCGGAGGCGGGCCTCGTCGGAGACGACTGGCTCGACGCGCTGGAGAAGCAGACCGCGCGGCTCGTCGAGGTCTTCGGCACGCCCGCGGCGTGGGAGGGGCAGACCACCTTCGGCGGCAATCAGATGCCCGCGTCGATGGCGGGGTACATGGTCCTGGACGAGTTCGTCTTCCACGGCTGGGACCTCGCCATGGCGACCGGCGCGGAGTTCGCCGTCCTCCCTGAAGTCGCCGAGGCCGTCTACGCCATCGCGCTGGAGATCGGAGAGCAGGCGCGGGCGATGAAGGTGTACGGCGAAGAAGTCGTTGTCGCGGAAGGCGCGACGATCTTCGAACGCGCTTTGGGCGCCACTGGACGGAATCCCGGCTGGACTCCTTAACGGATTCGCGGACAGCCGCCGCATTCCGATTCCGCGGGTAACAGATAGGAGTAACAGCAGCTTTCGCGGTTTCTCGTCCACTCGCGGCGTCCATCGGCCCCTGTGGCCAGTCGCAGCTTCGACGCCGATGTCAGCGGAGGGAATCGCGATTCGAGGACCAGCGCGGCGTCCGCGACCCCGGCACCCTCGGCGTCGGAGTTCCCTTTCAGCTGTCCCGCCGACCACAGCGCGTTGTCGAGCGAGTCCGTGGCGGCCGCCCACAGTTGCCGTCGCCCGAGCCGCGTCAACGGCCCGTAGACGTCGATGAACCGGTCCGCGTGCGCGATGAAGCGGCCGCGGAGGATCGCCGCCAGCGTGCGCTCGTCCTGGACGACGACGGCTCCCGGATGCGCCGAACCCGGATCGGTCGGCAGGCAGTGGAACCCGTCGCCGAGGACGGCGACCGAGTCGGGGTGCGGCCGGTCGCCGCCGATCCGGAAGGCCAGCGCGGACGGCGCCAGCGACGGGACGCGGCGTTCGTGGTGCAGCAGCATCGCGCCGGCGAACGCCGGGACGTGCAGGTACCAGGACAGGATCCAGCTCGCCGGGGTCCGCTCGGGAATCGCGGGCGCCGCCGGATACCGCTCGGCCAGCCAGCCGCCGAGCCGCTCCCGCCATCGCACGAGACGGTCCGGTTCGTCGAGCAGGTCGGCACAGCGGACCCAGCCCGGCTCGGCCTCCGGCACGGCTCCGAGGATCCCGGCTTCTTCCGGCATCCTCGAGAGGGAGGTTTGGAGCCCGTCTTCGGGCGCGGCGAGTGCGTGAGAGGACCGCTGATGCCGCACACCGGTCCCCTCGCGTTAGATAGCCTAACCTTATCTGTCGTCGGGGACTACTCCGGACGGGTGTCCATCCACTGGGCAGTCCTTGTTCTCCGGTCTTGTTCGCGCTCAGCGGACAAGGGGCGTCAGGCGGAATCCAAGTACGTGTTCGCACGTTGGGCTTGAGGTAAAGGTGCAGGGCAACCGGAAGATGAAAGAGCGCACGGCCGGAGAGCGGCCGAGGCGCGAACGGGCCGCAATCAGCCGTAGTGGTACGCCAGCGCGACCGCTTGGCTACTAGAGTGGTCTTACGGTGCTGAATCCATCGCGGTGAAAGCACGATGGATACGGGCCGCCGTCGCAGCAGTCGAGGGAGTGCACATGTTTGAAAGGTTCACCGACCGCGCGAGGCGGGTGGTCGTCCTGGCCCAAGAAGAAGCCAGGATGCTCAACCACAACTACATCGGCACCGAGCACATCCTCCTGGGTCTGATCCACGAGGGTGAAGGTGTCGCCGCCAAGGCGCTGGAATCGCTGGGCATCGCGCTGGAGGGCGTCCGCCAGCAGGTCGAGGAGATCATCGGCCAGGGGCAGCAGGCCCCGAGCGGGCACATCCCCTTCACTCCGCGGGCCAAGAAGGTGCTTGAGCTGTCGCTGCGCGAAGCGCTGCAGCTCGGCCACAACTACATCGGCACCGAGCACATCCTGCTCGGGCTGATCCGCGAGGGAGAAGGCGTCGCCGCACAGGTGCTCGTCAAGCTCGGCGCGGACCTCAACCGGGTGCGTCAGCAGGTCCTGCAGCTGCTGTCGGGCTACCAGGGTGGCAAGGAGTCGACCGAGACCGGCTCCGGACGCGGTGAAGGCACCCCGTCGTCGTCGCTGGTGCTCGACCAGTTCGGCCGCAACCTGACCGTGCAGGCCCGCGAAGGCAAGCTCGACCCGGTCATCGGCCGCGGTAAAGAGATCGAGCGGGTCATGCAGGTGCTGTCGCGGCGCACCAAGAACAACCCGGTCCTGATCGGTGAGCCCGGCGTCGGCAAGACCGCCGTCGTCGAAGGGCTCGCGCAGAACATCGTCAAGGGCGAGGTCCCGGAGACGCTGAAGGACAAGCAGCTCTACACCCTCGACCTCGGCTCCCTGGTCGCCGGTTCCCGGTACCGCGGTGACTTCGAAGAGCGCCTCAAGAAGGTGCTCAAGGAGATCAAGACCCGCGGCGACATCATCCTGTTCATCGACGAGCTGCACACGCTCGTCGGCGCGGGTGCCGCCGAGGGCGCGATCGACGCCGCGTCGATCCTGAAGCCGATGCTGGCCCGTGGCGAGCTGCAGACGATCGGCGCGACCACGCTCGAGGAGTACCGCAAGTACATCGAGAAGGACGCCGCGCTGGAACGCCGTTTCCAGCCGATCCAGGTCGGCGAGCCGTCGCTCGAGCACACGATCGAGATCCTCAAGGGTCTCCGCGACCGGTACGAGGCGCACCACCGCGTCTCGATCACCGACGGCGCGCTGGTGCAGGCGGCCACCCTGGCGGACCGCTACATCAACGACCGGTTCCTGCCGGACAAGGCCATCGACCTGATCGACGAGGCGGGCGCGCGGATGCGCATCCGCCGGATGACCGCGCCGCCGGACCTGCGCGAGTTCGACGAGAAGATCGCCGACGTGCGCCGGGACAAGGAGTCCGCGATAGACGCGCAGGACTTCGAGCGCGCCGCCCGCCTCCGTGACGAGGAGAAGACCCTCCTCGGCCAGAAGGGCGAGCGGGAGAAGCAGTGGAAGGACGGCGACCTCGACGTCGTCGCCGAGGTCGACGAGGAGCAGATCGCCGAGGTCCTCGCCAACTGGACCGGCATCCCGGTGTTCAAGCTCACCGAGGAGGAGACCACGCGTCTGCTCCGCATGGAGGACGAGCTGCACAAGCGGATCATCGGCCAGGAGGACGCGGTCAAGGCCGTCTCCCAGGCGATCCGCCGTACTCGCGCCGGTCTGAAGGACCCGAAGCGCCCCTCCGGCTCGTTCATCTTCGCCGGCCCGTCCGGTGTCGGTAAGACCGAGCTGTCCAAGGCGCTCGCGGCGTTCCTGTTCGGCGAGGACGACGCGCTCATCCAGATCGACATGGGCGAGTTCCACGACCGCTACACCGCTTCGCGGCTCTTCGGTGCCCCTCCGGGCTACGTCGGCTACGAAGAAGGCGGCCAGCTGACCGAGAAGGTGCGGCGCAAGCCGTTCTCGGTGGTGCTGTTCGACGAGATCGAGAAGGCCCACCAGGAGATCTACAACACGCTCCTGCAGGTCCTCGAAGACGGCCGTCTCACCGACGGCCAGGGTCGTACGGTCGACTTCAAGAACACCGTGCTCATCTTCACCTCGAACCTCGGTACCTCGGACATCTCCAAGTCCGTTTCGCTCGGTTTCTCCCAGAGCGGGGACACCGCGAACCGGTACGAGAAGATGAAGCAAAAGGTCAACGAGGAGATGAAGAAGCATTTCCGGCCGGAGTTCCTGAACCGGATCGACGACATCATCGTCTTCCACCAGCTGACCAAGGACCAGATCATCCAGATGGTCGATCTGATGGCCGCCCGGGTCGAGAAGCAGCTCAAGGCCAAGGACATGGAGCTCGAGCTCACGCCCAAGGCCAAGGCGCTGCTGGCGAAGCGCGGCTTCGACCCGGTGCTGGGCGCGCGGCCGCTGCGCCGCACGATCCAGCGCGAGATCGAGGACCAGCTGTCGGAGAAGATCCTGTTCGGCGAGATCCAGGCGGGCCAGATCATCCTGGTCGACGTCGAAGGCTGGAACGACGAAGAGGGCGAGAAGGACGACAAGGCGCACTTCGTCTTCCGTGGCGAAGCCCGTCCCTCGTCGGTCCCGGACGCCCCGCCGGTCAGCATCGGCGCCGGCTCGAGCGAAGAGAACGGTGAAGCCGAGGCGGAGTAGGTCTCGGTGGGCGGAGCGTTCTGCCCAAGTAGTACATGAAGGCCCCCTTCCTTGCGCCTGGCGCCAGGAAGGGGGCCTTCATGTACTTGTGTGGGGGAGTGGGATCGGGTTCGGGCGCGGTGCCGGGACCGGTCCCGCTGCCGGACCGCGTCCCCCACTGTGTGGATTTTGGGACGTTAGACGACCCAAAGTCCACACAGTCCCGCGCGAGGAGTCCCTGTGACCACCGGACCCGAAGGGGGTGTGTGGAAATAGGGAAACTCAACGTCCCTATTTCCACACACCCCCCATCCGATGACCTCACATATCGGTGTTGTGGTGCCGATAGAGCAGGGAAGGGTGGCGGTGACGCGCCCGACCGCCGCTTTCGATCGCGCGGCTGCGGTTCGTGAGAGCACCGGCCTACATCCACGTGTGGAAGTGCTGCGCCCCCTGGAGAACGCGAAGCCGGGCAAGGCGTCGCCGTAAGGTGCCGATCTTCGCGTGAGACGATGCCATCGGGTCCGGGAGGGGGTCAGGTGGACGTTCTGGCGATCGATTTCGGTACCTCCAGCACGGTCGGGGTGCTCTCGATCCACGGCAGGGGGACGCAGGTCGTCGAGATCGACGGGTCGGTGACGATGTCGTCCGCGATCTACGTCGACAAGGACGGCACCGTCTTAGTCGGCCGCGACGCCGAACGCCGCGCCCGCTTGGATCCGAGCCGGTTCGAAGCGAACCCGAAGCGGCGTATCGACCAGGGCGCCCTTCAGCTCGGTGACGTCACGCTCCCCATCGCCGACGCCTTCGCCGCCGTCCTTCACCGCGTCGGCGAGGAGGCCGAGCTTCTCCTCCAGCGCCCGCCCGCGCAGGTACGCGTCTCCCATCCCGCGGGCTGGGGCCCGGAGCGCAAGCAGATCCTCCGCGACGCCGCGCTCAAGGCCGGATTCGGCACCACACTGCTCATTCCCGAGCCGGTCGCCGCCGCCGCGCATTACGCCTCCCTCGACCACAACCACCGGCCGCCCGGTCCGATCGCGGTGTACGACCTCGGAGCGGGCACTTTCGACTGCGCGGTCGTCGGCGTCAGCGCCCAAGGGTTCGCCGTGCTCGCCGAGGACGGCTTGCCCGACCTCGGCAGTCTCGACATCGACCAGGCGCTGCTGGTGCACATCGGCCGCGAGGTGTCGCATTCGGAACCGGCTCAGTGGCAACGGATCCTGCGGCCGCAGTCGGTCAGTGACCGCCGGACGCGCCGATCGTTGCTGCAGGACGTCCGTGACGCCAAGGAAAGCCTGTCCCGGCACCAGCAGACCGAGATCCCGATGCCGGAGCCGTTCAGGGACGTGCGGGTCAGCCGGATGGAGCTCGAGGCGCTCGTCCGGCCGAGTTTCCTGCGCAGCGCCGAACTCCTGGCCACCACCATCCGCCGCGCCGGGCTCGCCCCGGCCCACCTCGGCGGCGTCTACCTCGTCGGCGGGCCGAGCCGGATGCCGTTGCTGGCGAGTCTGCTGGCGAATCAGCTCAGGATCACGCCGACGACGCAGGACCAGCCGGAGACGGCGGTCGCGTTCGGGTTGCACCACGTGCCGGCGGGTGGCGAGGACTCCCAGCTGACCGTACCCGCCTTCGCTCATGTCGCGCCGCCGGTGCGAAGGCAGCAGCCGTCGGTCCAGCAGCAGCCGCCTCGGCGCCCGCAACCTCCGCGCTGGACGCCGCCGCAGCCCCCGCCGGGCCGGGATTGGCGGAAGCCCACGACGTACGGTGTCATCGTGCTCGCTCTCGCGGCGATCGTGACGACGATCGTCCTGCTCAGCGCCGGTAAGGAAGAACCGGTCGCCGTGGCACCGGAAAAGCGACCGGCCTGCGACCAGGCGGGCCGGAAGGACACGCAGGGGTTCACGGACTGCCTCCGCCGGATCGCCGCCGTCATCCCGAGGCGGGACGACTGCCGGGACGCGCCGGACGCGGCCGCCGCGATGGGCGCGACGTCGGCGGTCACCTGCGTGTTCAAGAACGAGGGGGCGTCGAACGCGATCAACTACTACCAGGGCGTCGCGATGACCGCCTTGGAGGACGACGCCCGGCGCCAGATGACCAAGGGCAAACCCGTGGAGGGCACCTGGGCGGCCGACGGCCTGCGCGGGCGTTACCTGGCGGGCGTTGGCAAGCGAAGCGGCGTCGTGCTCTTCGGGACCGAAGACGCGCCAGTGAGCGCGATGCTCGTCTCGACCCGTCGCGACGGGACGGCGCGGACGACCCAGGAGATGGTCGACTTCTTCACGGCCCAGCTGAAGCCCTGATCGGGGTAGCCATGACTCCATGGAAGCCATCTGTGACCTGGCCGAACTGGAGCGGGTCGTGGGGAGCAGACAGCTGCCGGTGATGATGAAGTCCATCGACAGGCTGGCGGTGATCACCTCACGGGACGGTGACGGTCAGGCCGACGCCAGTCCCAAGGGCGACCCGCCCGGTGTCATCCGGCCGATCGGGCCGACGACCGTCGCGGTCGCCGACCGGCCCGGCAACCGCCGCACCGACACGTTCCACAATGTCCTCGAACAGCCGGACGTGGCGATCGTGGCCCTCGCGCCCGGCGACGACCGCGTCCTCGAACTCACCGGCACCGCGAGCGTCAGCGCGGATCCCGCGCTGCGCGAGCCGATGGCCGAGCGTGGCCGCACGCCCAAGGCGGTGCTGCTGGTCGAGGTGGCGCGCGCGGCTCAAGCACAGCGCGACGGTCCGCGATGCCCGTCTCTGGGACGCCGGGCAGCATGTCGACCCGGAAGGACTACCCAAACCCGCCGCGATCTGGACCGACCACGTCAAGCTCAACGAGACCACCGGCGTCGCCGCGAAGCTCCTGCGGAAGGCGGCGGGCGAGCGGATGATGCGTGCCGCGATCTCCGTGGACTACCGGCAGAACCTGTACTGAGTCAGTGCAGGGTGCCCGCGGGCGTCGAAAGATCCTCGGTGACCGAAAGCGCCGTGTCGACGATGATCCCCAGCGCCTCCGCCGCCCGATGCACGGCGAGGCTCGGCGCCGTCGTCCGCGCGGCCTGTTCCGGCGTGTAGGGAACGTGCACGAAACCGCCCCGGACGCCGGGAAAGTCGTTGTCCAGCAAGTGCGTCAGCCCGTAGAAGACCTGGTTGCACACATACGTCCCGGCCGTGTGCGAGACCGACGCCGGAAGTCCCGCGGCCTCGATCCCCGCGACGCACGCCTTCACCGGCAAGGTCGTGAAGTACGCGTTCGGCCCGCCGGGGATCACCGGGACGTCGACGGGCTGCGAGCCCGCGTTGTCCGGGACACGCGCGTCGATCAGGTTGATCGCGACCCGTTCCGGGGTGACGCCTGCCCGGCCACCCGCCTGTCCTACGCAGATCACCAGTTCAGGCCGGTACTCGTCGATCGCGTCGCGCAAGGTGACCAGCGAACGCGAGAACACACACGGCAGTTCGACGGCCACCGTGTCGTGCCGACGGCCGGTGAGCAGGGAAACCGCCTGCCACGACGGGTTCACCCGCTCACCGCCGAACGGATCGAAACCGGTGAGGAGCACTGACGTCATGCCTCTCACCCTAACGTGTGACGGAGGTCAGGCCGCCGGCTTGAGGTCCCCGGGGTAGAGGAACTCGGGCGCGGGCTTGGTGTTGCCGTAGAACCACGCGTCGAAGAAGCCTTGGAGGTTCTTGTGCGCCATGCGTTCGGCG
Source organism: Amycolatopsis sp. cmx-11-32 (assembly GCF_047608695.1). NCBI lineage: Bacteria > Bacillati > Actinomycetota > Actinomycetes > Pseudonocardiales > Pseudonocardiaceae > Amycolatopsis > Amycolatopsis sp. cmx-11-32. The sequence continues at coordinate 83,276 of NZ_JADNQN010000002.1, read as the reverse complement.
AACCTCTGGAACTCCGGCAGGCTCGCGTTGCCGTCGCGGTGCAGTGACGGCCACGTCTTCAGGATGCGGTCGAACGGAGCCGCGCCGATGTAGTTCTTCAGCGCGTGCAGTGCCGCCGGGCCCTTCGAGTACACGTAGGTGAACTCGTTGCCGGGCCCCATGTCGTACAGCTTCCCGGCCCAGAACCGGTCCGTCGCCTTTTGCACGGCGGTCAGGTAGCGCGCCTTGAGGTCCTGGCCCGACTTCGCCTCGGACCACATCCACTCCGCGTAGGAGGCGAAGCATTCGTTGAGGCAGACGTCCTTCCACTTGTCGACGGCGACCGAGTCACCCCACCACTGGTGGGCGTTCTCGTGCACGATCGTCGGGATGTTGCCCGCCGCGCCCGAGTAGATCGGCCTGCTCAGCGTCTCCAGCGAGAACCCGATCGGCTCGGCGAGGAAGATGCCGCCCGCCGCGTCCACCGGGTACCGCCCGAACCTCGACGCCAGGAAGTCGATGATCTCCGGCAGCCGCGCCTCGGCCTGCTTGGTCGCGGCGGGGGTGCCGGGGGCATAGGCGTTGACGACCGGGGTGCCGTCGGACAGCTTCGTCCGCTCGAACTCCCATTTGTCGATCGCGACCGTCGTCATGTACGGCACGGCCGGGGTCTCCTCGGCCCAGACGTACGTGGTGTTCTCGCCGTTCTTGAACCGCCCCCGCTCGCGGCCGTTGGAGATGACGCCCCACTCCGAGGGCACGGTGACCGTGAGATGGAAGGTCGCCTTGTCGCGCGGGGTGTCGTTGACCGGGTACCAGGTCGTCGCGGACTTCGGCTCGCCCGCGACGAACGCGCCGCCGGATTTCGCGAACTGCCAGCCGTTCTCGCCGAGCAGCGGATCTTCGATCGGCCGCGGGACGCCGTGGTAGGCGATTTCGGCGGTGAACCGCTCGTGGCCGCGCAGCGGGCGGGCCGGGGTGATCACCAGTTCGTGGTCACCGGTCCGGGTGAAGGCCGCCTTCCGCCCGTTGACCTTGACCGAGTCGACGGTCAGCCCGCGCAGGTCGAGGTTGAACGAGCTCAGGGACTGCGTCGTCCGGCCGGTGATCGTCTGCAGGCCGGTGAGCTGTTTGGTGGCCGGTTCGTAGCCGATTTTCAGGTGGTAGTCGCCGACGTCGTAGCCGCCGTTGCCGTCCTGCGGGTAGTAGCTGTCGCCCGCGCCGTCGGCGCCGGGTTCGCCGGTGTCGGCGAGGGCGGTCCCACCGCCGAGGACACTCGCGGCCAGGACGGCGGCGATGACGGCCGCACTCCGGTACCTCATTCACGCTCCCAGTCGATCGGCTGTCGCTTCGGACCCGAACGTAGCCCGGTGACCGCGGCCGTCCGCCCGGAAAGCTCCTCCGTGCCCGGATAATCCCCACTTCCGTCGCCTGAACGGAGTCCGGAGTCCGACAGCGCGCTCTGAGATACCCGGCCTGGCCGGGCTGTCCGTTCGCGGGTTCTGGAAAGCTGGGGTCGTGCGTGTGACGCTGCTGGGCCCGGTCGGAGCGGAGGCCGGAGACGGCACCCCGGTCGACATCGGCGGTGTCCGCCTCCGCATGCTCTTGGCGAGGCTGGCGCTGGACCCCGGCCGGGGTGTCCCGGCGACGGTCCTCATCGACGGTCTCTGGGGCGCGGAACCGCCCGCCGACGCGGCGAACGCGCTGCAGTCCCTGGTCTCGCGGCTGCGCAAGGTCCTGCGTGCCGACGGCGTCACCCTCGACTCGGGCACTGGCGGTTACCGGCTGGACGTCGCCCGCGAGGACGTCGACGTGTACCGCTTCGAACGGCTGGCCGCGGAGGGGCGGGCCGAGTTGGCGGCGGGCCGGGACTCCGGTGCGGCCGCGATCCTCGCCGAAGCACTCGGCCTCTGGCGTGGCCAAGCGCTGTCCGACGTGCTCGAAGCCCCCTTCGCGCAGGCACCGGCGACCCGGCTGGAGGATCTGCGTCTCGAAGCCGCCGAAGATCGCTTCGAGGCCGAGATCCGGCTCGGCGGGCAAGACCGGGTCCTGGCGGACCTCAAGGAGGCGGCCGCGGGGAATCCGCTGCGCGAACGTCTCGCGGGGCTGTGGATCCGGGCGTTGTGCGCGGCGGTCCGGCAGTCCGACGCACTCGCCGTCTACGAGGAGGTCCGGGCTGCGCTGGCCGACCAGCTTGGCGTCGACCCCTCGTCCGAGCTCCAGGAGATCCACCTCGCCGCGCTGCGCGGCGAACTCGGCCCGCCACCCGCGGCCGCCGACCATCTCCCGGTCCGGCTGACCAGCTTCGTCGGCCGTGACGACGAGTTGAAGCTGGTCGCCGAACTCCTCGCCGGCGCTCGGCTGGTGACGCTGGTCGGGTCCGGCGGCGCCGGGAAGACGCGGCTGGCCACCGAGGTCGCGACGCGGCATCCGGCGCACGCGCGCGGGCGTGTCTGGTTCGTGCCGCTCGCCGGCGTCCGCGACCCTGGCGACCTGCCCGGCGCGGTCTTCGCGGCGCTGGAACTGTGGGACCTCGGCCTCTCGCACGGCGACCCGATGCGGCGCCCGGTGGACGCGCTGGCCAGGGCCGTGGAGACGCTCGGCGCCGGTGACGCGCTGCTGGTGCTGGACAACTGCGAGCATCTGGTCGACGCGGCCGCCGAGCTGGCGAACACCCTGCTGCGCCGCGTGCCGACCCTGCGGATCCTCGCGACGAGCCGCGAGGCGCTGGCCATCGACGGTGAGACACTGTGCCCGCTCGGCCCGCTCGCCGTGCCGGACGGGACGCCGACCGTGCCGCAGGCGGCCGAAGCCGGGGCGATCCGGCTGTTCGTCGACAGGGCCGTGGCCGTCCGCCCGGACTTCGTCCTCGACGAGTCCACTGTGGACGAGGTCGCGCAGATCTGCCGACGGCTGGACGGGATGCCGCTGGCACTGGAATTGGCCGCCGCGCGGCTGCGGTCGATGACCGTCGCGCAGATCTCGCAGCGCCTCGACGACCGGTTCCGCCTGCTGACCTCGGGCAGCCGGACGGCGTTGCCGAGGCAGCGCACGCTGCGTGCCGTCGTCGAATGGAGCTGGGATCTGCTCGACGACGCCGAACGCGTCCTCGCCAGACGGCTGTCGGTCTTCGGTGCGGGTGCCGAGGTCGAAGCGGTCGAAAGCGTCTGTGCCGGTGAAGGACTGCCCGCCGAAGACGCCCTGTACGTCCTTGGTTCACTGGTCGAGAAGTCCATCGTGGACGCCATGGCGGGCGATCAGGGCGAGCCCCGGTATCGCATGCTGGAGACCATCCGGGCTTACGCGGCGGAGCGCCTCGACGAGGCGGGAGAGCGTGCGAGGCTGGCGAAGGCGTACCACCGCTACTACGCCGAACTCGCCGAGCGGCTGGAGCCGTCGCTGCGGACGAGGAACCAGCTCGTCGCCATCTCGCGGTACGACGCCGAGAACGGCAACCTCGTGACGGCGCTCCGTCAGGCGATCGACGCGGACGACGTGGAGATGGCGACGCGCCTGTTCGGTGGCTCCTTCTGGTACTGGCTGATCAAAGGTGACAGTGACCGGTTGGAGGGGTTCGTCGCCGAGGTGCTCGCTTTCGGTGACCGCCTGGAGGAGGACTTCGCCGCCGCGTTCCGGGCGATCCGCGCGATGATGGCGATGGTGCCTGGAATCGGCGATCCGGAAGAGGGCGTCGCGTTGATCGACCACTGCGTGCGGACGAACGCGCAGGAACGGTTCGCCGGACTGGCTCTCGGGCTGCCGATGCTCGCGTTCTTCTGTCAGGACAAGGAACTCGCGCACCGCGAGGTGACGCGGGCGCTGCTGAGCCTGGACCCGTGGGCGCGCGCCGCCGCTTCGTGGGCGCAGAGTTTCATCCTCGGTGACGAAGGGGACCCCGAGGGGGCGGGACAGGCGAGGGACCGGGCCTTCGAAGGGTTCTCGGCCGTGGGCGACCGGTGGGGCACCGCGATGGCGGTGGGCATGAAGGCGTCCGACATCTCGATGTCCGGTGACCACGAAGCCGCGATTTCGCTGTACCGGCAAGGGATCGCCCTCGCCCTCGAACTGGGTTCGCAGGACGACGTGATCCAGCAGCGCTGGCGGCTCGCGACGGAGTACGCGCGGGCCGGTGACCTCGACACGGCGATGCGCGAGATCCGGGAGGCGGAGCGCTACGCGATCGACACGGGCAACGATCAGCTCGCGGTGATGGTGCTGGTGGGCAAGGCCGACCTGCTCAGCCGCGCCGGCCGGGTGGACGAGGCACGCGAGGTCGCCGCGCGGTTCCGGGCGCGGATGGCCCAGGTGCCGCTGCCGGGCCTGTTCGGCGAGGAGTTCGGCGGGCTCATCGACACGGAGGTGGCGCTGGCCGCCGGCGAGCTGGACGAGGCCGAGCGCGCGGCCGTCGTCGTCGTGAAGTCCACCAAGGAGCGGGGCGACATGGCCGACCTCGGCCGGATCGTCGAGATCTTCGCCCTGATCCGCTTCCGGCAGGGACGGGCCGAGAGCGCTGTCCGGCTGGTCGGCGCGGCGAAACTCCTCCGCGGCAAGCTTGACCTCGGCGAACCGTCGATCCGGGTGTTGATCGACGACCTTCGCGAGCACTTCGGGGAGGAGCGCTACGAGTCGCTGCTCGGCCAGGACGCTGGACTGCCCCGGGCCGAATTGCTCTCCTGGCTGAGTTCCGAAGCGAGTACGTGAAGCGGGCCTTCAAGGTCCGGGTCCAGGCAAAGTCGACGCCGCGGGGCTATACCGGTTGCGGAGCTTGATCAACAGGGGTTCGAGGACATGCCTCGCCCAAGAACTCCCCGCTCGGCTCTTGCGGGCACGAGCGATGTCAAGTCCCGATTACCAAGAACAGCCCTGACCAGCGGCTCTGCGACTTTGCCGGGACCCTGCCCTCGAGGTAGCGAAGGAGGCCTTAAGCGCGTTCCCCTGACCCCCGTCAGACGCGCTTCCGATAGGCCCAAGTGGCGAGCGGGAAGAAGACCGCGATCGCGGCCGCCATCCAGATCAGCGCGCCGGTGAGCGGCCCGGCGACCGGTCCGCCGTTCATCAGCCCGCGCAGCACGTCGGACATCTGCGTCACCGGACTGATGTCCGCCCACGCCTTCAGCCAGCCGGGCATGGTGCCGGTCTGCACGAACACGTTGCTGCCGAAGGTCAGCGGCATGAGCACCACGAACATCAGGCCCTGAACCGCGCCGGGGCTCTTCACCAGCATCCCGACGAACACCGACGCCCAGCAGAACGCCAGCGCGAACGCGATGACCAGCACCACGGCCAGCGCGAACTCCGCCGGGCCGGTCTGGATCCGGTAGCCCATGATCGTCGCGACGATCATCAGCACGGTGATGCACACCAGGTAGCGCACGATGTCGGCCAGCACGGCGCCGATCAGCGGGGCGGACCTGGCGATCGGCATCGCGCGGAACCGGTCGAACACGCCCTTGGTGACGTCGGTGTTGAGCTGGACCCCGACGGTCATGCTGGCCTGCAGGATGTTGAACACCATGATGCCGGGCACGATCATCTGCAGGTAGTCGTCGATGCTCGGGGCGAGCGCGCCACCGAACAGGTAGACGAACATGACCAGGAAGATGATCGGCGCGATGGTGACGTCGGCCAGCTGCTCCGGGTTCTTGCGGATCTTCAGGATTCCGCGCCAGGCAAGGGAAAGTCCGTGCTGGACGCTGCTGGACAGTGAAACGCGCGCCTGCGCGGGCGCGGCGATGGTCGTCATACCAGGCTCCCTTCCGGAGTCGTGTCCTTTGTGGACTCTTCGGGCCGCTTGCCGGTGAGTGCGAGGAAGACCTCGTCGAGGCTGGGCAGTCGCAGCGCCAGCTCGTCCGCGGTGATCCCGGCTTCGTCCAGTTTGCGGACCAAGGTGGACAGCAGGACGGGGTCGGCGACGGGCGCGGTGAGCAGTCCCGTGTCGTTGTCCCGGTTCGGCCGGACCCCGGTGAGTCCGGCCAGGATGCGCTCGACGGCGTCGAGATCGGCGAGCGCGGTCGGCCGGACCTGCAGCGTCTGGCCGCCGGTCCGCCGCTTGAGCTCGTCGGCCCGGCCGTTCGCCACGACCAGCCCGTGGTCGAACACGGTGATCGTGTCGGCCAGCTGGTCGGCCTCCTCCAGGTACTGCGTGGTGAGCAGCACCGTCGTCCCGTCCGCGACCAGCGTCCGGACCACGGCCCAGACCTCGTTGCGGGCGTGCGGGTCGAGTCCGGTGGTCGGCTCGTCCAGGTAGAGCACCTTCGGACGGCCGACAAGGCTCGCGGCGAGGTCGAGCCGTCGCCGCATCCCGCCCGAGTAGGTCTTGATCGCGCGTCCGGCGGCGTCGGTCAGCTCGAACCGCTCCAGCAGATCGGCAGCCCGCTTCTTCGCGTCGGCCCTGGAGAACTCCAGCAGCCTGCCGATCAGCACGAGGTTCTCCGTGCCGGAGAGGTCCTCGTCGACCGACGCGTACTGCCCGGTCAGCCCGATCATGCCGCGGACCTGCATCGGGTTCTTGACGACGTCGTAGCCGAAGACGCTCGCGTGGCCGCGATCCGGCCGGATCAAGGTGGCCAGGATCCGGACGGCGGTCGTCTTCCCCGCGCCGTTCGGCCCCAGCACCCCGACCACCTTGCCCGACGGGACCTCCAGATCGACCCCGTCGAGCGCCTTCGTCTCCCCATAGTGTTTGACCAGGCCTTCGGCCCTGATCGCGTGAGTCATGTTTCCTCCTGTGGATCTCGCCCCGCGGACAAAGGTGCCCTCCCCGGCTGGCAGACCGCGCACAGCGCGCTGGCAAAACCTGGCAATCCCTGATAAGCGCTGGTAGGCGCGGTGTGAGGAGGTTGTGAAGGTGTTGTGGAGGTCGCCGTCACACCGCGCATGATCGGCATACTCGACGTCATGGTGATCGAAGACCGGGTGCGCGTGAGCCCACGGGGGAAGCTGGTCAGCGGGCTGCTGATCGGCGCGCTGGTGCCGTTCGCGGTGCTGACGGTGCTGCGGCTGGTGGGGTACGACGGCAACACGTACACGATCGCGGCGCTCGCGCTGACGCCGTACGCCGGGATCGCGACGCTGGTGCTCGCCGTCCTCGCGCTGGGATCGCGGCGCTGGTGGACAGGGGCGGTCGCACTGGTGCTGACCTTCACGATCGCCGCGCTGGTGCTGCCCCGCGCGTTCGCGAACGAGCAGAAGGCGCTCGGCGGGAAACACGTCCGCGTGCTGGCGTCGAATATGCTCGGCGGGCGGGCGGACCCGGCCACGATCGTCGGCTATGTGAAGGAACACCAGGTCGACGTCCTGAGCCTCACCGAGATGACGGCCGAGGCGATCGCCGGGCTGGAACGCGCCGGGCTGTTCAAGATCTTGCCGTTCCACGTGCTGCACCCGGCGGAGTGGGCGTCCGGCTCCGGGGTGGTGTCGAAGTACCCGCTCACGCCGTTGAAGCTGAGCGGCGACTCGAACCACAAACAGCCGAGTGCGAGCATCGATCTCGGCGACGGGATCCGGATCGAGGTCGTCGCGGTCCATCCGGCGGCGCCGATGTGGGACAGGCACACGTGGGTCGACGAGGCCAAGGACCTGCCCTACGCCGACGCGGAGCACGACATCCGGATCCTGGCGGGCGACTTCAACGCCAGCCTCGACCATTCACTCTTCCGTGAGCTGCTGACCAGGGGATACGTCGACGCGGCCGATCAGCTGGGGAAGGCGCTGCAGGGGACCTGGACGAACGGGATGGTGCCGCCGGTGCCGATCGACCACGTGCTGGCGGACAAGCGGACGGCCATCGCGGACTTCAAGGTGCTGGAGACGCCCGGCAGTGATCACGACGCCGTCTACGCGGAGATCGTCCTGCCCTGAAGCGACTTTCCGCTGATGAGGACCCACGCGGCTGTTCGGGCCGGGACCTGGTCACCGCAGGCGATCGCGGTCGAGTGGAACCAGTCCGAAACGGCGGACCGCGATCTGTGCCTCAGGCGAGCAGGGCGTCCAGCGCCTTGAGGGTTTCGAGGCCGTCGCTCGCCAGCGAGACGCCGCGGTCGTGCCGGATCTGCGGCTCGCGCGGATTGACGCGGACGAGTGAACCGGTCGCGGCGCTGGCCAGCTCCGAATAGCGCCGCACCGTCGGCACGGCCTGTCCGGCGCCGAGTTCCACCACCACGAGGTCGCGATGCGCGCGACGCCACGCTGTCAGCTCGTCGAGCTGGGCCTGGCTACGCCGTTCCAGCCAGTCGTAGTCGCCGAACATCAGGATGTTGGGCCGCGCGAGACCGCCGCAGCGCGGGCACGACGGCAGCGGTTTCAGCGCGCGCATCGTTTCCTCGTCGAGGGGGACCTCGACGTCGTCCGCGGCCCAGATCTCGGTGGTGCACCGGGTGCGGCACTGGAGATGGTGAATGGACCCGTGCGCCTCGGCGACGTGCGGGTAGCCTGCCTTCTGGAACTGTCCGTCCACATTGGACGTGAAGGCCCGCGTGCCCCCGGGTTTCCGCGCTCCCCAGGACAGCAGGATCCGGAATCCCTCGTGCGGGACGGTGTCGCGGTACAGCGCGAGCCGGTGTCCGTAGAAACCCCAGGCCAGCTCGGGGTCATCGGCGAAATGCCGCGGGTCGGCGAGTTCGACGAAGCTGATGCCCAGCCGCGCGTACGGCGGATACGCCTTCCAGAACCCCTGGTCGCCCCGGAAATCGGGCAGGCCGGAGTCGACGCCCATCCCGGCACCGGCGCAGACGAGCAGCGCGCCGGCGCCGTCGATCAGTTCCGCGGCTCGTTCGAGCTCACTCACCCGGCTTCGAAGCCTGGACGACCTCGAATTCCAGCAGGTTCGCCCCGCTGGAGACCGGCTTCGCGCGCTCGCCCGCGTGCGCCTCGCGTGCCGGGCCGGACGCCCAAGCCTGGTATGCCTCTTCGGACTCCCACTTCGTGTAGACGAAGTAGCGCGTCTCGCCGGAGACCGGGCGGAGCAGTTCGAAGCCGAGGAAACCGGGCTGGTTGTCGACGGCGTGCAACCGCGCGGCGAACCTCTTCTCCAGCTCGGGGCCTGCGCCTTCGGGGACCTCGATCGCGTTGATCTTCACGACTGCCATACCGCCACCCTACGGTGAAACTCTTTCGCGCCGCGATGTGACGCGTGGGACCCAGGCGACCGTCGTAGAGCGCGCCGTTCTTGTGCCCCGGCGGCCAGGCCGTCGACCTGCGTGGACGCCGCCTTCTGTCCTTCGCCGCTCTCCGGGCACGAGCGGTCGATGCGGCTCAAGCCGATCGCCGGCCGGACTACCCGCTCCGCGGTGACCGCAACCAGAGGACTAATTGCGTGGTGCCTGAGCCTCCCGAAGCCCCCAAGACCGCAACTAGAGGACTAATTGCGGGGGCGCTTACCCCCGCAGGGTGCCTGGGAGCAGTTCGGCGTCCGGAGGAATCGCCGTGCCGTGGAACCAGGCGTCGAAGAACGGCCGCAGGTCCTGCCCCGCGAGCTTGATCGTGAACGCCTCGAAATCCGCCCAGGACGCGTTGGCGTTCCGGTAGGCCGCCGGCCACTCCTTCAGCAGCCGCGCGAACGCCCCTTCGCCGATCTTCCGCCGCAGCGCGTGGATGGCCAGGATCCCCTTGTCGTACACGCCGTGGAATTCCTGCCCCGCCCCCATGTCGACCAGTTTCGACGTCCAGAAATCCGGGCTGCCCCGCATGATCTCGAGTGCCGCGCGGTAGCGGTCATCGAGGTTCTGGCCGTCCCGCGACTCTTGCCACAGCCATTGCGCGTACGAGGCGAGGCATTCGTTGAGGCAGATGTCGGACCACGAATTCAGTGTCACCGAATCGCCGAACCACTGGTGTGCGGTTTCGTGCACCACGGTGACCAGGTCGGCCCATTTCGCGTAGGTGGGCCTGGTCTGGGTCTCCAGTGAGAAGTGGATGTCCTCGTCGAGGTAGATCCCGCCCGCCGCGTCCACCGGGTACGGCCCGAACTTCGAGGCCAGGAAGCCGATGATCTCCGGCAGCCGCCTGCCGGCGTCTCGCCGGTCCTCCGCGCCCGGCGCGTACGCGTTGACCAGCGGAGTCCCGTCGGGGAGGGACATCCGGTCGACGGTGAACTTGTCGATCGCCACCGTGGTCAGATAGGCCGCCACGGGCGTGCGTTCCTGCCAGGACGTCGTGGACCAGCCGTTCGCCGAGGTCTTCTGGATCTCGCGTCCGTTCGAGATGACGGTCCAGCCGTCCGGCACGCGGGCGGTGAGGTTGAACATCGCCTTGTCGCGTGGGGTTTCGTTGACGGGGTACCAGAACGACGCCGAATGCGGCTCGCCGACGATGAACGCGCCGCCGTCCTTCGACTTCTGCCAGCCGCTTTCGTTGCGGCCCGCCTTGGGTGTCGCCGATGGGTCGCCGCCGTAGACGACCTTCGTGCGGAAAGTGGTCCCGTTCCGGATCGGCTCGATGGGGGTCACCACCAGCTCGAATTCGCCCTCGCGGACGAACTTCGCCGGTTTTCCCTCCACTTCGACGGATTGGACCGTCAAGCCGCGTAAGTCCAGGTTGTACCGGTTGAGGTCCTGGGTCGCTTTCGCGGTCACCGTGGTGTCGCCGTCGAGTCGCCCCTTCGCGGGGTCGTAAGTGATCCCGACCTGGTATTCGCCCGCGTCGTAGCCGCCGTTCCCGTCCATCGGGTAATACGGGTCGCCCGCGCCCGAAGCGCCCGGCGTCGGGTTCGCCGGCGGAGGCGGAGGGGGAGTGGCCGGGGCATCATCGACGCTGCAACCGATAATCAGGGCGCCGACGACCCCCAGAACCAGGCCGGCGGCGGGGACACGGCTGCGCATGGAGGGGAGCTTAGTGGTGATTCACCGCGACGGGTTGATCACTTTCGGCGGCGAAGGGCCGCCGATCGTCCTCCTGCACGGGTTGATGGGCAGGGCGACGACGTGGTGGCGGGTCGCCGGACGACTCGAACGGTACGGGCGTGTCCACGGTCTCGACGCGCGCGGCCACGGACGCGGTCCACGTGGCGGGCCATGGCGCACCGAACGGTTCGCCGACGACTTGGCCGCGGTGCTGCGGACCTTCGACGAACCCGCCGTCCTGATCGGACATTCGATGGGCGGCCTGCACGCTTGGGTCACCGCGGCCACGTATCCCGGCCTCGTCCGCGCCGTGGTCTGCGAGGACTTCGCACCAGACCAGCGGGGACGGTCCGTGGACGACTGGCGCGGCTATTTCGAGTCCTGGCCGGTCCCGTTCCGGTCACTGGCCCACGTGCGTGAGTTCTTCGGGGGAACCGGCGACTACTTCATCGAATGCGTCGAGGAACGGGAAGACGGTTATCACCTGATCGCCTCGCTTCCCGATCTGTACGAGATCGCGGCGGAATGGGGACGGCGGGATTTCTGGGAGTACGTCGAACGTGTCGAATGCCCGCTGCTGGCGATCGAAGGTGAGCGGACGGCGATGCCGCACGGGCAGCAGGCCGAACTCGCGGCCCGCGTGCCCGGCGGCCTAGGCCGTCACATCGTCGTCGAGGGCGCCGGGCACGTCGTGCACGAAGAGGCCCCGGAGACCTACCTCGGTGCCGTCGAAGCCTTTCTTTCCGACGTCATCGGGTAGGTCCCGGAGCCGCACGCTCAGCCCTTGGCCAGCTGGGCGTCGATCCATGCGCGCAACCGCGCCTCACCGGGGTAGCCGATGTTCCGCGAGGACGGCAGTTCGGCGGCGTCGCGGACGCCGACCAGCGTCGGGAGGTAGCGGATGTTGTACCGGCTCGACAGGTCTCGGCTCTGGTCGACGTCGACCTCGCCGAGCAGGAACCGGCCGCCGTACTCCGCGGCGAGCCGTTCGATCACCGGTTTCATCTGGCGGCACGGCGGACACCACGTCGCGCCGAAGTCCATGATGACCAGCTTCTGCTTCGAGATGTTCATGACTTCGGCGTAGTTGGCCGACGTCACCGTGACCACGTTCTCGGCCGTTGGCGACGGTGCGGCCGATGCCGCGCCGGAGCCGACGCCGGTGACAAGCGCCAGCACACCGGCCAGCACGCAGACGAACCGTTTGAACTTGGACAAGACGTACTCCTTTCGATTCAAGTGAGTCCACTCAGGACGAAGACCACGTCGGCAATCCGCCGGAGACCCAGTCTTCGATGCCTTCGCGGTACTTGCGGACGTTCGTGTACCCGAGTTCCAGCAGCCGCCGTCCGACGAATTCACTGTTGCGGCACGGCGTGTTCGCGCAATAGACGACGATCGCGGCGGCCTTGTCCGGAAGCGCCGACGGTGCCAGGCGGTCGGTGAATTCGGCGGCCTGTTCGTACGGGAATCCCGGAATATTGCGTGCTTCCGGAAGATGCTCCTTGTCGAAATAGGCGACCGGCATCGTGTCGACCACGACCACCGTTCCGGCCTCCATCAGGGAGAGCAGTTCCGTACGAGTGATCAACGGCAGCATGGCGCCCCTTCTCAGACAACCGTGATTGACGATTCCCATCGTCGGTCGTCTTCCGGAACGCGCTCTAGTGCCGTCTCGACATGCCGGAGGGTTATCCGGCCGGTGAGGGAAAGGTGGCGTGGAGGTCTAGGGGCGGTGAGTAGAGGTCCGCTCGCCGCATGGTCTCGTAACCGAGGCAGGCTTCGCCATCCATGCCGGGTTATCCGGCGGCCAGCCTGCCGTGGCGGTGCAGCCAGGTCCGGTACGGCGCCGTCCGCTCGGCGAGCCGCCAATATCCCGCCGTCGCCTCATGGGCGAGTTCCCGGACGCCGGTCGCGCACGGACCGTCTTCGCGCCAGGCGAGCACGTGCCGCACGCACATCGGCGCACCCGCCAGCGGCCGGATGACCAGGCGATCCGACGGCGGCCGGGTCGGCTGGACCAGCCCGACGCCGTACCCGCCGCCGACCAGGTCCTCCCGTGCGGTGTCGAAGTCGACGTCGTGGGCGATCCGGGGGTCGAAACCGTGCGCGAGACACATTTCGCGGAACACCACGCGGCAGCCGTCGCCCCCGTTCGACACGATCCAGTCCTCCCCGGCCAGTTCGGCGAGTTCGATCTCCTCCTCGTCGGCCAGCGGATGCCCGGCGGGGACCGCGACGAACGACGGCTCACTGGCCAGGGTCACGGTCCGCACCTCCGGCGGCACCGGCAGGCCGCGTCCGCCGCAGATCATGATCAGCGCGAGGTCGATGCCGCGGTTCGCGACCTGCGCGAGCAGCCGGGTGCGTGAGGTGTCCGCCCGGGTGCGGAACGGTTCGCCCGGCCGCAGGTCGCGCAGCCCGTCGAGCAGCGAACTCGTGATGGCGCTGTCGTTCCAGCCGATTCTGAGCGATTCGCCCGTCTCGGGTTCCTGACGGTGGAAGTCGTGCTCCAGTTCGTCGAAGGTGAGCACGATCGCCCGCGCCCGCCGCAGGATGAGGGAGCCGAGTTCGGTGGGCCGCACCCCTTGCTGGTCGCGGTGGAACAGCGAACCGCCGACCATCCGCTCGATCCGGCGCAACTGGTGGCTGAGCGCGGGCTGCCCGAGCCCCAGGCCGGCTGCGGCACGGTTGAGGCTGCCGGAGGAAGCGATCTCACAGATCACGCGAAGATGCCGAACCTGAATCTCCATGCCCCCGTATACCGCGATTCCGCCCGTGACCGGCACCTCCGAAAGTCGAGATCCGTAATTTCCTATAACCCGATGACAATATTTGCTGGCAATACCCGGGCCGCCCGGGCCGTGGCTACGTTCGATCAACGCCTCTCCCCGCATATCCCGCGAATCAGGAGCCGTCTTGCTGCGACCACTGCCGCTCACCGAGCATTGCGCCGATCCGCTGGCGCGAGCCGAGCACGTTTGCGTCGGCGTCAGCCCGTTCAACAGCTATTTCACGGTGGAACGGATCGCCGATCTCGCCCGCTGGGCCATGTCGGCCTTTCGAGGTTTTCATTTCTTCGTCCCGGACGGGCCGTCCGCGTTCACCATGGAGGCGCTCGGTTACGACCCGATCCGCGCCGCGCGGAAGGCGCAGCGGCAAGGCAACTACACGCGCAACAAGATCGTCCGCGCCTTGCAGCAGGTGTGCCCCTCGGATCCGGACACCCTGATCCTGGACGCCTCGGTGCTCGAAACCGACCGCGCCTACCTCGGCCTGCTTTCCGAGGCGCACCAACGCTTCGCCACCGACCCGGAGTTCGCCGAGCAGTGCCTCGGCGCGACCGGCTGGGTGCTGGACCGGCGGCTTCCCGAAGGTGAACATCCCACCCGCGATCAGCTGCGCAGCGCGGTCCGGTACTTCCTGGCCGAGCTGCCGATGTTCGTCGGCACCGTGGCCGTGGCCGGGGTCGGCAGTTCCGTGTTCGCCTATCACCAGCGGGTCCCGTTCCTCGAACGGCTTTACCGCGGCGAACTCTCCTGGCGGCCACTGCCCGGACAGGGCTTCGTCGTCTTGGAGCAGGCTGTTCCGGAACGGGCGGAGTGACCGTGGAACGCGACGACTTCTCCCTGCGCCGGGTACCCGCCGAACGCCGCTACTCCTGGGTTTCCGTCGCGCTGCAACGGTTCGGGCAGGTGTCCTCGTTCCACCAGTTCCTGCTCGGCGCCGTCCTCGGCTTCGGCATGACCTTCTGGGACGCGGTACTGGCCATCACGATCGGTTCGGTGTTGCTGGAGATCATCACCATCCTGATGGGCATCGCCGGCACCCGGGAGGGGCTGTCCACGTCGGTGCTCGCGCGCTGGACCGGGTTCGGGACCGGCGGATCCTCGCTGGTCGGGCTGCTCATGACGCTGAGCCTGGCGGGCTGGTTCGGCGTGCAGAACGACGTGTTCGCCCACGGTCTCCACGCGTTGATGGGCGGCCCGCCGGTGTGGGTGTGGGCACTCGCGGGTGGCGCGCTGGTCACCGCGATCGTCGTGTTCGGCTTCCACGCGATGGCCTGGACGGCGTATCTGACGGTGCCCGCTTTCCTCGCGCTGGCCGGATATTCGATCATCACCGCGCTCGGCGACCATTCGCTGCCCGCGCTGATGGCCGAACCGCCGCCGGGGCCGTCGATGTCGCTGGCACAGGGCACCACGCTGGTGGCGGGCGCGTTCATCATGGGCGCGATCATGACCCCGGACATGACCCGGTTCAACCGGACCGCGTCCGACGTCGTGAAGCAGACCCTGGTCAGCATCACCCTCGGCCAGTACCTGATCGGCCTGATCGGGGTGCTGCTCGCGCACGCGGCGAAAAGCTCCGACGTGGTCGGGATCATCACCTCGTCGTCCGGTGTGCTCGGTACGCTGATCCTGGTCACCGCGATCCTGAAGATCAACGACTGGAACCTTTACTCCTCCTCGCTCGGGCTCGTGAACACCGTGCAGGTGCTGCTGTCCCGGCGGCTCGACCGCACCACCGCGACCCTGTTGCTCGGCGGTCTCGGCACGGTGCTCTCGGCGATCGGCATCCTCGATCACTTCACCACCTTCCTGACCTGGGTCGGCGTGCTCACGCCTCCGGTGGCGGGGGTGGTGATCGCCGAGTACTACGTGGTCCGGCGCTGGAAACCGGATCTGGAAGCCACCCGTGCGTCCGGGGAGTTGCCGCCGGAATGCCCGGCCTGGGTTCCCGTCGCGCTGATCTGCTGGGTCGCCGGGGCCGCGGTGGGAATTTGGCTGCCGTGGGGAATCCCCACGGTGAACTCCGTATTCGGCGCCTTTCTCCTGTATGTTCTTCTCGGCAGACGGACCACGGCCGGATCGGTTTCCGTGGCGATGACTTCTTCCGACGGGGCGAAAACCCGTACGTGACAGAGGAGTTCGACGTCGTACAGCTGGATGTTCACCACCTGCGGGTGATTCGGGCGATCGCGGACACGGGCAGCCTTTCCCGTGCCGCGATCGCGCTCGGCGTCACCCAGCCAGCGGTGTCCGCGCAACTCAAACGGCTGGAGAACATGCTGGGCTACCAGTTGTTCGACCGGCGCGAGGGCAGCGTGACACCGACACCGATGGGCGATTTGCTGTTGCGCCGGACAGCCGCTTTGCTGCCACAGCTGGACAAACTGCTCGACGACATCGAGCAGCGCGTCTGCCCCAGCGGCCCGCCCGACGTCGTCCGGGTGGTCGCGGTGGCCAGCGCACTGGTCGCGCACCTGCCGTCGCTGGTGACCCGGTTGTGGCCGGAGGTCTCCGAGGTTCAGGTCGTGCACGACGACCATCCCGAGCGGCTGCTGCCGCTGCTGGCACAGCGGCGCGCGGAATTGGGGCTGGTCAAAGACTATCCGGGACACGAGCTCGAAATCCCCGCGAGTGTGGACACCGCGGTGGTGGTGACCGAGCCGACCTTCGTCCTGCTGCCGGAGTTCCATCCGTTGGCGAGCAACGAGATCATCGATCTGAGCGAACTACGGGACGAATCGTGGGTGATGATGTCCGATTCGTCGGCGACCACGTTCACCAGGTACTTCGCGGAGACCTGCGCGCAGCACGGTTTCAGCCCGTCGATCACCCATCAGGTGACTTCGCAGCAGGTGGCGCTGCTGGTGGTCCGGGCGGGCGCGATCGGGCTTTCACAGCCGATCTGCGATCCGCGGAACCACGGCCTCGTGACCCGGCCACTGCGCGGGGATGTGTTGCCGCGCAGGCATATACTCGCGTGGAACCGGGAGACCTTCGTGGCGGGACGGCAGGCGGAACTGATGGCCGCCGTGGTCGAAGCGTATTGGACCGAAGCGAGGACGGCACCGGTTTACGCCCGATACCTGGACTCACGCGAGCCGTAAGCCGTAAGCCGTAAGCCGTAGTCCGTGAAGGCCTCCTTGAGGGACCCAGAGTCCCTTAAGGAGGCCTTCACGGACTTCACCATTTTAGGGTCACGTCGCCCGGGCGGAGGGTCTCATCGCGCCGGGCGTAACGGCCCGGGGTAGAGGTGCTCGTCCGGCGGCCGTACCGTGCCGTCGAGCCACGCGTGATTGAACTCGCCGAGGTCGAGCTGGGTCATCGCGGCGACGTAGAGTTCGAAGTCGTGCCAGTTCTGGTTGCCCTGCGGGTTGATCATCGGAAAACCCGCGATAATCTGGAAGAACGCGTCGTCACCGATCAGACGGCGCAGCGCGTGCACCATCAGCACCGCCTTGGCCGTCGGCGCGAATTCGGTGCCCTTGCCAGGATCGGTGAGCTTCGGCGCCCAGAATCCCGCGTCCCCGCTCACCCTGGCCACCATGTCGCGGTACCGCCGATCGAGGTCGCCGCCGTTCTTGGCCTCGTCCCACAGCCACACCGCGTACCGTGCGATGGATTCGGGCATCAGCGCGTCGCGCCACATCTTGCCGCTCACCCCGGCCCCCCACCATTGGTACGCGGTGGCGTACACCAGATCGGCGACGGTGGCCGCGCGGCCGTACATCGGCCGGGTCTGGGCGCCGTGCGTGTAACCGAGGGCGCGGTCGAGGAACAGCCCACCCGCTGCGGATTGCGGGTAGTCACCGAACTTCCCGGTGAGGAACTCCAGCACCTCGGGCAGCTTGCCGCCGATCTTCCGCTTGTCGACGGCGCACGGGTGGTAGGCGTTGATCGCCGTCCGGCCGCCGGGCAGCGCGATCCTCTCGACCTCCCAGCGTCCGATGCCGAGCATCGCCGTGCTCGGCGCGAGGGCGGTGTCCTCCGACCAGGTGACGGTGTGTCGTCCGGCGCCGGCGGAGACGTCCGAAACCTGAATACCGTTACCCATCACGGAAAATTCGTCCAGTACGGTGACGGAGACGCGCAGGGTCGCCTTGTCGACTTCGGTGCCGTTGACCGGGAACCACGTCATCGCCGAACGCGGCTGGCCGGTGGCCACGGCGGAATCGCCGGGAGTGGCGAGCCAGCCGACGCGCCCCCGCGCCGTGCCGATCGGCTCCGGCCGCCCGTCGTAACCGATCACCACGGTGAACCGCACGCCTTCCGCCAGGGGGGTCCTCGGGGTGATCACCAGCTCGTGCTCGCCCACCCGCCGGAACGTCGCGGCGACCCCGTCGACGCTGACCGATCGCACGGTGAGGCCGCGCAGGTCCAGATCGAACCGGCTGAGGTCTTGGGTGGCCGTCGCGGTGATCGTCGCCTTGCCGCTCAACAGCGCCGAGTACGGCGAGTAGTCCAGCGCGAGCGAGTACCTGTCGACGTCGTAACCGCCGTTGCCGTCCTTCGGGTAGTAAGGATCAGCGCCGAGGACGGTGCCGTCGGGCGAGACGTGCACGTACCCGTCACTGCCGGGTGCCGGCTGAGCCGCCGCCGACGTCTGGCAGGTGCCGATCATCGTGGTGGCGAGCAACGCGGTGCACAGTGGCTCCTGCCACCGAATCCGCACGGTCATGAACGGGCCTTCTCTCTACGGGGGAGGGTGCCCGGTCATCGTGCGGGCGTCCGTGCCACGCGCGGCACTGCCAGCCGGTCATGCCGTCGGGTTATCTCGTGCGTGGTAAGGACGGTCATTGGACCGAAGGTGTCGTGTCGGGTGGTGGGTCAGGGCGGGGTGCCGGCGTCACGGTCTTCCCAGCGTCACCAGGGATCACATCGGCGGGTAGTTAAGGCCTTTTTCACGTGGCTGATCCGCGTGAAGGGGTCCTTCACGGCATTGCGGTGTGTGGGTAACGCACCCTCACCGCGACCAGAATCCGGGCCCGCCGCTGATCCCCGGGAGACCTTCGGCCCTGAAGCGAGTGTCCCCAATGTGGCTTTGGGGACCCTGAGCGTCCCCAATGTGGCTTTGGGGGCAGCGGCCAACCGGCGTTGCCGCGCTGGGGTAGCGAGGGACCTTCGCTACCTCCCACCCCCCGCCCACCCCCTCCCGCAATTCGTCCTCTAGTTGCGGTAGTTCGTGGCACCAACTACCGCAACTAGAGGACGAAACGCGGGGGGTGCGGGGCTCACGAAAGCGTCAGGCGGGACGGTCGGTGAGTGGCAAGTCCTCGTGAGCCGCTCAGACCGGTGCCCCCAATGCCACATTGGGGACACTCAGCGTCTCCAATGTGGCATTGGGGGCAGCGACCCTCAGGCACGCCACCTTTGCCTTCCCCTCGATAACCCCACGGCATACCCGCCCGGGACTACCCCGCGCCACGCCGGCGGAGAGATCGTCGAGGCATGCTGCCCCTTCCGGCGCTGCTCGCGCTGACGACGACGGTCTTCCTCGGCTGCCTCACCGAAGTGCTGCCCGCCGGGTTGCTGCTGGGCATGTCCGCGGATCTGGGCGTGTCCCCGTCGGCGACCGGTCAGCTGGTGACGGTCTACGCGCTCACCACCGCGCTCACCGCCATCCCGCTCACCACCCTCACCCTCCGGGTGCCGCGCAAACGCTTGCTCCTGGCGCTGATCGCCGGGTTCCTGGTGACCAACCTGCTGATCGCGATGTCTTCCTCGTACTCGCTGATCTTGACCACGCGGGTCGTTTCCGGCGCGCTGACCGGGGTGATGTGGTCGCTCGTGGCCGGTTACGCGATGCGCCTCGCCCCGCCGGGACTCACCGGGCGCGCGCTGGCCGTTGCCATGTCGGGCACGCCGATCGGGTTCGCCCTCGGGGTGCCCGCCGGTACCGCGCTCGGCGAACTGGCCGATTGGCGCTGGGCGTTCGCCGCGATGGCGCTGGTCACCGTGCCGCTGCTGGTGTGGGTGCTCGTCGTGGTGCCCGCCGTACCCGCGGAGCCGGCGGGGCCCACCCGGCCGCTGGCCGCGTCACGGCTGCCGGGGATGCGCCCCGTGCTGGCGACGGTGGCGTTGTTCTCGTTGGGGCACAACGTGGCCTACACCTACATCGGCCCCGTCCTCGCCGGGATGGACGTGGCGGGGATGCTGGGCGCGGCGTTGCTGGTGTTCGGCTGCGCCACGGTCGGCGGGCTGGTCGCGGTCGGCACCATGCTCGACCACCACCCGCGTGCCGTTCTGGTGGTCTGCGCGGGTATGACGGGCGTGGCCATCGTCCTCATGGGACTCAGCGGCGGCATCCACGGTCTGGTGTTGACCGCCGCCGCGTTGTGGGGCTTGGCGTTCGGTGGCGCGCCCACCGCGTTCCAGGCCGTCACCGCGCTGATCGCGGGCCCCACCGCCGACGCCGCCCAGTCGCTCACGATCGCGGCCTGGAACGGCGCCGTCGCGGGGGGAGCGCTCATCGGCGGGTTGCTGCTGCCGCTCGGAACGTCCCTGCTTCCTTGGTGCGCGGCCTTCGTGGTGCTCCTGCCGTTGCTGTTCAGCCGGCGAGTCGTGCTTTCAGCGCCCGTAGATCGGTGCCGGGCCCTACGATGAGCGGCCAGACGTCGGAGCCGAGGAACCCGGTCTCGTCGGTCGCCGCGGTCGCGCCGCAGGCGTCGCGCTCCAGTCCGTTCCGGGCCGCCACCGCGGCGACGGCGTCCTTTGTGGACTCTTCGAACAGGCCGTCGGTGGGGACGGCGAACCCGCGTGCCCGCAGGAGTTCCTGAGCGGTTCGCACTCGCGGTCCGGTGTCGCCGGGCTTGAGCAGCGGCCACTCCGGCAGATCCGCCTTCGGTGACGCCGAGCCGAGCACTTTCCGGACCTCGGTGCGCAGTTCCGGAAGCCGGTTGTACAGCACGGTCCCCGGGCATTCGGTCGAGTTGAAGTCCCGGTGTCCCTTGATGAACTCCGGCGAGATCCCGTACCGCGAAGCGATGTACGCGACCATCTTCACCAGCGAGGCCCAGAGCGCGGGTGTGACGTCTTCCTTGCTGTAGAGGCCCTCGTTCTCGATCCCGATGCAGGTGCTGTTGTTGTTGCCGACGTTCGCGCCCAGCACATGCCGCGTTCCGCCGCGCAGCACTTCCAGGCTGCGATGCCGTCCTTCGGTGATGTGCCCGCCGCGGCTGTTCGTGAACTGCTGGCCGCTGTCCACCCAGCCCCGCGTGTCCATGTGGAAGTTCTGGATCGCCCGCGAGGCCCAGAAAGCGTGTTCGAGTGTGTAGTCGGTGACGTTGCCAGGCTCGACGGTGTGGTGCACGACGATGTAGGTCGGCTTGTGATTCTGCACCTCGATCGTTCCGTTCGGCGGCCGGGCGCTCCACGCGGCCGTTCCGTGAATCCGTGGTTCTGGTACCCCTGGCGCCGCGGCGGCGGCGGAAATCGTCGCCGTCCCCAGCAGCCCGGCGGCGCTTACCGTCAGGCCGCCCTTGAGCGCGGTACGTCGGTCGAAGTCGGCCACGGGCGTAACTCCCATCATGCGCGTTGGCCGGAAAACTAACCCGCCATCGCGCCGATGACAACCATTGACCAACTTTTGTCGTAATGCGTCAGTGTTCGCCGGGGAGTGCGAACAGGCCGTCCCCGGTCTGTTCGAGCAAGCCGTCGACCAGCAGGGAGTCGAGGCAGCGGTCGCGCTGCCCTGATTCGTCCCAGACGAGATCGAGGCGCGCCTTCTCGACCGGGCCTTCGGTGCCGCGCAGGACGTCGAGCAGTAGCCCGCGCACCTGGCGATCGGTCCCGGCGAACTTCTGGACCTGCTTCGCGGGACCGGCGTAGGCGGGTTTGCCCGCGTGCTGCCAGGCGCAGTCGTCGTAGATCGGGCAGTCCGCGCAGCGCGGCGACCGGGCGGTGCAGACGAGCGCGCCGAGTTCCATCAGCGCCGCCGAGAGCTTCGCGGCGGGCGCGTCCTCTCGCGGCAGCAGCGCCTCGACGTCGGCCATGTCTCGGGTGTTCGACGGCGGCCCGGCGTCGCCCGCGCCGTGCACCGCCCTGGCCACCACTCGCCGGACGTTGGTGTCCACCACCGGTGCCCGCTTGCCGTAGGCGAAGGCCGCGACCGCGCGCGCGGTGTACGCGCCGATCCCCGGCAACGCGAGCAGGGTGTCCACATCGGACGGAACGACGTCGCCGTGTTCGGCGGCGAGGACGGTCGCCGCGGCGTGCAGCCGCAGCGCGCGCCGCGGGTAGCCGAGCTTGCCCCAGGCGCGTACGACTTCGCCCTGCGAAGACGCCGCCAGCGCCGACGGCACCGGCCAGCGCGCCATCCACTCGAGCCAGATCGGCTGGACACGCGCGACCGGCGTCTGCTGCAACATGATCTCGCTGACGAGTACGCCCCAGGCGGTGCACTCCGGCTCACGCCAGGGCAGGTCGCGCCCCACTTCGCCGAACCACTCGATCAGCACATCCGCGTCGACGCCCACCCGGCCAGCTTAAAAGGTGGGCCCGCGCGTCGAACGTGGGCCCAGGACGTAGCTGAAGGGGACTTTCCCCTCGTCTTACGCGGCGAAGGGCGCTTTCCCCGCATCACATGCGGGGAAAGTCCCCTTCAGCTTCACGCGACCTCGGACAACTGCCCTGTCTTCACGTCGTAGACGAACCCGCGCACGGTGTCGGTGTGCGGCAGGAAGTCGCTGCGCCGCACCCGCTGCATCGACCGGCGCACGCTGTTCTCGACCTCGCGGAACGCCTCGACGGCCCAGGTCGGACGCAGTCCGGAGGCCTCTTCGAGTTCGTCCTTGAAGTCGTCTTCGGTGACCATGGACAGGCCGCATTCGGTGTGCTGGACGATCAGCACCTCGCGCGTGCCCAGTTTCCGCTGGCTCAGCGCGAGCGAGCGGATCATGTCGTCGGTGACGACGCCGCCGGCGTTTCGCAGCACGTGGGACTCACCCTGCAGCAGGCCGAAGATCTCGAACACCCGGATACGGGCGTCCATGCAGGTCAGAATCGACACCTGGAGCGATGGCCTCGGGGACGAGCGGTCGCCAGGAGTGACGTCGCCCAGTTCCTGGTTTCGCTTGAGAAGTACGTCGATGGAGGTCACGTGACCATTTTGAACGGACACGCTCGGTGAGAGCAACGTTTTACGGGCTACATCACGGCCCGAACCAGCGTTCTTCGGCCGTTCGTGGTGGCGCCGACGTGCGGCCGACCCGCAATTCCGTCCGCAGGGTGATCACCTTCGGCCCGACCCGGTCGGCCGAGCTGAGCAGCAGCTTGCCCGCCGCCTTGCCCTTCTCGAGCACCGGCTGGTGGACCGTGGTGAGCCCGGAGCGTTCGGCCTCGGTGATGCCGTCGAAACCGGTGACCGTCAGATCCTGCGGCACCCGCAGCCCACGGCGTTCCGCTTCCGCCAGTGCGCCGAGCGCGAGGATGTCCGAAGTGCAGATCACGGCGGTGACCTGCGGATACGCGTCGAGCAGCTGGCGTGCGGCCGACGCGCCGTCGTCCACGGTGTGGTCGAAGCGTTCGACCACCGGCACCGTCGCCCAGTCGACGCCCGCCGCCGAGAACGCGGCGGCCAGCGCCTCGAGCCGGATCCGCTGGACGTGGAAGTGCGCGGCGCTCTGCCGCTGGATGGAGACGAAGTCGTCGTTGCGCTCACGGGCCAGCCGCATGCACAGCACGCCGATCTGCCGGTGGCCCAGCGAGATGAGGTGTCCGGCCATGGCGGTGACCGCGGCCGCGTCGTCCGGGCCGACCCGGTCGACGCCGTCCACGCGCGGCTGGTCGACGATCACCGTCGGCACCGGGCGCTCCAGCACCGCGCCCAGATGCGGGTCGTCGTCGGGCACCGAATAGACGACGAAACCGTCGACGCCGGCGCGGTGCACGGCCGCGACGTCCTCACGGCCCGGGCTCGCCGGGACCAGGTGCAGGCCGACGCCCGCGTCTTCACAGGCCAGCGCGAGCCCTTCGAGTACGCCGATGGCGGCGGGGTCGCGGAAGGCGTAGGAGAGGTTCTCGGTGAGTAAAAGACCGACAGCGCCCGCCTTGCGCGTCCGCAGTGAACGGGCCACCGGGTCCGGGCCCGGGTAGCCGAGGCGGCGCGCGGTCTCGAGGACGCGTCGGCGCAACTCAGGTGACAGCTGGTCCGGTCGGTTGTAGGCGTTGGAGACGGTGGTCCTCGACACACCGAGCTCTGCGGCCAACGACGCCAGTGTCGCCTGCCTCCTGGTGCGGATAGGACGGCCCATCCGCAAACCGTAACGGTTCAGAACGTTTTGCAGAAGCATCACCCGACGTGTGGCAGGTCTCGATTCAGAGTGACCCTCGGTACAGCTCCCGCCTGGATGGCGGGCACTGTCAGCCGGATGAGGTACAGTTGAATCTGACAACGGTTTCCATTACCCGGCGCCTGGGACACCTGGCCTGGGCATCCGCAGGAGTGCAGTAAATGAATTCCCGCCGTACTAAGAGTGTTTTCGCGGCCGTCTCGGCCCTGGCCGTCCTCGCGCTCGGCGCGACGGCTTGCGCGTCCGGTGACAAGGCGTCCACGGGCTCCGGTTCGCAGAACGCGTCCGCCGCGAACCCGGGCGGCGGCGAGAAGATCAAGGTCGTCGCCTCGACCGACGTCTGGGGCAGCGTCGTGACCGCCGTCGGCGGCGACAAGGTCGAGGTCACCTCGATCATCCACGATCCCTCGGCCGACCCGCACTCCTACGAGACCACCGCGAGCGACGCCATCGCCGCGAAGAACGCGAAGCTGACGCTGTCCAACGGCGGCGGCTATGACGAGTTCTTCTCGAAGCTCGCGGATCAGGCCGCCGGCGCGCAGAAGCTGGTCGCCGTCGACATCGCCGCGACCGGCAACGAGAACGAGCACGTCTGGTACAGCCTGCCCGGCGTCGAGAAGGTCGCCGACCAGGTCGCCGCGAAGCTCGGCGAGATCCAGCCCGCGTCGAAAGACGCTTTCACCGCCAACGCGACCGCGTTCAAGGGCAAGACCCAGGACCTGCTGAAGAAGGTCACCGGGCTGGGCGCCTCGGGCGGCAGGGTCGTCGCGACCGAACCTGTCGCGCACTACCTGCTCGACAGCGCGAAGGTCACTGACGCGACTCCGCCCGCCTTCGCCGAGGCCGTGGAAGCGGAGCAGGACGTGCCCGCCGCCGCGCTCAACCAGGTCAAGCAGCTGATCTCCGGTAAGCAGGTCAAGGCGCTGGTCAACAACGCGCAGACCACCACCCCGGTCACCCAGCAGGTCGTCGGCGACGCCAAGAGCGCCGGGATCGCGGTCGTCGATGTCACCGAAACGCTTCCCCAGGGTGTGACCGACTACATTGCATGGATGACCAAGGCAGTGGACGCGCTGGCGGGAGCACTCAAGTAGTGAGCTCCGTACCTGCCGAGGCGCGTGCGGGCGTCCGTGTCCGCGGGGCGAGCCTCGCGTTCGGCACCAGGACCCTCTGGTCCGGGCTCGACCTCGACGTCGAGCCCGGCGAGTTCCTCGCGATCCTCGGGCCGAACGGCTCCGGGAAGAGCAGCCTGCTCAAGGTGCTGCTCGGTCAGCAGGGACTGCCCGAGGGCACGGTCGAGATCGCGGGACGCCGCCCCGGCGGGCAGAACCGGCGGATCGGCTACATCCCGCAGCAACGCGCCCTCGACGAGGGCCTGACGATGCGAGGGGTGGACCTGGTCGGCCTCGGCCTGGACGGGCACCGGTGGGGGACCGGGCTCTTCGGCATTTCGAAACGACGTCAGCTGGTGTCGAAGGCGATCGAGTCCGTCGGCGCCCAGGCGTACGCGAAACAGCCGGTGGGGCGGCTTTCCGGCGGCGAGCAGCAGCGGCTCCGCGTCGCGCAGGCGCTCGTCGGCGACCCCGAGGTCCTGCTGTGCGACGAGCCGTTGCTCTCGCTCGACCTCGCCCACCAGCGCGCCGTGTCCGAACTGATCGACGAGCGGCGGCGTTCGGCGGACACCGCCATCCTGTTCGTCACCCACGAAATCAACCCGATCCTGTCCTATGTGGACCGGATGCTGTATCTGGTGAACGGCCAGTTCCGGGTCGGCAAGCCGGACGAGGTGATGAACTCGGAGACGCTGTCCGAGCTGTACGGCACGCGGATCGAGGTGCTCAAGGTAGGCGGGCAGATCCACGTCGCCGGGGCGCAGAGCTCGCTGTGCGAGGACGAACCCCACCATATCGACGAACAGGCCTGCTAGCACCGTGGACAAGATGTTCGACTTCGCCCTCACCGGCGAACTTCTCGGTCTCGACTTCGTACGGACGGCGCTGCTCGCGGCCGCCGTCCTCGGGCTGGTGGCGGGCGTGCTCGGCCCGCTGGTCGTCATGCGGCGGATGTCGTTCGCCGTGCACGGCACCGCCGAGCTGGCCTTCACCGGTGCGGCGGGCGCACTGCTGCTCGGCGTCGGCGTCGAATTCGGCGGCCTCGCGGGCGCGGTCATCGCCGCCCTGCTGATCGGGATCCTCGGTGGCCGCGAGTCCGAACGCGACTCGGTGATCGGCGTGATCCTCGCCTTCGGGCTCGGCATGGGCGTCCTGCTGCTGTCTTTCTACGAAGGCCGCAGCGCCAACAAGTTCGGCATCCTCGTCGGGCAGATCATCACCATCGACTCGACCAACCTGAACCTGCTCGTCGGCGCGTCGGTCGTCGTACTGGTGGTGCTCGCGGTGATCTACCGGCCGCTGCTGTTCGCCACGGTCGATCCCTCGGTCGCGACGGCGCGCGGTGTGCCGGTCCGGCTGTTGTCGCTGATCTTCGCGGTGCTGGTCGGCATTTCGAGCGCGCTTGGCGTGCAGATCGTCGGCGCGCTGCTCGTGGTCTCCCTGATGGTGACCCCGGCCGCCGCGGCCGCTCGGGTCACGGCGAGCCCGTGGAAGGCGACCGTGCTTTCGATCGTGTTCGCGGAGGTCGCGGCGCTCGGCGGGATCATCCTTTCGCTCGCGCCCGGGAAGCCGGTGAGCGCGTTCGTCACGACGATCTCGTTCGTGATCTACCTGGTCTGCCGCCTCATCGCGTGGCTGCGCGGGCGTACTTCGCGGGTCCGCGTCGAGCCGACGGCGACGCCGCGGCCCGCCTTGCGCTAGCGGATCGGGCGTTCGGCGAGTGCCTTCTTGACCGCTTCGAGGAACCCGGGGTCGATGAACGCGAGCTGACCCCCGGCCACACTGCGCTCCACGGTTTCGAGGACCACGACGTTCGCGTTCACGAAAGCGTCGACGGCCTCGGCCTGTGACGTCTTCTGGGTGAAGTGCGCCAGCATCGTCAGGTTCGTGAACGCGCCCGAGAGATACCGCGAAGACGCCTTCGTGAACGAGTCGCCGTAGATCAGGATCTTCTCGTCCACAGTCCCGATCAGCGGGCTCGCGGTGCGGTACACCGGCCGGTCGATGTCGCCGTTGGATTCGCCCGCGCGCTCCACCACGCCGTCCGGGCGGAGGCTGTACAGCGTGTTCGTCTTCGTGCCCTGCTTGTTGATCAGCGGCGGCAGGTCCGCGGCCGTGTCGTACTGGCCGACGGGAACACTCACCCAGGTCCGCGTGACACCCGGTTTGATCGCGTTCGCGATGGCGCGCGTCAGCACCAAGGCGCCTTCGTCGGCCCAGTGGGTGTCGTTCGACGGGTAGATCGGCCGCTGCACCCGGCCTTCGGACGCGCGCAGTTCGGGCCGCAGGTCGATCGCGCGGGCGTCCTTGAGCATGCGGTGCCAGGTGGTCGCCTCGGCCGAACGCGAGCAGTCCTTGCCGGGGTAGGTGTCGGGCAGGAACTGCGGGACCATCGTCGACTTGTCCGGCGCGACGACGAGTTCGAACCGCCTCCCGGACTGCTCGACCGCGCGCCGCAACTCGTTGATCTTGGCGATGGTTTCCGGCAGCGGCCGGGACGGATCGCATTTCGCGTCGGCGTCGTAGCCGTAGTACAGCCAGCCGTCGCGGCCCTGGACGACGCGGCGATAACCGGACGCGGCGTTCGGCGTCGGGCCCTGGGTGGGCGCGGTCTTGGGCGGCACGGGCGACGGCGGGGCGGGAATCGGGCCCGCCTGCTGCTGCGGCGGCGGCTGGTCGAGCGGGACATCCTCGCCGAAGACACCGCGGCTGATCGCGTCGGCGGCGGCGATCGCGCCCGGCCGGAACGACAGCTGGTCGATGGCCCAGGTCGGCAGGTCGGTGAAGAAACCCCAGCCCTTGTCGAGACCGGGGAAGCTCGCGAGCTTGTGGTTCTCGATCTCGCCCGGCCGCACGCCGAAGACCCACAGCAGGGCAGGGGTGGTGAAGAACAGCAGCGCGCTGATCAGCGCGGTCAGCTGCCTGCCGCCGTGGCGGGGACGGTGCAGCGCGTGCTCACGCGGAAGCCACGCCTCGTGGACGGCTGGCAGTTGCTGGGATTCGGACGCCACCCCTCCACCGTAATCACCCCTTGTCTCCCGCACGTGAGAACCGCCCCCAAAGCGCGTTTAGCGGGCTAAACGCGGTCCGGCCGCCTGGCCCGGCTCGCGTTTAGCCCGCTGAACGCGCTCAGTGGAGCATGAGCAGGACCTGGAGTTCCCCGACCAGGAAGCCGATGGCCCCGCCGACGGCGATGAGCTTCCACTCGTCCTGCCGGAACGCCGGCCGCAACAGCCCCTCGAACTCCAGCGGCGTCAGCCCGAGCATCCGCCGCTCGACGATCTTCGCGACGTCCATCGCCTCGGTCAGGTAGCCCTCGGCGTGGCGGATCGTCGGCGGCAGGTGTTCGAGCGCCTTCCGCGCGGCCGCTTGCTTGATCTCGCGCAGCCGTTGCCCGCCGACGGCCATCTCGACCATCGGTTTCGCGACGCTCACCTGCTCGTCGATGGCCTGCGCCACCAGCCGTTCGACCAGCGCGTACAGCCGGTCCGAGCGCGGCCCGCGCAGGACGGCGTCGAGCAGGTTCGGCACGGTGAGGATCTCGTTCGCGATCATCTCGCCGTACTGGTGCGCGACCTCGGCCCGCCGCCGCTGGAACTTGCCCTGCAGGACCACCCTGCCGATCCGCACCGGTTCGCGCGGCACGAAGATCAGCTTGATCGCCAGCCAGTCGGTGAACAACCCGATGCACCCGCCGAAGATCGGCAGTACCCAAGGTTCCTTCGTCAGCGCCCACACGAACGCCTGCACGACGCCGAGTCCGAAGCCGAAGTAGATCCCTGTGCGTGCGATGAACGCCATCTCCGGCCGTGACGTCTCGCGGATCAGCCGGACGAGCAGCTTCTTGTCGCTGGTCAGCCGCTGCACGGTCATATGCTGGAAGTCGAGTACCTCGTCGAGGTTCTCGGTCATCTCCGTCATGAACTCGCGCACCAGCCGCGGCGTCGAAGCCTGGACCTGCTTGATCAGCAGTTCCTGCGCCATCGTCGGCATGATCTCCCAGAGCCTGGGATGGTGCCGTTCCAGCACTTCGCGGGTGACCTCGTCCACCGCCCGCAGCAGCGGCTGCTCGATCTCGCGCGTGATGATCGCCGGGTCGATCCGGCGGAAAAGCTCCTTGACGTCCAGCAGGTTCGACGTCAGCAACTCGGTCGCGACGGCGGCCATCCGCCCGCCGTGCCTGGGCACCACTCCCTGCCAGCCGAGGAACGGCTTGATCCCGACGAACTCCAGCGGCTTGAACATCATCTCGATGGCGACGCGTTTGGTGACGTAGCCGATCAGCGCGGCGATGAACGGGATCGCGGCGTACAGCCACCAGTGCCGGGCGAGGTCGTCGAGGACGGCGTCCATGCGACCTCCTCGCTTGCTCTCCGAAGATGGGAAACCGTATCGGCTGGTCGTCAGTGAAGCAGCAGAAGTACCTGAAGTTCACCGACAAGGCCACCGATGACGGCGCCGACGGCGATCAGTTTCCACTCGTCCTGCCGGAACGCCGGGCGTAGCAACTGCTCGAATTCCAGCGGGTTGAGCTGCCGCATTCTGTCCACAATGGTGTTCCGGACGTCGAGCGCGTTGACCGCGTAGCCCTCGGCGTGCCGGATCGTCTCCGGGATCCGTGCCGCCGCCTTCGACGCCGCCGTCTGCTTCATCTCCTGGAACTTCCTGCTCCCGACGGCCATCGCGACGAACGGCTTCACGACGCTGGCCTGCGTGTCGATGGTCCGCTGCACCTCACGGGTGATCATCGTGAACAGTTTGTCCGACTTCGGCCCGCTCAGCACGGCTTCGAGCAGGTTCGGGATGGTGATGATCTCGCGCGCGATCATGTCGCCGTAGTCGGCGGCCACCTGGTCCTTGCGTTTCTGGAACACGCCTTGCCAGGTGTAGAAGCCGAAGAACCGCTTCGGCTCGCGCGGCAGGAAGATCATCTTCAGGGCGATCCAGTCGGTGAACCAGCCGATGGCGATACCGAACAGCGGTAGCACGATCGGCGACTTCGTCAGCGCCCACACGAGCAACTGCACGCAGCCGAGGGAGAAGCCGAACACGATCCCCGACCGCGCGATGAACCGCATCTCCGGCCGCGAGATGTCGCGGATCAGGCGGTTCAGCAACGCCTTGTCACGCACCAGGTTCGTCACGACCATGTGCTTGAGGTCGAGGACGTCCTCGATGTTCTCCGCGATCTCGCCCATGATCTTCGTGATCGCGCGTGGCGCCTCGGCCTGTACGCGTTTCAGGAGCAGCTGCTGGGCGGTGTTCGGCAGTACTTCCCACAGTCGCGGCTGGTACTGCTCCATCACCTCGCGGGTGACTTCCTCGACGACCCGCAGCAGTGGTTGCTCGATCTCCTTCGCCACCTGGGCCGGGTCGAGCCTGGCGAAAATCTCCTTCGGGTCGACGAGATTGTTCGTCAGCATCTCGGTGGCGGTGGCCGCCATCCGCTCGGCGTTCGCCGGCAGCACGCCCTGCCAGCCGAGGAACGGTTCGACACCGACGAATTCCACCGGCTTGAACATCATCTCGATGGCGACGCGTTTGGTGACGTAGCCGATCAGCGCCGCGATGAACGGCATGCTGACGTACACCGGCCAGTGCTCGCCCAGATCGGCGACGACGGCGTCCACTCGAAGCCCCTCCCGCGTCTCGCTAGAGGGAACCTAGCCGCCTGTCCTCAATGGAGGAGGAGCAGGACCTGAAGTTCACCCACGAGCCCGCCGATCACCGCGCCGACCGCGATCAGCTTCCCTTCGTCCTGCTGGAAGGCGGGTCGCAGGATCCCTTCGAACTCGAGCGGGGTCAGTTGCTGCATCTTCACGACGATCGTGTCGCGGACGTCGAGCGCGTCAGTGGCGTAGCTGTCCACGTGTTTCACCGTTTCGGGGAGGTACGCGATCACCTTCTCCGCCGCGGCCACCTTCATCTCCTGGTACTGCTTGCCGCCGACGGTCAGCGCCACCAACGGTTTCGCGATGCTCGCCTGCGCGTCGACGGTCCGCCGGACCTCGCGGCTGATCATCGAGAACAACTTGTCCGACTTCGGCCCGGTGAGCACGGCCTCCAGCACGTTCCGGACGGTGAGCACCTCGTCCGCGATCAGCGCGCCGTAGTCGCGGGCGACCGCCTTGCGGCGTTTCTGGAACATGCCCTGCCAGCTGAAGAACAGGAACCGGCGCGGCTCACGCGGGTAGAAGATCATTCTCAGGGCCAGCCAGTCCGTGACGAACCCCGTGACGAAACCGAAGATCGGCATGATCAACGGCTGCTTCGTCAGCGCCCAAGCGACGAACTGGACCAGGCCGATGACGAAGCCGAACCAGATCCCGGACCGGGCGATGAAGCGGAGTTCCGGGGTCGCGACCTCCTTGATCAGGCGGCAGGTCAGCGATTTGTCCCGGACCATCGCGTTGATCAGCATCTCGTTGACGTCGAGGACCTCGTCGATGTTCGTCGACACCTCGCGCAACAGCCGCGCGACGACCTTCGGCGCCTGCGCCCGGACCTGATCGACCAGCATCCGCTGCGCCCGCGTCGGGAGCAGTTCCCACAATCTGGGCTGGTACTGCTCCATCACCTCGCGGGTGACGTCCTCGACGGCCTTGAGGAGCGGCTCTTCCAGTTCCTTGACGACCTCGTCGGGATCGAGCCGGGAGAAGATCTCCCGCGGATCGACGAGGTTCTTGGTCAGCAGGTCGACGGCGGTGGTCGCCATCCGGCGAGAGTTGGCCGGGATGACTCCCTGCCAGCCGAGGAAGGGTTTGATCCCGACGAATTCCAGCGGCCGGAACATCATCTCGATGGCGACGCGTTTCGTGATGTAGCCGATGAGCGCGGCGATGAAGGGCATCGTGGCGTAGATGTGCCAGTGCTCCCTGATGTCGTCGAGGATCGCCGAGATGTCCAACCGGGCCTCCCCCTGCTTACGACCTGTCGACAATGCAGGATGCCAGGTGATCGGTCGGTCGCCCGCCGAGTGCAGCCGTTTGGCGGTACTACTCGACGGGCCCAAGCTCATTAAGGTGTCCGCCATGGTCGCTCCTGAGAAGACGGCGCCTCAGGCGCCCTCAGCGAAATCGCCCCAGTTCGCGGGCTCCGTCCGCGGATACGACAAGCGTCAGGTCGACGAGCGGCTCGCCGAACTGTCGACCGAACTCAAGCAGACCTCGCGCAACCGCGACGAGGCCGTGGCGACCGCCGGTGAACTCACCAAAGCGCTCGGCCACGCCCAGAAGGAACTGGACGAG
This sequence comes from Amycolatopsis sp. cmx-11-32, assembly GCF_047608695.1. Classification (NCBI taxonomy): domain Bacteria; kingdom Bacillati; phylum Actinomycetota; class Actinomycetes; order Pseudonocardiales; family Pseudonocardiaceae; genus Amycolatopsis; species Amycolatopsis sp. cmx-11-32. The sequence goes on along the minus strand of NZ_JADNQN010000002.1, from coordinate 51,022 downwards.
ACCAAGGCCGCCCTCGTGCGGATGAGCGCGAGCCCGTCCGGCGCCGGCGCGATGGCCGAACGCGTCCGCATGATGATGCAGCTCGCCGAGGAGGAGATCGCCGACCTCAAGGCGGCCGCGGAAGCCGACGCCAAGTCGACCCGCGCCGAGGCGGACAGGTATGCCCACGAGACGCAGCGCGCGAGCGACAAGGCGGCCAAGGACGCTCAGGCCGAGAGCGAGCGGCTGAACTCCGAGGCGGCGCAGAAGCGCAAGGAACTGGACATGGAGAGCGTCCGGACTCGTGCCGCCGCGGACAAGAAGGCCGAGGAGGCTTCGGCGGCTCGTCGCGCGGAGGCGGAGAAGGTCGCCGCGGACAAGATCGCGGAAGCCGACCGGGTCTCGGCGGACAAGCGTGCCGAAGCCGAGCGGCTTTCGGCGGAGAAGATCGCCAAGTCGGAGAAGTCTTCGGCGGAGGACATCGCCGCGAAGCAGGAGCAGGTCGCGGAGGCCCTCACCGACGCGAAGACCAAGCAGGCCGAGGCTCAGCAGGCCCGGAAGCTCGCGCTGGAACTCCGGTCGAAGGTCGCCGAACGGCTCTCCGCCACGGACGTCGCCGTCCAGGAGGCCATCAAGCTGCTGGCTCCCGCCCCCGAGGCACCCGCGGCCGCCGCTGCGCCCAAGGCGGCTGAAGCACCCAAGCCGGTTCCCGCCAAGACCAACGGCCCACGCCCTTCCTGATCTCTCGACGCTGGACGACGGCGAACAGCTCGTCGTCGTCCAGCCCCTGCGATCCGAGGCCTCCCGTGGAGGTTGTGACGGTGATCCTGGCCAAAGAGCGCTTGGCGGTCTGCGAATTCGCCCGCCGGATGACCACCGGCGGACTGGTGGTCGGCACGTCCGGCAACGTCTCCGCGAGGCAGGGCGAGCTGATCGCGGTGACCCCGACCGGGGTCGACTACGCCGGGCTGCGGCCGGAAGACGTGCCCGTGGCCCACCTCGACGGCAAGATCGTCGACGGCTCGCTCGAACCGACCAGCGAACTCCCGATGCATCTCGCCGTCTACCGGCAGGCGGCCGATCCGGACGGCAAGGCGGTCTCCGCCGTGGTGCACACGCATTCCGTGCACGCCACGGCCGTCTCCACCCTCGTCACCGAGGTACCGGCGATCCACTACATGCTCGCCTCGATCGGCCCGACGGTCCGCGTCGCGTCCTACGCGACGTACGGCACCGAAGAGCTCGCCAAAACCATGCTGGAGGCCATGGAAGGCCGCCGAGGCTGCCTGCTGGCCAATCACGGCACGATCACCTTCGGCGACAGCCTCGGCTCCGCGTACAGCCGGGCACAGCAGCTCGAGTGGGCCTGCCAGGTCTGGTTGACGGCGCGGGCGGCAGGAACGCCGAACCTGCTCCCGCCCGCCGAGATCGAGCACGTCGTGGAGAAACTCCGCGGCTACGGGCAGCGTTAGGAGGCGGCGGGCTCCACTTCGAGATCTACCGCGTGCACCGCGTCGAGGAGTTCGACGACGTTGGGGTCGTCGACGGCTTCCTTGATGCATTGCCACAGCTGAAGGTTCGCCAGCGCCCACCGCGAGTAGGTCTCAGCGGCCTTCGGGTTGTAGAAGTAGTAGCCGCCGTCGTGGACATCGCGTTGCTCGCCGACGATCTTGTGCGCCAGCTCGCGGAGGCTCAGCCCGTTCTCTCGCAGATAGCGGTGGGCGAGCACGACGGGCGTCACCGGCAGCGCCTTGAACAGCGTGTCGGCGTCGCTCAACGCCTGGGCCTCCAGCGAGATGTGCCGGCCGCGGGTCGCCATCTCGGCCTCGTCGATGATCTCGTCGATCCACCGGGCCACGGCGTCCTCGACGCCGCACTCCCGCAGGATGCCCAACCGGAGGTCTCGCCCGGCGGCCGCGGGGGAGTTCCGGAGCACGATGTAGTTCACGTCGTGCACCAGTGCCGCCACCTCCACGACGGTGCGATCCGCACCGTTGTGCTCGGCGAACCCCGCGGCCTTGGCCCGGACGAAACTCACGTGATGCCAGCCGTGGAACTGCAGTTTGTCCGCATAGCGCCAGCACAGTCGCCGGACGCGATGCTCGACGGCGTCGATGGTCTGGGAAGGAATCGTGTTCTTTCGCGCGCGCATACACCTCTCCGATCCCGTTTACGGGTGGAGTAATGGTATGCGCTTCGACGGCGGTGTGTAGTTAGATACGGTCGGCCAGGTCCCCCAATCGGACCTCCACCGGAACGTGACGATGCCCGATTCCGGTCTTCGGGTCATAGGAAAGACTGAACTCGCTTACCGGGCGTGATTTCACCAAAAACGTCATAGTCCCTTCGGTGGCTTCGGGAATCCGATGGAACTCGTCCGCGTACATGACGCCTACCGACCCGGCCTGGCACAGTGCGCTACGTCGTAACCGAACCGATGTGATCAATCCGGAGAGCTGGTCGCGCAGGGTCGAATAACGCTCGTGGACGTAGTGGCCACGGAGGATCGTGGTGCAGAAGTGATATCTGTGGTTGTGCACGGAATCGGCGTAGCCCTCACGCCAGTCTTGCGGTGCCTTGTACTCGTGGAGCCAGAGTGAAAAGGGATCCGTCGGGGAATCGAGCAGGCACCAGGCGAAGTGGGTGGTCGTCTCGCGGGATCGGCCGAGTACCGCGCTTGCCTCGTCCGGGCTCAGCGAATCCAGGTGCTGCCGAAGGTCCGTGCGCAGCTCGGGTCTCGACGTCCAGTCCCGGAAGATCTCGTCGACGACTTGCCAATGCTGCGCCAGCGGCAGGTCCGTCGTGCGGAGCAACGCGGACAACCGGGTGAGGGGGGACAAGCGAGTGAGCAACTTCAGCTCCTCAGTTCTAGTAATTCGTGACGCCGAGAGGTCAGGGGTTCAACTCGGCGAGTGTGGTGAACTCCTTCCGGAAGGCGTGGAATTTCGCTTCCAGTTCGAGGAAGTTCTGTTCGGATAGGGGTGAGCCCGTGATCTTTTCGTACAGGGCGAGGAAATCCGCCCTCGTCGTCGTGGTGGAGATGCGGAAGTGCCGTCCGGCGCGGGACTGGGACACCCGCAAAAATTCGGAGCGCTCCTTGTTGTACAGGAAGGAACCTTCGCTGAACCGTAGTGTCCGCGGATACAGCGTGGTCGCGCCGCGGATGTCGCTGTACAGGGTCACCCAGACGCTCTCGTCGAATACCTCGAGCCGGTCCAGCGGCGGGTCGGCTACGACGGTGATGTCCACCAGCGAGCAGCGGCTGCGGGCCAGGAACAGCCCGACCAGGCCGATGCTGATCTCGTCGTTGAGCCGGGATTGGATCGTCTCGTAGTCCATGCCCGCCTCTTCGCTGCGCAGGAGATAGCGCGCTCTGCCGCTGATGGCCCCCTCGTCGCGCGGGTCGGCGATGACCACGCGAAGCTCCCTTTCCGTGCGGGACAACAGCAATCGGGCCGCGGCGTGCCTGCCGGAGAAGCCGCGGAAGAAGTAGTGCCTTGCCACGTCGAGGTCTTCGGTCATGACCCGGTTGAACAACGGATCCGGGTCGGCGGTCGCCTCGAAGACGTGGGTGGGAAAGAATTCCTTGTTGAGCGAACGGTATTCGGCGCTGAGCGCTTCCAGCGCGCGGCGGCTTTCCTCGATCACCGGGGTCACCATCGCGCGCTGTGACGCGGCCGCGGTGATCAGGGTCTGGCCGAAGCCGACCACGGCGGAGATCAGGGTGCCGGTGCCCAGTGAAGTGAGCAGGGTCTTGCCGGCGCCGGGATCCATCATGCTGGAGATCCACAGGCTGAGGCCCGCGATGACGACCAGTACGGTGAGCAACAGGCTCGTCCTGGTCCAGAAGATCTCTTGCAGTGGGGTACGGCGGAGCCGGTCGGCGTCCGCGGGCACGGGGGTCACCTCCTTGATCCGCACCCGAACGGACGAACGCATTGCGTATCTGTTCGAGTGCGGGGAGTTACTCTACGCGCCTGGTGACCATGCCGAAATAAGAAATTCGGGGGAAAGATACCAACAGCGAACGTAACGCACGGCTATACCTTATTCGCGGCCGAGGTTTCGCCGAAACGCGGAAAAACCGCTCACGGAGCGTGCGGAAGGATCCCTTCGTACCAAGCGGGGCCGGGCTTCGCGGACGACAGTGTTTCGACAACGGCCGAAGAGGGCGCGGAGTACACCGTGGGGAAGTCGATCTCACCTCTGGTGGGGTCCAGGGTCCACGCGAGTCGCTCATCTTCCGGCGAACTCTTTCGCAGGAAAGGAAAGTGTGCGTCCGCGCCGTTCTTGTTACCTCTCGGGTCGAGCCGGATCCACCGGTCCAGACCGGCGATGTACACGCCGTTGAGCCCGTGCAGGACGCCGATCCGCTGATAGCAGAACCCGGCCGGGATACCCTGGCTGCGAAGCAAAGCGGCCAGCAGATGGGCCTTCGCGTAGCAGAGGCCGACCCGCTCGCGCAGAACCTCGGAGGCCATAAGAGTGACTCGGGAATCGGCGGCGTCCACCGAATGGGCGATGTCGTCGCGCACGAAGTGAAACATCGAACGAATCACGTCGACTTCGGTGCCGCCGGTCGGTGACAGCACGTCAGCCGTTTCGCGGATCAGCGGATGATCGTGATCGATGACTTCGTCGACGGCGAGATAGTCTTCGAGCCGCTCGGATTCGATCTTCAAGGTGATTTTCACGTTGCGCCGTCCAGTACGGTGTCGATGGCTTCTTCGAGGAATTTCGGACCGGCTTCGCCGCCGCGTAGCAGTAGCCGGAACCAGATCGCTCCCGCGAGCAAATCCATCACCACGACCGGGTCGGCGCCTGCCCGTAGTTCGCCCCTGGTGGCGGCGCGTTCGAAGATCGGCTTTTCTCGAGTCGAACGGTCGGCGAAGAAGCTTCGCGACACATCGCCGAGTTCCGGACGGCGGGGGGCCGCCGTCAGTGTCGCCGTGACGATCGGCGCGGTGTGCTCCGAGGTCAGCAGCCGGTGGATCTGCGTTGCCACGGCGAGAAGATCTCCGCGAAGGCTGCCGGTGTCCGGGACGGCGAGCGCGAAGAGTTCCGAGTCGCGCAGCGCCGCGGCCAGGAGCGCGTCCTTGGACGACCACCACCGGTACAGCGTCGTCTTGTTGACGCCGGACCGGGCGGCGACGGCCTCGATGGCGAGCTTCTCGTAGCCGTACTCGGCCAGCAGCTCGAGGGTTGCGGCGAAGATCGCCTCGGCCTTGCGGGGACCGTTCCGCGTGCTCACCGGACGACAATACAACGCACCGTTGCGTCGTGCGACGATCGCCAGTACTTTGCAACGCAACGGTGCGTTGCATTCAGGAGGTAGATCCATGGTCCCCCTCGTCTTCGTCCACGGCGTCCGGCTCAGCGGTGCCGCCTGGGCCGAGCAACTCGAATACTCGGGCGCTTCCGCACGAGCGATCGATCTGCCGGGGCACGGCACCCGCCGAGGCGAGCGGTTCACCCTGCACGATGCGGTGGACGCCGTCGTCGACGGTATCGAGGAGCCCGCCCTGGTCGTCGGGCACTCTCTCGGCGGCTACGTCGCCATCGCCGCCGCGGCACGTCATCCGGATCGTGTCGCCGGCCTCGTCGTCGCGGATTCGACCTATCTGCCCGGGCGGACGCTGGAGACGCCGTTCCGTGTCGCGCACCGCCTGCTCATGCGCCGCCCGGACCAGGGCGAACGGCTCAGCCGGTGGCTGTTCGAGAGTGTCCTGCCGCCGAAGCTCGCCAAAGCGGTGATCGAGGGTGGCATCGCGACCGAGGTGATCCCGGAGATCGCCAAGGCCTTCGCCGAGTTCGACGTGCTCGCCGAACTCGCGACCTATCCGGGCCCGACCTGGCTGATCAACGGCTCACGCGACCACTTCCGGCGCCACGAACGCCGCTTCCTCGGCGCTTGCGCCGATGGCAGGCTGATCACCGTTCCGAAGGCCGGGCACTACCTGCCGATGGCGCGTGGCAAGGAATTCTCTCAGCTCGTGCTCGACGCGGCCCGCAGCCTGTCGATCTCTCGCGCCAACTCCAAGCGGAGCGAGTCGTGCTGAGGACCCAGGGACTCACCCCAGTTTTCACGCGGGTAAAGCCAGACCGGCCGCCCGACGAGGTCCGTCGGCTCCCAGCCGTAGCGCGGCCAGATGTGCGCGTGCAGGAACGGATCCGTGTTGCCGAGGATCTCCAGGTTGACGCGACGGAAGCCGGGATCCCTTCGCCTGCAGACGTTTTCGACCGCTTCGCCGAGCAGCTCCATGTCCGACAGGAACTCCAGCCGCCGTTCGCGTGGCAGCTCGGTCAAGCGGCAGGCGGCGGGATCGTCGGTCAGGAGAACGCAGTAGCCCGGTAGGAACTGCGTATCGCCGATCACCGCGAATCCGGTGTCCAGCCGTCGCAGCACCGTCGGGTTCTCGCCGCGCAGCGCCGACCCGACCCGATCCCGTTTCCAGTCGTCGGTCATGAGTCAGGCTAGCCGACCGGCATGAGCGAGCCTTCGGCGTTGGTCGTGAACTGGGTCGCCAGCCGGACCGGAGCCGGGTGCGGGGCCAGGACGATCGACGCGAACGGGGTCGAGGTCACCCCGGTCGCGTAGTTGGTCTGCAGATGCACGCTGACATGCACGTTCCGGTCGGCGGGGATCTCGAACGTGACGGAGCCCCACGAGACCACGTACTGCCTGCCGTCGATGCTCGTGAAAGGCGCGTAGTGGCGCACCGCGTTGGCGCTGAAGGGAGATATCTCGACAACGAGCAGCCGGCGCGGACCGTCGTGGTTGTCGACGTAGGGGATCACGCCGGGCTGAGTGGCCAGGTCGGTCATTCTCGGTGCTCCATCAGAACTGCGGCCTCTCTAGAACTGGTAGTACAGGAACGGGCTGAACGTCCCGGTCGCGATCAGGATGGCCGCGTACACCAGCCCCACGGTCATCACGCCGATCCGCAGCGCCGTCGCCGGGCGGCTCCGCGAGGACTCCAGCAGCGGCCCGGTCACCGGATGCGCGGGCAGGAACACGATCGCCAGCGCGCACAGCAAGATGATGAGCCGCTGATTGGTCACCGCGCTCTCGACGACGTCGGTGAGGCCGGTGAAGTCGGGCAGCACCATGTGCCCGATCATGCCGAGCGCGTGCGGCAGGTCCTCGGCGCGGAAGAACACCCAGCCGAAGACCACGAGCACGAGCGTCAGCGCGCGGCGGCCGATGCGGGCGGCCCGGGTCTTCGGGGTGACGTCGTAGCCGAAAGCGCGTTCCACGATCAGCAGCGCGCCGTGGTAGATGCCCCAGATCACGAACGTCCACTGCGCGCCGTGCCAGAACCCGGTCAGCACGAACACGATGCACAGGTTCCGGTACGTGTGCCCGGCGCCGGTGCGGTTGCCGCCCAGCGGGATGTAGACGTAGTCGCGGAACCAGCGCGACAGCGACATGTGCCAGCGCCGCCAGAACTCGGTGATGGTCACCGACGAGTACGGCCGCGCGAAGTTCTCCGGTAGCCGGAAGCCGAGCATGCGGCCGAGCCCGATCGCCATGTCGGAGTATCCGGAGAAGTCGAAGAACAGCTGGAGGGTGTAGCCGATCGCGCCCAGCCAGGCGATCGCGAAGGTCATTTGATCCGGTGAGGTGTTGAAGCACGCGTCCACCATCGGGCTGAGCGAGTCCGCGATGATCGTCTTCTTGCACAGCCCGAGCGCGAAGCGCGGGAAACCGGCGGCGATGTCGTCGAGGCGGTGTGACCGTTGCTGCGGCAGCTGGTCGGCGATCTCGCGGTAGCGCACGATCGGCCCGGCCACCAGCTGCGGGAACATCGCGATGTACGCGGCGAACGACACCGGGTCGCGCAGCGCCCGGCGTTCGCCGCGGTAGATGTCCACCACGTACGAGATGTGGTGGAACGTGTAGAACGAGATGCCGATGGGGATGACCAGGTCGGCCACTGGGAAGCCGCCGCCGAACCAGTGCGTCACGGCCGCGATCTGCTGGGTCGCGAAACCCGCGTACTTCCAGATCAGCAGCATGCCGACGTTGAGGCCGATGACCCCGAGCAGCAGCCGCTTGCGCCGCTTGTTCTGCAGGTCCCAGGCGTTCGGCTCCAGCGCGGGCCCGGCCAGGAAGTTGACCACCATGCAGCCGATCAGCACCAGCGTGTACGGTCCGGCGCCGGTGGCGTAGAAGATCAGGCTGCCCGCGGCGACGATGCCGTTCCGCCAGCTGCGCGGGCACACCAGCACGGCGAGCAGTACCGCCGGCATGAAGTACCACAGGAACAGTGGCGAAATGAACGACATCGGTGCGGGGTCCCCCAGGAACGGTTACGCCTTATCCGCTGGTGACCTTAGCCTGAGGTCCCCGCCCGATGTCGATGAACTGCGTGTCCGCGAAGTGCGGGGTCAGACACGTCCCGCGCTGCGGCGGCGGCGGGCCACCTCGGCCAGCAGCACACCGGCCGCGACCGACGCGTTGAGCGACTCGACACCGGCCGCCATCGGGATCGACACGGTCGCGTCGCAGGTCTCGCGCACCAGCCGGGAGAGGCCGCGGCCCTCCGAGCCGAGCACGATGACCAGCGGGTCCGCCGCGAGGTCGAGCTCGTCGATGTCCACCGAGCCGTCCGCGTCGAGGCCGACGACCATCAGGCCGTCGTCCTTCCACGCCTTCAGCTGGCGGGTCAGGTTGGTCGCGACGGCGATCGGCAGCTTGGCGGCGGTGCCGGCGGAGGTCCGCCACGCGACCGCGGTCATGCCCGCGCTGCGCCGCTCCGGCAGCAGGACGCCGTGCGCGCCGAACGCGGCGGCCGAGCGGATCACGGCACCGAGGTTGCGCGGGTCGGTGACGCCGTCGAGCGCGACGAACAGCGGAGTGCTGCCCGAGTCCTTCGCCGAGGCCATCAGGTCACCGGGGTGCGCGTACTCGAACGGCGGGACCTGCAGGCCCAGGCCCTGGTGCATGGCCCGGTTGGTCTTGCGGTCGAGTTCCTCGCGCGGGATCTCCAGTATCGAGATGCCCTTGTCGCCGGCGAGCCGGACGGCGTCGTTGACGCGGTCGTCGATCTCGATGTTGAGCGCGACGTACAGCGCGGTGGCGGGCACGTCGGCGCGCAGCGCCTCGACCACCGGGTTGCGGCCGGCGATCAGCTCCGGCTTGTCGGCCTTCTTCTGCCGTGCCTGTTCCTTGCGGTCACGCGCGCCTGCCATGCGGTACGCCTTGTGCCCTGGCCGGTCCTCGGCCTTGGGGGTCGGGCCCTTGCCTTCCAGGCCCTTCCGGCGCTGGCCGCCGGAACCGACGACCTGACCCTTCTTCGTGCCGGGCTTGCGAATAGCGCCCTGGCGCCGGGAGTTGCCTGCCATCAGTGAGAATCCTTGAGCTAGAAAAGCGAGTAAGTGTCAGACTTCCTTGACGGTCCACTGTGGACCGTTCGGGGTGTCCTCCACCACGATGCCCGCCTGCTGGAGACGGTCACGCGCGGCGTCCGCACGGGCGAAGTCCTTCTCGGCGCGGGCCTGCTGCCGTTCGGTGAGCAGCCCTTCCACGAGATCGGACAGTGCCTGCCGGGTGGGCGTTTCGTTGCCGCCCGCCTCGGACCAGCGCGCGGAGAGCGGGTCGAGGCCGAGCACGTCGGTCATCGCGCGCACGGAGGCGGCGAATTCGAGTGCCTTGGAATTGTCGGCTGCGTCGAGGGCAGCGTTACCGTCGCGGACCGTGTTGTGCAGCACTGCGAACGCCTGCGGGGTGGCCAGGTCGTCGTCGAGCGCGGCGGCGAAGTCTTTCGCGACCTCGCCGAGGTGGACGTCACCGACGACGCCCGCGGTACGCCGGAGGAACTGCTCGATCCGCCGGTAGCCCTGCGCGGCTTCGGCGACGGCCCCGTCGGAGTAGTCGACCGTCGACCGGTAGTGCGGCTGGACCAGGTAGTACCGCAGTTCGGGTGCCCGGTAGTTCTTGAGCATCTCCGGGATCGACACCGTGTTGCCCAGCGTCTTGGCCATCTTCTCGCCCGCCATGGTCACCCAGGCGTTGTGCAGCCAGAACCGCGCGAACGGGTCACCCGCCGCGTTGGACTGGGCGCGCTCGTTCTCGTGGTGCGGGAACACCAGGTCGATGCCGCCGCCGTGGATGTCGAACTCGGGGCCGAGGTAGGTCGTCGCCATCGCCGAGCACTCGAGGTGCCAGCCGGGACGCCCGGAGCCCCACGGCGTCGGCCACGACGGTTCGCCCGGCTTCGCGGTCTTCCACAGGGTGAAGTCACGCGGGTCGCGTTTGCCCTCGGCGAGGCTCTCGCCCTGCTGGACCTCGTCGAGCTTCTGGCCGGACAGGTCGCCGTAACCGTCGAACGCCTTGACCGAGAAGTACACGTCGCCGCCGGAGGCGTACGCGTGCCCGCCGTCGATCAGCCGCCGCATCAACTCGACCATCTGTGTGACGTGCCCGGTCGCCCGCGGCGAGATCGAAGCGGGCAGGCAGCCCAGCGACTCGTACGCCGACTCGAACGCGCGCTCGTGCGTGGCCGCCCACTCCCACCAGGGACGACCCGCTTCGGCGGCCTTGGTGAGGATCTTGTCGTCGATGTCGGTGACGTTGCGGACCATCAGCACATCGAGTCCACTGTGGACGAGCCAGCGGCGCAGGACGTCGTAGTTCAGCGCGCCGCGGATGTGGCCGATGTGGGGGATGCCCTGCACGGTGGCACCACACACGTACATGGACGCCGTTCCGCTACGGGCGGGGTGGAATTCCCGCACGCTCCGGGTCGCGGTGTCATAGAGGTGTAGTGCCACCCTAAAAGGGTACGGGGTCGGGGTGAGCGATGTCGCAGTGACCGTGTTACAGCACGTTGTGGGTGCGGAGGGCGTGGAGGAGAGCGTCCGGGCGCTCGGTCGTCGGCAGCGGCTCTACCAGCGCGAACGCGCAGCCGACCTCGCGTGCGGCACCGTCGGCCTCCTCGCTGTCGCCGACCATCAGCGTCTCCGCCGGTTCGACGCCGAGCCGTTCGACGGCCGTCCGGAAGATCTCCGGCTCCGGTTTCACGGCCCCGACCTCGAAGGACAGGATGAATTCGTCGACGAAGGCGTCCCAGCCGCGGCGGCTGAAGGCCGGCCGGATGTCGAAGGCGATGTTGCTCAGCACCCCGACCCGGACGCCCTTGCCGGAGACGCCCTTGAGCACGGCCTCGGTGTCCGGGTACGGCGTCCACTGGCTGGGATCGATCAGCCGGGTGTAGAGCGCGACGGCCTGGTCGGCGTGCGGGACCCCGGACCGCTTCAGGACCTCGAGGTACACCTTGCGGTGCAGCACCGGGTCGCGGTCGCGGTGGTGCCAGGCGTACAGGTGCGCCTCGTCGAGGTCCACGACCTGGCCGACCGGCGCGGTCATCCGACGCATCAGTTCGGTCTGGGCCTCGACGTCGAGGCTCTCCCCCTCGTGGTCGGTGAGGTCGGCGAGCCAGGTCTCATCCTGCTCGAGCCGGAAGACCGTGCCGGAGAAGTCGAACAACACAGCGCGATAGGTCACGAGTCCCACACTAGCCACGATCGTGGGACTTGACCTCTCCCCGCGTGTGAGATGAACGGTCCGTTCCTTGCGAAATTCGCAAGGAACGGACCGTTCATGGCGCGGGTCAGGCGGCGTTGCCGGTGATCTTGGTCGGCGTGATCCGGACCAGCACGCGCACGACCTCCGCAGGCTCGTCCGGGTAGTCCTTGTCGAGGTACTTGTGCGAGAGCTCGTTGATCAGCTCGCGCCCGCCCTCGTCGGTCATTTCCACGGTCCCGCGGATCTCGACGTAGTCGTACGGGTTCTCCTGGTCGAACACCGACACGGACACCCGCGGGTCCCTGGCCATGTTCCGCTCCTTGAGACGGCCGCGGACGGTCGCGAAGATCACCGTGTCGCCGTCCCGCTTCGCCCACAGCACGGACGTCTGCGCGGAGCCGTCGGCGTTGATGGTGGCGAGGACGGGGAAGTTGTTGCCGTCCAGGAGTTTCTTGGTCTGGTCGTTGAAGGTCACACCCATGACGAGAGCCTAATCAACGAACGTTCCCGGCGATCCTGTCCACCCGCAGCCGGACGATCACTCGCTCGGCTTCCGGGCCTTCCGGCGGCGGGTCCTGGCCGAGGTACTTGTGGCTCAGCCGCTTCGGCAAGGTCTTCTCGGGATCGGGAATGATCGTGACCGTGCCGCGCAGTTGCGTGTGCCGGTAAGGGTTCTCCGCGTCGGTGATCGACACGCTCGCGCGCGGGTCTCGACGGAGGTTCCGCACCTTCAGCCTGTCTTCGGTGGCGCTGAAGACCAGATTGCCGTCGTCGAGGCCCACCCAGATGACCGAGGTCTGCGGGCCGCCGTCGGCGTCCAGCGTGGCCACGGTCGCGAAGTTCTTGCCGTCCACCAGTTCTCGGACCGGTTCGGGAAGTGTGACTGCCATGACAGGGGAGAACAGGCTCCCGGCGCGCCCTATTCCTGCGAGGTTAAGAGCAACGCCGTCGCGAACGCCGCGATGCCCTCGCCGCGTCCGGTCAGGCCGAGCCCGTCGGTCGTCGTCCCGGAGACGCTCACCGGCCCGCCGACAGCCTCGCTCAGCACTTTCTGCGCCTCTTCACGGCGCTTCCCGACGCGCGGCGCGTTGCCGACGATCTGGACGGTCGCGTTCCCGACGGTCCAGCCGCCCGCTTCGACCAGTCGCCGTGCCTCGGCGAGGAACTCGACGCCGTGCTTGCCTGCCCACCGCGGATCGCCGGTGCCGAACACCGCCCCGAGATCACCGAGCCCCGCCGCGGACAGTAGCGCGTCGCACAACGCGTGCGCCGCGACGTCGCCGTCGGAATGCCCCGCGCAGCCGTCGACGCCGGGCCAGAGGAGACCGGCGATCCAGCATTCGCGGCCCTCCTCGATGGGGTGGACGTCGACGCCGTTGCCGATCCTCACAGGGTTTCCTCTTCTCTTCGCCTGTTCGCGCGGTGTGTTGGCAGCCTCGGCGATTTATGGGTCATCTTTGGAGGGGTGCGCCCGTCCGCCCACACCAGCGGCGCGGCGCGAGTGAATCAGAGGGTTTCCTCTTCTTCTCCGGCCACGGCAATCGCCTCGGCCAGTTTCAGTTCGAACGTATTGGTGACCCGCATCGCATCGGGGTGACCGGCGACGGTGTGCGCGCCGTCGAGAGACGGTTTATCGGCATACGAGAGAAAAGTCTCACGAGTGAAGCCGAGCGGGGTTTGCGCCGTGCGCAGGTACGCGCGGTCTTTGGTGCCCGTGATGACCTTCGCCGCGTCAGTCACTTTGACCGTGTCAGCCATCGGTAGTACGGGAACGACGAACGGTGAGCCCGCACGGACCGCGTCCGTGACGGCACGGATCGTGTCCGCGGGAGTGAAGGCGCGCAAAGCGTCGTGCACGAGGAAGACGGGATCCCCGGCGATCTCTTTTTCGACGGTGTCGAAAGCGTCTTTGAGCGAAGAGCCGGGTATCATCCGGCAACGCTCCGGGAAGTCGAGGAGAGCGGCCGAAAACGACAACGCACACCGCTCGGGGGCCGCCACGACCACCAGATCGAGATCCGGCAGCGCGAGCAGCCCCCGCACAGTGTGCGTGAGTAGAGCTTCACCATTGACCGGCGCGAGAGCGAGCTCCGCGTCGAAGGCGTGGTGTTGAACGGCAGTGACGAACGCGATCGTGCTCATGGGGACGGTGCTCATATGTGCACGATCGTAGAGGTCTCCCGCGCAGCCTCACCCGGCGTGGGACACCCGCCGGTTCAGACTGCCGCGGTTTCCAGAACTTCGTCGAGGAGGACTTCAGCCTTGTCCTCGTCGGTACCCTCCGCGAGCGCCAGCTCGCTGACCAGAATTTGCCGCGCCTTCGCCAGCATGCGCTTCTCACCGGCTGAAAGTCCGCGGTCCTTCTCTCGCCGCCAGAGGTCGCGCACCACTTCGGCCACCTTGTTCACATCGCCAGAGGCGAGCTTCTCGAGGTTGGCCTTGTACCGACGAGACCAGTTAGTGGGCTCTTCGGTGTGCGGAGCACGCAGAACGTCGAAAACCTTGTCCAGTCCTTCTTGCCCGACGACATCACGAACACCGACGATCTCGGCGTTGTCAGCGGGCACGCGAACCGTAAGATCCCCTTGCGCGACTTTGAGGACGAGGTACTTCTTCTCCTCGCCCTTGATCACGCGGGTCTCGATGGCTTCGATGAGTGCGGCACCGTGGTGCGGGTAGACGACGGTCTCTCCGACCTTGAAAACCATGTGTCCTCTGCCCCTTTCGCTGAATTCATCTTAGCACGTGCCGACGAGGCCCACCTAGCGACCCGCGATCGTCGTTGCAGGTCAGCGGCCTGACGGTGGTCCGCCCGGGGGTTGACAAACCCAATTCGCCCATGCTCATGCAGGTGAGAAGCGAACGCTTTCCAATTCCTTTGTAGACGGTTGATCTTGGGCACGTCACCGCATTGGGTCGCGTGTCAACACGCACCGGGTTCTCCGGCCGCGACGCCGCCCGGCTAGTCTTCGCGGTGAAGAGGCCGTGAGATGGAAGGACTCCGACGTGAGGCTGCAGAATCGTCGCGTGTTCGGCGCAGGGGTGCTGGCGCTCGGCGCCGCGCTCGTGCTCGCCGGCTGCAGTGCTGGTCAGATCACCCAGACCGACTCGCAGCAGCCCGCGGTCAACGGGACGTACGCGCAGGCGAAGGATCTTGTGCTGCGGAACGCCGCGCTCCAGTTCCCGGAAGAAGGCCAGGCGTACCCGGCCGGTGCCGCCGTGCCGCTGTCGCTGACCATCGTGAACCAGGGTAAGCAGGACGACGAGCTCGTCTCGGTCTCCTCCGAGGCCGCCACCGGTGACGCCAAGATCTCCGGCGCCAAGGTCGTCGTCTCGACCCACGCGCTCGTGATCGGCCCTTCCGACGCGGTCGAGTCGACCAAAGAGGTCGCCCCGACGAGCGCCGCCTCCTCCGCGCCGTCCTCCTCGGGTGCCCCGTCGTCCTCGGGTGCCCCGTCGAGCAGCGAGTCCGGTGCGCCGTCGTCGAGCGTCGCCGGGACGGTCACGCCGTCCGCTGGCCCGGAGCAGCCCGCCGAGGTGGGCAAGGCCACCGTCGTGCTGCAGGGCTTGAAGCAGCCGCTGTGGGCCGGGCAGACGATCAAGGTCACCTTCGTCTTCAAGAACTCCGGTTCGGTCACGCTGGACCTGCCGGTCGCGGCGCCGTCGCACCCGGGCAGCCGGGCGCCCGCTCCGGAGAAGGAAGCCAAGGGCGGCGGCCACTAACTCCCGTAGCCGAGCTGAAGGGGCCCTTCACCGCATCACACGCGGTGAAGGGCCCCTTCGCTGCATCTGATGCGGGGAAAGTCCCCTTCGGCTACCGGCGAGGTCGGTCGCTGCCGGGGATTGTCGGTGGTGGCCGCTAGCCTCGCGGGGTGGTCAAGAAAGGCAGCACCTACCGCTGCGGTGAATGCGGGTACGAGGCGCCGAAGTGGGTCGGGCGCTGCCCCGAATGCCAGGCATGGGGAACGATCGAGGAACGCGGCGACGCCCGCCCCGCGGTAGCCAGGGTCGCCGCCGGCGCGCCCAGCGCCCCGGCGCGTCCGATCGGCGAGGTCGACGTCGAGACGGCGCGTGCCAAGCCCACCGGCGTCTCCGAACTGGACCGCGTCCTCGGCGGCGGCTTCGTGCCGGGCGCGGTCATCCTGCTCGCCGGTGAGCCCGGCGTCGGCAAGTCGACACTCCTGCTGGAGGTCACCTATCAGTGGGCGGCCACCGCGGGCCGCGCGCTGTACGTCACCGGCGAGGAGTCGGCCGGGCAGGTGCGGTTGCGCGCCGAGCGCACCGGCAACGTCCACGATGAGATGTTCCTCGCGGCCGAAAGCGATCTCGCCGCGATCCTCGGCCACGTCGACGCGGTCAAGCCGGGCGTGCTGATCGTCGACTCGATCCAGACCATGGCCTCGCCACAGGTGGAGGGCTCGCCGGGCGGGGTCACCCAGGTCCGCGCGGTCACCTCCGGGCTGGTCGCGCTGGCCAAGGAGCGCGGGCTGCCGATCGTGCTGGTCGGCCACGTCACGAAAGACGGCTCGGTCGCCGGGCCGCGGGTGCTGGAGCACCTGGTCGACGTCGTCCTGCAGTTCGAGGGCGACAAACATTCGACGCTGCGGATGCTGCGTGGCATCAAGAACCGCTTCGGCGCCGCGGACGAGATCGGCTGCTTCGAACTGGTCGAGGAGGGCATCGTCGGCGTGCCCGACCCGTCGGGCCTGTTCCTGAGCCACACCGCCGAGCCGGTCGCGGGCACCGCGGTCACGGTGACCATGGAAGGTAAGCGCCCGCTGCTGGGCGAGGTACAGGCGCTGGTTTCGGCGACTCAGTCGCCGCAGCCCCGGCGCGCGGTGAGTGGTCTCGACTCGGCGCGCGTCGCGATGGTGCTGGCCGTGGTCGAGAAGCGGGCGGGTATCAAGGTCGGTGACAAGGACGTCTACGTGGCGACGGTCGGCGGCATGAAGATCACCGAGCCCGGCATCGACCTCGCGGTGGTGCTGGCCCTGATGTCGTCGGCGACGGACACCGCGCTCTCGCCCAAGCTCGTGGCGATGGGCGAGGTCGGCCTTTCGGGTGAGGTCCGGCGGGTGCCGGGCATCGGGCGGCGGCTCGCCGAGGCCGCCCGGCTCGGCTTCACCTACGCGCTGGTGCCGCCGGACTCCGGCAAGATCCCGCCGGGCATCCGGGTGCTGGAGGTCGCTGACGTCGCGAGCGCGCTCAACGCCGCCAAACACGCCCGCTAGAAGTCCAGGGTGCGCGAGAGGCCGCCGCGGCGAACCGCGTGAAGCTGCGGGCTTTGCCCGGGTGGCGGTTCCGGAGGTCAAGCGAGTCGCGCTGGACGCGGAACCGTCGCGGCCACGGAGTTTTTAAGGACCGGGTATCTCGCCGCGGCGAGATACCAACGAGGCGATCAAAGTAATCGAAGCTGCGAAACTATCTGATTGAGCAGGCGAAGTCCACGCGAGAGAAGTTCAATTCGGGTGAGTTCGGAGACGTGGTAAACGGGGTTGCCGAGATGAACCTCTTATCAAGATGTTGAAGACTACGTAAGCATGCGAGACCTGAAATTTCTTGCTCAGGTTGTCGCTGTCGGCCATGTATTGAGTGTGAATTTGGCTTCGTCTCCAAATGAATGAGAGACGAAGCTGGGGGAGTCGCTACATCGATGTCCGCCGTAAGCCGCTCATGCGCCGTGACTTCGGCTTGCTTGAAGTCGCTTTCCGACGAAGAGAGGGAAGTTGACTTTGTTATAGTGTGGCTATCCAAGTTCATCGGCTCACCAATGATTTGACCGGACTTGTTCCTGCTTTTGGAAAGGTGCGGTACGGTGATATCTCTGCCCCGGGCGTGGCTGTTGTTTTGAAACGAATAAGGAGATATCGATCCGGTCACTGTCGGCGATGAGGGCGTGGCGAAGGACCGATGACCGGGTTGCCCGCGTCGAAACAAACAGTGCGGTGATTGTCGACGAAGGTAAGAGCGTCTTGTTCAGGTCACGGTCGATCAAGGTGCGGTTTCGAGGTCAGAGTGAACGGGGTGTTCAAGCGACGCCAACTGGACTGGGATGCCGAGAAGAGGTCGCACTTCAGGGTAATGGTGGGGAGCGGTCGCACCGGTCAGAAATGGGCAATCAAATGTACTGGAATCAGGACTGAATTCGAAGTAGTTCTACGTGGTAACATTTGGTAGTGAATATGCACTACGGAACTCATCCGAATTCCCTGCGGCCGCTGTTCGATGCCATAGGCTCAGACAGGCGAGTCTTGGTGAGACAATTGACTCCTTTCGAAGACAATGAATACGGTTCGGTCAGTGTCAACCGGTTTCCGATCGACCTGGCCACAACTGGCGCGAAGGACTGGTCGGTGACTCGGATCGTGGAGCAGCGAGTCGAACATGATTACGACGACGCGGCTCGAGTTCTCGGTGAACTCATAGTCAGGAACACTGATCCTCGCGCCGAAGTCATCGTGTTCTGGGGAAATGTGGTAATCCCATCGATCGGCATTCCCGCACGGCTTGCGGCGGCGAACGCCGGCCTGCTCATGGACATCGGCGATGACGTCTGGATCTATTTGCCGGACAAGGACATCGTCATCGAATACTGGCACTCGGGCCGGATCACGGCCGGTGAAATACCGGACAAATGAAGAGGGGAGCATGAGAAAAGGATCTAGCGTACTTTCGCGAGCTTTGATCACGGTCACCACGGCCGCTTTGATGGCAGGCGTGGCCGGTGGTGCCCCGGTGGCGGCCACGCCAGTGAATTCGCCGCCGACGGCCGGCGCGGCGGTGTCGGAGTCGTCGATGGAGGACGAGGTTCGGGCGGCGGCGGTGCCGGGAATTTGGCGGGGACGACCTGCTCATCCTGGATGACCGCAACTACGTGATCGCCCTGTGGGCAAGGTCGTGCGCGGTCTCCGTGCCGACACGGCGCGCGAGATAGCGCTGCAGCGGGGCCGCGTGGGCGTCGAAGAGCATGCCGAAGACGGGCGCGGGGTCGGGACCGCCGAGATCCGGCCGGTCCGGCCCCTGTGAGCCCGCCTGCCCGTGATCGTTCTTCATCACCTGCACGATCGCTCTTGCCCGATCGTCTCCCGAGCGTTCATCTGACCCTACTTTCGTCGTACGCCGATCGGGGAAAGCCCAGGTGGAGATCAAGACAAAAGCCGCCGAAGAGGCGACTCTGTTCAGTATTCACCAAGGAAAAGTGAAGCTGGGGAAGGATTACCATGCGTCGACTCAGGACAGCGGTCGTCGCCGCGCTCGCGGTGTCCGCACTGATCACCGCGCCGTCGGTGGCCGTCGCTCAAGACGAGTACGTCGTACCCGCTCCCGACTTCGTGAAGTCGATGGCGCCGCCCGCCAAGGTCGAAGGGGTCAGGGCGGCCGCGGAGCTCAACATCCAGTACCAGATCCAGCAGACCGGGTATTGGTGCGGCCCGGCCGCCACCCGCATCGCCATCTCGGCGAAGAACGGCAACCCGCCGAGCCAGCAGCAACTCGCGAACGAGCTCCCGACCAGCACCAACGGCACCGACTGGATCGGCCAGGTCACCCGCGTCCTCAACGCCCACATCGGCGGCGGCTGGTACGAGACCAAGGAGATGCCGAACGACCCGCCGACCCAGGCGCAGCGCGACCTCCTGTGGCGCGACATCGTCCTCGACGTCGACAAGGGCTACGCGATCGTCGCGAACATCGTCGCCCCGGCGAACAACCACCCGCCGGGCTACCCGAACTACACGATCTACCACTACTTCACGATCATCGGCTACAACAGCGGCAACATGACGGTGAAGATCGCCGACCCGGCCAACTTCGGCGGCAACCAGATCTATTGGCTCACCTTCAACCAGCTCGCCACCCTGATCCCGCCGAAGGGCTACTCGGCCTGACCCCTCCTCCCGCGTTTCGTCCTCTAGATGCGGTACTTGCACGCGCAAGTACCGCAACTAGAGGACTACTTGCGATGGTTCGACGCCGAAACGTCGCAACTAGAGGACGAAACGCGGGTTGTACGAATCTTGTACGCGGGTGCTCGAAGATGATCGACATGCGCATCAAGACGCTCGGTCTGCTGGCCGCCTCAATGCTGGCCCTCATCGCCGCGCCGGCCCAGGCCGCCGACGGCAACCCCCTTGAGAAGACCAATGGTTTCTACACCGACCCGAACTCCAACCCCGCGGTCTGGGTGAGGGATCACCCTGGCAGCACCGCCGACAAGATCAAGGCCGCCATCTCCACCAAGGCGGGCGCGCGCTGGTTCGGCAACTGGAGCGGTGACGTCAAGAAGGCCGTCGACGGCTACACCTACGCCGCCGACGTGGCCGACAAGCTGCCGATCCTGGTCGCCTACAACATCCCCGGCCGTGACTGCGGTGGTCACTCCGGTGGCGGCGCGGGCAGCCCGGAGGCGTACCGCACCTGGATCTCGAACTTCGCCGATGGCATCGGCGGCAAGCCCGCGGTCGTCATCATCGAGCCGGACGCGCTCGCGCAGCTCGACTGCCTGCCCGCCGGTGAACGTCAGACCCGCCTCGACCTGCTCAAGTTCGCCGGTCAGCAGTTCGCCACCAAGGCCCCGAACACCTGGGCGTACATGGACGGCGGCAACTCGACCTGGATCCCCGCCGCGACCATGGCCGACCGGCTCAACGCCGTCGGGGTGAAATCGATCCGCGGTCTCGCGATCAACGTGTCGAACTACAAGACCACCACCGACTCGGCGAACTACGGCAAGGCCGTCAGCGCCGCGCTGTCGAGCAAGTACGGCTACACCAAGCCGTTCGTGATCGACACGAGCCGCAACGGCAACGGCCCCAAGGGTGCCGAGTGGTGCAACCCGGCCGGGCGCAAGCTCGGGACTCCCTCGCAGACCGGCGGCGGTGCCGAGATGCTGCTCTGGGTCAAGGTGCCCGGCGACTCCGACGGCAAGTGCGGGATCGCGCCGAACGTAGAAGCCGGTCAGTTCAGCTCCGACCTGGCCCTGCGCCTGATCAGCGGTACCTGACCCACCCGAAACCCGTCGCGCCGGCTGTTCGTCTGTGACTTTCGTTCTGCCGAGAAAGCGAAGGCCACGACCCCTAGGACAGCAGCCGGCGCGACGACTCCAAGTACCTGAAGGCGTCCTTTGTCACGGTGACGTGGCAAAGGACGCCTTTTCGCATTGTGTGGGGTGGGTGGTCCGTGAAGGACTCCTTGAGGGACCCAGAGTCCCTCAAGGAGTCCTTCACGGACGTATTGGTGCAAGTCGTCACCAAGGATCACAGCGGTGGGGGCTGAGGGCCTTCGCTACCGCGAGGTCAGGGTCCCGGCAAAGTCGCAGAGCTGCTGGTCGGCGCTGCTGTTGGAAACGTCGCTGAACCTCTGTTGATCAAGCTTCGTGACCGGTGTGATCCGCGGCGATGGAGGAATGGGGACACTCGACGTCCCCATTCCTCCATCGTCAGCCTTACACAGCGACGAATAACGCCTGACCTGCGAGACCTCGACCTTTCCGACACCCTGACCCCTCAGGGTGTCGGAAAGGAGGCCTTTACCACAGACGACAGTGGACGTCGCGCGCCTAGCGGGAGAGCAGGTTCGCGCAGCGGATCAGCCCGATGTGCGAGTACGCCTGCGGGTGGTTGCCCAGCGAGCGCTCCGCGATCGGGTCGAACTGCTCGGGCAGCAGGCCGGTCGGGCCCGCGGCGTCGACGATCTGCGTGAACAGTTCTTCGGCCTCGGTGCGCCGCCCGGTGAGCAGGTACGCCTCGATGAGCCAAGCCGCGCAGATGTGGAAACCGCCTTCGCCGCCGGGAAGACCGTCGTCGCGGCGGTAACGGTACACAGTGGACCCACTGCGCAGTTCCGCCTCGATCGCGGTCACCGTCGACTGGAACCGCGGGTCGGCCGGATCGATCAGCCCGGTCAGCCCGACGAACAGCGACGCGGCGTCGAGGTCGGTGCCGTCGTAGGCGGTGGTGAAGGCCTGGACCTCTTCGTTCCAGCCCTTGTCCAGTACGTCCGCAGCGATCTCGTCACGCAGTGAGGGCCACGCGCCCGGCACTTGGCGGCCGTAGATCTCGCCCAGCTTGACGGCCCTGTCGATGGTCACCCAGCACATCACCCGCGAGTACACCCGGTGGCGCGGCACGTGCCGCTCCTCCCAGATGCCGTGGTCCGGCTCGTTCCAGCGCCGCGTGACGGCCTCGGCCATCGCGCGCACCATCTGCCAGTCCTCGTCGCGCAGTTCGCCGCGCGCCTCCGCCAGTGTCTGCACGAGTTCGACGACCGGGCCGAAGACGTCCAGCTGCACCTGGTGGTTCGCCAGGTTGCCGACGCGGACCGGCCGCGAACCGGCGTACCCCGGCAGCGACTCGATGACCGCCTCGGCGCCGATCACGCTGCCCGCCAAGGTGTACAGCGGGTGCAGCCGTTCCGGACCGGCCAAAGTGGACAGTACGCCGTGCAGCCAGCGGAGATAGCCTTCGGCCTCCTCGGTCGAGCCGAGGTGGACCAGTTCGCGCACGGTCATGGCCGCGTCGCGGATCCAGCAGTAGCGGTAGTCCCAGTTACGGACGCCGCCGATCTCCTCCGGCAGCGACGACGTCGCCGCCGCGAGCACGCCGCCGGTGTCGGTGTTGACCAGCCCGCGCAACGTCAGCGCCGAGCGGCCGACGAGGTCGGTCTGGACGCTGGGCAGCTTGAGCGTCCGCGCCCAAATGCTCCAGTAGTCGCCCGCGCGGGACCGCCGCTCCACTTCGGACAGTTCGTGTGCGACGAGATCCGAGGTGCCACAACGGAGTTCGAGCACCACCGGGCTCTCGGGCGTGGGCGTCACCAAGGCCGTCGCGGTGTCGTTCATGCCGTCGGAGGTGATCTCCCACTCCACGCCCGGCGAACGCAGCGCGAACGGTTCCGAGGTGCCCTGCACCACCAGCCCGTCGCCCTGTGCGACCAGCTTCACCGGCACACCGCCGAACTCGGGACGCGGCGCGAACACGATCTCCGCCGCC
The DNA here is from genome assembly GCF_047608695.1 of Amycolatopsis sp. cmx-11-32. Classification (NCBI taxonomy): domain Bacteria; kingdom Bacillati; phylum Actinomycetota; class Actinomycetes; order Pseudonocardiales; family Pseudonocardiaceae; genus Amycolatopsis; species Amycolatopsis sp. cmx-11-32. The sequence continues at coordinate 28,525 of NZ_JADNQN010000002.1, read as the reverse complement.
GTCTCGCCCGAGATCACCCGGACGAGGTCCGTGCGGTGCGCGGGGCTCTCCGGCTCGATGTAGTCGGTGACGAGCAGCCGGGACCAGCGGGTCTCGACCGTCATCGTGTTCGGCAGGTAGCGCTGCCCGAGGGGCAGGCCGTTGCGGTACGGCTTGATCGAGAAGTGCCCGGCACCGGGGCCGCCGAGCAGATCCGCGAAAATCGCGGGCGCGTCGGGGCCAGGGTGACACAGCCAGGTCAGCCGGGCGTCCGGCGTGACGAGCGCGACCGAACGTTCGTTGGCCAGCATGGAAAGCCGCTCGATCGGCGGCGCCTGCTCGCCGTAGAGCCAGTTGCGGCGCTCTTCGAGCAGGAAGGCGAGCGCCATCGCGACGTCGACGGTGTCCGGAACCCGGTACTGCGCGAGGCTTTCGCCCTCGCCGACCTTCACACCGATGTCCGGGCCGGAGATCCGCGCGAACGCCTTCTCGTCGGTGACGTCGTCGCCGAGGAAGATCGCCGCCGTCGCGCCGACCTGGTGGCGCAGGGTGTCCAGCGCGCGGCCCTTGTCCGTCTGGACGACCGCGAGCTCGACGACCTCCTTGCCGTCGGTGGTGGACACGCCCTCCCACTGCGAAGGTCCATTGTGGACATCGCGAAGGACGCGGCGGCCCGCCTCGTGCTCGGCGCGGCGGACGTGCACCGCGATGCTCGCGGGCTTGACCTCGAGTGAGACGCCCGGCACGTCGAGCACCAGGTTCTCCAACTCGGCTTCGAGCCGTCTGTGCAGTTCGCGGGCCTTGTCGTCGAGCGCGTGGATGAAGCCGATATCGAACTCGGATCCGTGGCTGCCGACCAGGTTCACCTCGGCAGGGAGACGGGACAGCGTGGCGAGGTCACGCAACGCACGGCCGGAGATGACCGCGGTGGTCGTCTCGTGCAGGCCGGCCAGCGACCTGAGCGCGCCCACCGATTCGGGCAACGGCCGGGCTTCGTCCGGGTTGGCCGTGATCGGCGCCAGCGTGCCGTCGTAGTCGCAGGCGACCAGCAGCCGCGGGGTGCGCGCGACCTGGACAATCGCGCGCCGCAGCTCGGCGGGCAGTGCCTCGGCGGTCAACGATTTCTCCTCGGGGACTAAGCGGGGCGGGGTGGTGTTATGGGGACACGGTCAGTCGGTCGGTTCTCCACCGAGCGCTTGAAGGAACGAGCGCGCCCAGCGGTCGACGTCATGCGTGAGGACCTGCCGGCGCATGGCGCGCATACGACGGCGTCCCTCTGCGGGGTCGAGCGTAATGGCAGTCTCCAACGCGTTCTTCACCCCGTCCAGGTCATGGGGGTTGACCAGGAGAGCACTGGTCAGCTCCGCCGCGGCGCCGGCGAACTCGGACAGGACGAGCGCGCCGCCGAGGTCGTGGCGGCAGGCGACGTACTCCTTGCAGACGAGGTTCATCCCGTCACGCAGGGGGGTGACCACCATGACATCGGCCGCCGAGAAGAACGCGGCCAGTTCGGTCCGGTTCACGGACTGATGCAGATAATGCACGACCGGGCGACCCACGCGGGCGAATTCACCGTTGATTCGCCCGACCATCTGCTCGATGTCGCCGCGCATCCGCTGGTAGTGCTCGACGCGCTCCCGGCTCGGCGTGGCCAGCTGGACGAACGTGACGTCCTCCGGGCGGACGCGGCCTTCGTGCAGCAACTCGTGCAGCGCCTGCAGCCGCAGGTCGATGCCCTTGGTGTAGTCGAGCCTGTCGACGCCGAGCAGGACCTTCTTCGGGTTGCCGAGGTCACGCCGCAGCTGGGCGGCGCGTTCGGCGACGCCCTTGGTCTTGGAGAGCTTGTCGAGGCCGACGGCGTCGATGGAGATCGGGAACGCGCCGACCCGCACCGTGCGGTCGCCGACCTGCATCAGGCCGGGGCGGGTGCGGATGCCGACCGCGCCGCGGCTGGATTCGAGCCCGGCCAGCTGCCGCGCCAGCCAGAGGAAGTTCTGCGCGCCACCCGGCCGGTGGAAACCGACGAGATCGGCCCCGACCAGGCCGCGGACGATCTCGGTCCGCCACGGCATCTGCATGAACAACTCGACCGGGGGGAACGGGATGTGCAGGAAGAACCCGATCCGCAGGTCAGGGCGCAGTTCGCGGAGCATCGCCGGTACCAGTTGCAGCTGGTAGTCCTGGATCCACACGGTCGCGCCCTCGGCGGCGACCTTCGCGCTCGCCTCGGCGAAGCGCCGGTTCACCCGGACGTAGGACTCCCACCAGCTCCGGTCGAACACCGGCCTGGCCACCACGTCGTGGTACAGCGGCCAGAGCGTCGCGTTCGAGAAGCCCTCGTAGTAGTCGCGGACCTCGTCCGACGTCAGGGAGACCGGGTGCAGGACCAGGCCGTCGTCGTCGAACTCCTCGACCTCGACGTCGGGCACACCCGGCCAGCCGACCCAGGCGCCCTTGCGGGACCGCAGGAACGGTTCGAGCGCCGACACCAGCCCGCCGGGGCTCGCCGTCCAGCGCCTGCTCCCGTCGGTGGTCCGTTCGAGGTCCACCGGAAGGCGGTTCGCCACCACGACGAAGTCCGCGGAAGCCGTTCTGCCCGTCTCAGCCATCACTTCGTCCACCAGCCGCTCCCTGAAATCGCGGGTCGCTGCCCTAAGGGGAAACCTTATCGCGCGCCCACGCGACGGCCGGTCGTCGCGCGTTCACTCCAAGCGTCGTTCGGCGGGTTCCATCGGGCCCGCCATCCTCGGCCCGGCGAACTTGCGTTCGAGCCTGCCGAGCCCCGTGCGCACCGGCTGCGCCAGGTACTCGCCGAGTACCACACCCGCTGCCAGGGCAAGCCCGATCGCGACCGCGGTCATCAGTGTGGAGATGTTCCCACCCTGTTCGACGCCCAATTGGTATAGACCACGATAGGTGGAGAGACCGGGAAGGAGGGGCGTGATGCCGGACACAGCCACTACGAGCGGCGTCACCTTGAGCCGCCTGGCGAGCACGCCGCCGCAGAAGCCCACCAGCGTCGCGGCCATCGCGGACGAGCTGACGGCTTCGAAATCGGTCAGCATCAGCGCGCCGTACACCGCGCCGCCGATCGCGCCCGCCGCTCCCGCGACGAGCATCGCGCGCATCGTCGAATACGAGGCGAGCGCGAAGCAGGCGGAGGCGCCGATGCTGCCGATGATGATGATCGGGAGTTGCTGGGGCGTCGAGGAGACGACCTCGGGCAGCGGCGTGAGCGACAGGCCGAGCAGCAGAGCGATCTTCAGGGCGAGCACCACACCCGCGATCAGCCCGGCACTCATCAGCGCGGTTTCCATCGTGCGCCCGGCCGCCGTGACGTAATAGCCGGTGATGGCGTCCTGCACGGCGGAAACCGTGGAAAGACCGGACAGCAGCACGGTGACCGCCGCCGCGACGACCAGCGTGGGTTTGTTCGTGGTGAGCAGGTCGCTGCTGACTATCGCCATCGCGGACAGGGTCGCGACCAGGCCGCCGATCACCTGCTGGAAGAAGAACGGCAGCGCGAAGCGGTTCAGGAAGCGGCCGAGCCGGTCGATGACCGCGCTGATCACGAGCGCGACCAGGGCGATGTCGATGCTGCCGCCGAGGATCAGGGTGATGAACGCGGCAAGGCCACCCCAGGCGGCCGTGGCCACCCAACGGGGGTACGGGTGCGGCGCGGTCGTGATCCGCTGGAGTTCCTGCTGCGCCTCCTCGGCGCCGATGTTCCCGCGGACGATCCGGCGGACCAGGGTCTCCGTCTGGGTGAGCCGCGTGTAGTCGAGGCTGCGCGAGCGGACCACGCGCAACGCCGTCACGGGCGCCATGTCGGTGCCGCGGTGGCAGGTGACCGTGATCGACGTGAAGATCACGTCGACCTCGCAGTGCGGGAGGCCGAGCGCGGAGGTCAGCGCGATGATCGTCGCCGTGACGTCGGAGGCGCCGGCGCCGCTCGACATCTGGACCTCGCCGATGCGCAGGACGAGGTCCAGGACGAAGTTGACCGTCGTGTCGTCGGGCGGCTTCGGGCCCATCGTTTCGTCGCCGTCGACGGCGGGCTGCTCGGCCGTCGGGGCTTCGAGGATCTGCCAGGCGCGGCGGCGCAGCAGGTTCGGCCGGTGCGAACGAGCCTGGTGGATCGATCGCTCACCGTCACGTTGCCGCGGCGCTTCCAGCAGCCATTCGCCACGTTCGGGTGTTTCGTCCTGGTTCTTTTCGACACCGCGTTCGCCGCCCTGGGCCCTCTTGGTGTGCTCGTTGATCTTCATGATCGATCCACCTCCTCGGTCTCGTTCGAGGGACTCTCCCGAGGACCATCGGGGCCGATGCCCTGCCCGTTGCAGGTAATCCGAAGTGGCGTACACCACGCCTGAGGAAGATCATCGCGGTCTCGCCGGTTTGCGGCACACTGCATGTCATGACGTCCTCTGTAAGCAGGCGTTCCCTCCTTCGCGCGGCCGGTGTCACCGCGGCCGGAACTGCGGCGACATTCACCCTTTCGGGGGCATCTAGCGGGGCGGAGGCCCCGGTTTTCGCGCACGGAGTCGCTTCGGGTGACCCCAAGCCCGATTCGGTGCTTCTCTGGACCCGGGTCACGCCTTCGGCCGAGGCTGTTCCGGGATCCGGAAAAGGGGCGCCGGTGAACGTCCGATGGGAGGTGGCCGCCGACGCCGATTTCGTGGACGTCGTCGCTCGTGGTCACACCCGGACCGGGCCCGAACGCGACCACACGGTGAAGGTGACGGCGGGTGGGCTGCGCGCGTCGACCGCGTACTACTACCGGTTCACGTCGCGCGGCAAGGTCTCGCAGACCGGGCGCACCCGCACCGCGCCCGCGCACGAGGAGGAAGTCGCACGGCTGCGGTTCGGCGTGGTGTCGTGTGCGAACTGGGCTGTCGGTCACTTCGCCCCCTACGGCTATCTGGCCGGTCGCGACGATCTCGACGCCTTCATTCACCTGGGTGACTACCTCTACGAAGGTAACCCGAACCCCGCGGGTGATCTCCGGCCTTCGGTTCCGTCTCACGAGTTGGTCACCCTGTCGGACTATCGGCGGCGCCACGCGATGTACAAGACCGACGACCACCTCCAGCGGTTGCACGCCCGCCATCCGGTCATCGCGACCTGGGACGACCACGAGGCAGCCGACAACGCTTGGTCCGGTGGATCGCCATCACACGATCCGGCGACCGAGGGCGGCTGGCCCGACCGGATGCGGGCGGCGCACCAGGCGTACTTCGAATGGATGCCGGTGCGGCATCGCGGCGACCGGCTGTACCGGCGGCTGAAGTTCGGGAGGCTGGCCGACCTCACCATGCTGGACCTGCGGACATACCGGACGCGGCAGCCCGGGCCCGAGGAGGATCCGGAGGGCACGATCCTCGGCGCCGACCAGCGGCGGTGGTTCCTCGAGGGTCTCGCGCGGGGCACGGCGTCGTGGAACGTCGTCGGGAACTCGGTGATGGTCACGCCGATCAAGGTGCCCACCCTGCCTTCGCGTGAAAAGCTCGCGCTGGCCGGCCTGCTCGACGGCCAGCCGACCACCGTGAACACCGACCAGTGGGACGGCTACACCGCGGACCGTCGCCGGGTGCTGGACACCATCGCCGCGCAGGGGCGGGGCAACACGGTGTTCCTGACCGGCGACGTCCACTCGTCGTGGGCGAACGACGTACCCCGCGACGGGACGAGCGTCGCGGTGGAGTTCGTCTGCCCGTCGGTCACCTCCGACAACCTCGACGAGCAACTCGGTGTCCCGCCGCGGACCGGCTCGCTCAAGGTCGAGGCCGCCATCCGCGCGCTGAACCCGCACGTGCGCTTCGTGGAACTCGACTCGCACGGCCCCGGCGTCCTCGAAGTGACCCCGGACGCCGTCCGGATGAACTGGTACTACGTCGCCGACCGCCGCGACCCGGCGACCGCCGTGACGTTCGCGCACGCTTTCCGGACCGTGGCGGGGGAACCGTGGGTGCACCCTGCGAACCGCTGAACGGGCGCCGATATACTGGGCTCGCCTGGGGGTGACTCCGGGCGAGGCCGCTATAGCTCAGCTGGTAGAGCATCTGTCTTGTAAACAGAAGGTCAGGGGTTCGAGCCCCCTTGGCGGCTCAAGATCAACATGATCGCTGACCTGCGGGTATGGTGCTTAATGTGACTAGTGTTCATGTTTGACTCGGCCCGATTGGGCTCCGTTTCGTCTCCGTTTGCTCTGCTGTGCTGAAAACTGCGGATTCGGGTGCGCTTCCTTCAGCAGGAATTTCACGGCGTGGTCGGGATGGGTGCTGGCCGCGACTGGATCGTAGCTGCGTGACTTGGGCTTCCGAGTGGTCCTATCTGCGCGAACTTGGCAGAGGAGTGGCGGCTGGACCTGAAGTCCGTCACGTCGGTCCGGGCGGCGGCCAGCCGCCTCAGGTTGCAAAAGGCGTGTCGGCCGGTCGCGCCCAGGCGCACGGGTGTCTCTCGGGTTGCTTGATCGTCGACACGCCGACCTCCAGTGCTGAAAAATTCTTGTCGTCAGCTAAAGTGCTTGAGAGTACTTTCGCTGGATGCTGAAGTGTGCTCGGCGACGCGGCAGGAGTGACAATGGATCTTCGAGTTGCCCGGGACTGGGCGGATGGCGCTTTCGGCGAGAACGCCCACGCTCTGCGCCGGCGGATTCCCCAAGCGCTCGCGACCGCTCACGGTCGCGCGAGGGACGGGCACGACGCCACTCGTTCGACAACCAGGCGGATTTACGGGAACGGGCTGTGGGAATTCCAGCATGAGGAGCTGGTTCGCGAGCTGCTGTCCATCGACGGCGCGAAGGTTGCCAAGTTCGGCGGCTATCAGCTTGTCGTCATCGCGGACCAGGCTTTCTTCCCTTTGCGCTACGCCGACCGAGCTGGTGTGCCTGTTGAGCGAGCTCGGCTCGGGCGACCGGTGTCGCCGCAGCGGCAGCGGCTGTTCGGTGCGCACGCGCCGGAAGTCGAACGTACCGAGCCATTTCTCGATGAGGCATGGGAAGAACTCGACGCACACGACGAATATGAGTCCTTCCCGCAGCTCGGTGAAGGCGTCCAGCTGGTCGTGATCGCCTATGCCTGCAGCCTCGAAGCTGGCGTGCTGCATGTCGAGTGGGGACAAGCCGAACACATCGGGGAAGGCGAGCTGCGGTGGGGCGATCACTCCGCACTCCCCCTGGCTGCGACTGGAGTCGCTGGCGGTCTGAGCCTCGCCGGGCGCGGCACCGGCACCTCATGGTTCGATTCCGGTAAAGAGCCCGAGATCGCGTTGGGCTTGCGGCAACCTGGTGCTGACGAGCTAGGTGTGCCGCCGCAGACTGAACCCCACCCCGACGAACCTCACGCCCAGGACGATGACCAAGACTGACGATCCGCAGCTTCTTCTTTTGCAACCTCGCCTTACAGCGTCGCCCAGCCCGGGTGTTGTGGCCAGTGCGTTCGATCCGGCGCGGCTCACCCAGGCCCGGCACTTGGCGGGGATGACGAAGAAGGAGCTGGCGGACAACCTTCACGTGAGCCCGGCAGCGGTCGGTCAGTACGAGGCCGGGGTCAGCCGCCCGCGTCCCGACATCCTGATCCGCCTGGCTGATCTGCTCGACGTCCCGGTCCACTTCTTCGCGGCGGGTCGTCCACATGCTGCCCTCGACACGTCCGGGACCCATTTCCGAAGCCTGCGCTCAACCCGTCTATTTCAGCGAGACCGCGCCGTCGCATTCGCTGCCCAGGTATGGGAACTGACCCACGCCCTCGAGAGGCGAGTGCAGCTCCCGCTGGTGGACCTGCCTGGCTTCGCCGGCGGCGAGGTCACCACGAACGAGGACGTTCCACTGGATCCTGTCGGCGCCGCCCGCGCACTTCGCCGGCACTGGGGACTTGGGCAAGGGCCGATCGCGCACCTGGTCCGGCTCATGGAATCCCGAGGCATAATCGTCGCGATGCTGCCCTTCGAACGCAGCGAAGCCAAACGCATTGATGCCTTCTCCACCTCGCGCTTGCCCCGGCCGCTGATCGTGCTGACGCCCGACCGTGCCGACGACGTCTACTGGTATCGCTTCAGCGCAGCGCACGAACTCGGCCACCTCGTCCTGCACGGAGACACCCCCGCGGGCGATACTCAAACCGAACGAGAAGCTGACGCATTCGCGGCCGAGTTCCTCACGCCGCGCGCGAGCATCGCACCGGACCTGCCCGTCCGCGTCGACTTCGGCGTCCTCGCCAAACTGCAGATCGAGTGGGGAGTCTCCATCCGGTCTCTGCTCTACCGCTGCCGCGAGCTGGGCCTATTCTCAGCGCCCACAGCAAGCAGGGCATACCAACGGCTCAACACTCTAAGAAACCAAGGCATGTTCGCCGACGAGCCCATCGCCGGCTACCCCGGAGAAAACCCCGTCCTGCTCGCACAAGCCTTCGAGCTAGCCGCAAACCACGGCACCACCGTCACCAAACTGGCGGCTGAACTCGCCTGGTCCACCGGGCGCGTTCACGAACTGCTCGGAACTCGCCAAGATCGCCCGCATCTCCGCCTGGTTCTATAGGGAGCGCAACCGCCCCGGGTGCGCAAGAAACGATGCTGCCGCTGCAGCGGCGGGAACCCGCACTTACGTGGTGAGGTCCGGGAGTACCTGACGCTGTAGGTGGGTGTCCCCGCGGCGCAGGGAAGGTACGGCCCGCCTGATAGGGAGATCGAGATGAGCGCGGGTCGGTACCGCAGGCAAGACCGGGTCGTCCTGGTGGGTGCTGACGGTGGGGTCCGGCTTCACCAGGTCTCGCGGTTAGGTAGTATTCGAGGCTTGCCTCGGGGAACACGGCCGTGCCGATGTCTTGCCCTTCGATGATGCACTGCTCGTGTTCGGCGGCCCATTGTCTGACGAGTTCGGTGATGTGCAGACGTACTCCCGGCATCCTGGCAACCACGTGCTGACGGACGTTCCTCCGTCGCTTCGATAACGCGAGCACACGTTTCGCCTGTTTGGGCAGACTCTCGGCTGGACTCGGCCCCGGCTACGGCAGCCTGAGGCCGCCGACAGGTGGACGTAGTTTGGTGCTGGCCGCGCACGCCCAACTCAGAGTGACTCGACCGCTGCTCGCCAACCTGCGCCACCCAAGGGAACGCCCCGCCGAGCTGGCCAAGACCAACCCCGGCCAGGGTCCTGCGCGGGTTTCGCAACATCTCTACGGAAACTCCTTTTCCAGCGGACGCACTGAAACCCGCCCCCGGTCGGGTCCGGGACGACCACGGCAGGTGTAGTCAAGCTGCCACAAGATGTCAATGGCCAGTTGGGATTCCCCAGTGGCGGCCAGTTAGTGGGGAGGTATCTGGCCGCGCATGGTCACCGAGCGTCGCCTACCTACCGCGTCGTAGTCTGTCTGCGTTTGATCTGGTCGCCGCGTTGGCCGCTGTCGCCCGGCTGCTCAACCGTCGTGCCGTCGGCACTGGGCTCGTTCGCCGCTGACACCTGCGATCAGCGCTCGGGAAATCGATTGGCCGGTAGGGCCCGGCCCTGTCAAGATCGTGATCTTGTGAGCAGTCGCCCCGTCATTTCCGAGGTTCTGGCCGGGCCGGTGCCCGTCCCCGACATCGTCACAGCGCTCGCCGGTGACGCCGCCATCACCCCCGTGTGGCGCAACGAGCTCGGCGGCCTGACCTTCCGCCTGGACGGGGGCGACAGCGCCAGATACGTCAAGTGGGTCGCTGCCGGGACCCCCGAGATCGACCTGCCCGGCGAAGCCGAGCGCCTGGCCTGGGCGCAGCGCTGGGCGCGCGTCCCACCGGTCCTCGACCACGGCATCGATGCCGAGGGCGCGTGGCTGATCACCGCAGCCGTCCCCGGCCGGTCGGCGGTGGAGCCCCGATGGAAGGCCGAGCCTGCTGCTGCGGCGGCCGCGATCGGCCGCGGACTGCGCCTGCTCCACGACACCCTGCCGGCGGACCGGTGCCCGTTCGACTGGAGCGTCGAGCGGCGGCTCGTACGCGCCGACGAGCGCATCGCCGACGGCGAGGGCCCGGCCGACTGGTCCCCCGAGCACCAGCACCTCGGGCTGGCCGAGGCCAGGGCTCGGCTCGGTGAACCGCCCGCGATCGACCGTCTCGTGGTCTGCCATGGAGACGCCTGCACCCCGAATACCCTGCTGCACGACGACGGCACCTTCGCCGCGCACGTCGACCTGGGTTCGCTCGGGGTGGCCGACCGGTGGGCCGATCTGGCGGTCGCGACGTGGAGCCTCGACTGGGACTACGGTCTCGGCTTCGACGGCATCCTGTACGACACGTACGGGATCGCCCCCGACCCGGAACGCATCGCCTACTACCGCTTGCTCTACGACTTGGCGTGACCCGCTCGCACCCAGGGCGGACAGTTCGGCCGAGGTAGTCAGCCAGGTGGTCCAGAGCTGTGACGTCGTGGGCGTACGGGCCGGGGCAAGGCGGCCGAGCCGCCCGCGGTGCTGGGCAGGCCGCTGCAGAGCTGGACACCGGGCGGCTGGGACACAGGCCGGTGGCAGATGGGTCTTGTTCACGGCGGGCGCGGAGGTGGTCCCGGTATGGGTCGACCATGCAGGCCCGATACTTGGGAACCCGCTGAATTCGGTCCGGGGTGGCGGCGCGGGCGTATCGCTTGACCGTGTTCGGTGCCGTCCTCGGCGTCGTGTATCAGGGCGCTGTGGCGGCGCTGGTGGAGTGTCCAGCCGTCCAGGTCCTCGATGTCGTCGGGTGAGGCGAGAGGGTTGGCCAGCAGCCGGGTGTTTTCCTCGAAGATCTCTTCGGCGCGGCGGCAGGAAAGCCGGGCCCGGCCGGTCTCCGGGCACACGTCCAACGTCGGTGTTCCGGCCGGGGCCTTGCGGTCGGTGAGGAACAGCGGGCCGCGGGTGCGGCGGGCGATGAGTCGGGGCAGGAGCTGGGCGGTGCCGGACTGCCAGTGAATCCACGGCGACGGCGGAAGCGAATCTGTGAACGACTAAATCAGGATCACTGGGCGTGCACAGGACTTCGGACATCCGTGCAGTCCACTTCGGACACCGACAGACGCAGGTCGCGGTGATCACGGTAGCGGGTCCGCCGCAGTAAATCCGGCATCTACTGCGGATGATGCACTGCGCCGCCGGGGGCTTTGCGGCGGGGGCCCAGCGAATCTGCTCACGTTTCGGAAGGTTGGCGCTGGTGCGGGTCGGCAGCCTCGGCTCGATCGAGTTGCTCCAGGGCCCAATGGGCCCACCGCTGCTGCGCCTGATACTGGTGGACCCCGTACTCGATGGCCAGCCGGCCGAACCGCAAACGACCACGAGGATGGGACTCGGTATCGGCGGCATCGGCGAGAACGCGTAGTTCGGCCGCCACCTGGTCGGCTTCTTCGAGGTGGCGGAGCACCAATTCGCGCGCCTGCGGGATGTCCAGTACGGACAGCAGGGACATGCGCAGCACGTGTTCGTCACGGACGGCCCGGGGCCTGGGTGAAGACAGCAGCCAGACGTGCAGCTCCGCGCGGCCCGCGTCGGTGATCGCGTAGGTACGGCGTCCGCGCGCGCCTTCCTCGGTGACGGCGATCAAACCGCTGTGGGCGAGGCGCTTCAGCTCTGGATAAATGTGGCTCTGCCGGGCGGTCCATGCGTATTTCTGCAGCGAGCGTTCGAAGCGCGCGGTCAGGTCGTAGCCGCTGGCAGGCCCATCTTCCAGCAGGCCGAGAAGGGCGTGACGCAGGGACATCGTGTCCATCCTCCGAAGACAGGTACCAATTGACAGGTCCAATTGTAGGTGTCAGAGTGAGTGAGGGCCAGAGGTCGACTAGACATGACCTGCGCTGCCGGGAGAGGGATGGGGCAATGAACGACGTTGATGTACTGATTGCGGGGGCCGGGCCGACCGGATTGACTCTGGCCTGTGACCTGGCCCGCAGGGGAATCGGATGCCGAGTGATCGAACAGGCCCCCGGTCCCACGGAGGGTTCGCGGGGATTCACCCTCAAGCCGCGCAGCCTGGAGGTCTTTGACGACCTCGGCATCACCGGCCGCATCGTCGCGGCTGCTGACATCCAGTCAAGGACCCGCTTTCACCTCGGTACTCCGTTGCTGTTCGACATGCGGGTACCACCCGCGCCGCCCACTCCCTCTCGCCCCTACCCGAACTCTGTGGCGCTGCCCCAGTGGCGAACCGAGTCGATCCTGCGCGATCGACTGGCCGAGCTGGGCGGAAAGGTGGAGTTCGACCGCTGTCTGACCGGCTTCACGGCCGATGGCGAAGGCGTGACCGCCACCGTCAAGAACACGGACGGAGCCGGGACGGAGCCCGTCCGGGCCAGCTACCTGATTGGGGCCGACGGCGGACGCAGTCAGGTGCGCCGCACACTTGCTCTGTCGTTCTCCGGGTCCACCGACGAGGACACCAGAGCACTCATCGCCGACGTGCGCATCGACGGGCTGCCCGACCGCGACGCAGTACATCTGTGGATGGCGACCAGCGGCCACATCCTTGTCGCCCGCCCCACCCCGCACGCCGAAACCTGGCAAGTCGTGGCCTCGCTCCAGCAGGACCCCAGCGGCCAGTGGCCGCAGCCGTCGCTCGAGACGCTCCAGCGCGCGGTTATCGAGCGGACCGGGCGCCGCGACATCCGTCTGGCGGACCCGACCTGGTTGTCGGTGTGGCGCTACAACCTGCGCATGGTCGACACCTACCGGGCCGGACGCGTGCTGCTGGCCGGTGATGCCGCCCACGTGCACAGCCCATTCGGTGCGCACGGCATGAACACCGGCATCCAGGATGCCTACAACCTCGCGTGGAAACTCGCTCTGGTCCTTCAAGGCGTCTGCGCTGAAAGCTTGCTGGACACCTATGAGGACGAACGGTTGCCGGTTGCCCGCGCAGTGCTGGCCGACAGCGACCGGCGATTCTCAGCGGTTACCCCACCCCGGGCCGTCCGTCCGGTGGTGCGGTTCGCCATCAAGTCGTTCCTCGCCCGGCAGCAACGCCGCGACCGCAACGACCACCCCACCTACCGAACCGGCCCGCTGACCACCCACCTCGCCGGTCGGCGCAGCTCTCTGCGCGCTGGTGATGTCGCCCCCGACGGCCCTGTGCAGACCGTCGACGCTGCGGCACGGCTATTCGACATCCTCCGCGGCCCCCAGTTCACCCTCCTCGCCTTCGGCGCCAGGCCCGCCCCAGAGATCTACCAGGCGATCAGCGGACTCGAAGACCACTTGCACGCCTACACCGTTGTCCCGGCGCTGGACTACGGCACGGCTGCCGGTCCGACAGTGCTGGTCGACCGGACGCGCCGTCTCTTCCGTGTCTATGGTGCACGCGAAGGCACGCTTGTGGTCATCCGTCCCGACGGCTATATCGGGCTGATCGCCCATCGCCCGACCGCCTCCACTCTTCGCGCCTACCTTCATCGGATGGGCATCCAGCTCCCGCATGCGGAAGGTGATGCCGCTCTGTGAAACGGCGCAAGACCAGGACCTCACCGGCGTCACCACCAAGACCGTCCTCGGCGGCTCCTACCTTGTCGGCCTCGCCCTGGCCTTCCGCCTCATGGTCGCGGCCCGGCGCTACTCGCCCCCACCCGCGCCTGACACCGCAGCACGAGACAAGCGGCGCCCAAGCCATAAGAGGTGGCTTCGGGCGCCGCTTCGGCTGCTCGGGCACTACCCACACGACGAAAGATTCTGGGCCGGACGGTCAAGCAGCCTGGCCGAGGCCGGCGGCGGTCAGATCCTGCTCGCGCAGCGGGGTGAAGCCGACGCCGAGCTCGCGCGTGGAGTACTCGCCGAACCGGTTGATGTGCTCGGTCAGGTACGGCGAGATGTGCGCCAGGTCCTCCGGGGTCGATCTCCCATCCCTCCTCCAGTAGCTGCCGCACGATCTCCGCGATGTCCAGGGCGTTATGGAAGATCACCGCGTTCGTCAGCAGCGCGTTGAACTTCATCGCCTTCTCCGGCATTGGTAGCAGCAGTACAGCGATTAGCGTTGACGCGCCTTTAGGCCGACTCGTCTGCGTCGTGGCGTGATGGGGACTTGTCTGCGTCCTGCGTCTTCTCGATCTTCCGGGCCGCGGCCTGTTCCTTCAGCCACTCGCGGTAAGAGGCCTGGTTCTCCTCGTACATCTCATTCTGGATTTCCTCAGCCCTGGCCTGTGCACGCTCGAGCGAATCCAGATCCTTCGACGCTTCCCAGGCCTCGTCACGCAGGTACCGCCCCAAGGCGTCCAGGCCGGACCTGCAGGCGCGAGAGACGATCCGCGGCGCGGACCCGGCGTTGCTGTAGCGCTCCATGATCCAGGCGTCACCGATGATCGAGTGCACGAGCTCTACGTCTTTCCTGGTGCGGGCTTCGGCGATGTAGGGGATCGCCTCTGCGAGCAAGTCGTAGCGCTTCCCGATCTCGTTGCCTTCAGCATCAGGTGCCAGGAGATCGCCGTCGGCCGCCTCCTGGTTGTGGCGATGCAGGAATCGGAGAGCAGAGATGGCTCCGCCAATCTTGTCCCTGCCGTGCTCGGTGAGCGCCTTCGTTCGCTCGAATTGGTGCTGAGCCTTCAGCTCCTTCTGGGATCGGCGCCCACCGAGCCAGCCGCCGAAGCCAGCGGTGATCATCGCGCCAATGATCGTTGCGGTTGGGGGGAACCACTCCGGGGCCACGTTTGTGCTCCCGCTCTGTTACGCGTGAAATGAAGGTGTCGAGTTGTCCGATTCTGCTGGATACAAGACGGCATAGCGAGCCCAATCGGATCCAGCGTGTTCGGCGCGCACATCGCGGTCGACGGGCTGATGCCGAGTGCGTTGGCAAGAACTTGGGGTGGCGCCTCGCGGACGAGCTGTTGCCAGCTGGTGTTCCGGATGATCCGATGCGGGAAGTCCAGGCCCCTCTGTCGTGCGCGGGCTTGTGGAGGAGGACCGGTGACCTCACGCCCGCCTGCAGTGAACGCCGCCATTGAGCATGTCCCGTGTCGGTCACACCCTCAGCCAGAACGGCGCCCCGGCGCCGTCAAAGTGTCACACGGGTTCGTCCGAATCGGGGCGAACGAGTCCGCTTCACAGCTCGGTGTCGCCGAGTGGGAATTGTGCTGTGTCCCATTGTCGGCGTAGTGAGAGCAGGGCGCTCCGGTTGATCACGGTGACTTCGGTGTTGCCGCCTTCCGAATTCCGGTCGATCATTCCTTGTGATTCGAGGAAGGTGAGCGATCTGCGGAGTCGATAGGTGGCGTAGGAGCCCTTCTGCTTACTTGTTGCGGCCTTCGCGGCGTCTGATTCCAGCAGGTCCGGGGTTCGTTGGTTCCACAGTTCGACAAGCTGGCTGCGGTCGCAGGTCCGTTGGGCGTTGTCGGTGATTTCGAGGAGCAGGTCGGCGACGTCGACATTTTCGCCGGTCACGTGTGAGCCTTGATACTGGATGGAGCTGTTCTTGAGGTGCCGGGCGGTTGTTCGGCGGCCTCGTTCGGCGGCCACCGCGTCTACGAGTCGATGGCCGGCGTCGTCGGCGGTGGGCCAGGGGAGCAGCCGCAGGCGAGCCCAGAGGGCGGTGTCGACGAGGGACTCTTCTCCGGCGTGTGCCTGGCGGTGGTCGTCGACGGCGATCGCGAGGGCCAGCAGCGCGGACGGCAACGATTCCGCGACGCTGTCGTGGTGGACTGGGCGGACGCGATCGGCGGCCAGGTCAAGGTATTGGTGCAAGACGGTGTTGAACCGGCTCGCGCGGTTACGCCAGGTCGTGAACTGGCGATAGTGATCGGCGTACTCGGCAGCGGTGATGAGCCCGGCGTGGCGCTGGTGTCTGGTCAAATCAGGTTGGTCGAACTACGACTGGGTCTTCTGACACCTCTGCGAGGTCGGACCGTGGGCGGGCACGGCAAGGCGTACGTGCCCGCCCATTGTTATGTCCGTCAGCTATGGAGCGGAGAGGCGGCTGCACGCCGTCTCCGATTGGGCTCCGTTGCCGACGTAGAGCCCGACACGGCCCGATACAGCCTGGCACTCGGATGGACCGCAAGACCCACGCTGACCTGCACAGATGGTCGAAGTTTGACCCTTTGCGGCACTGGCCGACCTTGCGGCGGAGGGGACTTGTAAACAGAAGGTCAGGGGTTCGAGCCCCCTTGGCGGCTCAAGATCAACATAACTGCTGGCCGCCGATATGGCGCGTTACGCGCGTTTGGTTTGGCGTCATTGGACCCCATTTCGTCTCCGTTTTCACAGTCGTGCTGATTTGGGTTGAGCCGGTTCCTTTGGTAGGGCCATCTGATGCGAGGACCTCCTCGGCCTCATGGCGCCCTCAGCAATGGCTTCACCCCCGCCGGAGGTTTCGTCGACAGTGGCCTCGGCGCCTTGAAGTCTGGCGAGATTCGGTCGTCACACTCCAGGCACGAGGAACCCGGTTTCGGATATGTGCCGACGCCACACTTTTCTGATCCTGGAGGTGTGCCATGTGCCCTGTCAACGATCTGGACCAGCTGCAACGCGCCGAAACAGGCCGTCCGGTCATGGGCTGGTGTGTCGGGTGAACGACATAGCTCTGCGCCATACCCGGGCGATGGGAAGAATGGTGATATTCACCAGAGACAAACGGTTTATACGTTTCTAGTCTCTCCACACATCCCTGATTCCTGATCGCCTCAATGTGGAGGTTGCGTCATGTCGGATCGTTCTTCTTTGTCCATAATTCGTGGGCCTGTCGCGGTGATCATGGCTTTGTTCGCCGTGCTGGCGGCCGTCGCGATCGTCCTTGTCGCCACGCCGCGCCAGGCGGCCGCGGCCAGTCTGCGCGAGGTCACGGGCTTCGGTTCCAACCCGGGGAATCTGCAGATGTTCCGCTACGTGCCGGACAACCTGCCGTCCGGCCGCCCGGTCGTGCTCGCGATGCACGGCTGCACGCAAAACGCCTCGGGCTACGCCTCGGGCACCGGCTGGATGCAACTGGCCGACCGGCACCGGTTCACCGTCGTGTTCCCGCAGCAGCGATCGGTGAACAACGCCAACTCCTGCTTCACCTGGTTCGAGCCGGGCGACACCCGCCGCGGCTCCGGCGAGGCCCTGTCGATCAAGCAGATGGTGGACAAGGCCAAACAGGACAACGGCGCCACGTCCGCCTATGTCAGCGGGCTGTCCGCGGGCGGCGCGATGACCGCGGTCATGCTCGCCACCTACCCCGATGTCTTCGCCGGCGGCGGCGTGATCGCGGGCTTGCCCTTTGGCTGCGCCACCTCGGTGGCCACCGCCTACAGCTGCATGAGCCCCGGCGTGAACCGGTCTCCCGCCGAATGGGGCAACGCGGTCCGCGGGGCGTTCACCTACTCCGAACCCCGTCCGAAGGTCTCGATCTGGCATGGCACCTCTGACGCCACGGTGCGCCCGATGAACGCCAACGAACTGGTCGAGCAGTTCACCAACGCCAACGGCACCGACCAGACGCCGGAGGTGCGTGACACGGTCGCCGGCTACCCGCACCGCGTCTACGGCGACACCGTCGAGCAGTACGAGATCACCGGCATGGGACACGGCCACCCGGTCGACCCCGGCAGCGGCGCCGCGCAGTGCGGCACCGCCGAGGCCTACATCCTCGACGTCAACATCTGCTCGGCCAACTACCTGGTCAAGTTCTGGGATATCGACGGCACCGAGCCCACACCAACCGCAACGACGACCCCGACCGGGCCGACCAGCAGCCCGACCACCACCCGCCCGCCCTACACCGACACCGCGACCGGCACACCGACCGACCACTACACCGCCAGGCGGGTTGACGTCACCGAGTACAACATCTTGGGCGCGCGACACGGCTACACCACCACGATCACCCTCTACCAGTGCGGGAACGACTGGACCGACAAACCCGACTGTTCCCCCATCTGATCCCGTTATCCCGGTAGGCGGCCCGGGGCAGGTCGCGTAACCCACCCGAGCCAGCCGGCGTCGGGAGACCCAGCTGTCCCCTTCACCGCGCTCTGGTGAAGGGGACGGCGCGGTACGGCAATGGCGTGCACGCGTGCGCGACTCCCGGCTGGTCGTCGCGGTCCGGAACGGAGACATCGCTGCTTATGGCGAGTTCTATGAGCGGCATGTGGGGCCTGCTCGGAATCTGGCCCGTCAGCTTGTTCGTTCGAGCATTGAGGCTGACGATGTGGTGGCCGAGGTGTTCAGCAGGGTTCTCGAGTAATTCGTTCTGGCCGAGGTCCGCTTTTCGTCCGTACCTGCTCACCGCGCTGTGAACCACGCCTATACGAAGTCGCGTAGAGATCGGAGCCGTTGAGGGCTGCTCGACGGCTCAGGTAAAGGGGCCTTCGGTGACGAACCGGCGCAGACCGCGGGCGAACGTCTGGGCTTCGCCTGGCGGCCAGGTGGTGAGGCTTGCGGTGATGTGAGCGGCCAGACGGCGGCGTAGCTCGTCCACCACGCGTGCACCGGGCTCGGTGAGGACCAGCAGGGTCGCTCGCCGGTCGAAGGGGTCGGGTTCGCGGCAGAGCAGCCCGGCCTGTTCCAGTCTGGAGGCGTGGCGGGTGACGCCGGAGCGATCGAGACCCACCTCTGAGGCCAGGTCGGCTGCGCTTCGGGGGCCTATCCTGGCCACCGCGCTCAAGACTGGGTAGGTCAGTTCGTCCAGCGCTTCATCCACGTCGGCGGTCAGCGTCTTGTACAGCTGGATCCGCGTAGCGCGCCTGAGCAACACACCCAGCGAGTCGGCGATCTCGCCTCCTGCCTCGTTCTGCATCTCTGCAGAATACCGTGCGCCGCGCACGCATCGTGTGTTAGTTTCCCTGTAGTGCGTGCGTGGCGCACGCATATCGACTGTAGCTGTGAAAGGATCTCGATGAACCGGACCGGTATCCGTGCCGCCCTCACCGACCTGTTGTTCACCCGCGATCTCGACCTGTGCGAGGCCACCAACCGGCACTTCACCCCCGGCTACCGCCAACGCACCGACGGTGAGTGGGCTGACCGCGAGGGGTTTGTCGAGCACATCGCCCACCTGCGCACGATCGTGACCGCGGGGTCTATCGAGGTCCATGACGAGCTGTACGACGGCGCCCACTACGCCGATCGCCACACCGTCGAGGTCACCAAGACGGACGGATCGACCGTACGCACGGAGGTCTACGTTTTCGGCGAGTTCGCGCCCGACGGGCGCTTCAGCCGTATCGAGGAAACTACGCTCATGCTCCATGGCTCCGATGCGGACCGGAACATCGGTCGCGCCCGCTGAGGTTCGGTGCACGCCGGTCATCTACTCGGCGGCCTCGACGTGTGCCGGGTGCTACGGCGGGAGTCGGACGTCCCGGTGCTGATGGTGACCGCGAGGTCCACCGGCGAGGACAAGCTGATCGGCTTCGACCTCGGCGCCGACGACTACCTTACCAAGCCGTACGACCCGCGGGAGTTGATGGCGAGGGTGCGGTCGCTGCTTCGCCGTGCGCAGCCGGCCACGGAGCCTGCCGTGCTGCCGATCCGCGTCGGCGATCTCGTGCTCGACCCCGTTCGGCACGAGGTGCGGGCGGGTGGACTGCACGCCGGTGGAGTTCCGGATCTTGGCTACGTTGGCGTCCAGCCCCGAGCGGGTGTTCAGCCGTGCGCAGCTGCTCGAACAGACGTACGGAGTGGACGGTTTCATCACCGCGCGGACCGTGGACGTGCACGTGATGAACCTGCGCAAAAAGATCGAGGCCAATCCGCGCAAGCCGACCTAACCTGCTGACCGTGTACGGCGTCGGATACAAGATGACCGATGGCCGCTGGTTCCCCGTGGCGGCACAGCCTGAAGATCCGGCTGCTCGGCGGCACGATCCTGGTGGCGATCTGCTCGATCACCGCGACCGCCTGGCTGTCCGTGCAGGGCACGGCCGGGTCCATCCAGCAGGAGCGCGGCCAAGAGCTGGCCACCGACGCCCACATCTACGACACGCTGCTCGGCTATGCCGCAACCCAGCCGAACCGGGACGCGGCGGGGCCCGTGCTCGCCGCCCGGACCGACCCGCTACCCGTCATCGGCGCGAAGATCGGTTCCGGCACTTTCCTCGACCAGGCCACCGGTTCCTTCCCCGCCGCCGTGCTCGGCGACAAGGCCGCCACCAGGCTGGGAATCACCGAACTCCGGCCGGGCGAGCCGAAACCCCAGGTGTGGCTAGGCGACCAGTGGTTCGTCGTAGTCGGCATCCTGGACGCGATCCCGCTCGCACCGGACGTGGAACGCGCCGTGCTCGTCGGATGGGACGCGGCACGCACCCGGTTGGGCTTCGACGGTCATCCCACGGTGGTGTGAATCGCCCCGGGTTTGATGGCGGCTCCTCGTGTGAGTAATCATGGCCCGGAGGACGAAGTTCTCGCCTGGCTGTCATGGCACAAGAGGAAAGACGTCGAGATCGCCGACGCGGCATGGACTGAGTGGTACAACGACCGGCGTCTACACGAGGCTTGTGGCTACCGGCCACCGACCGGGTTCGAGACCCTGTACGAGCCAGGCGGCCTGGTCAGTCTGGTCGCCTGATTCCAACAACGAGTTCAACCGAACCTGGGGCGGTTCAGTTCGGTGTGGATTCGGTGGAGGTTATCCAGGTGGCGATCCGGGTGCGGTTGCTCACGCCGAACTTGGTCATGATGTTCTGCACGTGTGTTTCCACCGTGCGAACGGAGATGACCAGTTTCGCGGCGATGTCCCGGTTGGACAGTCCTGCGCCGACGAGAAAGGCGATCTCACGTTCGCGGATGGTGAGCGATTCGCCCGGTAAGCCCAAGTCTGCGGGTGCCACGCTCTTTCCGAACGCGTAGGCCATCGCCGTGTCTTCGGGCAGGACCGCGCCGGCGGCACGGGCCCGGTCGAAGCGGGCTTCGCCAAGGGCGTCGCGGGCCTTGTTCAGATGGTCGAAATGCGGCACGGCAAGGGATCCTGCCGCCTCGGCGGAGGACCCGACGAGGTGCCAGAGCCTGGCGGCGACACCGAAGAGGATCGCCGACCGCAGGTGTTCGCTCTGCCGTGCGGCCAGCCACGCCAGAATCTCGATGTGGTGGGCGGCGCCGAAACGGTTGCCGATTCGCAGAGAGGCCCGCAGACCCGAGTGCGAGGCTTCCATGGAGACTGTGGCGTCGCCATAGAGCGCCTCGACGCACGAGCAGGCGTACTCAGCCATACTGAGGTAGTACGCTTCGCCCGCCGCCTTGGTCAGCGTGAGCATTCGTCCCGCAACCTCGCGCGCCCGGTCCAGGTCTCCGAGTACGGAGATGCTTACGGCGAGGATGAACAAGGGATGGAATTCGCGGCGAAGATCTCCTTGGGCTCGGAAGGCCGCTGCGGTGCCGGCCGACAACGTGACCGCCGACTCGAAGTCGCGCTGCAACATCGCACCCAGCGCGCGTACATGCTTGACGAAGGTCTGTGCTGGTTCAGCTGAGGTCGCTATCAGCAGTGTGTCCGCCTCGGCCAGCAGTGTCTCGGCGTTCTCGACGTCGAACTGCCATAACGCGTGCAGCGCGCAGACTCCCAGACCCATCGGGCGATCAGGATGGCCGGCAGGTGTCTTGGCGAGCGCTCGCTCGAGCCACGTGCGGGCTTCGGCGAGCGATCCGCGTAGCGTCCAGTACTCGTCGAGCCGGGTGGCGATCCGCAACGCGGACAAGGCCTCACCTGGTTGCCGCAGCGCCCAGTCCAATGCGGCCCGCAGATTCGCGTGCTCTCGATTCAGTCTGCTCACCCAGCCGTCCTGTGCGGCGCTGACCCATTCCGCTTCGGCCGTCGCGGTCAGCCGGTCGTACCACTGACAGTGGCGCCGCATCGTCTCGGTCAGTTCACCGGACCCGGCGAGCAACTCGTGACCGTACTCGCGCAGCGTCTCCAGCAGCCGGTACCGCACGACGTCACCGTGTTCCTCGCGCAGGAGCACGGATTTGCCCAGCAAGCCGTCGATCAGATCAAGCACGTTCAGAGCGTCAGTCCCCGCGCAGACGAACTCGGCCGCAGCGAGCTCGAAACTGCCGGCGAAGACCGAGACCTGCCGCCAGACCGCCTGCTCCGACGGCGAGCACAGCCGATAGCTCCAGTCGATGGTGGCGCGCAGGGTGTGTTGTCGCTCCGGTGCGGTGCGCGGGCCAGTGGTGAGCACCGGCAGGCCTCGGTCCAGCCGATCGGCGATCTGCCGCGGTGACAGTGCGCGTACCCGCGCCGCGGCCAGTTCGATGGCGAGCGGTAGACCGTCCAGCCGCCGGCACAGAAGCGCCACGTCGGCGAGTGTGTCGTCGTCGACCAGGAGAGTGGGCACCACCGCCCGCGCCCTGTCCAAGAACAACTGGACCGAGGGGAAGTCCGCAAGCGCGTCGGATCCGGCCTCAGGAGGGACGGAAAGCGGCGGTATCGGCAGTACCCGCTCACCCGGGACGTCGAGGGACTGCCTGCCGGTGGCCAGCACGACGACGCCCGGACAGGTGTGCAGGACGGCCTCGACTACGTCGGCGCACGCGCTGACCACGTGCTCGCAGTTGTCCAGCACGAGCAGAAGCGCCTGATTCCGCAGGTGGGCGAGCACAGTGTCGAGGGTGGTCTCGCCGGGCCGGTCGTGCAGGCCGAGGCGGTCGGCGATGAGATTGGTGATCAAAGCGGGGTCGCGCAGTTCGGCCAGACCGACGAACACCGCGCCGCCCGTGTAGTCCGGTGCGGTCTGCCGCATCACCGTGATCGCCAACCGGGTTTTGCCGACTCCTCCCGGTCCGGTCAGGGTGGTCAGCCGTCCGGTCTCGATGAGCCCGCGTACCTCGGCACCTTCGGCTTCACGCCCGAAGTAGCTGGTTGAACGGCCTTGACCGGTGTCGTCGGCGCGGCGAGCGAGCCAGTACATGCGGCCGAATCGTACGGTACCGTGAAGCAGACGACAGGTCCGTGACCGGATAGTCGACGCCACACGCGACCTGGCGTTTTCTGCTGGAGAGGACAAACCCGCTCGTGGCGCCGCGCTGTGTCAACGCTGGGGTTGCCGACGCGGGGCCGTGCCCCGATCGGGGACGGGGGCATGGATGGCTTCTCTGATCAGCCGTGTGCCGTCGGCGGGGGTGATGTACCGGGCTGTGACCAGCCTGGCGGTGCTGGCAGCGACCTGGCGGACGTAGTGGTCATGGGTGGGGTAGAGCTGGGCGAGGGTAGCGGCGGGCAGCGGGGTGACATGTCCGGCGATGGCGCAGAAGGAGGGGCCGGTGGATGTTCCCGACCACGTGGCGGTGGGCACGTCGAGGTAAGGGGAGCGCAGGCCGCCCATGACGTTGCCGAATCGGTCGGTGGCCGGTGTTCCGTTGTGGACGGTGATGGGGGCGGCGCGAGGCGGGATGGCTTTCCCCGTGACCCAGTGGTCGAGGTTGCGTAGCGCGGCGTCGAAGAAGATCTGGCTGGGGAAGGGACTGCGGGGCCCCTGGTCACAGCCGGGGGCCGGCACTTGCCGTCCGGCTTTGACGATGTCGGCGGGTTTGGCGGATGCGTGCAGTTCGTCGGGGGTGGCGTGGCCGGCGCCTGCCATCTCGTAACCGCGGTAGTGGTCGCCGGGCATGTCGCTGTCGGGGCGACGGGAGTCGATTCCCATCAGGTAGTCCGATTGGGACATCAGATGCAGGATCGGTGTTCCAGCGTGGTCGAACTGCCTGCGGGGGTCACCGATGGGTGGTGCGGGGTCGCATTGGTTCATCGGCGCGGCACCCACGAAGGAGCCTCCTGCGACCGCGACGAGGTAGCCGTCGTAGAGCGGGCGTCCGGTCGCGCGGACCACGAGGGGCTGGATGCCGTTGACGTAGTTGTAGAGGTAGCCGCCGGTTTGCGAGTAGCCGAACCCGTATAGCCGTTGGACCGGCGGGTTGTGACGTTCTCCGTACCGCAGAGGATTGTCGGTCCGGTTGCCGCGTAGGAGAGCGCCGACTTGGCTGTAGATGTCCCACGCCAGGCCGTTCTCGGTCACTCGGGAGCTGTCACCGGGAATGAGTGTGAGCGGGTTGGCGCAATTGGCCGGATCGGTGACCGGTAGCGGGTTGGCCAGGGAGAGCGGCGCGTAACGCACAGGATCGAAGTTCTGGAGCGCGGCGACGGACACGGGTTTGATGGTGATCCCGACCCAGGCGTCGCCGTCGGCAATGAGCTGACGGCGCAGCATCGCCCAGCCGATGTTGAGGTCGAAGAGGTTGGAAGGATTGAGCATCTCGACGACGACCTTGCCGCTGAATCGCTTGCCTGTCGCGGGTTTCCGCACCAGCAGCCGCGTGGTGTAGGGAGCGTTCGAGGTGCGGACGGCGGCCGGAGCACCCGCTGGCCAGGTGTAGACGTTCGCCCGGCCGCTGAGGAAGTACTCGGCCTCGGTGTATCCGCTGGCGGCGAGGTTTTCCGGCACGGCCTGGTGGGCTGCGGCGCCGAAGGCGTGGGACCGGCTGTTCTGGGCGATCGGGCCGGTCACCCTGGGCAGGACACCGCCCGGGGTGGCTGCGGCGGGAACGGCGATCAGGCCGGCCAGGACTGGTGCCAGGAGGCCGGCTGCGATGCCGCGGCGGAGTGCGGATTCAGTGCGCATTGAATTCCTTGGGCTGTTGTGGACGGTGTCGTCGGGGGGCGGCTCCGATGGCGACTTGCCGGGTGCGACCTGTGGCGGCAGAGAGGTCAGTCGTCTTCGTCGACCCAGTCAAGGCTGCGGCGGACGGCTTTGCGCCATTTGCGGTAGCGGCGTTCTCGGAGCTGCTCGTCGAGGTGGGGGTGCCATTCGGCGGCTTTGTGCCAGTTGCTTCTGAGGACCGCGAGGTCGGCCCAGTAGCCGACCGCGAGGCCGGCGGCGTAGGCGGCACCGAGGCAGGTGTTCTCAGCGACGGTCGGCCTGCTGACCGGTATGCCGAGGGTGTCGGCCAGGAGTTGCATGAGCAGGTTGTCGGCGGTCATGCCGCCGTCGACGCGTAATTCGGTGAGGGTGGTGCCTGTATCGGCGCGCATGGCGTCGACGACCTCGCGGGTTTGCCAGGCGGTCGCCTCCAGGGCGGCACGGGCCAGATGGCCGGGTTTGACGTAGCTGGTGAGGCCGGTGATCACGCCGCGGGCGGTGGTGTTCCAGTGCGGGGCGAACAGGCCGGAGAAGGCGGGGACGATGTAGCAGCCGCCGTTGTCGGCGACGGTTGCGGCGAGGGTTTCGATTTCGGCGGCGGTGTGGATGAGGCCGAGGGTGTCGCGGAACCATTGGACCAGTCCGCCCGTGACCGCGATCGACCCTTCCAACGCGTAGGACGCGGGGTGGCCATCGAGCTGGAACGCCACTGTGGTCAGGAGTCCATGCGCCGATCGCACCGGTTCGTTGCCGGTATTGAGCAGGAGGAAGCTGCCGGTGCCGTACGTGCTTTTGACATCTCCGCGGGAGAACGCGGTCTGGCCGAACAGGGCGGCGTGCTGGTCGCCGAGTGCGGCCGCGACGGGCACGCCCTCGAGGACACCGGTGGCGACGCCGTAGGGATGTGACGACGGCCGGATGGCGGGAAGCATGGCTCGGGGGATCCCGAATTCACGCAGAATGCTCTCATCCCAGTCAAGCGTGGTGAGATTCATCAGCATGGTGCGGCTGGCGTTGGTGACGTCGGTGACGTGTAGTCCGCCGGTGAGGTTCCAGATCAGCCAGCTGTCCATGGTGCCGAACAGCACGTCACCCTGTTCGGCACGCGCGGCGAGACCCGGGATGTTGGCCAGTAGCCACGCCAGTTTCGGTCCGGAGAAATACGTTGTCAGCGGGAGACCTGATCTTTCGCGGAAACGGTCCATATCGGACTCCGCCGCGAGGGCCTCGATCGTGGTCGAGGTTCTGGTGTCTTGCCAGGACACGGCGTTGTGCACCGGGAGCCCGGTGGCTCGGTCCCACACCACGGTTGTTTCGCGCTGGTTGGTGACACCGACAGCGGCGAGCGAGGGAGCCGTTATCCCCGCATAGGCCAATGCCTCTTTGACGCTCTGTTCCACACAGGTCCAGATCTCCCGCGGGTCGAACTCCACCCAACCCGGCTGGGGGAAGATCTGGCGGTGCTCCCGGCGCGCGAGGGAGACGATACCGCCGCGGCGATCGAAGATCATGCAGCGGCTTGAGGTCGTGCCCTGGTCGATGGCCGCGACATACCGACCGCGTCGGTCGGCTCGGACGGGGATCATGGCTCCTCGCAGAGGTTTTGCCCGGACAGAGAGAGCCATCAGTCTTCAGGCCCCGCGGGGGTATCGGATATCCGGAAGGCTACGGAGATCGCCACGTACGTAGTGGACGTTGGTGGCTACCCGCCCCCTGATCGGCGGGCAGCCACCCATGAGGAGTCTGTGGGTCAGGACATCGGGCAGGTCGCCCGGAATTCGCTGACACCATTGCCGGTGGTGGCGGGGCACAGGAACTGGGTGTAGCGGGTGTCGTTGTCGATGAACCGCTTCATCCAGGCCTCGGTGAACTTGCCGATCACCGGGTGCTCCCTGGTGAAGGTGCCGTGATCGGCGCCGGTGACGTTGATCAGACCGCGCTCACGAGCGCTGGTCATGCTGTTGTACATGGGGCGGGCATGCTGCGTGATGCCGGCGACGTTGTCGGCGGTGCCGGCGAGAAGCAGGGTGGGTGTGGTGATCGACTCCCACGTCTTGTCCTGGTTGTAGGGGGCCAGTGGGACGCCGGCCTTGATGGTCTTGCGGACCGATTCCGCGTAAAGGGTGCCGCCACCGCCCATGGAATGCCCCATGACGCCGAGCCGGGTGCTGTCGAGGCGCTGCCGGACCTGGGTCGGGGAATTCCGGGTGAGGTAGTCCAGCGCGGCGAGCAACTGATTGCCGCGGGAGGTGGGCTGGTCCTGGGTGTTGATCGTCGCCATGGTCATGACCACGAAGCCGCGCGACGCCAGGTGCGGTCCCAGCCACGCGATCGCGCTCTCGGGCGAGGTGTACCCCGGGACGACGGCGATGCCACCGTACGTGCCTTGACTGGTGTCGGTCGGGTAGTAAATCGTCCCGCCTCCGAACCCGGTCACCTGTGAACGCGCGATCGTCACCGAGGCCACGGCGAACGTGCCTCGCGGGGCACGAACCGATTCCTCGGTCGGTGCGGGGCCGCGTTCATAGGCGTTCGCGGCCACCGAGGCGGCGAGTTGCGGCGCTGATGTCGCACCGTGGGCGGTACCGCCGATCACGGCACAGGCCAGAACCGCCGACAGGACGGCAGCGCTCCTCCGGGTCATGAGCTGAATTCGCATGAAGTTTCTCCTCGTTGAGTCACCTGACTGCGCAAACCCGGGCTTCCGACTCGCATCCTCATACCCGGCGGGTGGCAAGAATCTGCCACAGCGGACCTTTGCCGCCAAGAAACCTCGTTCGACAATGTCGAACGTTCTCGGATCGGTTGCGGTTCGCTCTCGATCGTAGGCCGAGTCAATCGGTTTCGGAGGAAACCCTTGTTCGGCATTGTCGAACTGCGTATGTTTACGGCGGCTCGCGTCCCAGTGCGAGCGGACATCGGGAAATGAGGACATCACATGGTTCAGCGACGAACTGTGCTAGGCGCTGCGACGGCCGCGACGGCCGCGACCCTCTTCGGCAACGCGAGTGCCGATGCCACCGGCGGAGCGAAGGGGGAGACCGTCGCCCTCCGGATGCGGAGCCGGATCCTGGGTGCGGACGTGCCGTATTCGCTCTATACGCCGCCTGGCTACCGTCGCGGCGGGGCCCGGAGCTACCCAGTCCTGTACCTGTTGCATGGTCTCACCGGGGATCACGCCGAATGGGTGCGGCTCGGCCGGGTACGCGCGATCGTCGACGCGGCGATCGCGGCCAGACGACTACCACCGACCCTGGTCGTGATGCCCGACGCGCGCCGCGACACGACCAGACCCTCCACCGATCAGTTCGTGACCTACTACATGGACGACGCCGACGGCGCGTTCCGCTACGCCGCCATGTTCCTCGACGAGTTCATTCCTTACGTGGAGAGCGCCCACGGCGCAGGGGGCAGTGCGGCGCGTCGTGGGATTTGCGGCCAGTCCATGGGCGGCTTCGGCGCCCTGTCGTTCGCGCTGCGGAGACCGGGCCTGTTCGCCGCGGCGTTCGGCTTCAGCGTCGGGCACCGCACCGCCGAAGAGATGAAGGCCTTGCCCGTCGCCGAGTACAACTGGCGCTTCGCGCGTGCCTGGGGCGCGGATCTGCAGGGCCGTGCCCGGCTCACCAACCCGCTCTACCGGCAGTGGAACCTGCTCGACACCATCACCCGGTCGGCGACCGCGGACCTGTCCCGCACCGCCTGGTTCCTCGATTGCGGCTCGTACGACCAGTTCTTCCTCGGCAACGTCGAGCTGCACACTGCCCTGACCCGCAAATCCGTGCCCCATCACTTCATCGCACGCGAAGGCGCCCACGAGTGGGCCTACTGGACCAGCGGACTGCCCGCGGCACTGGACTTCATGGCCGCGTCGTGGAACGGACGCGCACAATGACACGCTCGGAGGCAAAGGTGCCTACACCGCCCGATGCGGCGCCGCGTCGCCGAGACAAGATGCATTACCTGTACCTGGCTGTGATCGCGGCGGTGGTCCTCGGCGTCATCGTCGGGTTCGCCGCGCCGGGTCTC